>DATJPZ010000026.1:0-24257 GCA_035506175.1 Thermoanaerobaculia bacterium | reverse complement strand
ACCCGACGTGCATGCAGGACGGCAATTGGAACTCTGGGCAGCGGTCGGCGCCCTTCACCTTCCCGCATACTTTCACCACGGCGAACACCGCGGGATTCAACTACTACTGCCTTGTGCATGGTGCCATGATGCAAGGGATCGTCTTCGTAAACTCCCCCTAGCCTTCACCCCACGGCCGTCTTGGTCCCAGTAACCTTCTCCGCTGATCGCCGTCTCCAGAACCGGGGGGATGCATGACGCGCTTCGCCGAACGGTACCGCCTCGTTCTGGCTCTCGCCTTCGTCCTGGCCGCACCAGTGCCCGTCGCCCGCGCTCAGGCGAGGGGCCCGGAGACGATCCACGGCCGCTGGCTGGTCGACTTCCGGCGGGACGGCTCTCTCGACCTGACGCTCAAACGCCGGTCGAGCTCGGGCTCGGACAACTGGAGTTCGTCGGACGACTTCACCGCTGCCGACTTCGAGGGCTTGCACCGCCCCACCTCCCCGACCGACGTCCCGGCGAGCTTCCGCATGGTGCGAGACGCCGGCACGATCACCTTCGAAGGGCAGCTCAACGATGCCGGCGGGTCGGGGCGCTTCACGTTCGCCTCGAACCCCGACTACATCGCGGCGCTCGTGAAGCTGGGCTTTGCCACGCCCGCGCCGGACGAGGCCTTCGCCCTGACCGTCCACGACGTCAGCCGCCGCTTCATGCAGGAGCTCGCGAGCCTCGGCTACGCCAGCCTCTCGCTCGACGACCTCATCTCGATGCGGATCCACGGCGCGGGCCCCCGGTTCATCCGCGACCTGAAGGCGCTCGGCTACGAGCACCTCGACGCCGACGACCTCGTGTCCATGCGCATCCACGGGGCGACCCCGGAGTTCATCCGGACGATGAAGGCCGCCGGCTACGACCACCTCTCGGCCGAGGATCTGGTCTCGATGCGCATCCACGGCGTCACGCCCGACTTCATCCAGGCGATGAAGGCCTTGTCCCGCGGCGGCCGGCTCGAGGCCGACGACCTCGTCTCGCTCCGGATCCACGGCGCCACCCCCGAGTTCGTGCAGGAGATGGAGAAGCTCGGCTACCACGACCTGTCCGCCGACGACGTCGTCAGCATGCGCATCCACGGCGTGTCGGCCGATTTCGTGCGCGACATCCAGGCCCTCGGCTACAAGAACGTCTCCGCCGACGATCTCGTGTCCATGCGCATCCACGGCGTTTCGGTCGACGACGTCAAGCGGATCAAGTCCCGCGACAAGGACGCCACCATCGACGAGATCGTGGACATGAAGATCCACGGGAAGGGTTAAACGCGCCTGGAGGGGTCAACGCTGACTTGCTGACTTCGGAACCCGCGGGGCCCCCGTCGGTCCAGGCTGTATATGATCGGTCACGGCTGACGATGGCAGCGAGTCATCCGCGGTTCCCTCTCCTTTCGCGTGCCGTGCGTGCCGGGATCCAGCTCGTCCCGGATCCTGCGCCGCCGCGGCGGTACTTCGGCGTCTCGGCGGCAACCGGCCGGCTCGGCTGCGACGCGCTGGCGGCGGCCTGGTTCGCCGAGTTCTACGACGGGACGCGCGAGGAGGACGACGACGGCGGCCTCGGGCTGTTCCTTTCCGCGCCGCTCGCCGAGGCCTACCCGGTTCTGCTCCGGAACATGGGGCCGGACTGTGCTCTCCTGTCAGAAGACTGTCCGCGGCCCGCCGGAGGGTATTCGCTCGAGCAGAAGATCATCCATCTCCAGGATGAACACGGGTACACACGCGAGCACGTCGTGTTCTGGCTCGAGCAAAGGGGGCTCTGATCACCTGTCGCGCGAGCCGCCGCCGCTGACGGGCGGCTCAACGTTGGGCGGCCGGCGCGGCGAGAACCTCGTCGAACTCCGCGACGACCTCGTCGAACGAAAGAGACGCCAGCTCCGGCCGGCCCGTGAGCAGCCGTTTCGCGATCCACACGGTGCCGCCGGGGCCATGCTCGTCGGCGGCGCCGACCTCGACGGCCGAGTTCTCTTCTGGAACGACGAGCCGGCGTTCAACGCCCCGATCGATCCGCTCCGCCGGCTGCGCTGGACACGCGCGCCCATTCCTCGCTCTGGGGCAACGTCAAGCCACGCGCCGAACGCCTCCCGCCGGGCGACGTGTATGAGCACCCGTGGTTCGACTGGTTCTCGCCTGTCGACGACACCGGGGAGCGCCTTCGCCGGGCCAACGCCAGGCGCGGCGTCGTCATCGTCGGCATGCGGGGAGCGTCGCCGAGCGCCGAGGCGGTCGGACCGTATTCGATCGAGCACCGGTGAACGCGAGAGGTTGGTGCGAAAGGAGGGACTCGAACCCTCACGGTGTTACCCACAGGTTCCTGAAACCTGCGCGTCTACCAGTTCCGCCACTTTCGCAGGGACCCGGAACGATAACGGTACACAGCGAATCGGTCAACTGCGCGCGGGCGCTCAGGCTCCGGCGCCCTCGTCGCGGGGAGACCCCGCGCCCCCGCTGCGCCTACGAGTTCCGCCACTTTCGCAGGGACCGTGAAGGTTGGCCGCGGGGCCCACCGAATGAAGCGCCCGGCGGGCGCTAGACTCGCCGCGTGGCTTTCTGGACCAGGCGAAGCGAGCCCCGGCGCCCGCCGACGCCGCCGCCCGAGCTTCTCGCCGGCGTGGGCTCCGGCGACTACTTCGCGATCGGCCAGCGGGCGCTTACCCTGCTCGAGGAGCAAGCGGGCCTCCGCTCGACGGACCGCGTCCTCGACGTCGGCTGCGGCCTCGGGCGCCTCGCCTGGCCGCTCGGCGAGAGGCTCGCGGAGACCGGTTCCTACGACGGCTTCGACGTCGCGCGCCCGTACGTGGACTGGTGCTCGGGAAGCCTCGGCCTCGACCCGGCTCGCTTCCGCTTTCACCATGCCGACGTCCGAACGAAGCTCTACAACCCGGACGGGAGAATCGAAGCCGCCGACTTCCGTTTCCCGTGGCCGGACCGCTCCTTCGATCTCGCCATCGCGACGTCTCTCTTCACGCATCTCCTGCCCGACGCCGCGCCGCGGTACCTCCGCGAGATCGCACGCACGCTCGATCGCGGCGGACGCCTCTTCGCTTCCTTCTTCCTCCTCGACGAGCGCGCGCGCAAAGCGCTCGCCGGCGGCACGGCGCTCCAGCCGCTGACGTGGGCCGTGCCGGATGGCCTGGTCGCCGACCCGGACGTCCCGGAGAACGCGGTCGGGTACGACGCGGACTGGCTTCTCGGCGAAATTGCCCGCGCCGGCCTCGAGGTCCGGGCGTCGCACGCCGGGTACTGGAAAGGCCAGCCCGGCCTCGAGTACCAGGATCTCGTCGTCGCGCGCCGCCGCTGAGGCGGCCCCACCCTGTCGGGGTCTACGGCCGGCGCAGCACCCGGACGCCGTTCTGCCCGGCGACGACGACCTCGGACGCGATTCCGCAGAAGAGGCCGTGCTCGACCAGGCCGGCGCGCGCCGCGAGCTTCCCCGCGAGCGCCGCGGGGTCGCCGATCGGGGGGAACGCACAGTCGAGGATCCAGTTGCCCTGGTCCGTTTCGTACGCCTGGCCGGCGGCCGTGCGCCGCACCTGCGGCTTCCCGCCGATCTCCTCGAGGAAGCGCTGCTGCGACATCCAGCCGAAGCGCGACACCTCGACGGGAAGGGCGTGGCGCGTCCCGAGCGCCGGCGACAGCTTCGACTCGTCGACGACGATGACGACGCGCCGGCTCGCCTGGGCCACGATCTTCTCCCGGAAGAGCGCTCCTCCGCCGCCCTTGATCAGGTCGAGGGCCGGATCGACTTCGTCCGCGCCGTCGATCGTCAGGTCGATCGCGCGGGGCATGTCGTCGGACAGCAGCCGGATCCCGAGACGCTTCGCCTCCTCGGCGGTCGCCCGCGACGTGGGCACGCCGACGACGTCCCGGAGCGCCCCCGAGGCGAGGAGCGCACCGATCCGGCGCGTCGCGAACACCGCCGTCGAGCCCGTGCCGAGGCCCACGACCATCCCGGAGGCTACCAGGGACGCCGCGTGCTCCCCGGCCCCGCGCTTCTGCTCGGCGGCGGGATCCGCCCCGGGCGGCGTCACTCGGGCGGGAGACCGAGCTCGATCTCGGCCTTGGGGAGAGCGATCGCGGTCTCGCGAAAACCCCCGTCCACGCAGACGAAGCACGCCTTGTAGACGTCGTCCTGGGCCATCTTGAGCTCGCGGTTGGTCACGAAAACCTCCCGCATCGGGTAGGGCTCGTCGACGCGCTTCAAACCCACGCGCACGCCCCCGCCGGCACGCGCCCGATGGGCCATCACGAACCGGTGCGGCGGCTCGTGCGTGCACTCGCAGGCGGTCGCGACCTCACTGCTCACTGGTCTCTTCCTCCTGCGAGGCGAGGTTCGCGACGGCCAGGGCCGCGTCGACGTTCGGAAAGACGCGGAAGACCGAGTCGAGGTGCGTGATCCGAAAGACGGCGGCGACGCGCTCGCGAGGGTTGACGAGGTAGAAGCGGCGCCCGAGGGCCTCGAAGCGCTTGAGGCCGCCGACGAAAACGCCGATGGCCGTCGAGTCGAGGTGCTCGAGCCCCGTCAGGTCGAGGATCACCGCGCCCGTCCGGTCGGTCGAGAGCTTGTCGAAGCGCTCCTGGATCGCCCGCGTCGCGTCCCCGAGGGCGAGCGTCCCCGAAATCATCAGGATCGTGTGGGCGCCGCGATCTTCTTCGACGAGCTTCACGAGGCCGCCTCCGCTTCGCCCTCGCGCACGAGAACGCTTCCTCGGGCGAGAGTCTCGGACCCGGACGTCACCTCGCCGTCGAAGCGGACGATCCGGCCAAAGCGCGCGGCGAGCCTCACCGCGATCTCGAGGGTCTCGCCCGCCCGGGGCGTGCGTTCCGCCGAGAAACCCTCGATGCCGGCGAGAAACCCCGACCGGGCGCTCTCGGGATCTCCGCCCCGGAGCAGCAGCGCCGCCTGGGCGATCGCCTCCGCGTAGAGCACCGGGCTCGGCCACCCGTCGCCTTCGCCGGCCGAGGCCCGCCCGTTGGCGGAAACGCGGGCCCGGACGCGCCCGCGCGCGAAAGCGGCGTCGGGCTCTTCCGAAACCAGGTCCACGAAACGGAAGGGGTAGGCGTGCGGCAGCCCGTCGAGCGGCATCAGGCCGTCTTCTTCTGCTCGATGAAGTCGCAGAGGGCGTCCACCGAGGCGAAGGCCTTGACCCCGACCTCCTCGTCCTCGACTTTGATGTGGAACTCCTGCTCGAGGCCGAGCACGAGCTCGAGCGCGTCGATCGAATCGAGGCCGAGGCCTTCGCCGAAGAGCGGCGCGGCGTCGTCGATCGTCTTCGGATCGATGTCGAGCTTCAAGCGGCGCACGATCAATTCCTTGACGCGCGACGCCAGTTCTTGCCGGGACATGGGGTCTCCTTCTGGCTCGATTATAGCTAGGCCATGCCGCCGTCGGCGCGCCAGACCTGCCCCGTCACGTAGGAAGCCTTCTCCGAGGCCAGGAATCCGACGACGGCCGCGACCTCCTCGGGCTTTCCGAAACGAGCCATCGGGATCCGGCCGAGGAACTCGCGGCGCGCCTCTTCTTTCAGGTGGGCGATGATCTCGGTGTCCACGAGCCCGGGCGCCACGGCGTTGACCGTGATGCCTCGCGGCGCGAGCTCCAGCGCGAGCGCTTTCGTAAACGCGATCAGGCCGCCCTTGGCCGCCGAGTAGTTGGCCTGGCCGGCGTGTCCCGAAATCCCGCTGACCGACACGACGTTGACGATCCGGCCCCGACCCTTGTGGAGCATGCCCCGGATGAGCGCTTTGGTCACGCGGAAGGCACCCTTCAAATCCACGTCGAGCACGTAGTCCCAGTCCTCTTCCTTCATGAAGGGGAACAGGGCGTCCTTGATGACGCCGGCGTTGTTCACCAGGATGTCGGCCCCGCCGAAGTCGGCCGTCACGCGCTCGGCGAGACCGCGCACCTCCTCCGGCTTGCGCACGTCCATGACGAGCGCCGTCGCGTCGCCCCCGGCGGCACGAATCTCGCCCACGGTCGCCTCGGCGCGGGCCAGGTCTTCCCGGCAGGTCAGAACCACGCGCGCGCCCGAGGCCGCGAGCTCGAGCGAAATCGCCCGGCCGATCCCCCGCGAGCCTCCGGTGACGACGGCCGTTTTCATGGCCGATGGACTATATCCACGGCGGCGCGAACTGCCGCCAGAGTGCCCACCGGCTGACACCGCGTCGTTCGATCGATCCAGCGCACCATCTTCGAGAGCATCTCTCCCGGGCCGACCTCGAGGAACACGCGGGCGCCGTCGGCGACGAGCCGCTCGAACGTATCCTTCCAGAGCGTCGGGAAGCAGAAGGCCGTGCCGAGCAGCCGGCGCACCTCGGCGCCGCCCGAGACCGGACGGCCCTCGGGGCCGTAGTAGGCGGAGTCCGGGTCCTTCACCGTCTTCAACCCTGCCACCAGAGGCGCGATCGCGTCGGCCACGGGGCGCATGAGCTCGCTGTGGATCGGCCAGCTCATGGCCAGGGGCAGGACCGAGAGCGCGCGCGGCTTGAGCTCGTCGAGAGCCTCGGCGACGGATTCCTTCTCGCCCGTCAGGACGAACTGGGTCGACGCGTTGACGTTGCCGATCCAGACGCAGCGCCCGCGCGCCCGCAACGCGTCGAGCACCGACTCGACGACCTCCCGGCGCGCCCCGATGACCGCACCCATCGCGCCGCGGATCCCGAGGCGCTCGGTCTCGCGCCACACCGCGACGAGCACTTCGAGCGCCTCGTCGTAGCCGATCGCCCCGGCGGCAACCATCGCCGCGTAATTGCCGAGGCTGTAGCCGGCCGTGGCGCGCGGCGCCACGCCCGCGCGCAGGAGAGCGCGTGCGGCGAGCGTCGAGACGAGGCACACACCGGCCTGCGCGGCGAGGTTCTCGTGCAGTTCCACGTCGGGGCCTTCGAACAGGATCCGCTCGAGGTCCCGGCCGCAGGCCCGCGACGTCGCCGCAACAAGCGAGCGCGCCTCGGGATCGGCCTCGAAGAAGTCCTTCCCCATGCCGACCCACTCGGCGAGCTGGCCCGGGAAGAGGAACGCCGCCGACGCGGTCATGCGGCGTGCAGGTCCGGGAGGACGTCCGCGAGCGCGACGCAGCGATCGCGGGCGAGCCAGCGCTCGAGCCGGTCGGGGAACCGCCGCAGGCCGACGAAATGCACGAGCCGGGACATCGCCGGCAGCCCGTCCATCGGCGGGTGGGCGCGGTCGATCTCCCACGGATGCAGCGTGAAGACCGCGGGCCACCCGCGCGCGCGGAACCGCTCCTCCGCGGCAGCGAGCAGGGGTTCCGGCAGGATCCGGAACGGCCACGCGCCCCCGAGCGGCAGCCGCCTGCCGAGGACACGCCCCGTCAGGGGGGGCAGCTCGACGAGCGACCAGCCGCGGCGGGCGATCCGGGCCGGTCCCTCCGGGCTCGACGGGCCGCCGAGCGGCGGCACGGGCATCATCGAGGCATCGCAGCGAAAGCCCTCCGCCGCGAGCTCGCCCAGGGCCTCGGCGCGGGGATCGCGGATCGACCACTCGGCCGCGCGAAAGGCCGATGCGCCCGCGCCGCCGGCGGCCTCGACGGACTCCCGCGCCCGCCGCAGGTCCTCGCGAAACTCCTCGCGGGTCATCTCGTCGGCGCGCACGTGCAGGTCGCCGTGCACCCCGATTTCGTGCCCGCGCCGGGCGGCCTCCCGCACGAGGGCCGGGTGGCGCCGCGCGATCCACCCGAGGAAGAAGACCGTCGCGCGGTGGCCGCCGCGCGCCAGCGTCTCGAGGAGCGCCCCGAACGTCTCCTCGACCCGCGACGCGAACCCGTCCCAGCGGCCCGGGTCCGAGTAGTAGCCGTCGCCGCAGACGTGGAACCAGTCCTCGGCGTCGATGGTGAGAACGCGCGGCGCGCGCGCGCTCATCGCGAGGGGCGTGACGACGGGCTCGGGCACGGCGCGAATTGTAGCCGCCACGCCTGCTCCGTCAGTCGGTCTCGAAGACTTTGTAATAAACGGCGCCCCAGGAAATGACCCACGTGTCGCGGAAGGGCCTGTAGTGCGACGGCCCGCCGTAGATCGCCCGCACCGGCACGTGGGCGAAGCGGCCGACGTGGCGCGCGGCCTTCAGGAGGATTTCGGTCTCGATGCTGTAGCCCCGGGCCGTCAGGGCGAGCTTCCGGAGGACCTCGGCGGCCACGACGCGGTAGCCCGACTGGGCGTCCTCGATCCCGTGCCCGGTCATGCGCGTCAGGATGCGGCTCCCGATCTCGTTGGTGCGAAACCGGTAGGCCGGGATCGCGTCGGGTTCGGACATGCGCGAGCCGATCACGAAGTCTTCGCCGCCGCGGGCGGCCTCGAGAAGGCGCGGCAGGTCCTCGGGATCGTGCTGTCCGTCCGCGTCCGCGAAGGCCACGTGCGTCGCCTCCGTCGCGAGCAGGCGCGAAAGCCCGGCGCGCACCGCCGCCCCTTTTCCGCCGTTCTCGGGCAGGCGGAGGACGTCGGCCCCCGCCCGCTCGGCCTCGAGCGCGGTCGCGTCCGTCGAGCCGTCGTCGACGACCAGGACTCTCTCGACCCACGGGCGCAGCCCGCGCACGACGGCGCCGACGGTCGCCGCCGCCTGGTAGGCGGGCACGAGGGCCGCGGGACGAAAAGGCTTCGACACGCCCGGATCCTAACCTCGCCCCGACGTCCGCGCGGCCTTAGCTCCTTTGCGCTCTTCCACATGCGTTGACTCGACTCGGCCGCTTGTGAAAAAGTCGGGGCCGCTCCATGCCAGAAAGTTTCATCCCGATTCTGGTCCTGCTCGGAGTCGCTGCGGCCATGGCAGCGGTGATCCTCGTTTTGAATGCCCTCGTCTCGCCGAAGCTCCGCACGCGCAAGAAGTTGGAGGTCTACGAGAGCGGCGTGCCCCTGGTCGACGCCTCCCGCAAGCGTGTCTCGATCAAGTTCTTCGTCATCGCGATGATCTTCATCCTGTTCGACGTCGAAATCGCGTTCGTCTACCCCTGGGCGCTCGTCTTCAAGCAGGCGGCCTGGCCGCTCCTGGTCGAAATGGTCGTTTTCCTCGCCGTTCTCATCGTCGGATACGCCTACATCTGGAAAAAGGGAGCTTTCGACTGGTGAGCCACACCCGCTACCGGATCGAAGCGGCGGGCGAACCGCGGAAGTTTCCGGCGGAGGCCCTGGCGCGGATCGAGAAGATCCTGAAACGCTACCCGACCAAGCAGGCCGCGCTCCTGCCTGTCCTCTGGCTCGCGCAGGAGACCTGGGGCTGGATCTCGAAGGAGGCTTCCGAGGAGGTCGCGCGCATCCTCGAGCTGCCGCCCTCGCACGTCGACGGCGTCCTGACCTTCTACACGATGTTCAACCTGCGTCCGGTCGGCAGGAACCTGCTGCAGTTCTGCACCTCGATTTCCTGCCACCTTCTCGGCGCCGAGGAGCTCGTCGCGCACTGCCGCAAGAAGCTCGGCGTCGGCCTCGAGGAGACGACGAAGGACGGCAAGTTCACGCTGGTCGAGGTCGAGTGCATCGCGGGCTGCGACAAGGCCCCTTCGATGATGGTCAACGACGCGTACTACGAGCCGATGGACGCGGGAAAGCTCGACGCGCTCCTCGAGCGGCTCGGACGGGAGGGCTGACATGGCCTACGAGAAGGTCCTCTCGGCTCGCGTCGGAAGAAAGGACTCGCGCTCGATCGAGACCTACGTCGCCGACGGCGGCTACGCGAGCGTCCGCCGCGTCGTCACGGGGGGCATGACGCCGGAGCAGGTCCTCGAGGAGGTCAAGAAAGCCAACGTCCGGGGCCGCGGCGGCGCCGGGTTTTCGGCCGGCGTCAAGTGGAGCTTCCTGCCGAAGGACACGAAGGGCAAGCCCGTCTACCTGCTCTGCAACGCCGACGAATCCGAGCCGGGGACCTTCAAGGACCGGCTCCTGATCGAGAACGACCCGCATCAGCTCCTCGAGGGCATGATCCTCGCGTCCTACGCGATCCGTTGCCGCAACGCCTACGTCTACATCCGCGGCGAGTTTTACGACGGCGCGCGCATCCTGAACGCCGCGGTCGAGGAGGCCTACGCGAAGGGGTTCCTCGGGGAGAACATCCTGGGGTCCGCCTTCTCGCTCGACATCACCGTCCATCGCGGCGCCGGCGCCTACATCTGCGGCGAGGAGACGGGCCTGATCGAATCGATCGAGGGAAAGCGCGGGCAACCGCGCATCAAGCCGCCCTTCCCCGCGGTCTCCGGCGCCTTCGCCGCGCCGACGATCGTCAACAACGTCGAGACGCTCTGCTGCGTCAAGCACGTCATCGACCGGGGCGCGGACTGGTTCCTGAAGCTCGGCCGCAACGAGAAGAACACGGGGCCCAAGCTCTACTGCGTCTCGGGCCACGTGAATCGCCCGGGCGTCTACGAGGCTGCGATGGGCCTCGACTTCAAGGAGTTCCTGTACGGGCAGAGTTACGCCCAGGGAATCCGAGGCGGCAAGAAGCTCAAGGCCGTGATCCCCGGCGGCGCCTCGGCCGCCATCCTGAAGGCCGACGAGATCGAGGGCGTCCCGCTCGATTTCGACGGCGTCGCGGCCAGGGGCTCGATGCTCGGGTCCGCCGCGATCATCGTCATGGACGAGGACACGTGCATCGTCTCGGCGATCACGAACATCCTGAAGTTCTTCTCGCACGAGTCGTGCGGCCAGTGCACGCCCTGCCGGGAAGGCACGACCTGGCTCTTCAAGGTTCTCCACCGCATCGAGAACGGCGAGGGCCGGCCCGGCGACGTCGAGCTCCTCTCGCGCGTCGGCGGCCAGATGGCCAACGGCATGACGATCTGCGTGCTCGCCGACGGCGCGGCGGCTCCGCTGCTCTCCGCGGTCGCGAAGTTCAAGGACGAGTTCGTCTTCCACGTCGAGCACAAGAGGTGCCTGGCGGGAACGAAAGCCCTGGTGACGGCCTGACATGAGCGCCAACCCGAAGCCGCCGACGCCTCCCGCCCCGCCCGCCGCGCCTCCGCCGCCGGCGAAGGACACCTTCACGGTCACCTTCGACGGCAAGGCGATCGAGGTCCCCAGGAACCTGAACCTGATCGACGCCGCCAGGCTCGCCGGCGTCGACATCCCGCACTTCTGCTACCACCCGCGCCTCTCGGTGGTCGGCCAGTGCCGGATGTGTCTCGTCGAGATCGAAGGGATTCCCAAGATCCAGGCCGCGTGCACGGTCCCGTTGAAGGACGGCCTCTCGGTCAAGACGACGACCGACAAGGTCAAGGCGTCGCGGGCCGCGACGATGGAATTCCTCCTCATCAACCACCCGCTCGACTGCCCGATCTGCGACCAGGCCGGCGAGTGCACGCTGCAGGACAACTCCTTCGGCTACGGGCAGCAGCTCTCGCACTTCGACGAGTCCAAGCGTCAGTACCCGACCTTCGACCGGACCCTGATCGGCCCCCACGTCGTCGCGGACATGACGCGCTGCATCCAGTGCACGCGCTGCATCCGCTTCACCCACGAGATCGCGGGGACCTCCGAACTGACGTTCCTCGACCGCGGCGGCAGGACGCTCGTGTGGACCCACGACGGCCAGCCGCTGGCCAACGACTGGTCCGGCTGCGCCGCGGACGTCTGCCCGGTCGGCGCGCTGACGGTCCGCGAGTTCCGCTTCCGCAAGCGAGTCTGGTACCTGCAGAAGACGAAATCCATCTGCCCCGGCTGTCCCGTCGGCTGCAACGTGTCGATCGAGTCGAAGGACGACGTCGTCTACCGCTTCCTCCCGCGCCTGAATCCGGACGTCAACGACTACTGGCTCTGCGACCACGGCCGCTTCCTGTCGGAGTCGCTGAACGACCGCGACGTCCACAAGGCCGCGATTCGCGACGGCAGCAGGGTCCAGGAAGTCACCGTTCCCGTCGCCGTCGAGCGCATCGCGCGCGAAATCCGCGCGACGGCCGACAAGACGGGCCCGTCGGCCATCCTCGTCGTCGGCTCGGCCCACCTGTCGAACGAAGAGAACTTCCTTCTGCGCAAGCTCGCCGACCGCCTCGGCATCGAGAACCGCGACGTCGTCGCCGACGAGTCGCGGGTCCGCAGGATCAAGTCGCAGACGGCGTGGATCGAAGGGGACGAAGCCGCCGCGAACTTCAAGGGCGCGCGGGACATGGGCCTGGCTCCCGGCAAAGGCGGCTACGGACTCGACGCCGTGCTCTCGGGGAAGGCGTCGCCCGAAGTCGTCCTCGTCGCCGACGCCGCCTTCGCCGCGCTCGCCGACGACCCGGAGAAAGTCGCGGCGCTCCGCCGTGCCCGCTTCGTGGCCGTCGCCGCCCGCAACGCGAACGCCCTCACGCGCGCCGCCGACGTCGTGCTGCCCGCCGCGTCGCTCGCCGAGAAGGAAGGCACGTTCACCAACGTCCAGGGCCGCGTCCAGCGCTTCGAACGGGCCTTCCTGCCGAAGCCGCCCGTCCGCGCCACCTGGGAGCTGCTCCTGCAGATCGCGATCGCCCTCGGGTGGGGCGACCGCGCGTGGACGCCGGCGGATCTCCTCGCCCAGATCGCCGCGGAAGTGCCCGGCTACGCCGGCGCGACCGAGGCGTCGACCGAGGGCGGCCGCCTCCTGAAGAAGGGCGACTTCGCGTGGACGGGCCACCCGTGAGCCTCGTCGACTGGGTCATCCTCCTTCTCCGCGTCCTGCTGCCGGCCCTGATCATGCCGGTCTTCGTGATCCCGCTGACGTGGCTCGAACGCCGCGGCGCGGCCTTCATCCAGGACCGGCCCGGCCCGAACCGCGTCGGACCGCTCGGGCTCGGCCAGGCGATCGCGGACATGATCAAGATGTTCACCAAGGAAGCCGTCATGCCGGCGAGCGCCGACCGCCTCCTCTTCCTGCTCGCGCCCGCCGTCGCGGTCTTCGCGGCCCTCTCGACCTTCGCGATCGTCCCCTACGCCTCGACGATCGAGGTCGGCGGACGGACGATTCCGATCATCGGCGCCGACCTCTCGATCGGGATCCTCTACCTCTTCGCGATCACGTCGCTTTCCGTCTACGCCATCGTGCTCGCGGGCTGGGCCTCGAACGACAAGTTCGCGCTCATGGGCGGGATCCGGTCGAGCGCGCAGATCATCTCCTACGAGCTCGCGATGACGACCGCGGCGGCCGGCGTCGTTCTCGCGGCGAGCTCGTTCCGGCTGCCCGACATCATCGCGATGCAGCAGGGCACGTGGCTCGGGATCATCCCGCGCTGGAACGTTTTCCCGCAGCTGCTCGGCTTCATCGTCTTCTTCATCGCGGCGTTCGCGGAGACCAACCGCCTGCCCTTCGACCTGCCCGAGGCCGAGCCCGAACTCGTCGCGGGCTACCACACCGAGTACTCCGCGATGCGCTTCGGCGCCTTCCAGATGGCGGAGTACGTCAACGTCATGGTCGCCTCCGCGGTCACGACGACCCTCTACTTCGGCGGCTGGTCGATACCCGGCTTCCATCCCCACGGCGTCGTCGGCGCGATCCTCTCGCTGCTGATCTTCGGAGCGAAGACGTTTCTCTTCGTCGGCGTCTTCATCTGGGTGCGCTGGACGCTTCCCCGCTTCCGCTACGACCAGCTCATGAAGATCGGCTGGAAGGCGCTGCTTCCCCTGGCCCTCCTGAACCTGCTGTGGATCGCCGCCCTGTCGGCCTGGAGGCTCTCGCGATGAGCGCCGGACGGCTGGCCTTCGACGCCTTCGCTCTGGTCGCCGTCGTCTTCGCCGGCCTCATGGTCGCGGGGAAGGACCCGATCAAGAGCGTCCTTGCCCTCGTGGTCTCCTTCTTCGCGCTCGCGGCGACCTACGTGATGGTGCTCTCGCCGTTCATCGCCGGCCTTCAGGTCATCGTCTACGCCGGCGCGATCCTCGTCCTCTTCCTCTTCGTCATCATGCTGCTGAACGTCGGCCGCGAGAAGCCCGACGGGTCGCGGCGCCCGATCCAGACCGTCCTCGGCAGCCTCTCGGTCGTCGTCTTCGCCACGCTCCTGCTCGGGATGCTCCGCGGCAGCGGCGCGCGCCTGCCGCCCCAGGCCGAGGCGGTGGGTCCGGAGCAGCTCCCCGACCCGGCCGCCATCGCGCGCCTCCTCTTCTCCGACTACCTGCTGCACTTCGAGGCGGTGTCGGTGCTGCTGCTCGCGGCCCTCGTGGGGGCCTTCGTCCTGGCCCGCCGGGAGGAGGCGCCATGATCGGCACGATCCCGCTCTCCGACGTCCTCCTCGCGTCGGGCGCGCTCTTCTCCATCGGCATCGCCGGCGCACTCCTCCGGCGTAACGCGATCCAGATTTTCCTGTCGATCGAGCTGATGATGAACGCCGCGAACCTGGCGCTCCTCGGCTACGGCGCCGCTCTCGGGACGCACCAGGGCCAGATCATCGTGTTCTTCGTCATCGCCATCGCCGCCGCGGAAGCGTCCGTGGGACTCGCGATCTTCGTCGCGCTCTTCCGACACACGGAAACGATCGACGTGAACAAGATCAACCTGCTGAAGTGGTGACGCGAAAGCGATGACGACGCCGCCGCTCTGGCTCATTCCGGCGATCCCGCTCGTCGGGTTCGCCGTCAACGCCCTCCTCGGGACGCGCCTCGGCAAATCCTTCGTGTCGGCCGTCGGCGTCGGCGCGGCGGGGCTGACCACGATCGTCGCGTACGCGCGCCTCATCCCCTTCGCGTCCGGCAGCCACGCCCCCGTCGTCGAGCCGCTGGCGAGCTGGATCGCCGTGGCGAATCTGTCGATCGACATCTCGTTCCGGCTCGATTCGCTCTCGGCGTTGATGCTGTTCTTCGTCACGTTCGTGGCCTTCCTGATCCACGTTTACGCGATCGGCTACATGCACCACGAAGCGACGGACGCCGGCTACGCCCGCTTCTTCGCGTACCTGAACCTGTTCCTCTTCGCGATGCTCACACTGGTCCTCGGCGAGAGCTTCCTCCTGATGTTCGTCGGGTGGGAGGGCGTGGGCCTGTGCTCCTACCTTCTCGTCGGGTACTACTTCGACCGCGCCTACGCGGCGGCCGCCGGGCGAAAAGCGTTCGTCGTCAACCGGATCGGCGACTACGGGTTCCTTCTCGGCATGTTCGGGATCTTCGCGGCCTTCGGCTCCCTCAACTACTCGGAGGTCTTCCGCAAAGCCGCCGAGCACCCGGCCCAGTACGCGCCGGCCCTGTCGATCATCTGCCTGTGTCTCTTCGTCGGCGCCATGGGCAAGAGCGCCCAGGTGCCGTTGTACGTCTGGCTTCCCGACGCGATGGCGGGCCCGACTCCCGTCTCCGCCCTGATCCACGCCGCGACGATGGTCACCGCCGGCGTCTACATGGTGTCGCGCTGCAACGTGCTGTTTCGCCTCGCGCCCGAGGTCATGCTCTTCGTCGCGTGCATCGGCTGCTTCACCGCGCTCTTCGCCGGAACGATCGCGATCGCCCAGAACGACCTGAAAAAGGTCCTCGCCTACTCGACGATTTCGCAGCTCGGCTACATGTTCCTGGCCTGCGGCGTCGGCGCGTTCCCGGTCGGCATGTTCCACGTCATGACGCACGCCTGCTTCAAGGCCTGCCTCTTCCTCGGGGCCGGCTCCGTCATGCACGCCATGGCCGACGACCTCGACATCCGACACATGGGCGGCTTGAAGGCGAAGATGCCGATCACCTTCTGGACGTTCCTCGCGGCGACCCTCGCCATCTCCGGGATCCCGCCCTTCGCCGGCTTTTTCTCGAAGGACGCGATTCTCTCGAGCGCGTTCGAATCGCCGGAGCTCGGGAAGCTCCTCTGGTTCGTCGGCCTCTTCACCGCCGGCCTGACGGCGTTCTACATGTACCGCATCGTCTCGATGACCTTCTTCGGCCAGTTCCGCGGCACGAAGGAACAGGCGCACCACGTCCACGAAGCGCCCGCGTCGATGACGTTCCCGCTGATCGTCCTCGGGATTCTGTCGGTCGTCGTCGGGTTCCTCGGCCTCCCCGCGGTCTTCGGCGAGCATGCGAACGTGATCGAGCCTTTCCTGGCGCCCGTCTTCCCCCCGATCGCCGGGCACGAGGGCGCCCACGAAGCCCTTCCCCACGCGACCGAGTGGCTGCTCATGGCCGTCTCCGTCGCCGTCGCGGCGTCGGGCCTGACCCTCGCCTACCAGTGGTACGCCAGGCAGGGCGGCCGGACGCCGGCGCGGATCGCGGCTTCGATGCCGGGCGCCTACGCGCTGGTCGCCGACAAGTTCCGCATCGACGAGCTCTACGACTTCCTCTTCGTCCGCCCGTACGCCTGGCTCGCGCACGTGCTCTGGCGGGTCGTCGACGTTCTGATCATCGACGGCATCCTCAACGCCGCGGCCTTCCTGGTCGAGCTCGCCGGCGACTTTCTGCGGTTCCTCCAGACGGGCAACGTCCGCAATTACGCCCTGACTTTCTTCCTCGGCCTGATCGCGCTGCTGCTCTTCGTCGTGGGGGCGCCCTAGATGGACGCCCTGCTGCGGGACCACCTCCTCACGCTCGTCGTGTTCGTCCCCGCGGCGGGAGCCGCGCTCCTGCTTCTGTTCCCCCGCTCCGCGCCCGCCGCCGCGCGCAACGTCGCCCTGGCCGTGTCGATCCTCGACCTCGCGCTCTCGCTGCCTCTCTGGACGCGATTCTCCGTCGTTTCGGAGGGATTTCAGTTCCGGGAGAAGGTCGACTGGATCCCGCAGCTCGGGATCTCGTACAGCGTCGGGCTCGACGGCATCTCGCTCCTGCTCGTGCTCCTGACGACGGTCCTGACGCCGGTCGCCCTGCTCTTCTCGCTCTCGCACGTCGAGAAGGAAGTCCGCGGGTACTCGGTCGCCTTCCTGGTCCTGGAGACGGGGATGCTCGGCAGCCTCGTCGCCCTCGACCTCGCCCTTTTCTACGTCTTCTGGGAGGTCATGCTCGTGCCGATGTACTTCATCATCGGCATCTGGGGCGGGCCGCGGCGCATCTACGCCTCGATGAAGTTCTTCCTCTTCACCATGGCGGGCAGCCTCCTGATGTTCCTCGCGATCCTCTTCCTCGCGATCCGCTACCACGCGGTCACCGGCGTCTGGTCGTTCGCCCTCGACGACCTCTACCGGATGACCTTCACCGGACGCACCGAAACCCTGCTCTTCCTCGCCTTCGCGCTGGCGTTCGCGATCAAGGTCCCGGTTTTCCCGCTGCACACCTGGCTTCCGGACGCGCACACCGAGGCGCCGACGGCCGGCTCGATCATCCTCGCCGGCGTCCTGCTGAAGCTCGGCGTGTACGGCTACCTGCGCTTCGCGCTCCCCCTCTTTCCCGACGCCGCGATGCGCTACGCGCCGTGGCTCGGCGTGCTCGGCGTGATCGGGGTCGTCTACGGCGCCCTCGTCGCCTACGCCCAGCACGACATGAAGCGCCTCGTGGCGTACTCGTCGGTGTCGCACCTCGGGCTCGTCGTCATCGGCGTCGGCGCCTTCACGACGATGTCCCTGTCCGGCTCGATCCTGCAGATGATCAACCACGGGCTCTCGACGGGCGCCCTGTTCCTGCTCGTCGGCGTCCTGTACGAGCGCCGCCACACACGCGAGCTCGACGCCTACGGCGGCGTGGCCGCCGTCGTGCCGGTCACCACGGCGCTCTTCCTGATCGCGACGCTGTCCTCGATCGGCCTGCCCGGCCTGAACGGGTTCGTCGGCGAGTTCACGATCCTCCTCGGCACGTGGCTGTCCCCGCACCGCTGGTGGACCTATGCGGCGGCGACCGGGGTCATCCTCTCGGCGATTTACATGCTGACGCTCGTGCAGCGGGTCTTCTGGAACCCCTTCGCCCACGAGGAGAACCGGGAGCTCACCGACGTGCGGCCGAGCGAGTTCATCGCCGCGTCCGTCCTCGTCGTCCTCATGGTCTGGGTGGGTACGCGGCCCAACGACCTGCTCGACCGCATCCGCCCGGCCGTCGAGACGCTGCAGAAGAACGTCGCCTCCAAGCAGATCGCCTCGGTGAAGCCATGAACGAGAGCTTCGTCCGCTTCACCCACGCCGACCTCGTCGCGATCGCGCCGGAGATCGCGCTCGTCGCGACGGGCTGCCTGATTCTCCTCGTCGAGGCCTTCGCGCCGCGCCTGCGCCGCTGGTTCGCGACGCTCGCCCTGGCCGGCGTGGCGGTCTCCCTCTACTTCCTGCTGCACGCTCCGATCGGCACGACGTTCGGAGGCCGTTACGAAACCTCGTCGCTGACGCAGCTCGTCGGTCTCTTCCTCGGCGGCGCGGCGGTTCTCGCGATCCTGGTCGCGAAGCCTTACCTCGAGCGCACCGGCGAGGAGCGCGGCGAGTTCTATGCGCTGCTGCTGTGGGGACACGTCGGCGTGTCGCTGATGACCCGCGGACTCGACCTGCTGATCGTCTTCATCGGGCTCGAGACGCTGTCCCTCGCGTTCTACGTGCTCGCGGGCATCTTCCGCCGCATTTCGGCCTCCTCCGAGGCGGCCCTCAAGTACTTTCTGACCGGCGCCTTCGGCTCCGCGTTCACCCTCTACGGCGTGGCGCTCCTCTTCGGCGCTTCGGGCGGGACCAGGATCGAGGAGCTCTCGAGCCCCGGGCTCGCCGAGAGCAACGCCGTCGCCTTCGGCCTCCTGCTGCTCCTCGTCGGATTCGGGTTCAAGATGTCGCTCGCGCCGTTCCACGCGTGGGCCCCCGACGTCTACCAGGGCATGCCGACGCCGGCGGTGGCGTACCTCTCGGTCGCCCCCAAGGGCGCCGCGGTCCTCGTCCTCTTCCGGGTCTTCGGCGCCGTGTTCGAGCACGGGATGCCCGACCGCTTCCGCACGGCGATCGCGGCTCTTGCGATCCTGTCGATGACGCTCGGCAACGTCGTCGCCCTGGCGCAGCGCGACGCCAAGCGCCTGCTCGCCTATTCCGGCATCGCGCAGATGGGCTACGTCACGATCGCGCTCGCCGTCTTCGGCCGCGACGCGCTCGCCGCCGTGCTCGTGTACTTCTTCGCGTACCTCGTCTCGAATGCCGGCGCCTTCGCCGCGGTCTCGGCGCTCTACCGCGACGAGACCAAGCCGCACCCGGTCGGCCTGCTCGCGGGCGCGGGACGCCGGGCGCCGTTTGCGTCGGCGGTCCTCGCGCTGTGTCTCTTCTCCCTCGCGGGAATCCCCGCGACGGCGGGATTCATCGGCAAGTTCTTTCTCTTCAAGGCCGCCCTCGAGCAGGGCTTCTACGCCCTCGCGCTCATCGGCGTCCTGAACAGCCTCGTGTCGATCGGCTACTACCTCAAGGTCGTCTACATCCTCTACATGCGCGATCCGGTCGAGTCCGACCCGCCGCCGCCGCTGGCGCCGGCCGACCGTCTCGCGCTGGCGCTCTGTGCCGCGGGAATTCTCGCCCTCGGCATCTTCCCGTCGTCGCTGTGGGAGATCGCGCGCCACGCGGCGGCAACGCTTCCGCTGATCAGCCCCTAGAACACTCGGAATCGCGCCCCTCGGTCGACGCCGCGCAGGCGAAGGAGAAAAGATGGCATCGAAGCGCAAGCCCGCCCCCCGGCCCGCCGCGAAGAAGACCGCGACCCCGACTCCCCTGGCCCCCGAGAACCTGAACCCGTACGAGTTCGCCCTGCGTCAGTTCGAGCGGGCCGCCGACTTCCTCGCGCTCGACCCCGGGACGCGGCAGGTCCTGAGCCAGCCCAAGCGCCAGCTGACCGTGTCGATCCCGATCAAGATGGACAACAAGAAGATCAAGGTCTTCACCGGCTACCGCGTCCAGCACTCGATTGCGCGCGGCCCGTCGAAGGGCGGCATCCGCTTTCACCCGGGCGTCACGCTGGACGAAGTCAAGGCGCTCGCGATGTGGATGACCTGGAAGTGCGCCGTGGTCAACATTCCGTTCGGCGGCGCCAAGGGCGGCATCACGGTCGACCCGAAGAGGCTCTCGATGGACGAGAACGAGCGGCTGACCCGCCGCTACACGTCCGAAATCGCCATCGTCCTCGGCCATGACCGGGACATCCCCGCACCGGACGTGTACACCACGCCCCAGCACATGGCCTGGATCATGGACACGTTCTCGATGACGCAGGGCTACTCGACGCTCGGCGTCGTCACCGGGAAGCCCATTCCCCTCGGCGGCTCCGCTGGCCGCAACGAGGCCACGGCAGAAGGATGCTTCGTCGCCATCGACGAGGCCGCCAAGCGCATGCGCCTGAAGCTCAAGGGCGCAACCGCGGCCGTCCAGGGCTTCGGCAATGCGGGGGCTCACGTCGCCCGCTTCCTCGAGGAGGCCGGCGCGAAGGTCGTCGCCGTTTCCGATTCCCGCGGCGGCATCTACGACAAGAAGGGCCTCCGCATGGAGCTCGTCAACGCCGCCAAGGAGAAGAAGGGCTCGGTGACGGCCACGCGCGGCCAGAAGATCTCGAACGCGGAGCTCCTCGAGCTGCCTGTCGACATCCTCGTCCCGGCGGCGCTCGAAGGCGTCATCACGCGCGAGAACGCGCCCCGCGTGAAGGCGAAGATCATCGCCGAAGCCGCGAACGGGCCGACGACGCCCGACGCCGACGACATTCTCCGCTCGAGCGGCGCCGTCGTCATTCCGGACATTCTGGCCAACGCCGGCGGCGTGACCGTCTCGTACTTCGAGTGGGTCCAGGACCTCTACTCGTTCTTCTGGGATCCGGACGTCGTCCGCACTCACCTCGAGCGCACCGTCCGGCGCGCCTACGAGGACGTCGCCGAGACGGCGCGGCGCCACGACACGGACCTGCGCACCGGTGCGCTGATCCTGGCCGTCGGGCGGGTCGAGGAAGCGACCAGGCTGCGGGGGCTGTTTCCCTAGGGTCCCTCCCCTCTTTGGCGAAGACGCTGGCGTGAGGGGGCTCTGCGCCTACCCGGGCTCCTCTCCGATCAGGATCGCCCGTACCGGCGAGGCGTCGAGCTCTTCGAAACGCAGCGGGAGCGCCACGAGCTGGTACGTCCCCTCGCCGACGGCCTCGAGGTCCAGATCCTCGAGGAGCGCGACGCCGCTGCCGAGCAGCGCGCGGTGCGCCGGGAGGTCCTCCGCGTCCTCGGGGTCGATCGAGGCCGCATCGGTGCCCACGAGGATCGTCCCGCGCTCGGCCAGCCGCAGGGCGGCCAGCGGCGACAGCGACGCCTTGCCGCCGCTCCGGAAAAGGACCCGCGCCACGCCCAGGGCCATCCGCGGGAGCGCGTCCGGCCCCACCTCCCCCAGCCCCGGGAGCTCGATCACCCGCGCCGGACCGATGTAGGCCGACAGCGGCGCCTCCGCGATCGTCTTTCCGTCGGCGAAGACGTGGCTCGGCGCGTCGGCATGCGTCCCGCAGTGAGCGCTCATCGAGAAGCACGTGGATCCCCACCGCGCCGAGGCGCCCGGCGCCTCGAGCTCGCGCCAGCTGAAGGCGACGTCGCCGGGCCAGACCGGCGTCTCTTCGCTGATGCGGCGCGAGATGTCGTAGATCTTCATCGCAGGCGCCGCAGCGTCTTCGTCTCCGCGTAGCGCTCGGCGACGTGCGGATCGAATCCCTTGTGGCGGGGATTGACCGGGAGGTCGCGGTATTCCGCGTCGCAGCGGTAGCAGATCGTCACGGGCTTGACCCGAGCCGCCACGACCCAGTCGATCACGACCGACACGAGGAGGACCGGTGTAAACCAGATCCAGCCGAACCGCCAGCCGACGAAGAGCGCGAGACCGAGAGACGCCGCCATGATCAGGCAACCCAACCGCTGGTCGAAATCCTTCTGGAGGAAGAACGCGCGGTTGTCGCAGAAGGCGCAACGCTCGACGCCCTCGGGCCCGGCGGCTCCGGGCGCCCTCACGGCGTACGCCTTGCCGCAGGTCGCGCACGCGAACTCGCCGTCGTCGGTCTGGCCGTGGTCGCGCCACGCGAGACAGTCGGCGCAGTAGTGCCTCGCGCGCATGGACCCGACGGTCAAGCCGGGAAGCCAGTCGCGACCGTGAGATACGAGGACAGGAGCTCGCCGATCAGGACGAACACGAGGGCGACGTAAAGCAGACCCGTCGCGGCCTGGTTCGACTTCATCTCCGCCGTGCGCCAGATGAAGTATGACAGTGCGAGAGGCCCGACGATCCCCCAGAGCACGCGGAAGAGAAAGAACAAGGCGTCGTTCTCGAGCGAGAGCAGCGTGTGGAGACCCTCGGAGCCGCTGTGACTCGCCACCGCGATCGCGAGGTAGACCGTGCGGAATATCGCGAGCGCCGCGAACAGGGTCGCGCCGCGCGCCAGCAGGCGAAACGGAAGCGACCGCGACACCAGATACCAGTGACCGAGGTTCATGATCAGGAGCACCGATCCGAAAAAGAGGCCTCCGGCAGCGGCACCGACGACGGTCCAGGCGGTGCCGGTCGCCTGGGGCGCCACGATCGCGACCCGCGCGAGGCCCAGGGTCGCGGCGGCCGTGCCCGCGAGCAGCAGAGGCCGCGCCTGGCGCGCCCAGCCCCAGTGCGCCGCGAGCGTGTAGGCCGCCAGCAGCCCCGTCGCCGCGGCCGCAAGGCCGGGAGAGAGGCCGGCGGGCCTGGCCAGCCACGCGAGCCCGGCGAAAACAGTCACCAGGAGGCCGTGGAGCGCGAAAAACCCCTTGCCGAGGGTGCGCGGGGGAAAGAACAGCAGGAGAAAGGCCGTTCCCGCGCAGGCTTCCAGCAGAAAGAGGCCGAGACCCGATAGCGCCATCGCGGGCGGATTCTATCCGCTCGCCGTGGAAGCCTGGATCTCGGCCGCGATCCGCCCCGTGTGATCCACCAGGCCATGGTCGCCGTCCGAGATCGCGATGAAACGCGAGCCTTTTGCGAGGCGACCGCTTTCCTCCCATCGCCGCCAGGTTTCGAACACACCCTCGAAAGGCACGCTCTCGTCTTTCCTACCCATCAGGATCGCGACGCGCTGCACCGGCGGCGCGACGCCCGACGTGTTCGCCGCCAGCTGCTCGAAGAAGCGCCGGTGAATCGCGATCTGGCGTCCCTCGCCGTGATGGAAGAACGGAATCGGGTCGCCGGGCGCGAGCTTCTCGACCCAGCGAGACCCGAAGCCGAGGGCGGGCGCGACCAGAACCAGCGGCGCCCGAAGTCCCCACCGGCCCGCCTCCAGCGCCGCCAGAGCGCCGAGCGAGCTTCCGACCACCACGTCGGGTTGCTCCTCTGCCGCCGCCTCGAGCGCCGCCGCCACGATCGCCTCGAAGTCGAGCTTCGCAAAAGAGGGCCGGTTCAGGTCGGGGGCGACGACCCGGTACTCGGCGGCGGGCAGCGTCTCGCGCAGTAACGCGATCTTCCGCCCGGTCGGCGAAGAGGCGAAACCGTGGAGGTAGAGGACCGTCGGCACGGGGAGAAGATACCAAGGCGACCGAGCCGGTAAATGCACCACGGTCCCCCGCCTGACTTCGAGGGTTGCTCGCAGACCTATTTTGCTCGCTGGAGGGCCGCCTTGATTGCGGCGAGAGCCGTACGATCGAGTTGACGACGGCTCACTGATCTACGGAGAAGCTGCACCGCCGCGAGCCCCTCGCGCTCAAGGCCGAGGCACTCAATTGTCGGCAAGGCCGTAACGATTTCTGAGAGCGCCTCACCGCTGCGGCCCGAGGCGAGGAGTGTTTCCGCGAGAACGACTCTCGTATACGCAGCCAACGATCCCATATCAGCTGCCTGGTACCAATTCACCGAACGTCGATAGGCTGCGACCGCGGAACCAAGCTGACCACGATCCCTGAAGAGTTCTCCGTGCGTCGCGTGGAAGAAACCCACGGCCATCGCAACCTCGGAGTCTTTCAGAAGCCCCCACGCCGAGCGCAGCGATTCGAAAGCCAAGTCCCCCCGATCACGTTTGGCGTGAATCTGCGCCAAGAGGCAAAGAGCCATTGCCGTCAGCCACAACTCAGCCGCGGGACCCGACGATTCCGTTACGCGCTTCAGGCAATCAAACGCCCGATCATCGTTCCCCAGTTCCTTCTGAGCCTGACCTTCGAGATACCAGCAGCGAACCACGAAGTTCTCCAGGCCGAGTGCAGCGAAACGCTCCCTCACCGCCGGAAGCCCTTCGAGAGCGGCGTCGTACAACCTCTGGTCGTGCGCGAGGACCCGACGCACGAACAGAATACGTGTACTCAGGTCACTCGCGCCGATAACGGCACGGCACGATGATGAAGCGCGGTCAAGCCACTCGTGTGCCTCTCGAAAGTGACCTCGACTCTTGTGAACAATTGCTGCGAACATCTCCATTTGGGCGACAAAGTACGACCGCTCGTTCGGACCGATGATCGCTAATGTCTCGGTGACCAGCGACTCGAGCACCGCGAGAATGGCG
>DATJPZ010000025.1:0-50356 GCA_035506175.1 Thermoanaerobaculia bacterium | reverse complement strand
CTCGACGGTGGGATTCGCCGTCCTCGGCTCGGTGCTCGCGGCCTCGCTGACGGCGACGCTCTCGGCGCACCTGGCCGCCGCGCTGCCGGATCCGGTCGAACGGAAGGAAGTCGCCGCGACGATCATCGGCAACGCGAACCCCCGCGCGTACGCGGCGGAGATCGGTCCGGGACGTCCGATCGGGCACCTGGACGAGGCGACGCGCCAGGCCATCCTCGCCGCGGCCGACCGGGACTTCGTCGAAGGGATCCGGTGGAGCCTCGGCGTGGCCGTCGTCATTCTCGCCGCCGTCTTCGCCGCGGGCCTGGCCGGATTCCCGAGGGGCCGCGGCGGCATGGCGGACGCGACGCGGGAAGCCGGCAAGCTCGAAGCGGAGGAAGCGTCGCGGTCGGCGGAAGGAGCGCTCTCGTGAGGCGGCGCCTGGCCGCCAAAGACGCTCGCGGCGGACCGCGATCCGAAAGCCCGCGCACGCCCTGACGGCGGCGGGCCGCCGCGTCAGTGCGTCGCGCCGTACGTCGCGACGCTGCCGAGGACGCGATCGAGGTCCGCGCGTGTCCAGAGCCTGCCCTCGGCGACGACGGCCGCGACCTTCCGCGTGTTCCGCACGTCCTCGAGCGGGTTGGCGTCGAGCAGCACGAGGTCCGCGAGCTTGCCCTTTTCGACGGTGCCGAGCTCGGCGGACTTCCCGACGAAGCGCGCGGGGTTGACGGTCGCGGTCCGGAGCGCCTCGGCGGGCGTGAAGCCGGCCGCGACGAAGCGTTCGAGCTCGTGGTGGAGGCTCGGCCCCGGAATGACGTCCACGCCCGCGGGCGTGTCCGTGCCCGCGAGGAAGGGAACCCCGGCTCGTTTCAGCCGCGCCACGATCGCGAGCTCGTGCTCCACGAACTTCTGGCGCACCGGGAGCGGATCCGTGTCGAGGCTCTTGAGGATGTCCTTCGCGAACGTCGGCCAGGTCTTCTCGCGCCAGGACGCGGGAACCCAGCGCAGGTCCGGGTCTTTCGAGATGTCGATCGCGTCGACGAGCCACTGGCCGCGCTCCCAGAAGAGCGTCGGGCACTGCCACGTGCCGTTCTTCGCCAGCAGCGCGATGAGCGCGGCTTCTTTCGCGCCGTCGTAGGTCTCGAGGAAACGGCCCGGCCCCTTCGGCCCGGAAAGGAAGGTCATCTCCGCCGTCGAGCTGCCCTCGAAGACGCCGATCAGGTGCTCGAAGCTCGCCTGGCCGGCGTTCGACGCGTCGGCGGCGAGGACGGCGTCCGGCACGTGTCCTTCGAACGGGATCCGGCGCTTCCGGCACTCGTCGGCGATCGCGACGTACGCGTCGTGCGGCACGTAGGACTGGATCTTGATGAAGTCCACACCGCGCCCCGCGAGCGTCGCGACGGCGCGGCGCCCTTCCTCGGCGGTGCCCACTTTGATCGAGGCCGGAAAGGGCGACTTCGGTCCGTCGAGCATCGGCCCCGAGACGTAGAGCCTCGGTCCGGTCAGCGTCCCGGCGGCGACGTCGGCGCGCGCGCGGAGAATGGGATCGAGGTCGCTGCCCATGTCGCGCGCGCGGGTGATGCCGAACGCGAGGAGCAGCGGCAGCGTGACCTCGCGCCCGCCGGGCACCCAGTCGCCGAAGAAGGCGTGGATGTGCGCGTCCCAGAGGCCGGGGATCAGGAACTGGCCGGCGCCGTCCACGACGCGCGCGCCCTTCGGGGCGCTCGCGCCGGACGACGGGGTCACGGCGGCGATGCGGGTGCCGTCGACGACGACGGTCTGGTCGGGCAGCACCGCGCCGCGGACGACGTCGACGACGGCGACGTGGGCGATGACGAGCGGGGCGGGCGGAGGACCGGCCGCGTCGGCGCGACCCGAGATACCGAGAATCGCGGCGAGGAGAAGGGCGACGCGGACGCTACGCATGGCCGTACACCGGGATCGCCGCGCCGTGGACGAGCGCGGCGGCGTCGTGGCACAGGAAGAGGATGACGCGGGCGATCTCCTCGGGCTTCGGCCACTTCGAGAAGTCGGCCTTCGGCATCGCCTTCCGGTTCGCGTCGGTGTCGATGATGCTCGGCAGCACCGAGTTCGCGCGGACGTTCGTGCCTTTCAGGTCCGCCGCGAGCGACGCGATCAGCGCGATCGCCGCGGCCTTCGACGCGGCGTACGCGGCCTCGCCGGGCCCCGGAGCCGTGCCCGAGCGCGACGCGACGTTGACGATCGCGCCGCCCCCGTGCGCGAGCATCGCCGGGACGGCCGCCCGGCAAAGGACGAAGCCGGAACGCAGGTTCAGGGCGAGCATCCGATCGAAGTCCGACGCGTCCGCTTCCCAGAGCTTCGCGCCCCCGGCGTAGCCGCCGACCGCGTTGACGAGCGCGTCGAGGCGCCCGTGTTTGCCGACGACCGCGCCGACGAGCGCGCGCACCGCGGCCTCGTCCGTGACGTCGACCTCGTGTCCCGAGAGGCGGGCCGCCGCCGCTCCCGCCGAGGCGGCGAGAGCGTCGACCTCCTCCCGGCGCCGCGACGTGACCGCCACCGCCGCGCCCGCCTCGAGAAACGCGAGGCTCACCGCGCGCCCGAGGCCGCCGGTGCCGCCGGCGACGAGGACGGACTTGCCGGTGAAGTCGAACGGCGCGCTCATGGGCGGGGATCCTAAACCGGAGGCGTCCCGGATCAGTGGGGCGTGGGCGTCGGGGCGGGCGCCTTCAAGAGCTGCTGGAGGACGTCGAGCGGGTTCGCGCCCTGCCCGCCGCTGCCGCCGAGGGCGTCGCCGAGGGCCTTGCCGGCGGCGCCGCTCAACGCCCGCTTCCCGAGCTCGACGGCGACGCTCTCGTCGATCGCGACCTTCGGCGAGGCGATCGTGCCGGTGACGTGGAAGGGGAGCGCGAGGCGTCCGGAGGAGTCGGCCACCCAGCGGCTGGCGTTGCCGAGGCTCTTCACGACGGAAGGGCCGAGGATCACGCGTCCCTGGTACGCGAGCGTCTTGTCGAGGCCGATCGAGCCGTCGGCCGTGGCCGAGACGTCGCGGCCGGAGAGCGCGAGATCCGGGGTCGAGACGCGGCCGTCGGCGAGCTTCAACGACGTCTCCAGGCGCGAGAAGCGCGTGTCCTCCAGGCTCGCGGGAACCTGGAAGCCGGCGACTTTGCCGACGGCCGACAGCGTGCGCGTCACCTCGGGCATCAGCCGGGCCGTCCGCAGGTCGGCGTCGGAGAGCACGACGTGCCCGTCGCCGCGGCCCGTCTTCGTGATCGCGTCCCAGGAGAGCCCGCGGCTCGTCACGGCGAGCTTTCCGGCGAGGACGCCCGAGACGACGCCCTTCGCCGTCGTCAGCGATTCGACGAGAGGCTGCGCCTGGACGCCCCGGAGCTCGAGCGTCACGTGCGCGTCGGCGTTCGGGTGCGCGAAGTCGGAGTCGACGCGGCCCGCGAGCGTCCCGCCGAAGACTCCGGCCGAGGGCGTCAGCGTGAGGACGCCGCGGCGCCACGTCCAGTCGGCGCGCAGGTTCTCGAAGGGCAGGTTCTGGAGCCTGCCCGACGACGCCGTGACGCGCCCGGAGAGCGGTCCCTCGCCCGCGGTTTCGACGCCGGCGTGGACGGACGGCGCTTCGAAGAGGGGCTGCCCGCTCCGCGCCACCGCGAACGGCGCCGCGTCGGCCGCCCCGCGAATCGTCAGCGCCGCCGCCGTTCCCTGGATCCGCAGGTCGAGTCGGACGCTTCCGGAGATCTTGAACCCTTCGGGGAAGCGCCCGGCGACCCCGGGCAATCCGGTGACGTGGTCGAGGCCGACGTCGCCCGGCGTGGCCACGTGCAGGTCCACGGCCGGCGTCTCGTGCAGCGACGTCACGGAGCCTTCGACGGCGAGCGGGAGCTCGGCGACGTCGAAGACCGAGCGCGCGATCAGCAGCGTTCCCTTTGGCCAGTCGAGCGTCAGCGCGATCGCGCCGTCGACCGCGGGCATCCGCGCCGAGCCCGACGGCGGGTCGAGGGCGAGCTTGCCCGCGATCTCGAGGGCGCCGAGTGCCTTTCCTTTCGCCGTGCCGTCGAGCGAGAGCGCGCCCGGGTCCGCGTCGCGGAACGAGGCGACCCACGGCGCCAGGCGGCCGAGCGCGGCGCCTCTGACCGAGAAGCGGGCGTCGACGGCGGCGTCGCCGACGGGACCCGCGGTGGGCAGCGGGCCGAGCGTGCCTTCGAGGCGGAGGTTCCGGTCCTTGTCCGCGAGGAAGCGCGCCGCGATTTCGAAGCGGGCCGGCTTCGACGGGCCGAGGTCCGACAGGCGCGCCGTCACGTCGTCGAGGGCGAGCGTGGCCGTCTGCCCGGGCGAGGTCTCGTGGTCCACGAAGGCGACGCGGCCGCGGTCGAGCTCCACGCGGGACACGAGGAGCGCGGCCGCGGCGGTCTGCGATGCGGGGCCGCTGTCGCGCTGGCCCGCCGACACGAAGTCGGACACGTTCAGCTTGCCGGCGGCACTGCGTTCGACGGTGACGACCACGCCGTCGAACGAGAGCTTGCGGACCTCGAGGCGCTTCGACAGAAGCGGCCAGAACGCCACGCGGACGGACGCGCGCTCGGCCGAGAGGAGCGCCGGGGTGTCGTAGCCCGGGCCGTTGTGGACGACGACGCCTTCGAGCGCCGCTCCCGGACCGGGCAGCAGCTGGAGCCGCATCCTGCCGATCTCGACCTTGCGGTGGAGCGCCGCCTCGGCCGCGGCGACGGCGCGGGCTCGCGTCGCGTCGAGCGAAACGACGTAGGGCAGGAGCAGGACGAGAAGGATCAGGAGTCCGACGAGGCTCGCCAGGGCGATCGCGAGGCGGCGCGCGGTTGGGGAAGACATGGGTTGAATCTACAATCAAGAGTCGTGCCCGAGGATCGACGCGAGAGCTCCGGGGCCGCCGCGCGGCCGCAACTGCCGGGGGCGTGGCGACTTGCCGCCGCGTCGCTTCTTTTTGCGGCGCTTCAGTTTCGCTGTGCGAGCTCTTCGGCGCCCGCGCCGTCGGGCTCGACGCCGTCCGGAGGAAGCGCGCGCTGCCGCGGCACCCTCGGGCTCGAAGCCGGTCCGGCGACCGCCGCGGTCAAACAAAGGCTGGGCCTGCCCGACGACTTCCACGGCGCCGTGGTCACCGAGGTCCTTCCCGGAAGCCCCGCCGCCGCCGCCGGAATCGAGGTCGGCGACGGGATCGAGCAGATCGGCTCCCAGCGTCTCGCCAACGCGTGCGAGTTCACGGACCACGCCTTCAACCTGTCCTGCCAGAGCGTGCGGGTGCTCTTTCGCCGGGGCTCCGGCGCCGTGACCGAAGGACGCGTCGTCCCCGCCGACCAGGCGGCGCTCTTCGAGAAGGACTGCCGCGCGGGCAACGCGAGCGCGTGCTTCCGCCAGGGCTGGCTGCTCTGGGTCCGCCAGGGCGGCCCGGACAATGCACGGGCGCTCGAGCTCTTTGCGTCGGCGTGCCGATCGGGCTCGATGGAGGCGTGCGCGTATCAGGGGCTGGACCTGATGAGCTCGTCCGACCGCGGCGCCGAGGCGCTGCCGGTGCTCGAGAAGTCGTGCGACGGCGGCAGCGGCGGCGGCTGCGCGAACCTCGCGTTTCTCTACGCCACCGGCAAGCTCGTCAAGAAGGACGACAAGCGCGCGGCCGCGCTCTACGCGAAGTCCTGCGATCATGGCGACGCGCAGGGCTGCTACAACGCGGGCGTGATGGCCGACGACGGCCGCGGGGTCGCGCGGGATCCCCGGCGCGCCGCCGCGCGCTACGAGGAAGGCTGCACCCTCGGCAGCCCGACCGCCTGCACGAACCTCGGCTATCTCTACGAGCACGGCTCGGGCGTCAAGGCGGACAAGCCGCGGGCGTTCGCGCTCTACGAGCGCGGCTGCGAGGGCTCGAGCTGTCAGCCGTCGAACCTCGGCGGCTGCCTGAACGAGGGCCGCGCCTACCGCGACGGCATCGGCGTCGCGGTCGACGAGAAGGAGGCCGCGAAGATCTTTCGCGAAGCCTGCGACCGAGCGGTCAATCCGGACGACGTCCACGCACTCGAAAACGGCGCGCGCGCCTGTTCGCTCCTCGGCGCGCTATACCTCGCGGGCGACGGCATCGCGAAGGACCTCGGCCAGGGCCGGGAGCTCTCCGTGCTCGGCTGCGGGCGCGGAGACTCGTTCGGCTGCTTCAACGCCGCGTCGGTCTACACCGCGGGCTCGGGAGTGCCGGTCGACCGCACGAAGGCCGCCGAGTACCTCGACCTCGCCTGCAAGGGCGGCGACGGGGAGGGCTGCTTCGACCTGGGCGTCGCGTGCGAGAAGGGCAACGGCGTCGCGGTCGACAAGCGCCGCGCGGCCGAGCTCTACAGGAAGGCCTGCGACCTCGGGTTCAAGCAGGGCTGCGGCAGGAAGCCGCGCTGAGTCGGCCCGGCGCCTTCTAGTCCTCGTGGCCGACGCGGCCCCGTCCCGCCTTCACGCGCCCCCGCCGTTGCTTCGCCGCGAGCCGCTTCTCGCGGGCCGAGGCCGTCGGCTTCGTCTTGCGCCGCGGCCTGGGGCGGTGGGCGGCGCGCCGCACGAGCTCGGCCAGGCGCTCGCGCGCTTCGGCCCGGTTCTGCGCCTGCGTCCGGTGCGCGCGGCTGTCGATCAAGAGGATGCCGTCGGAACCGAGGCGGCGTCCCGCGAGTGCGGTCAGGCGCGCCTTCACGTCCTCGGGCAGCGCCGAGCCGGCGACGTCGAAGCGCAGCTCGACCGCCGTCGAAACCTTGTTGACGTTCTGGCCGCCGGGACCCGACGCGCGGACGAAACGTTCCTCGAGATGCTCCTCCGGGATCGCAATCGAGGGCGTGACGTGCAGCATCCTCAATCGCGTCGGCTACTTGCCGAAGACCTTCTTGAGAAGGCTCGTGACCTGGGCCGCCGGGTTCGTGCGGATCTCTTTCTCCTGCTGCCCGAGCACGTAGAAGAGGCCGTCGAGGGCCTTCGCGACGACGTAGGACTCGATGTCGACCGACGGCAGCGCCGAGGCGAGCGGCACCGACTGGTACGCGCTCTGAAGCTGCTTGAACTGCTGGACGACGCCGACGTCCTTCATCGAGTCGACGACGACGGGCCGGAAGGAAGCCGTCAGCGCGTCGCTCGTCTTGGCGCGGAAGTAGTCGGTCGCCGCGGTGTCGCCGCCGGAGAGGATCTTGCGGGCGTCGTCGAAGGTCATGCTCTTGATGGCGCCCCAGAAGATGTCCCTGGCGCCGGGAGCGGCCTTCTCGGCCGCCCGGTTCATGCTCAGGACGAGCTCGTCCACCTTGTCGCCCTGGCCGAGCAGGCGCAGGCCCTGCTCGACATGGTCGAGTTGCTTCGGCAGGAGAATCTTGATCGCCGCGTTGCCGAAGTAGCCGTCGGGCTTACCGGTCAGGTCGACCGTGTTGGTCGTCCCGACCGTCAGCGCTTCCTTGAGGCCCGAGACGATGTCCTGGTTCGACAGGTCCTTGCCGCCGCCGCCGAAAATCTTGGACACGTCGATCTGAGCGAGCACGAGCGGGGCCGCGAGAAAGAGCATTCCCGCGGCGGAGAACGGCTTCAGGCGCATGGGGCACCTCCGATCTGATCCTATCGGCATCCGGCCGGGGCGGACGCGCTCGGCCCCGCTCCGCGAGCTGCTCCTCCGGGATCGCGGGGGGGCGACGTGAAGCGTGGGCCTGTCTTCCGGATCCGGGCGAGCGTCGGCCACGGGAACCTGTCCCGCAGGACAGGGACTTGATATGCTGTCCCAAAGGACAGTATAGCCGCTCGCCGTCGCGCGAGCCCCGCATCCCAACGAAGGAGGGAGCCGATGAAGAAGTGTTTCGCGGTTTTGCTTCTGGTACTCGGGGCGTCGTTGACCTACGCCGCCGATCCCGGCGCCAACTATTTTCCCCCGCCCTGCACGGGAGGCGTTTTCAACGACGTCCCGTGTCCGGGGCAGTACGCGGCCTGGATCGAGGAGCTCTACAACGAGGGGATTCTCGTCGGCTGCGGCGGCGGCAACTATTGCCCCGGCGCTCCGCTGACGCGCGAGCAGGCCGCCGTCGCGATCCTGCGGGCGGAGCACCGCCGCACGGTCCTGACGGGGGTCGGTTCCTGCAGCGCGGCGGCCCAGACGCCCAACTGGGCGATCTGCGCGGGAACCGTCACGAATCCGGAGATCGAGGAGGGGATGGTCATCGTCGGTACTTACATGACCCGCGTCAGCGACTCGCAGATTCCGATCCGGATCTTCGACATTCAAAACGGACAGTTCTCGTTCGAAGTCCAGACCGGGACCTCCTTCATGTGGCTTGCCGCGCCGCTCGTGCCGAACCCGAACTAGACGACGGGCTTCCGGCCCGCTCCCCCGGGTGGAAGGGAGCGGGCCGGGGAAGCCGACGGGCGCCTCCGGCGGTAGAGTCCTTCGGCCATGCCCGAAGGCAACACGATCCATCGCCTCGCCCGGGCCCACACCCGCGACTTCGGCGGCCGCCGCGTCCGGGCCGCCTCGCCTCAGGGCCGGTTCGCGCGCGAGGCGAAAAAGCTGGACGGCCGGCGGTTTCTGCGCGCGGAGGCCTACGGCAAGCACCTCTTTCACGAGTGGAGCGGCGGTCTCGTCGTCCACATCCACCTCGGAATGGCCGGCTGGTTCTACCGGTATCGGGCACCGGGCCCCGAGCCCCGGCCGACCGTGCGCCTGCGGCTCTCGACGCGGAGCACGGTGACCGATCTGATCGGTCCGCCGACGTGCGAGCTCATTCCCGACTTCGCGAGGCGAGCCCTGCTCGCGCGCCTGGGCCCGGATCCGCTGCGGCCGGACTTCGACCCGGACCGCGCCTTCGCCGCGCTTTCCGCGAGGCCCCGGCGCGCCGTCGGCGATGCGCTCCTCGACCAGCGCGTCCTCGCCGGCGTGGGCAACATCTATCGCGCCGAGGCGCTGTTCCTCGCCGGCATCCACCCGCTGCGGCGCGCGGGCGGCGTCTCGGCGGCGGAGTGGGAGACCCTGTGGCGCGCCGCGCGCCGGCTGATGCGCCGCGGCGTCGTCCAGGCGCAGACCCGCACGGTCGAGCCGCGCGAGCCTGCGCCGCATCCGCTCTCGGGCCGCAGCGCGGCCGAAGCCTTCTACGTCTACCAGCAGGAGATCTGCCGGCGGTGCGCGACGCCGATCTCGGAGTTCCCCCTCTCGGCGCGGCGCCTGTTCGCGTGCCCGCGCTGCCAGCCTCGGGCGAAAGGAAGCCAGGTCGGCCGCACCGGGAAGGGACGCGCCGCCTCCTGACGGCGCGGCGCGCCGGGAGCTCGACGCGCCGGTTCGTCAGACGCGGACGCGGTGACGCCGCATCAGGGCCGCGGCGCCGAGCAACGCGACTCCGGCGTTGTCGATCGTGAGGACGTTCCGGGCGTCCTTCATCGTGCCCTGCAGCGTTCCGTCGAGGAACACGTCGACGCTCGCCCGAGGCATGGAGTTGACGTCCTGGCGCTCGCCGTCGATCTGCTCCCGGATCGCGGTGTTCGCGACGACGCGGACGGTGGGTCCGGTGACGGTCGCGCCTTCGGCCGGCTCGACGAGCTTGAGGCGGTCGTCGTTGCGCGTCGGACCGGCGGAGTTCTTGTCCGCGCGAGCCGCGACGGCCAGTCATGGGTTCCTCCCGGGGGAGACGATTCGGCCCCGTGCCGAAACGCCTCGTTCCGCGGGTTGCAAGGAGGGTGCCGGGCGAGGCCGGGTCGCCGCCGGGCGCATAGGATGAAGAAGTGAGCCCGGATCCTCTGGCCGGATTCCATCCGGTCGTCGCGGACTGGTTTCGAAGCTCGTTTCCCGAGCCGACGCTCGCCCAGGCGAAGGGCTGGCCGCCGATCCTCGCCGGGCGCTCGACGCTGCTGCTCGCGCCGACCGGGTCCGGGAAGACGCTCGCCGCGTTCCTCGCCGCGATCGACCGGCTGATGTTCTCGCCGGAGCCGCCGAAGCCGGAGCGCTGCCGCGTCGTGTACGTGTCGCCGTTGAAGGCGCTGGCCGTCGACGTGGAGCGAAACCTCCGCGCGCCGATCGCCGGCATCGCCGAGGCCGCCGCGCGGGCCGGCGTCGCGCACCGCGTTCCGGCGATCGCGATCCGGACCGGAGACACGCCGTCGGCCGAACGGGCCCGGCTCCTGCGCACGCCGCCGGACATCCTGATCACGACGCCGGAGTCGCTCTACCTGATGCTGACGGCGCGGGCGCGCGCGGCGCTCGCGCCGGTCGAGACGGTCATCGTCGACGAGATCCACGCGGTCGCGGCCTCCAAGCGCGGCGCGCACCTCTTCCTGTCGCTCGAGCGCCTCGAGGAGATCCGCCGCAGACCCCGGCCGCTCCAGCGCATCGGCCTTTCCGCGACACAGCGCCCGCTCGAGGAGATCGCGCGCCTCCTCGGCGGCGGGACCGTCAAGAGCGCCCGTGCCCGGTGGACGCCGCGGCCCGTCGAGGTCGTCGACACCGGGGCGCGCAAGCGCTTCGAGCTCCGGGTGGAAGTTCCCGTCGAGGACATGGCGCGGCCCGGCGCCGGCGCGGCGGAGGACGGTCCCGCCTCGGGACGCTCCGAGTCGATCTGGCCGTCGATCTACCCGCGCCTCGTCGAGCTCGTGCGGGCGCACCGCTCGACGATGATCTTCGCCAACAGCCGCCGCCTCGCCGAGCGCCTCGCGGCGGCCATCAACGAAACGGCGGGCGAGGAAATCGCGCTCGCCCACCACGGCTCGGTGGCCCGGGAGAAGCGCCGCGAGATCGAGGAGCGCCTCAAGAGCGGGTCGCTTCCCGCGATCGTGGCGACGTCGTCCCTCGAGCTCGGCATCGACATGGGCGCCGTCGACCTCGTCGTCCAGATCGAGGCGCCGCCGTCGATCGCCTCGGGGCTCCAGCGCATCGGCCGCGCGGGCCACTCGGTCGGCGAGACGTCGCGGGGCGTCGTGTTCCCGAAGTACCGCGGCGACCTGCTCGCGGCGGCGGCGGCCACGGCCCGGATGCAGCAGGGCCTCGTCGAGGAGACGGCGTACCCGCGCAACCCGCTCGACGTGCTGGCGCAGCAGATCGTGGCGATTTCCGCCGAGGCGGACCGCGACGTGGACGATCTCTTCCGGCTCGTGCGGCGCGCGGCGCCCTTTGCCGACCTGCCGCGGGCGTCGTTCGACGGCGTGCTCGACATGCTCTCCGGCCGCTATCCGTCCGACGAGTTCGCGGAGCTGCGTCCGCGCCTGACCTGGGACCGGCGCGCGGGACGGATCCGCGCGCGGGAGGGCGCCGGCCGGGTCGCGATCGTCAACGGCGGGACGATCCCGGACCGCGGCCTCTACGGCGTGTTCCTCGCCGGCGGCGACGCGCGCGGCAGCCGCCGCGTCGGCGAGCTCGACGAGGAGATGGTTTTCGAGTCCACGCCGGGCGACGTCTTCGTCCTCGGCGCGTCGTCGTGGCGGATCGAGGAGATCACGCACGACCGCGTCCTGGTCTCGCCGGCGCCGGGACTGCCCGGCAGAATGCCGTTCTGGCACGGCGACCAGCCGGGGCGCCCCACCGAGTTCGGCCGGGCAATCGGCGAGCTCGCGCGGACACTGGCGGGGGAGCCGGCGGCCGACGCGGCGCGGCGTCTGCGCGAGGCCCACGGCCTCGACGCGCGGGCGGCGGACAACCTCGTCGCCTACCTGGCCGATCAGGAGCGCGCGACCGGCGAAGTGCCGAGCGACCGCACTCTCGTCGTCGAGCGGATCGTCGACGAGATCGGGGACTGGCGCGTGTGCGTCCTCTCGCCGTACGGCGCGCGGGTGCACGCGCCCTGGGCGACGGCGGTCCTCGCGCGACTGCGCGAAGCGACCGCGACCGACGTCGAGGCGCTCTGGTCCGACGACGGGATGGTCTTCCGGCTTCCGGAGTCCGCCGAGCCTCCGGAGACGGCGCGGTTCCTGCCGGCGCCGGAGGAGGTCGAGGACCTGGTCGTGCGCAGCCTCGGCGAGTCGTCGCTGTTCGCCGCGCGCTTTCGCGAGAACGCGGCGCGCGCGCTGCTCCTGCCGCGCCGGCACCCGGGGCGCCGCAGCCCGCTCTGGGCGCAGCGCAAGCGGGCGGCCGACCTGCTCGCCGTCGCGTCGCGCTACGGCTCGTTTCCGATCCTCCTCGAGACCTACCGCGAGTGTCTGCGCGACGTCTTCGACCTGCCGGGGACCGTCGACGTGCTGCGCCGCGTGGCGAATCGCCGCATCCGCGTCCTGACCGTCGACACCGCGGCGCCGTCGCCGTTCGCGGCGTCGCTGCTCTTTTCGTACGTCGCCAACTTCATCTACGACGGCGACGCACCGCTGGCGGAGCGCCGCGCACAGGCGCTGTCGGTCGACCAGGCCCAGCTGCGCGAGCTGCTCGGCGAGGAGGAGCTCCGCGAACTGCTCGACGCCGAGGCCATCGCCGCGCTCGGCCGGTCGCTGCAGCGGCTCGAGGGACGCCGCGTGCGCCACGCCGACGGCCTGCACGATCTGCTGCTCTCGCTCGGCGACCTGACCGAGACCGAGATCCGCGCGCGCGCGGAGGGCCCCGGCGCCGTCGCGGCGTGGCTCGACCGGCTCCTCGGGGAGCGGCGCGTCGTCGAGCTCGCGATCGGAGGCGAGAGGCGCTTCGCCGCCGCCGAGGACTCGGGACGCCTGCGGGACGCGCTCGGCGTCGTGCCGCCCGCCGGCCTGCCCGAAGCGTTTCTCGAGCCGGTCCCCGACCCGCTCGGCGACGTGCTCGCGCGCTTTGCCCGCACGCGCGGCCCGTTTCGGGCCGAGGAAGCCGCGGCGCGCTTCGGGCTGCCGCTGGCCGAAGTCCGGCGCGGCCTCGAGCGTCTCGCCGCGGCCGGGCGCCTGGTCGAAGGCGACTTTCTGCCGGGCGGGCGCTTGCGCGAGTGGTGCGACGCGGGGGTGCTGCGCGCGATCAAGCGGCGGTCGCTCGCGAAGCTGCGCCGCGAGGTCGAGCCGGTCGACGGCGCCGTCTTCGCGCGCTTCCTGCTCGAGTGGCAGGGCGTCGCGGAGCCTGCCTCGGGGACCGCGGCGTTGCTCGCGGCGATCGAGCGCCTGGACGGCGCGCCGCTCGTCGCTTCGACGCTCGAAACCGAGATCCTTCCGGCGCGCGTGGCGGGCTATCGGGCGGGAGACCTGGACGCGCTGTGCGCGGCGGGCGAGGTGACCTGGCGCGGGGTCGAACCGCTCGGGAGCGTTGACGGGCGGATCGAGCTTGCGCCCACCGTCCGGCCGGCGCCGCCGCGAGCGGCCGCTTCCGAGAAGCCCGGCCGGCTCGCGGAGTCGGTCCGCGAGCTCCTCGCGCGCCGGGGAGCCCTCTTTTTCGCGGACCTGAAGGTCGAGACGGGAGCGTTCCCCGGCGACCTGCTCGACGCTCTGTGGGAGCTCGTCTGGCGCGGCGAGGTCGCCAACGACACGCTCGCGCCGCTGCGCTCGCGGTTGCGTCCCATGGCCTCGCCGCGGCGCGAGGTCGCCGCCCCGCGATGGGCCGCCGCGCGGCGTGCCGGTCCCCCGGGCAGCGAGGGCCGATGGGCGGTCGTTCGCAACGAGCCCGCGCCGACGCGGCAGAGCGAAACCCGCCGGCGGACCGAACTCGCCGAAGCGCTCCTGACCCGGTACGGGATTCTCACGCGCGAAGCGGTCAACGCCGAAGGGGTCGCCGGCGGTTTCGGCGCCTTGTATCCCGTGCTCAAGGCCATGGAGGAAGCGGGAAAGGTGCGCCGCGGCTACTTCGTCGCGGGCCTCGGCGCCGCTCAGTTCGCGCTGCCGGCCGCGGCCGATCGGGTCCGCGCGATGCGCGTGGAGCCCGAAACCCCGCAGACGGTGTTTCTCGCCGCGACCGATCCCGCCAACCCCTACGGCGCGGCGCTGCCGTGGCCGCCGGGACCCGCGCGGCCGCAGCGCGCCGCCGGCGCGCACGTCATTCTGCGCAACGGCGCGCTCCTCGGCTGGCTCGGGCGCGGCGACGCGAACCTCGCGGCGTTTCTCCCGGAGGGCGAGCCCGACAGGCAGCAGGCGGCGCGCGACCTCGTGCGGGCGCTCGCGGCGCTGGTCGACTCGGGAAAGCGGCGCGCGGTCCTCGTCGGGCGCGTCGACGGCGGCGATCCGGCGGCCTCGGCGCTCGCGCCGCACCTGCTGGCCTCCGGGTTCCAGCGCGGCAGCCGCGGGTACGTGCGGCGGCGGATGCCGCGCGTCGCCGAGCGCCTGGTCCCGGCTCACCCGTAGCGGGCGTCGGCATCCCTCTTGCTATTTCGGGAGACGGGAGGTGCTTCATGCTGAGATGGGCACTGACGTTCCTCGTGATCGGCCTGGTCGCGGCGCTTCTCGGCTTCACCGGGGTCGCGGGCGCCTCGTTCGCGATCGCCAGATTGCTCGCCCTGATCTTCGCGGGCCTCTTTCTGCTGTTTCTGATTCTGGCCCTGGCGGGAGCGAGCAAGATGGCGACGTGATCCTCGCCGGACCGGTGGCATGGCGCTTGCTCCGGGAGAGAGACAAGGTTCCGTGGAACACTCGAACCTGCTCGCCCCCACGATCCCGCCCCAACCGGACCCGCCCCTTCGGGGGCGGCAGTCCCCTCTTTGCGCCGATTGAAACCATTCGGGCTCTGCCCGTGTATGTCCCTTCGGAGGCGTCATGGCAAAGATGCGTTCGGTGCAGGTCGTGCGGGCGGGCGGTCCTCTGGAGATGGTCGAGCGGGAGATCCCGGAACCGGGCCCGGGCTTCGCGCGGGTGCGCATCGAGGCGTGCGGCGTCTGCCACAGCGACGTGCTGACCAGGGAAGGGCTCTTCCCGGGGATCGAGTACCCGCGCGTGCCGGGCCACGAGATCGCCGGGGTCGTGGACGCGGTCGGCGCCGGTGTTGCGGCGTGGAAGAAGGGCGACCGGGTCGGCATCGGCTGGCACGGCGGCCACTGTGGGGAGTGCGACTCGTGCCGTCGCGGCGACTTCCAGACCTGTCTCGTGTCGCCGAAGATCACGGGCATTTCCTTCGACGGCGGCTACGCGGAGTACGTCGTCGCCCAGGCGGCCGTCCTGGCGCGCATCCCCGACACGCTCTCGCCGGCCGAAGCGGCGCCGCTGCTCGACGCGGGCGTGACGACCTTCAACGCGCTCCGCAACGCGGGGGCGATGCCCGGATCGCGCGTCGCCGTGCTCGGCGTCGGCGGTCTCGGCCATCTCGGCATCCAGTTCGCCGCGAAGCTCGGCTTCGAGACGATCGCCGTCGCGCGGGGCCGCGACAAGGAGCCCCTGGCGCGGCAGCTCGGCGCTTCGGACTACATCGACAGCCGGTCGCAGGATCCGGCCAAAGAGCTCGCCAGGCGCGGCGGCGCCCGCCTCGTCCTGGCGACCGTCACCGACGCCGACGCCATGACGGCGGTCCTCGGCGGCCTCGGCATCGACGGGCGGCTCCTGGTCGTCGGGGCCCCGCCGACGCCGCTCGCGGTGCCGGCGTATCCCCTCATCCAGGCGCGGCGCTCGGTCGCCGGATGGCCGTCGGGACGGGCGATCGACTCGCAGGACACGCTGGTGTTCGCGGCGCGGACGGGCGTTCGGTCGATGAACGAGCTCTTTCCGCTGGCGCGCGCCGCGGAAGCCTACGACCGCATGCTGAGCGGCGCGGCGCGCTTTCGCGTCGTGCTGACGATGGGCGCGGCGGCTTGAAGCAGCCTCGGCGCGCGGTGCTAGACTCGCGCTCCAATTCGGAGGACGCGATGCCGACCGAGAAACCGGTTCCGACGGTTCCCTCCGGGCGTGCCCGGGACGCGTGCACCGACGACATCGTCCCGATCAACGTCCGCGTCGGACATCCGCGCGTGCGGCCGCACGTCGTCCCCATCGCCGGCCGGACGACGCCGTACAAGGCCGACGACTTCGTGACGAGCTTTCTCGTCGTCTGGCAGCCCTCGCCGCCGCCGCCCCCGCTGTGGGTTCGCTTCCTGCGGGAGGCGCCGTTTGGCACGCAGCTCGTGCGCGCGCAGGACCTGCACTGGGACGGCAAGTACCTGTCGATCGAGCTGCTGCACGAGGCCGACATCGAGGCGTATGCCGCCGAGATGTCGCAGTGGGTGGATTACGCCAACAGCGAGCTCGCGCACTGCGAGAAGTCGCCGGCGGCGCTGGCGCTCAAGGCCGCGCAGAAGCGCGCCGAGGACCTGGAGAACCGCCTCCGCCGCTAGCGGCCCGTCTTCGTCGCGGGCGGCGCGGGCGCGGTCGGCGCCGCCACCCGCACGAGCTGCCCCTGGAGGATCGCGTCCGGCGGATTGTCGATGAGGCGGTCGGTCGCCTTCAGCCCGTCGACCACTTCGACCTGCGTGCCAAAGTCGCGCCCGAGCGTCACCGGCGCGAGGTTGACCTTGCTCGCGTCGTCGACGACCGCGACGCGCGGCCCCTCGGCGCGGAAGAGCAGGGAGCTCGCCGGCACCAGCATCGCCGAAACGGCGTCGGCCGGCTTCAGGTGCACCTGGGCGTAGGCGCCCGGCAGGATCTCCGCGCGCGGGTTCTCGAGGTCGACTTCGACGCGCAGCGTGCGCGTCACCGGGTCGATCGCGTTGGCCGTCCGGGCGATCACGCCGCGGTACGTCTTTCCCGGCCTCTCGGCGACCGTCAGGTCGACCTCCACGCCCGGGATCGCGGACGTCGAGCGCGCCTGCGGCACGCCGATGTAGACGCGGAGCTTGTCGGTCGAGGCGATCCGGAAGAGCTCGTGCCCGGCGCCGGTCGAGCCGGCGTCGACGAGCTGACCGACGTCGGTTTCGCGCGCCGTGATCGTCCCGGTAAACGGCGCCTCGATGCGCTGGAAGGCGACGAGCTGTTCCAGGCGTCCGACGTTGGCGCGGGCCGACGCGAGCTCGGCCCTTCGGGCGTCGCGGGCGCTGACGGCATTGTCGTATTCCTGCCGCGAGATCGCGTTGGTGTCGACGAGCTTCGCGAGCCGGTCGGCCGTCAGCGTGGCGAGCTTCTCGTTGGCCAGCGCCGAGTTCTCCTGCGCGCGCGCCTGCTGGAGCTGCTGGTCGACCTCGGGCGCGTCGATCGTCGCCAGGAGCTGGCCCTTCTTGACCGTCGTGCCGATGTCGGCGAACCATGCCTTGAGGTAGCCGCTCGTCCGCGCGTAGATGGGCGCGTCCGTGAACGCCTCGACGTTGCCGGGCAGGACGAGCTCGCGCTGAGGGTCGCCGGGCTTCGGTTGGACGACGGAGACGATCGGCGCCGCGGCCTCGATCGTTCGGTCGCGCAGCTTCGAGCGGTCGTGCACGCGGTTGGCGATGCCGACGCCGGCCGCCAGCGCGGCGGCGACGCCCGCGATCGAAAAGAACACCTGGCCGCGGGGGCGGCCCGGGACAGGAGAGCTCATGCGTCCTTTCCCGAAGGCGCGGCGGCCTTCTGGCGTCCGTGCGCGAGGCGGAAGACGGCGGGCACGAAGAAGAGCGTGGCGCCGGTGGCGAAGAGGAGGCCGCCGATGACGGCGCGGCCGAGCGGCGCGTTCTGCTCGCCGCCCTCGCCGAGCCCGAGCGACATCGGCACCATGCCGATGATCATCGCGAGCGCGGTCATCAGGACCGGCCGGAAGCGCGTGAAGCCCGCCTCGATGGCGGCGGTCGCGGCGTCCTTTCCCTCGGCGAGCTGCTCCTTGGCGAAGCTCACGACCAGGATGCTGTTGGCCGTCGCGACGCCCATGCACATGATCGCGCCCGTCAGCGCCGGGACGGACAGGGGCGTGTGGACGAGGAACAGCATCCAGACGATTCCCGCGATGGCCGCGGGCAGCGCCGAGACGATGATCAGCGGGTCCAGCCACGACTGGAAGTTCACGACGATCAGGAGATACACCAGCACGATCGAGATGACGAGGCCGCCGAGAAGACCCGCGAAGGATTCCCGCATCGTCAGGATCTGACCGCGCACGATCAGCCGCGATCCCCGCGGCAGCTCCTTCTTGGCCTCGTCGACCAGCCGCTGCACGGAGCGCGCGACCGAGCCGAGGTCGGTCCCGTCGACGCCGCCGTAGACGTCCACGACGGGCTGCGCGTTGTAGTGGGACACGGTCGCCGGCTGCGTGCCGCGCGAGAAGCTGGCGAGGTTGGCGAGGATCTGCGGCGGGCGGTTTCCCGCGGTCGTGATCGGGATCGCCTCGAGGTCGGAGAGCGAGGAGAGCCGGTACTGCGGCGACTGCACGGCGACCGTGTAGGACACGCCGTTCTTCGGGTCGAGCCAGTAGGAGGGCGCCGTCTGCGAGCTGCCGGAGAGCGCCACGAGCAGGTTGCCCGCGACGTCGCGCTGGGTGTAGCCGATCTCCTGCGCGCGCGTGCGGTCGACCGCCACGAAGATCTTCGGCGCGTCGAAGGGCTGCTGGATGCGCAGGTCCACCGCGCCCGGCACGCGCCGGATCCGGTCCATCAGCTTCTCGGCGAGCGCCCGGTTTCCCGGCAGGTCGTTGCCGACGATCTGGACGTCGATCGGGGCCGGGAGGCCGAAGTTCAGGATCTGGCTGACCATGTCGACCGGCAGGAAGTAGAAAGATACCCCCGGAAACTCCCGGGCGAGGCGGTCGCGCAGCACCCGCGCGACCTCGGCGCTCGGCCGGTGGTTTTCCTTCATCGAGATCAGGATGTCGGCATCGCCGGGCCCGATCGGCGCCGAGTTGCTGTAGGAGAGGTTCAAGCCGCTGTACGGGACGCCGATGTTGTCGATGACGGTGTCGAGCTCTTCGGGCGGAATCGTCCGGCGGATCGCGCCGTCGATCGCGTCGCAGAGCCGCGCCGTTTCCTCGATCCGCGTGCCCGTGCGCGCGCGCAGGTGGAGCTTGATCTGGCCGCTGTCGACCGCGGGAAAGAAGTCGCGGCCGAGCCAGGGCAGCAGCACCGCGGCCGAGACCAGGCACGCGGCGAGGAAGAACCCGGCGAAGCGTTTCGGCCGGGCGATCGCGCTCTCGAGGGCCCGACGGTACCCCGCGCGGAAGCGCTCGAAGCGCTCTTCGAAGCCCCGCTGCAGGCTGCCGAAATAGCCGACTCTCTTGGTGCCGTGCTTCAACTCTTCCGCGTCGTGCTCGTGCCCGCGCAGGAGGTATTTCGCCATCGTCGGCACGAGCGTCCGGGACAGGAAGTAGGACGACAGCATCGCGAAGACGACGGCCTCGGCGAGCGGCACGAAGAGATACCGCGCCACGCCCGAGAGGAAAAACATCGGCACGAAGACGATGCAGATCGACAGGGTCGAAACGAACGCCGGCACCGCGATCTGGGCGGCGCCGTCCAGGATCGCGTGCTCGACCTCCTTGCCTTCTTCGATGTTGCGGTTGATGTTCTCGATCTCGACGGTGGCGTCGTCGACCAGGATGCCGACGGCGAGCGCGAAGCCGCCGAGGGTCATGATGTTGATCGTCTCGCCGAGCGCCGAGAGGATGAAGAGGGACATCAGGATCGACAGCGGGATCGACGCCGCGATGATCAGGGTGCTGCGCCAGCTGCCGAGGAAGATCAGGATCATCAGGCCGGTCAGGCAGGCCGCGATCGTCGCTTCCTTCAGCACGCCGTTGATCGAGGCGCGGACGAAGAGCGACTGATCGGCGATCGGCGTGATCTTCAGCGTCTGGGGAAACGAGCCCGCCGACTGGGCGAGCGTTTCGCGGACGCCCTTGATGATCGTCAGGGTCGAGGCCGCGCCCGTCTTCAGGATCGTCAGGAGCGACGCCCGCTGCCCGTTGACGCGGACGATGTTGGTCTGGGGCGGCGCGCCGTCGCGCACCTGGGCGACGTCGTGGAGGAAGACGACGGCGCCGTTGGCGGCCTTGACCGGCAGGTCGTTCAGCCCCTGGATCGTCGTCGGGCTGCTGTTGGTCTCGACCGCGTACTCGAAGCCACCGATCTTGGACGTGCCCGCCGGCAGGATCAGGTTCTGCGCGCTGATGGCGTTGACGACGTCCGCCGGCGCGAGCCCTTTGCTCTGGAGCGCGGCGAGGTCGATGTCCACCTGGATCTGGCGCTGCTTGCCGCCGTACGGGAACGGGATGGCGGCGCCTTCGACGGTCGCCAGCTGCGTGCGGACGGAGTTGTTGCCGAGGTCGAAGAGCTGCTGTTCCGAGAGCCCCTGGCCCGAGAGCGCGAGCTGGAGCACGGGCACCGTCGAGGCGCTGTACTGGATCACGAGCGGCGGCGTCGTGCCGGGCGGCATCGTCCGCAGAACCGTCTGCGCGATCGCCGTGACCTGTGAGACCGCGGCGTCGATGCGCGCCTTCGGCTGGAAAAACACCTTCACGACCGCGATGCCGGCGAGGTTCTGAGACTCGATGTGCTCGATGTCGTTGACCGTCGTCGTGACGGCGCGCTCGTAGCCCGACACGATCCGGTTCGTCATCTCGGGCGCGGACAGGCCCGTGTAGTTCCAGATCGTCGAGACGACGGGGATGTTGATCGACGGGAAGATGTCGGTCGGCGTGCGCTCGATGACGATCGGCGCCATGAGCAGAATCACGATCGCCAGGACGACGAACGTGTAAGGGCGCCGCAGCGCCAGACGAACGATCCACATGGTCCGGCTGTCCTAGCGGGCCCGGCAGCAGGAAATGCGCCGCGAATTCGGGAGTCGGCTTACCGGACGGACCGAAACGGAACGGAGTCTGGCGGAACCGTCGGCCACGCGGCCGGTTCCGCGCGACCGATTCGGAACTCCGGCTTCCTGAGGCGCTTCCCGCGCCCCACGACGATCGAGGTCCATGGTCAATATACACGCGCGGCGGCACGAAGGTTTCAGGGGCGCGGAGCACCCGGCACGAGCCAATCCCTCCGAGATCCGGACCCGGTGCCGCGGCGCGGGGCAGCGCCGCATCGGGGACGAACCGATGGCGCGTCAGACGGCGGAAGCGGATCGTTTCAGAGCACGTCGGCCCACTGGGGCGACGCGGCGAAGGCGGCCTGAATGAGCCCGCGTGGGAGTAGGCCTGCGGAAAGTTGCCCCACATTCGGAGAGTCGTCGTCTCGTAGTCCTCGGAGAGCAGGCCCACGGGCGAGAGCGCGGCGTGAACGTGGTCCATGACCTCGCGGGCTTGCTTCGCCCGCCCGGTCGCGGCGAGGGCTTCGACGAGCCGGAACGTGCCGATGATGAAGGCCACGGCCGGCTGGCCGAAGCCGTCGTCGACGCGGTAGCGGAACAGCCCAGCCGTCGCGGGAGAGGCCGCTCCGGATCGCGTCCACCGTGCCGCGCAGGCGCGCGTCGCCGTCGGATTCGCCGGCGAAGACGTCCTCATCGGACGTCTTCTCGGAATTCGGGTGGGCGCGGCGAAGGGGTCGCGCGAAGCCTATTTCCTGCCGAGCCAGCGGGACATCGACCGGCTCGTGCGGCTTCTTGCCGACGCCGGCAAAGGGCGATCGAGGTTGGGCGCGGGTCAGCGTCGCCGGGAACTCTGAACGCCGGAGGCGAGCGCCGACCTCGCCTGGAAGACCGAGGCCCGTCCGATGACGTTTTCCGCCGGCTCGCGGCTCGCGCCCGGGTCCTTTCGGTTCATCGGGCCGTTGAATCCTGAGCGCGGTGGGCGATGCCGCGCAGCATGCCCGCGAAGACGAAGCGGTGAAGCGGGTACAGGGCATACCAGTACGCGAGGCCGAAAAGTCCTGACGCGTCGAAGATGGCGGTCTGCCGGATCTCGGTTCCTCCGGGGATTGGCGTGGTTTCAAACTGCAGCCAGGCTCGGCCCGGAACCTTCATCTCGGCGCGCAGGCGCAGCAGGCGATCGGGCTCGAAGGATTCGACACGCCAGAAATCCAGGGCGTCTCCGGGATCCAGCGCGTCGGCGCGGCGGCGTCCGCGGCGCAGGCCGACGCCGCCGACGAGCAGGTCAAGAAAGCCGCGCAGGCGCCAGAGGAAGTTCCCGTAGTACCAGCCGGCATCGCCGCCGATGCGCCGGATCGGCGCGAAGGCCGCTGCCGGAGGCACGCGAACGAACGTCTTTCGGCTGTCGATCAGACGGGTTCCGACGCGATCGCCTCCGTAGCGCTCGGTCAGGCCCGAGGAGGATTCCGCGTCGGACCAGCGCGTCCGGGCGAAAGCCTCGTCCTCGTTGACGAGGGCGCGGGCGATCGCCTCGCGCACTCCGCGCGGCTTCACGGGAAAGACGGCGAGCGCGGCCGGATCCCGGACGACGGTGGGATTGCGGAGGCTGTCGACGAGTTTGCGGCCGACGCGCGCGTAGAGCGGCGTCACCAGGCCGAGCCAGAGGCTCGAGAGCCGGGGCGTCAGCAGGGGAACCGGGATCAGGAGCCTCTTGAGTCCCCGCTGCCGCGCGTACTCGCGCATCAGGTCGCCGTAGGTCACGCGATCCGGGCCGCCGATCTCGTAGATCCGTTCGGCCCCCGGGGGCAGATCGAGCGCGGCCGCCAAGTAGGCAATCAGGTCCTCGATGGCGATGGGCTGGGCTTCGACGGCGACCCAGCGCGGGCAGATCATGACGGGGAGCCGCTCCACCAGCGCCCGGATCATCTCGAAGGAGAGGCTGCCGGAGCCGAGCACGATCGAGGCGCGCAGCTCCACGACGGGCACGCCCGAGCTCCGGAGAATCTCGCCGGTTTCCTGGCGGCTGCGCAGGTGCTCGGAGAGGCCGTCGGCGCGGTCTCCGAGACCGCCGAGATAAATGATTCGACGGACTCCCGCCTCGCGCGCCGCCCTCCCGAGGATGCCGGCGGCCTCCCGGTCGCGGGCGGCAAAATCCTCGCCGCCCATCGAGTGAATCAGATAGTAGACGACCGAGACGCCATCGAGGGCCCGCCTCACGGCAACGGCGTCGAGGGCATCGCCGGCGACGATTTCAGTCGATGGCGCGGCGCGGCCGCGCAACGCCTCCGGGCGGCGCGCCAGGCAGCGCACCGGTACACCGCGCCGCTCGAGCTCGCCGAGCAGCCGGCCTCCGACATAACCCGTGGCGCCGGTCAGCAGGACGCGCGGAGCGGTCATGGAACGGACACGACGAGGGCCGCGCAGGTCTTGCTGCCGATCCGGCGGTAACTGTGAGGCCGCGTCGAGTTGAAGTAGACGGAATCTCCCTCGTCGAGAAGCTGATCCTCGTCCGCCACGCGCAGCGCCAGCTTTCCCTTGAGGACGTACAGGAACTCGACGCCGGGATGCTGGTGGGGGCGCGCCTTTCCGGCGGGCAACGGCTCGAACTCCGCATAGTACGCGTTGAGCCGGCGTTCGACCGCGTTGAAGTCCAGGGACTCGAAGAAGAACGAGACGTCCTTCGCCCCCGGCCTCTCGGGGAGGCGCTGCCGCTCCCGGCGCCGCACGACGGCGACGACGTTGCGGGCTCTCTCATCCGAAATGAAAAACTCGAGGCCGACGCCGAAGACGAGCGCGATCCGCAGGAGCGTCGGCAGGGTGGGAAAGAGCCGGTCCCGCTCGATCTTCGAGAGGAGGGCGGCGGAGAGCCCGGTGTGACGGCCGAGCTCGACCAGCCCCATGTTCTTCGAGAGCCGGAGGCGGCGCAGCTTGCTCCCGATGCCGTAGGCGCGAAGACCCTTCTCGAGTGTCGGCGAAAGCACCGTCCCCTCCCGTTTGAGCTCCGGTCAAAAGACCGGCCGTTTCTTTCCCGTCGTGCACACGAGTTTTCAGTATGGGCTCATTTCGCTCTAGAGTCAAAAGCATTTGATCTATGTTCAATGCCGGAGGTACGGAGCATGAGAAAGCTCGATGTCCTGGCGGCGGTCCTGGTGGTGGTCGGCGCGCTCAACTGGGGGCTCGTCGCGGTGGCGCGTTTGGACCTGGTGGCGACGCTCTTCGGCCTGCGGTTCGGGGAGGTCTCGGCTCCGAGCAGCGTCGTCTACGCGCTGGTCGGCCTGGCCGGCGCTTACCAGGCGATTCTCTGGAAGGGTATCCAGCGCCGCTGGAACGGCTCGCCGCTCATGATGGGCGCCCGGTAGGCGTTCCCAGGCGCGTATCAACAGAAAGGAACGGAGAAAAATGAAAAGCAGCTCTTCACGCACCAGGCCTTTGATGTGGGCCATCACGCTGTCGGTTCTCGTCGCCGCCTGGGGCCCGGCCGCGGCCGCCCAGCCGGCGTCGCAGAAAGACATCATCGACACGGCCGTCGCCGCGGGATCGTTCAAGACACTGGCGGCAGCGCTCCAGGCGGCGGGGCTGGTGGATACGCTGAAGGGCAACGGCCCCTTCACCGTGTTCGCCCCGACCGACGCGGCGTTCGCGAAGCTGCCCCCGGGCACCCTCGAGAGCCTCCTGAAGCCGGAGAACAAGGCCAAGCTCACCGCGATCCTGACCTACCACGTCGTGCCGGGCCGGATCACGGAGCCGAGACTCAGCGAGATGAAGTCGACCCCGACGGTCAACGGAGCGCCGCTCACCATCCAGTCGGAGCAGGGAATGGTGACGGTCGGCGGAGCTCATGTCGTCAAGTCCGACATCGTCTGCAGCAACGGCGTGATCTACGTGATCGACTCGGTGCTGCTCCCGAACTGATTCGACACGTCGTCAGCAGACGGACCCCCGGGTTCATCCAGGGTGATTGGCAGGGCCTCGCTGCAGGATGGCGGCGGGGCCCACTTTTTTCGAGCCGGCCCTCCGGGAATCCCAAGGAGACACTCGACTCATGACGAGCGAAGGACCGCCTGGCGCCGTCACGGAACCCGAAGAGGCTCGTTTTCCGGGCACGGCGGGCGACGACGTCCCTGTGCCCTTTGTTCCGATCTCTCCGCTCGCGCGGCCGGTTCGCCGCCGCCTCCGGGGATCGGAGGCGACGGCCCGTGCGGACTACCGGTCTGGCAGAGCCTCGACCCGGCTGATGCAGGGACCATCTTCGTCACAGGCGATCGTCCACACGACCGCGTTCGTTCCGATGAGGTCACAGGGACTCGTCGCACGGACGCCTTCGTAGACAACTCGATCCCGACTCCGATACAGAAACTGGAACGTGCCATTGCCTTTCACGGTGACGACGCTGGTTCCATCGCTCTCCCGGCAGCCGGCGATGAGACCGGAGTGCGGCACGGGATCGTCGGTCACGGCCACGACCTTCGACGCCCTCGGCGCTACGGGCACGCCGTCCATCGCCTCGATCTTCCTGATGCAGGGGCCGTCGTCCCCGCACGGGAGCGTCCAGACGACCACTCTCTCGCCAACCAAATCACAGGGACTGGAAGCCGGCACACCTTCGTACGTGACGCGATCCTGGTCTCTGTAGAGAAACTGGAAGGTTGCATCAGCCTTCACGGTGACGACGGTCGCTCCATCTGTTTCCCGGCAATCGGAAACGAGGCCGCTGTGCGGCACCATGTCTCCGGCTCTGGCTTTGTCGGACCATTCGTCCCAGGCGGCCCACCACCTGAGGACGGCCGCATCCCGAGCTGGCAGTGAGGACTCCGCTCGTCTCGCAGACCATTCCTCGTTATCCGGCGGCTGCGTCTCGTAGAGAGAAACCGACCTGCTGCGGCCGTCGGGCGTGGCGACGTCTGGCACGGTATCCATGAACCACGCGAAACCACAGTAGGTGCCGTCGGGAGCGGAACCGACGGGAACGCGTTCCCCGGTGACCGGATCGAGCGGCGATGAAATGCCTCCCCGCACGGGATGCGCCACCAGGACCCACGGGCCATCGGAACCATCGAGCGCCTCGGCTGGCGTCCGCTCCAGCAGGTACGCCATGCTGCCATCAGGAAGGAGCATGGCATCAACGGGTCGGCCTATGAGATACACGCGCTCACCGTGGGCCGTCTCGAATCCCCTGCTCTGTGAGTCCGGCGCGTTGGAAGTGGAACCGGGAGCTTGTCGCGAAGCCTGAGCCATGACTGCGGCTACCGCGCTGAAAAGGCCCGGGACGAGAACCGCCAAGGCGCGCAGCCGCATGCTTCAAGTCTATTCGGGCTGGAGCCGGTCACGCCGGAGAACGGAAGACCCTGCTCCCGGGCCTGGATCGAAGCGACAGGTGCTGGTTCTTCTCCACGTCCCGTCGATGCCCGAGCATCCGGAACCCGGTTCTACACATTTGAAATGGTGGAGGCGGCGGGAGTTGAACCCGCGTCCGGAAGCGTGGTGGGAGAGGCCACTCCATGCTCAGCCTCTTCTTGGTTCTCGCCCCGACGCCTCGAGAAGAGGCAAAACGGCGGAAGGGCAACCCCGGATTGATTTCGCGGGCGCGTCCGGGGAACCGCGCCCGCTACACCCGAATTTCGCGACGTCGGCCGGAGCGCGTCGGGTGCGCTCACCGGCAAACGAGGCTACTTAATTAAGCAGCCAGAGCGAAGTTGCTGTTGTTCGCAGCTACTGTTTTTCACCCTGCTTTTACGAGGAGGGGTGAGACCTCGGCATGCAACCTCTCGCGCCATCGTCCCCGTCGAAGCCGTTTCGCCCCCACGGTTGCAAGTCGCGAGCCTCAAAGATCGGACCCGCGATTCTACCAAAAGATTCATGAATCCTTGACATTGCCGGGGACCCGGCATGGAATGCCCCTCGCCATGGCGAAGGATGAGCTGATCGTCGTCGTCACCTCGGTCGGGACCGAGGAGCAGGCGCTCGACGTCGCCCACGCGCTCGTCCGCGCCCGCCGGGCCGCCTGCGTCAACATCGTCCCGAACGTGCACTCCGTGTATCGCTGGAAAGGGCGCGTCTGCGACGACGGCGAGATGCTGCTCCTGATCAAGACGCGCGCCTCGCAGTTCGAAGCGGTGCGCGAGACGATCCAGCGAGTCAACACCTACGAGCTGCCGGAGATTCTCGGGTACCGCGTCGACATGGCGTCGCCCGCCTTCGCGGCCTGGATCGAGAAGATGACGGCGTCGAAGAAGCGGGCCGCCCCGGCTCCCGCGAAGCGTCCGCGCCGCCCTTCCGCGAAGAAGAAGACGAAGACGGGCTAGGCGGCCGCCGCGTCGGCTACTTCACCGCTTCGAGCGCCTGCTCGAGGTCGGTCAGGATGTCGGCTTCGTCCTCGATGCCGACCGAGATGCGCACGAGCCCCGGCGTCACGCCGAGGCGGATCCGCTCCTGCTCGGGAATCGAGGCGTGCGTCATCGTCGCCGGGTGCGAGATGAGGGTTTCGACGCCGCCGAGGCTCTCGCCGAGCGAGCAGAGTCGGACCTTGCCGAGAAATGCGGCCGCGTTCTCGAAGGAACCCAGGTCGAACGAGATCATCGCCCCGTACCCGCTCATCTGTTTCTTCGCGAGCTCGTGGTGCGGGTGTGACGGCAGCCCGGGGTAGTTCACGTGACGCACCTTCAGGTGCCTGGCGAGGTACTCGGCGACGGCGCGGCCGTTCCTCTCGTGGCGCTCCATCCGCACGACGAGCGTCTTGATGCCGCGCAGGACGAGCCACGAGTCCATCGGCGAGAGGATCGCGCCGGAGCTGTTCTGGACGAAACCGAGCCACTCGACGTGCTCCGGCGACTTCGCGATCGCCGCGCCGCCGACGGTGTCCGAATGGCCGCCGAGAAACTTCGTCGTCGAGTGCATGACGATGTCGGCGCCGAGGGCGAGCGGCTTCTGGAGGTACGGCGAGGCGAACGTGTTGTCGACGACGACGACGGCGCCGTTGCGGTGCGCGAGCTCGGATAGCAGCGTGATGTCGCAGAGCTGCATCGTCGGGTTCGTCGGCGTTTCGAGGTGGAGCATCCGCGTTTCCGGCCGGATCGCCTTGCGGACGTCCTCGGGCCGCGACGTGTCGACGAAGGAAAACGTCACGCCGTAGTTGGCCAGGATCTTCGTGTAGTAGCGGTACGTCCCGCCGTAGGTCATGTTCGAGCAGACGACGTGGTCGCCCTTCTTGACGAGCGTCGAGATCGCCGTGATCGCCGCCATGCCCGAGGCAAACGCGCGGGCCCCGGCGCCGCCCTCGAGGACGGCGAGGTTTTTCTCGAGCGCGGCGCGGGTCGGGTTCTGCGTGCGCGCGTACTCCCAGCCCTTGTTCTTCCCGAGGCCTTCCTGGACGTACGTCGAGGTCTGGTAGATCGGGACGGCGACGGCGCCCGTCGTCGGATCCGGCTCGTTGCCCGCGTGGATGCAGTCGGTGGAGAAGCCCATGGTGTCCCTCTCTCTATCCCTTCGGGCGCGAAGCCGCGAAAATGCCCTGGTCCGGATAGCGCTCGGCGCCGTCCGGGAAGAGCGTGACGACGGTCTTGCCGGGGCCCAGGCGTTCGGCGAGGCGAAGCGCCGCCGCGGCGGCCGCTCCGGAGGAGCCCCCGACGCAGAGTCCCTCCTCGCGCGCGAGCGCGCGGCAGGTGTCGAAGGCCTCGCGGTCGCGGATCTCGAGAACCTCGTCGACGAGCGAGCGGTCGAGGATCGGCCAGATCCGCGAAAGCCCGATCCCTTCCACTTCGTGAGGGCCCGGCGGTCCGCCGCCGAGGATCGAGCCCTGCGGCTCGACGGCGACGCGGAGCAGATGCGGCCGCGTCTGCGACAGGTAGCGCGCGACGCCGACGAAGGTGCCGGTCGTGCCGACGCCGGCGACCCACGCGTCGATCGAGCCGTCGATCGCCGCAGCGATTTCCGGGCCCGTCGTCTCGAAGTGCGTGCGCGGGTTGACGGGGTTGTGGAACTGGTCGGGCGTGTAGGCACCCGGGGTGTCGGCCACGATCTGCCGCGCGCGCTCGACGGCGGCGATCATCATGCCGTCGGCGGGCGTGCGGATCACCTCCGCGCCGAGGCCCTGCATGAGCCGCGCTTTCACGTGCCCGTAGCCCTCGGGCATCACGATGACGCAGCGGTAGCGCTTCACGGCGGCCACCATGGCGAGCGCCACGCCGGTGTTTCCGGACGTCGCCTCGACGATCGTGCCGCCGGGCAGGAGCAGGCCCCTGGCCTCGGCGTCGGCCACCATGGCCGCGGCGATCCGATCTTTGACCGAGCCGCCCGGGTTGACGCTCTCGAGCTTGGCGAAGATGCGCGCCGCCCCGCGGGCGAAGTGCTTGAGCTCGACGAGGGGGGTGCGTCCGATCAATCCGACCAGGCTTGCCGGGGACCGGGCATCGGCGGAAGAGACGGGAGCGCTCACGCGAAGACCGACATTAACAAAAAAGCCCCGGCGTCACGCCGGGGCTCGGATTCGAAAGGGTCGGCCTCAGTACGACTGCTGGGAGCGGCGCGCCGAGTAGCACTCGCGGCAGTAGACCGGCTTGCCGTTGGTCGGGTTGAACGGAACCTGCGTCTGCTTGCCGCAGCCGTCGCAGGTCACGTCGTAGAAGGTGCGCTCGCGGCCCTCGCCCGAGGACATCTTGCGCTTGTCGCGGCAGGGCTTGCAGCGCTTGGGCTCGTTGGTGAAGCCCTTGCGCGCGTAGAACTCCTGGTCGTCCGCGGAGAAAAGGAACGTGCCGCCACAGTCGACGCACGTGAGGTTCTTGTCCGTGTATTGCTGCATCATGGAATTTACAGATCTCCTGGGTTTCATCCCTGGGCCGGCGGCGGCAACGAGGTCGCGCACCGGCGAAAAAAATGGCGAATCGTTTACAACGCGATGAAAAACCCGGCGCCCGTGCGCCGGGAAACGCTCTCTCTAGGACCGACCCCCTTTCGAACGCACGCACGTCTGCCCGCGAAGACGGACGGATGGGGGAAGGAAAAACATAAAGAAGTGGCTGTTCCGATGTGCGGGTCTTAACTAAAAGCTGGCGGAAAGTAGCACGCGGATTGTAATCGTTGCAAGGGGAATTACTGAACCAACGGACAGGGCGGGCGGACGGTTGGCCGCCGGACGGGAGTCTCCCGGTTAACCCTTCCAGCCTCTCGACTTAGCTCGACCCGATGACGCCCTCGAGCGGCGACGAGGCCGTGGCGTAACGCTTTCTCGGGATTCTCCCGGCGAGGTACGCGTCGCGCCCCGAGCGGACCGCGTCGCGCATCGCCCGGGCCATGCGGACCGGGTCGCGGGCGCCGGCGATTCCCGTGTTCATCAGGACGCCGGCGGCGCCGAGCTCCATCGCGACGCACGCGTCGGACGCGGTGCCGACGCCCGCGTCGACGATCACCGGCACCTTCGCGCGCTCGAGGATGATCGAGATCGAGTTGGGGTTCTGGATCCCGAGGCCCGAGCCGATCGGCGCGCCGAGCGGCATGACCGCGGCCGCCCCGGCGTCCTCGAGGCGGCGGCACACGATCGGATCGTCGGACGTGTACGGGAAGACGACGAAACCTTCCTTCACGAGCGTCCGCGTGGCCGACAGCAGCGCCTCGTTGTCCGGCCACAGCGTCTGCTCGTCGCCGAGGACCTCGAGCTTGACCCAGTTCGAGAGGCCGACTTCGCGGCCGAGGCGCGCGGCGCGCACCGCGTCCTCGGCGTTGTAGCAGCCGGCGGTGTTCGGCAGGAGCGTCATGCCGCGCGGGATGAAGTCGAGCAGGGACTCCTTCGTCCGGTCCGTCAGGTTGACGCGGCGCACCGCGACCGTGACGATCTCGGCGCCCGACTCCTCGAGCGCCTGGCGCATCAGCGGAAAAGTCGCGTACTTGCCGGTGCCGACGATCAGGCGCGAGCGAAACGTCCGGCCGCCGAAGACGAAGGCGTCTTCCGCGGCGGCGTCGGCGGCCGGCGCAGCGACGGTCCCTGACTCGGCCATCGCCCGAATCTTATCGCTTCGGATCGAGGAGATAGACGTTGTCGAGCAGCCGCGTCTGCCCGAGGCGGACCGCGGCGGCCATGCAGGCGCCCGGCCGCACCTCGGCGACGCGGCGCATCGTGAGCGGATCGACCGCTTCGACGTAATCGATCTGAAAGCGCGCGGCTTCGAGCTGCCGGACCGCCTCTTCCTCGAGGTGCCGGGCGTCGCGGGCGCCGTGGACGGCCCGGGCGCGCGCCGCAAAGAGCGTGCGCGCGAGATCCGGGGCGCGGCGGCGGTCCTCGGGCGAAAGGTAGGCGTTGCGCGAGGAGAGCGCGAGGCCGTCCGGCTCGCGCACGATCTCGCCGACGCGGAGGCGGATGGGCAGGTCGAGGTCGCGGATCAGGCGCCGCACGACGGCGACCTGCTGGAGGTCCTTGCGCCCGAAGACGGCGACGTCCGGCAGCACGCGGAGGAAGAGCTTCGCGACGACCGTCGCCACGCCGCGGAAGTGTCCCGGCCGCATCGCGCCCTCGCCGCCCTCCGAGACGCCCGCGACCTCGATGACGGTCGAAAAATCCGGCGGGTAGAGGCTCGCCTCGGTCGGCAGGTAGAGCACGTCGGCGCCCTCGCGCTCGAGCAGCGCGGCGTCCTCCTCTTCGCGCCGCGGGTAGCGCGCGAGGTCTTCGCCCGGCGCGAACTGGAGCGGGTTGACGAAAATCGAGACGACGGTCAGGCCGCCCTCGGCGCGCGCCAGGCGCACCAGCGAGACGTGGCCCGCGTGGAGCGCGCCCATCGTCGGCACGAAAGCCACCGGGCGCGCGGCCATGCGGGACTGCGCGACGAGCTCGCGCAGGGTCGGGACGTCACGGACGATGCGCATCGGGCGCGAACTCTATCGCGTCGGGAAGATGAGCCCCCCTCACCCCGTTTCGCGCCGGCCTTCGATCTCCCTCTCCCCGCGGCGCGGGGGTGTGGTCGCGGCTTCGGACTGAGGCGCCGGCCTTCGATCTCCCTCTCCCCGCGGCGCGGGGGTGTGGTCGCGGCTTCGGACTGGGGCGCCGTCTTTTCGATCTCCCTCTCCCCGCGGCGCGGGGAGAGGGTCGGGGTGAGGGGCGCTCCCTTCGGCGTCTAGTGGACGCGGCGGAGCGTCGGCCTGGCGCCCGTGAACGACTCTTCCTTGGACGGGAACGTGCCGCTCTTGACGTCGTTCGTGAACGCCCGCGCCGCGGTCTCGATGACGGCCGAGAGGTCGGCGTAGCGCCGCACGAAGCGCGGCCGGTGGCCGCGCGTCAGGCCAACGACGTCATGGAACACCAGAACCTGCCCGTCGCACGCCGCGCCGGCGCCGATGCCGATCGTCGGCACGGCGATCTCCCGGGTGATCTCGGCGGCGAGTGAGTCCGGCACGCACTCGAGAACGATGGCGAAGCAGCCCGCGTCGGCGAGCGCGCGGGCGTCGTCGAGGATGCCGCGCGCGGAGTCGGCCTCGCGGCCCTGCACCTTGAAGCCGCCGAACTTGCGGTACGACTGCGGCGTCAGGCCGACGTGGCCCATGACCGGGATGTCGGCGGCGAGGATCGCCTCGACGGCCGGGAGGATCCGGCGGCCGCCCTCGACCTTGACCGCGGCGGCGCCGCCTTCGGCGAGAAAGCGGCCTGCGTTCTCGACGGCGCGCGCGGGCTCGGCCTGGTACGAGAGAAACGGCATGTCGCCGACGACCAGGGCGCGCCGCGCGGCGCGCGAAACGGCGCGCGTGTGGCGGATCATCGAGTCCATCGTCGCGGTCAGCGTGTTGGCCTCGCCGTAGACGGTCATCTCCGCCGAGTCGCCGACCAGCAGCACGTCGACGCCGGCGCCATCGAGGAGCGCCGCGGTCGGGGCGTCGTACGCCGTCATCATCGCGATGCGCTCCCGCCCCTTGGCGGCGACGAGCAGGGGAATCGTGACGGGATCTTCGGCCGGGAGGACGTCCATCGTTCGCTCCTTTCCTTTCGGTCGACGTCCCCGACCATCCGGGGATCGCCGCCGCAAAGGGCGAGGCGCAAATTATAGGTCAGGAGACGGGAGGCGGCCCCGTCATCCCGGGCGCCGCAAGGGATTCCCCGGCGCCCCGGGGCTGCCTGGGAAGGGATCCTCGTCGCCGCGCTCCTCGGGATGACGGGGAGGGATCGGGCCGACCGCCGCCCTTGGGGCCGCCCCGTCGCTACCGCGACGCGCTGCCCGCCGGAACGTAGTACTGGACGCCCTTCTTGACCCGCTGGATCTGGGCGACGAGGTCCTCGAAGTCGGCCGGCCGGTTGACGAAGTCGATCTCGTTGGTGTCGACGACGAGAAGGGGCGTCTCGTCGTAGTGGTAGAAGTAATAGTTGTAGGCCTCGATCAGCTGGGCCAGGTACTCCGGCGTGACGGCCTTCTCCAGCGTGCTCTTCTTCTTCTTGATCCGCTTCAGGCACGTCTCGAGCGAGCCCTGCAGGTAGATGACGAGGTCGGGCTTGCGGACGGACTCCGACAGCAGAGTGTAGAGCCGGTCGTAGATCAGGAGCTCCGAGTCGTCCAGGTTCAGGCACGCGAAGATCTTGTCCTTCGGGAAGTGGTAGTCGGCGACGACGAGCGTCGAGAAGAGGTCGATCTGCGCGATCTCCTGCTGCTGCTGGTAGCGCGAGAGCAGGAAGAAGAGCTGCGTCTGGAAGGCCGCGCCCTTCTTCTTCTTGTAGAAGTCGGGCAGGAACGGGTTGTCGACGTCCTCGAGGATCTTCGTCCCGTGGAAACGCCGGGAGAGCATCTCGACGAGCGAGGTCTTGCCGACGCCGATCGGTCCGTCGATCGCCAGGTGCCGCAGCTTGACGTCGCCCTCGGTCGGAATCGGCATCGTCAGGGATTCTATTCCGAGGACGCGGCGGCGGGGCTCCGCGTGAACCGGGCGACGGCGCGGCCGCCCTGGACGAGCTCGAGTGAGTCGCCGTCGATCGCGTAGGCGTCCGCGGCGCGCAGCGCGTCGAGGAAGGCCTTCTCGCGTGCGGCGATGGGGTCGGGGCACGCCATCAGGGTCATGCCGGCCGGGTCGAGCTTGAGACGGCCGGGCCCGCCGGGCGAGTAGGTCCCGAAGAAACGGTTGCAGCCGGTCGAGCCGGACAAGCGGTGCCGGGCTCGGTCGAACTCGAGGGTCGGGGCGCTGTCGTTGGGGGCGCCGGGTGAACGCGCGGCCTCGCCGAGCGCGACGAGCGTCCACGTTCCGGAGAGATCGGGTTCGACGGTCGACGCGGCCGTCCGGGACTTGCGGTTCCCGGCGGCGCGCTCGACGACGACGTCGAGACGGTCGGGCGAGCCGTGGGTCAGGACGGGGTAGGGGGAGCGGTTCGCGAAGAGCTCGCGGTCGCCCGCGACGACGCCGGCGCGCAGCAGGTAACGCCGATGCGGGTCGATCGAGGCGGGGTCGTAAGCGAGCTCGAACGGCAGCGGCAGCGACCGGCCGTTCGTCGGGATCGAGACCTCGGCGACGCGGCGAGGCGGCCGTTCGGGATCCGCGACGACCAGGAGGCGGAGGCGCACGACGGCGTCGGGCGGGAACGCGCACGACTCCGTTTGGCCGCAGACCACGCGGCCCTGGAGCTTCGCCGTGGCCGGCTCTCCCGGGGCGGGCGTGGGCGCGACCGCCACTGCCAGGAGCGCGAGGGCTGCCGCCGCGCTCATCGGGCGAGCACGTCGGCGATGCCGCAGGCGGCGAGCGTGATCGACACGAAGCCGTTGGCGGTGAAGAACGCGGCGTCGACGCGCGAGAGGTCGCCCGGCCGCACGATCGCGTGCTGGTAGACGAGCGCCGCCATGGTCGCGCCGATGCCCACGAGGAAAATCGTGCCGCTCCCCGAGAGCCTCCAGACGGCGATCAGGAGGATCGCCATCGCGACGTGGAAGAGGGCGGACACGGCGAGCGCCCCGCGGGCGCCGAGGCGCGCCGGAATCGACCGCAGGCCGACTCGCCGGTCGTGCTCCTCGTCCTGCAGCGCGTAGATCACGTCGAAGCCGGCCGTCCAGAAGAGCACGGCGAAGCCGAGAAGGACGGGCAGCGCCGACACCGAGCCGCGCACCGCGATCCAGGCGCCGACGGGCGCCAGGCCCAGGCACAGGCCGAGCACCAGGTGGGAGAGCGCGGTGAAGCGCTTCGTGTACGAATACCCGAGCAGCAGCGCGAGCGCCACGGGCGAGAGCAGGAACGCGAGGCGGTTCAGGCTCGCCGCCGCGGCCACGAAGACCACGATCGAGGCGACGAGGAAGACCCGCACGAAGCCGGGCGAGAGCGTTCCCGCCGGGAGCGCGCGCCCGGCGGTGCGCGGGTTCTCGGCGTCGAGAAAGCGGTCGGCCAGCCGGTTGTTCGCCATCGCGGCGCTGCGCGCGCCCACCATCGCCGCGAGGATCTTCAGAAGCGTCGCGAGGCTCGGCCAGCCGTCGGCCGCGAGCACGGCCGCGTAGATCGCAAACGGCAGGGCGAAGAGGGTGTGGCTGAACTTGATCATCTCGAGCGTCGTGCGGAAGGAGCGCGCGACGCCCGCCCGGGCGCTCATCACTTCCGCGGGCGTCGGCGAACCGGCGCCGCCCCCTTCCAGCGGAACTGTTCGCCGCGTGGCTCGAGGCCGAGCAGTCGCGCCACGCGCACGGCGTAGCCGTCGAGGAACCGGTCGATCGAGGGCGCGTCGACGTAAAAGGCCGGGACCGGCGGCGCCACGATGGCGCCGGCGAGCGTCGCCCGCCGCATGTTCTCGACGTGGACGAGCGAGTACGGCGACTCGCGCAGCGCGAGGACGAGCGGACGGCGCTCCTTCAGGCAGACGTCCGCGGCGCGCTGCAGGAGGTCTCGGCCGATGCCGTTGGCGATCGCCCCGAGCGTGCCGCCGCTGCAGGGGACGACGGCCATGGCCGAGACCGGATAGGAGCCCGAGGCGATCGACGCGCCGACGTCGGCGTTGGAGTGGATCTCGAGGAGGCGGCGCGCGGCTGCCGGGATCTCGAGGGCGGCGGCCCAGGCCTCGGGCGTCGCGATCGAAGCGTCGAGCTCCGTGCGCGCGACCGCCAGCGCGGCGTCCGAGACGACCAGATGCAGGCGGGAGAGCCCTTTCGAAGCGAGCGCGATCTCGACGAAGCGCTTGCCCAGGCGCGCGCCGGAGCCTCCCGAAACACCGACGATGATCTCGCGCCCGGCCACGCCGCCAGTTTATACGGGCGTCTGACAAGAAATTGGACGGGTGACAGGACGGCTTGACGGCGCCTCGAATCTCGCCGGCTCAGCCACTTGTGCGGTTGGCCGCGGTCGAGCCGACAAGCGCTTCGACGGGGCGCCGCGGCTGACCCGGCGCCTCGCCGCGCGCTAAGCCCCGCCTTCGCGGTCACTTGGCTCGACGAGCGCGCTCGGCACGTCTTTCGCGATGGGCGGCACCTCGAAAACGAAAGGAGGTGCCGATGGAGAACGCCTGATCGAAACGAACCCGATGAGGACACCCATCGCTCTCACCAGCAGGAAACGAAACCAACGTTCGCTTTTCGTCAAACAAGGAGTCTCGCATGCAAGCTTCTCGAATCCGCGCCGGCGCCCTCGCGGCGCTGCTTTCCATCGGCGCCGCGGCGCTGCTCTTCGGCGAGAGCCCGGAAGCATCCGGCGCTTCGCCCAGAGTCAACATCAACACGGCGACGGCCGCCGAGCTCGCGTACCTGCCGCGCCTCGGCTCCAAGGTCGCCGCCCGAATCGTCGAGCATCGCAAGGAAAAGCCGTTCGCGCGTCCCGAAGACCTCATGGAGGTCAAGGGAATCGGCGAAAAGCTCTTCACGACGCTCAAGCCATACGTCGCCGTCAGCGGTCCGACGACGCTGTCGGCCAAGGTGCGTTCCGGCTCCTCGGCCTCCCGCCGCTCCTCCCCCCCGGCGGCGCCGAAGGAGAAACCCGCCAACACCGCTTCCGTGGGCAAGGGGCGGTGAGCGCTTCGCCCGCCCGGGGCCCTCTGGGCCCCGGGCCTCTTTCTTCCGCCGCCGGGATCTCGATTTTCGAGCTGCTGCTCGGCATGACGACCCTCGCCGGACTGCTCGCGATCGCGACGCCGGGCGTCGTGCGGCTCAGGCAGGAGGTCTCGCTGCGCTCGGCGGTTCACGAGACGAGCGTCGCGTTCTACCTCGCCCGGTCCTATGCGATCTCGAAGAACCGGAACGTCGGCTTGAAGTTCCGGAAAAACGGCGACCGCTACGAGTGGGCCCTCTACGCCGACGGCAACGGCAACGGCGTGCGGACGGCCGAGATCGCGAGCGGCGTCGACCGCTTCCTCGGCGTGACGTATCCCTGGACCCGCAACGACGTGCGGCCGGGAATCATGACGGGCACGCGGGTTCCCGACCCCTCGAGCCCCGGCCACTATCTCGACCGGGTCGACGACCCGATTCGATTCAACAGCTCCGACATTTGTTCCTTCACGGCAATGGGAGACGCGACGCCGGGTTCGGTCTACCTGTGGGACGCGCACGACGGGATGGCCGTGCTGCGGGTCTTCGGGGCGACGGCGAAAGTGCGCAGTCTCTACTACCGCCGCGGAGAGAGAGGGTGGACGCCATGATCATCCCCGTCGAGCCCGGACAGCGGGAAGACGCCGACCTCGCCGTCGAGGTCGCGCGACCAGAGAAGGGCTTTCTGATAGTCGGCTCCGGCCGGCACCCGTCCGCGAGCCGCGACGCAGTCCGTCAGGCGCGCGCCCTCGCCCACGGCCACGCCGTCCCAGATCGCCGCGCGGCGGATTCTCGCGGACTCGGCGATCGCGGCGCGGCCCAGGACGGCGTCCTCGGCGTCGCCCGCGGCCCCGGCCAGGGACAGGACGCGGCGATCGGCGTCGAAGCGGCCCGCCTCCGCCGGGAAGGGCCCACCGCGAGCGAGCGCTTCGAGCGTCGCGCCGAGGAAATCGCTCGCGCGGCCGAGGTCGGCGAAGGATCCGCGGTGCTCGACGAATCCGATCGCCTCTCCTTCGTCGAGGAGCGGCTGCCACAGGTCGGCCACGAGCGACGTCTCCCCGGCGGGAATCCGCGCGAGCAGGTGCGGCGCGAGCACGCAGACGCCGGTGTAGAGCCAGGCGTGCTGCGGGGTTCCGCCGAAGCCCGTGATGCGATCCCCTTCGGCCTGAAGCGGCGTGTACCGGTCGGGATGGCGGTTTTCCGTCACGAGGAGCGTCGCCGCGCGCCCCGATTCCCGGTGCCGGGCGACGAGCGCCGCGTAGTCGGGCGCGATCGCGGCGTCCGCGTTGACGACGAGAAAGTCGCCGCCACCCAGAAACGGGCGGGCGTTGCGCAGGGCGCCGGCCGTGCCGAGGATGACGGGCTCGCGGAAAAACGCGAGCTCTGGCGAAGCCGATGCGTGCTCGCGCAGCACGCGCTCGACCTGCTCTCCCAGGTGATGGAGATTTACCGCTATCTCCACGACGCCGGCCTCCTGAAGGCGCCGCACGTGGCGCACGGCGAGGGGCACGTTGAGAAACGGGAGGAGTGACTTGGGCAGCGTCTCGGTGACCGGACGAAAACGGGTGCCCTTCCCGGCGCAGAGGACGATCGCTCTCATGGACGAGGCGCGGAGGACGGGGCGGGCGCCGCTCGCCGCGCCGCTACGGGCGACCCCAGACCATGTCCGGCGGCAGGGACGGCTCTTCCTTGCGCCGCCGCTGGTAGAGCTCGGGGTACGAGTACGGAATCGCCTCGGCCGAGTCGAGGGAGAGCTCGCCGATCAGCTTTCGGATTTCGGGTGGGGAGCCCTCGATCTCCACGAAATTGCCGATCGGCGTCTCGTCGAGCGCCACGAGACAGCCGCCGAGACTCCACTCCTCGCGCCGCTTTTCGTAGCGAAAGCGCCGCTCGAGGCCGAGCCCGGCGAGGATGCCTTCGGCCTCTCCCGGGTCCGAGACGTCGACCTCGCGCTCCTCGCGCACTCGCGCCCCGGAGTCGAAGCGCGCGCTGCCCTTGTACGTGAGGATCGACCGTCCCGCCGCGCGGCGCAGGCGCAGCGTGCGCCCGCTACCCGAGAGTGTCCGCGCCGGGTCGTCGTAGAGGTCGTTCGACTCCTCGTGGCGCGGCGCAAAGAGCGCGGCGCCGGCCGCGCGCAGGCGCTCGCGTATCGCGCCGAGGTCGCTCGCGGGGAGCTTGACCTCGATCTCTTCGCGCCGGCCGGCCGGCCCGCCCGTCACGGGAGCAGGCGGCGCGCGATGGCCTGGGCTTCTTTCCCGTCCACGCGGCCGCGATGGCGCGCCATCAGCTCCTTCATCGCGAGGCCCACGTCCTTGGACGACGTAAAACCCTTCTCTCGGATCACGTCTTTGAGCGCCGTCTCGATCTCGGCTTCCGAGAGACCCCTGGGCAGGTAGCCCTCGAGGATCGCGAGCTCCGCCGTCTCGGCGTCGACGAGATCCTGGCGCCCGCCCTTGGAGTACTGCTCGATCGAATCCTTGCGCTGCTTGACCGCGCGGCGGAGAACCGCCTCGACGTCCTCGGCGGTGAGATCGCGCTGCGCCTGGATCTTCTCGTTCTTGAGGTTCGCGAGCAGAAGGCGCAGCGTGGCGACCTTCCGCTTGTCGCCGCCCTTCATCGCGGCCTTCAGGTCTTCTTCGAATCGCGCCTGCATGGCGGAAACGCTATCACCGGCGGCGATCCGCGAGCCGCGGCATATTCTTGCCGCGTGAAGCGCTTCCTCGTCGGCACGGCAGGGCACATCGACCACGGCAAGACGGCCCTGGTCAAGGCGCTGACGGGAATCGACGCGGACCGGCTGCCGGAGGAGAAACGCCGCGGCATCACGATCGACCTCGGCTTCGCTCACGCGGAGTGGGAGGGCGTCCGCGTGTCGTTCGTGGACGTCCCGGGCCACGAGAAGTTCGTTCGCAACATGCTCGCGGGAGCCGGGGGGATCGAGGCGGTTCTCCTCGTCGTCGCCGCGGACGAGTCGGTGATGCCCCAGACCCGCGAGCACTTCGAGATCGTGCGCTTGCTCGGCCTGGCGGCGGGGGTCATCGCGGTGACCAAGGTCGACCGGGCGCCGAAGGAGCTCGTCGAGGTCACGATCGGCGACGTCCGCGAGCTCGCTCAGGGGTCGTTCCTCGAGACGGCGCCGATCGTGCGCGTGTCTTCGGTCAGCGGCGAGGGGCTGCCCGAGCTGCGGGCCGCGTTGCGGGCGCTCGCCGGACGGACGTCCGGCGAGGAACGCGAACCGCGCGCGATCCGGCTCCCGATCGACCGCGCCTTCGCGGTCGCCGGCTTCGGTCCCGTCGTCACGGGCAGCCTCGTGTCCGGGACGATTTCGCGCGATCAGAAGCTCGAATTGCTGCCGGCCCGGCGTGCGGTGCGCGTGCGGCGGCTCGAGGTGCACGGCCGCGAGGAGCCCGTCGCCCGAGCCGGCGAGCGCGTCAGCGCCAACCTCGTCGGCGTCGAGCTGTCCGAGCTTCATCGCGGGATGGCGCTTTCGGCTCCGGACGCGCTGCCGGTCTCGTCGCGGCTCCTCGCGCGCCTCGAGCTGCTCCCGTCGGCCGCACCGCTCGTATCGGGCGCCCGCATCTCGTTTCACCACTACGCCACCGAGAGCCGCGCCGCCGTGCGGGTGCTCGGCGCTTCGCGCCTTTCGCCCGGAGAGTCGGCGCTCGTCCAGCTCCGGCTGTCGGCGCCCGTGGCCGCGATTCCGGGCGACCGGTTCGTGGCGCGGCGCCTTTCGCCCGTCGAGACGATCGGCGGCGGCGTGATCCTCGATCCTCTGGCGCCGCCCTGGCGGCGTCGCTCCGGCCCGGAAGCCCTGGCGGCTCTCGCGGCTCTCGAGTCGGACGCGCTCGCCGACCGCCTGACGCTGTGGATCGAGCAGGCGAAGGAACGCGGCGTCTCGGAAGAGGACCTTGCCCGCCGCGCCGGAGTCCGGCCGGAGGCAGTCCGTTCGGCAATGGCACCGGCGATCGCCGCCGGTTCGGTTCACGCGCTGCGCCGGTCGCCGGACCGCTACGTGAGCGAACCGGCGCTCGCGCGCGTCGCCGCGCGAGCCTCCCGCGAGCTGGCGTCGCTTCTGGCCTCGGCCGGCAGCGCGATCGGCGTGCCGCGGAGCACGCTCCTGCAACGGGTGCTGCCCGGCGCCGACGCTCGGTGGGCGGAGGCCGTCGAGGCGGCTCTCGTCGCGCGCGGCGTCGTCGCACTCGCCGGCGACGAGGCGCGGCAGCCCGGCCGCAATGAGCTCGCCGGGCCGGAACGCGAGCTGTCCGAGCGCGTCGCCGCGGTGTTCCGCGAGCGCGGGCTCAATCCGCCTTCGCCCGCGGAAGCGGCCGAAGCCGTCCGGCACCGGCCGAAAGTCGTCGAGGGGCTGATCGCCTATCTCGTCAAACGCGGCGATCTCCTGCGGCTGCCGGGCGGGTGGATCATCGCCCGCGCCGCGGTCGACGACGTCACGGCTCGCCTGCGCGGCTCCGGAAAGAAGTCGCTCGACGTCGGCGAGTTCAAGGAGATGTTCAAGCTGACGCGGAAGCTCGCGATTCCGCTGCTGGAGTACCTCGACGGCGCCAAGGTCACGCGCCGCGTCGGCGACCGCCGGGAGATCATCCAGGACGTCGGGCCGAGTCGTGGGAGAGCGGGCTGAGACCGGCTTCCCTTCCTCTCCGGTCGGGCCGCGCAGCGGCCCGCTTCATTTCAGGGCCCGATGTTCTTTCGCAGCGCGACGATCTGCTTGAAGTCGTCCGAGAAAGAGATCTGGCCGGAGAGCGTGAGCTCGTTCCAGGTGTCGACGGGCGCGCCGCCGGTCTGCGCCGGGCGCAGGATCCACGTGCCCATCGCGCGGCGGAAGTAGGCGAGAAGCACCGGGTCGCTCGCCTCGAGCGGAATCGCGCGCGTGATCTTCCCGGTCTTGTCGACGAGAACCCAGTACTTCACGGCGAAGGGTCCCTTGAAGGAGTCCGCCGACCACGGCGTCTTCTGGGGGATGGGTGTGGTGTCGACCTGGTCGATCGGAATGGTGCCGTCGGCCGGGTCCGGGACGTGCCGGCCGTCGAGCCAGTCCGAGTCGGATTTCCAGTCGAAAGGCTTCGGCAGCGGCATCGCCGGGGTGACCGGCGTCAGGCCCATCTGCGCGATCTTCGGCGAGCGGATCTCGAATTCGAGGTCGACGCGGAAGGCGCCCCAGGTGTCGACCGCCTGGCCCGACTTGCGCGCCGGTGCGAACGTCCACTTCGCCATCGACTTCAGCGAGTCGGCGGCGAGCGACGGGATCGGATCGCGATCGCGCCGCGTCGTGAGCGCCTTGCCGGTCGGGTCCACGTGCACGGTGACGAAGAATCCCGCGAGCATCGTGACGTCGTTGAACGTGAGTTTCTGGGGCAGCGCGGCGGGAACTTCGGCGGCGCTGCCGAACGGGTTGTCCGCCGGAAGTTTTTCGACGGTGATCGAGGGAACGTCGCGGATCTTGAGTGCGGTCGGAGCGATCGGCGTCGGCAGCGGGGAAGAGAGGTCGGCCGCGGTCGGCGTCGCCTCCGCGGCGGGCGCGGCCGCGGGGGTCGTGGCCGGCGCGGGAGCGGCGCTCGTCGGAGCCGCCACGGGGGCCGGCGGCGTCGGAGTCGGCTCGGGAGCCTGCGCGAGCGCGGGCAAGCCCGCCGCCGCGGCGAGAACCGCCCATGACAGAGCCCGAACCATCGACCGCATGGAGATGACCGAAGTATATCGAAGGGGCCGCGGCACGGCGGTTGGTGCGGCCCCGGGCTGCCGGTCGTCGAGTCGCTGGCCTGGCGTCGACCCGAGCGCGGCGAGGGATCCCTCTCGGGTCTCCAGGCGGCCGGGGAAAGCGATCCCCTGGCGCTCGCGCGCCCCGGCGGTCACTTGGCCTCGAGCCAGTTCCGGCCCGTGCCGACGTCGACGGCGAGGCGGACCTTGAGCGTGGCTGCGCCCTCCATCGTCTCGCGCACGAGAGCGCTCGCGCGGTCGATCTCGGCGTCCGGGGCCTCGAGGACGAGCTCGTCGTGGACCTGCAGGACCAGCCGCGTGGCGAGGCCGCTCGAACGGAGCGCGTCATCGAGGCGGATCATCGCGATCTTGATGATGTCGGCGGCCGTGCCCTGGAAGGGGGCGTTGAGTGCCATCCGTTCGGCGTTCGCCCGCACCGCGCCGTTGGAGGCGGCGATGTCCGGGATGGGCCGGACCCTTCCGAAGAGCGTCGTGACCTCCCGGGTGCGGCGGGCCTCCTCCAGCACGCCGTCGAGGCACGCGCGCACGCTCGGGAACTGGTTGAAGTAGGAGTCCACGTAGCTCCTGGCCTCCGACGTCGAGACGCCGAGCTCCTTGCCGAGCGTGAACGCGGCCATGCCGTAGAGGAGCGCGAAGTTGATCCGTTTGGCCGCGAACCGCATCTCCTGGCTGACGAGGTCCGGCGCGACGCCGAAGATCCTCGCCGCCGTGGCCCGATGGATGTCCTGCCCCTCCTCGAACGCGCGGATGAGCGCGGCGTCGCCGGAGAGGTGCGCGAGGATGCGGAGCTCGATCTGCGAGTAGTCCGCGACGACGAGTTTCGAGCCCGGCGGCGCGACGAACGCCTTTCGGATCTCGCGCCCGGTCGTCGTGCGGATCGGGATGTTCTGGAGGTTCGGGTCCGAGGAAGAAAGGCGCCCCGTCGCGGCGACGTTCTGGCGAAACGACGAGTGCACGCGGCCCGCCGCGTCCGCGAGCGCCGGCAGCGCGTCGACGTACGTGCCCTTCAGCTTCGAGATCTCGCGGAACTCGAGGACGCGCCTGGGCAGCGTCAGGCCCTGCTCGGCGAGCTCCGTCAGGACCTCGAAGCCGGTCGACGACGTCCGGGTCTTGGCCGTCTTCTTCAGGACCGGGTACTGGAGCTTCTCGAACAGGATCTGTCCGAGCTTGACGGGGGAGTTGACGTTGAACTCCTCGCCGGCCTCGTCCCAGATCTGGCGTTCGAGGGCGCGCAGCTCGCCTTCCATCCGCGTCGAGATTTCCTTCAACAGCGCGACGTCGATCGCGACGCCGGCGAGCTCCATGCGGGCGAGCACCGGCGTCAGCGGGCGCTCGATCTCGCGGTAGAGCCTGTCGAGCGCGGGGCGCGTCGCGAGCTCGGCCGCGAGGAGCGGCGCGAGAGCCTCCGCGGCGGACGCGCGTTCGGCGAGCCAGCGGTCGACGTTCTGGATCTCGTAGGAGCCCGGCAGGGCGCAGGCCGTGACGCCCGCCTCTTTGTCCGCGAGGAGCCGCTGTCCGAGGCGCTGGAACGCCATCGGTTCGAGCTCCGCGCTCGCGACCCCGGGCGCGAGGACGTACTGGGCGAGGCACACGTCGAACACGTCCGCCGAGACGGTCGCGCCCGCGCGCGCGAGCAGCGCGTCGAGCGGCTTGGCGTCTCCCATCGCGAAGGAGCCGCCCCCGGCCTCGAGCGCCTTCCAGCGCGCCGCGATGGCGGCGGCGCTCTCCTCGGCGATGCGCGTCCGGCCGCCGCCGCTGACGGCGAGCAGCGCGTCGCCGCCCCGCCAGAGCAGCGCGACGCCCGCGCGGCCGGCCGTGCCCGGAAACGGCTGTCCGGCGGCGAGGCGCTCCGACGAGATCTCGGGTGCGACCGCCGAGTCTCCCTGGATCTCCGCGGCGAGGGAGTGGAACTCGAGGCGGACGAACAGATCCTTCAGCCGGCCGTAGTCGGGCTCGGAGCGGCGGAGCGCGTCCGGTTCGAACGGGACGGGAAGGTCGACGGGAATGTCGACCAGGCGCCGCGAGAGCAGCGCGTCCTCGCGGTGCTCGCGGAGGCTCTCGCCGACCTTCCCCTTGATCTCGTCCGCGTGCTCGAGGAGGCCCGCGAGGCTTCCATACTGGGTGATCCATTTCTTGGCGGTGACCTGGCCCACGCCCGGCACTCCCGGCACGTTGTCCACGCTGTCTCCCATCAGGGCGAGAACGTCGGCGACCTGGCCCGGCGGCACGCCGAAGAACGCCGCCACGCCGGCGTCGTCGAGGAAGATCTCCTTGCCCGTGTGGAAGACGCGGATCCGCTCGCCCGAGACGAGCTGGAGCATGTCCTTGTCGGCGGTGACGATGACGACGTCGTAGCCGGCCGCTTCGGCCTTCTTCGCGAGGGTCCCGATGACGTCGTCGGCTTCGAAGCCGGGCAGCTCGATGACCGGGATTCGGTACGCCGCGAGCGCCTCGCGGATCTCGGGGAGCTGGACCGCCAGATCGTCGGCCATCGCCGGCCGGTTCGCCTTGTAGTCCGCGTAGGCCTCGTGGCGCTGCGTCTTCTGCGGCCCGTCCCAGGCCGCCGCGAGCAGGTCGGGGTTGTGCTCGCGGACCATCTTCCGGAGCATCGTCACGAAGCCGTAGACCGCATTGGTCGGCTGGCCCGCCGACGTGGAGAGCCGCTGGATGGCGTGGTACGCCCGGTGGATGTTCGACATGGAGTCGACGAGGTAGAGCGTCGGGCGGGCGGCGGACATGGAAGCCGGATTCTATGGCGCGGGGCGCGGAGGCCGGAGCCGACGGGATCGCGCCCTATCGGCGCGGTGTTTCTCGCCGCCGGCGCGCCGCCGGGACCCTCGCGCGTCGAGTCGCCTTCAGAAGAAGTGGAATCGAGTCAGCCGGTTCGGTCGGGAGAGAAGGGGGGCCAAAAGAAAATCGCGCGACCCGTTCTCGGTGTCGCGCGATTCAATAGAGCAACTCTACTAAACGGGCACGTCGGTGTCAAGAGAAATCGCGAACGTGGAGCGATCATGGCTAACCGACCCCGTTGCAGACGGATAGGCGCGTCAGAAGCGCTTGCGGACGAGCGCGACGACCTGCGACCGGAGACGCTGGGACTGTTCTTGCAGAACCGCGGTCTCCTTCTGCATCTCCGAGACGATCGCCGGCTCCTCGATCCCGGACAGATTGATGCCGACGTTCAGGAGAGCGCCCTCGACGCAGGCGTCGAGCAGGAGGGCCGCCGCCCCCACGTCGGACGCGGCGTTGGGGTTTCCCTTTTCGACGAGCTCGGGCAGGGCGCCGAGCAGCCGGACCGCGGCGCGAGCGGTCCGCATCGGCACTTCCGCCGCCTGACGGTTGGCGAGGGCGATCCGGTGCGCCCGAGCCGTCTTCTGTTCCTCGGTCTCTTTCGGCAGGCGCCGGGCGCCGACGACGGCGTCGTAGGCGTCGGAATCTTCACGGGCCAGATCGAGAAACTCGGTGCGCGCCAGCCGGGCCGCCTCGGCGATCGGCCGGACGGCGTCGTGGGAAGCCGCGTATTTCTCCTTCGAGAGGGTCAGCGCCGACACCATCGCGGCGAGCGAGGCGCCCATCGCGCCGGCGACGGCGGCCGCGGTCCCGCCTCCGGGCGTCGGCGTCTCTGCGGCAAGGGCGTTCAGAAAGGCGTCGACGCTGAGTGCGGAAAAGTCGGTCATGGCCGGCGGCTCCACGCGACCCGGCCGGCGACCACGACGGCAGCGGCCAGGTTGACGCCCCAATGATAGACGAGGTGCCGGTAATCCGGCGCGTCGAGCAGGACGAGGTCGGCGCGCTTGCCGGGCTCGAGCGAGCCGATCCGATCGGAAAGACCGAGCGAGGCGGCGGCGTTGAGCGTCATCCCCGTCAGCGTTTCCTCGACCGAGAGCCCCGAGTCGAGGCAGGCGTGCGCCGCGACGGCGGCGAGCGACTCGGTGCAGCACGTCCCGGGGTTCGAATCCGAGGCGACGGCGACCGGCACGCCGGCGGCGACGAGATCGCGCGCCGGCGCCTTCCGCGAGCGCATCCACCAGGCCGTTCCCGGAAGAATCACCGCGATCGTGCCGGCCTTCGCCATCGCCGCGATCTCCTCGGCGCCGATGAAGAGGAGATGGTCGGCCGAGGCCGCGCCGAGCTCGGCGGCAAGAAGGGCGCCGCCCGAGCGCGCGAGCTCGTCGGCGTGGACGCGGAGGCCGAGGCCGGCGCGCCGCGCGCTCTCGAGGATCGTCCGCGACTCCTCGACCGTGAAGACGCCTTCCTCGCAGAAGACGTCGCCGTAGCGCGCGAGCTTCTCGCGCGCCACGCGCGGCACGATCTCTTCGGCCACGAGGCGGACCCACTCGGCCCGGTTCTGGCGGAACTCGGGCGGGATCTCGTGGGCGGCGAGCAGCGTCGGCACGAGACGGGGCAGGCCGGGCTCGCCGTCGAGCCGGCGCAGGAGCTCGAGCGCGCGAATCTCGTCGCGGACGGTCAGCCCGTAGCCGGACTTGGCTTCCGCCGTCGTCGTGCCGTGCGCGAGCATGGCGGCGAGGCGGCGGCGCACGGTGTCCTCGAGCGCGGCGTCGGTGCCGGCCCGCGTCGCGCGCACCGTCGCGTTGATGCCGCCGCCCTCGGCGGCGATCGTCGCGTAGCTCTCGCCGGCAAGCCTTCGGCCGATCTCGGCGCCGCGGTCGCCCAGCCACACCGGGTGCGTGTGCGCGTCGACGAGACCGGGGATGACGGCGCCGTCGGCGGCGTCGAGCGAGACGTCGGCCCTCCGGCCGCCGTACGCGCGCGCGTAATCGCTCTCGGTGCCGACGAAGACGAGGGTCTCGCCGTCGGCGCGGATCGCGGCGTTTTCGATCCGCCGGATCTCGCCCTGCGCTTTCCCGGCCCGCGCCGTCGTGCCGACCGGCGTCGCGAGGCAGCCGATGTTGCGGATTTCGAGAGAGCTCATCGCGAGGCGAACCCTATCGCGTTGGCCGACCCAGCTGTTGTACGGATGCCGTGCTCGGGGTCAGGTCTCTCGCGTTTTCGGAGCGACGCCGCGAGGTTCCGAAGGCCGCGAGGCAGATGAGCTCCGAAAACCAAAGACCTGACCCCATCGAAGCGCGCAGGCCTGACTGGCGGAGTGCTGCTTTCCGTAAGTGATTTTTTCGCCGCGGGACTTGCGGGCTGCCCGTGCCCTCGCCTTTATCCCGCCGTCTCTTCCTTCGGAGCCTTGCGCGTGAGGTACGAGAGCGGCCGTTCCTTGTCGTCCTCGTCGCGGTCGAAGTCGAGGACCTGCTGAAAGAGCTCGATCATCTTCTGGAGCTGCAGGCGGAAATTCGCGCGCTGCATCTTGAGCTCGTGGATCGCCTTCTCGATCTCGGCCGCGCGCTGCATGGCGCTGTGGGTGAGCCGGTCGGCCGAGTCCTGGGCCTCTCGGACGACGAGCTCGGCTTCCTTGCGCGCCGCCGCGCGGATGTCCTCGGAGGCCTCCTGGGCGGAGAGGAGCGTCTGCTTCAGGATGCGTTCGCGCTCGCGGTGCTCCTCGTTTTCCTGCTCGAGGCTCCGCAGCCGCGCGTCGAGGTCGGAGTTCTCGCGGGCGAGCCTCTCCATGTCCTCGGCGGCGTCGGTCAGGAACTGCTGGACTTCGACCGGGTCGAAGCCCTTCCACTTGCGCGAGAACTCGCGCTTCTGAATCTCGAGCGGGGTCATCCGTGGGCGCATGCGGTCCTCCTGGGCGGTCGGGTCACATCGAGAAAGCGAGCCTCGCGACGAAACGCGAGACGAGGTAGATCAGCAGCAGCACGAAGAGCGGCGAGAGGTCGATGCCCCCCGTCCGCGACGGCGGCACGAGACGGCGAAACGGGCGGAACATCGGCTCGGTGACGGCCCACAGGAAGCGGACGATCGGGTTGCGCGGGTCGGGGCTGACCCACGACACCAGCGCGGCGATGATCACGATCCACTGGAGCGCGTGAAGCGCGTAGAGGATCACGTCCACGAAGGCTCCCGCGGCCGACCCGCCGACGCTCACGCCGTCTCCCGCGGCCCGAAGAGCCCGGTGCCGACCCGCACCTCCGTCGCGCCTTCTTCGACGGCGACCGCGAAGTCGTGGCTCATCCCCATCGAGAGCTCGGGCAGCGGCCGCCCGAAGTCGGCCGCGAGCCGGTCGCGGAGCCCGGCGAGCCGCCGGAAATGCGGGCGCGATTTCTCGGGGTCGGCGTCGTATGGAGGAACGGCCATCAGCCCCCGGACCGCGAGGTGAGGACAGCCGAGCGCCGCTTCCATCAGGCCGGAAACCTCGCCCGGCCCGACTCCTGATTTCGAGGCCTCGCCGCCGACGTTGACCTCGATCAGGACGGGCAGCACCCGTCGGCCGGGCGCCCCGGCCAGAAGGGCCTCGAGGCGCGTCGCAAGTCTTTCCCTGTCCAGACTTTCCACCGCTGCGAACCATTGTAGCGCCGACTTCGCCTTGTTCGTCTGGAGCGGGCCGATCAGGCGCCAGGAAATCGCCGGGAATTCGGCGCCGAGGGCTTCGATCTTCGCCGCGCCTTCCTGCACGCGGTTTTCGCCGAAGAGGGTGAGTCCGGCGGCCGCGGCGCGGCGGACGGTCTCGACGCTCTGGCCCTTCGTGACCGCCATCAGCGCGACGTCCTCGGGGCGGCGGCCGGCTCGCGCGGCCGAGCGCGCGATCGCCTCCAGGATCTCCGCGCGCCGGCGCGTGATCTCCGCCAGCGGCGCGCCGCTCATGGTTCCCGGTGGAAGCGCTCCCCGCCGAGGTCCCGCTCGCTCGCGTCGGCGCCGAGGTTGGCGAGGCGGTCGGCCTTCTTGTTGTCCTCGCGCGGCACGTGGGCGATCGCGAACCGCCGGAAGCGCTTGGCGCGCTCGAAGGCCTCGGCGTGCAGCGTCTGCAGGTGCGGCGCCTTGACGCGATAGCGGCCGAGCATCTGCTGCACGAGGAGCAGGCTGTCCGAGGCGATCGAGACCTCCGACGCCGACCGCTCTTCGGCCCGCTTCAGCGCGAGCAGGAGCGCGCGGTACTCGGCGACGTTGTTGGTGGTCTTGCCGAGCGCCTCGAAGTGCTCCTCGGCCGGCTGCTCGCCTTCGGCCGAGACGTAAACGCCCGCGCCGGCCGGGCCGGGGTTGCCGCGCGCGGCGCCGTCGATGAAGGCCCGGAAGCGCACGCGTTACGAGCTCGCCGGCTCGTAGTAGAGGATCCGCTTGCAGGTGTCGCAGTAAACGATCTCGCGGCCCTGCTTCAGGATCTGAAGCGCCGCGGGGCGGATCTTGACGTGGCAGGCGGCGCAGGAGCCGTTGACGACGAGCGCGACGGCGAGCCCGTGCTTCTTCTCGATCAGGCGGCGAAACTCCGCGCGGTCTCTCGGCGGGATCTCGGCCTCGAGACGGGCGATGTCCTCGCGCGCGCCGGCGAGCTGCTCGTTGATCGCGCGCTGCTCGGCGCGCCAGTCCTTCATCCGCTCCTCGTGCTGCTCGGTCTCGGCGGGCAGGGTCGCCTCGCGCTCCGTGAGCTCGGCGCGCGCCTTCTCGATCTCCTCCTCGAGCTCGAGGAAGCGGTCCTCGGTCGTCCGGATAAGCTTCTCGACGCCGTCGATCTCGTTCAGCGCCGCCGAATACTCGCGCGAGGACTGCACGCTGCGGAGCTGACCCTGGTACTTCTTGAGCTTTTCCTTGTGCTCCCCGAGCTCTCCCTCGGCCTTTCGCTTCTCGAGCTCGGCCTCCGTCAGGCGCGCCTTGAGCGCGGCGACGGCCTGGACCTTGTCCTGGAATTCGCGGTCGACCTCGACGAGATCCTCGGGGACGGTGTCGCGGCGGCGCTCGTTTTCCTGGACGAACCGGATGCGAGTCTGGAGCCGGTAGAGCTGCTCGAGCAGGTCGGTCACGGCCGCTCCCCGGAAATGAAAAAGGGTGCTCCGTTTGCGGAACACCCTTGGTCTCTCGACGCTTTGTTGTTTCGGTCTCGGATCAGGATCCTCAAAATCGCCTTCCGCCTTCCATCGTCTGGTGGGTCCACCCGGATTCGAACCGGGGTCTGACCGGTTATGAGCCGGTGGCTCTGGACCGCTGAGCTATGGACCCCGATGAATATAACAAACGGGCGCCAAAGCCAAGCCGGTCGGGCAGCCGGACCGGCGCTTACCGGATGCCGTACTCGGGGTCAGGTCTCTCGCGTTTTCGGAGCGACGACGCGGAATTCG
>DATJPZ010000024.1:0-16523 GCA_035506175.1 Thermoanaerobaculia bacterium | reverse complement strand
CGATTCTGTACGAGCTGGCCACGGGCAAGCGGGCGTTTCTGAAGAAGACGGGCGTGGACACGCTCGGTGCGATCCTCAACGAAGAGCCGCCGCCGATCGGGTCGATCAACCCTCAGGTCCCGCCGCCGCTGCGGTGGATCGCGGAACGCTGCCTGGCCAAGGACCCCGAGCATCGCTACGCCTCGACGAGGGACCTCGCGCGAGAGCTCGCGACCGTCGGGAGTCATCTTTCCGAGGTCAGCTCTGGCACTGCGGCGGCCGTCGCGCCGCGGCGAGCAAGGGGCTGGAAACTCGCGCTCGCCGCCGCGGCCCTCGTCGTGGCGAGCCTCTCCGGAGGTCGGCTGCTCTGGAAGGCGCCGGCGGCCCGGCTCCCCACGTTCCAGCGGCTCACATTCGGTCTCGGTTTCGTGGACGCGGCGCGGTTCTCGCCGGACGGCCGAACGGTCATCTACAGCGCGCACTGGGACGGGAAGGCTCCGCACCTCTTCCTGACGCGGCCGGAGGCGCCCGAGTCGCAGAGGCTCGACCTGCCCGATGCGAGCCTGCTTTCCGTTTCCTCGAGCGGAGATCTCGCCGTCGTTTCGGGCAAGTGGCCGATCGGCGCCGGTTGGTGGTTCGCCGGCGGGACCCTGGCGACCGTACCTCTCGCGGGGGGAACTCCCCGAGAGGTCGCGGAAGACGTTCGGTTCGCGGAGTGGGCTCCCGACGGGAAGGGGATGTTGATCATCCGGGGGGATCGGATGGAGTTCCCGGTGGGAAAGGTGATTCACGAAGGGCCGGCGATTTTTCCGCGGTTCTCTCCGTCGGGCGAGAGGGTGGCTTTCGTCGAAGACGACCGAGTCCATGTGACGGACCTGTCCGGCAGGCAACTGGTCGCATCGCGCGAGGGACGGCACGGGTTCGCCGTCGGGGGTCTGGCCTGGAGCCCCTCCGGCGAGGAAGTCCTCTTCAGCGATGGCGGTTCCCTCACCGCGATGAACCTCGCGGGCAAGGAACGCGAACTCTTTCGGCTGCCCCGCGTGGTGGCCGTCAAGGACGTCTCGCCGGACGGTCGCATGCTGATCGGCCTGGACAACTACCGCAGCGAGGTCTGGGTCGCCTCGTTCGGAGACCCCCGCGAGAAGAACCTGACCGTCTTCGGCAACGCGAACGTGATGGGCATCTCCGCCGACGGGAAGGCTCTTCTCGACGATGAGCGGGGCAGCTTCTACCTGCTCCGGACGGATGGCACCCCTCCCAAGAAGCTCGGCGAGGGATTCGCGTCGGAGCTGTCGCCCGACGGGAAGTGGGCCGCCGTCGTGCGTCCGGGGCCCCCGTCGCGCCTGGTTCTCGTCCCGACGGGCGCCGGCGAGGAAAGAGCACTCGAGGCCGGCAACATCGAAGGGTACAAGCGCCTGGACTTTCGATGGTCCGGAGACGGGCGGACACTGCTTTTCGGAGCACACGAGAAGGGCCATGGCGCCCGGCTCTATCTTCAGGACGTCGCTGGAGGCGCGCCCCGTCCGCTGACACCGGATGGTCTTCACACGGAGAGCTCGTCGATCTCGCCCGACGGACGCTTCGTCCTCGTCGAGGAGGATGGCTACTGGATCTATCCCGTCGATGGAGGCCCGAAGCGTCCGGTCGCGGGTTTGCGCAAAGGCGTCGATTTCGTCTGGCGAAACTGGAGCGCCGACGGCCGGTATGTCTACGCCTGGGACCCGACGCAACTTCCTTTCCGCGTCTCGCGCGTGGAGCTCGCCACCGGGAAGCGCGAACCGTGGAAGACGATCATGCCGCAGGACCCCGTCGGCATCTGGAACGGCGATCTCGTCCTCACGCCCGACGGGAAGTCTTACGCCTACAACTGCTCCCGCGACTTGTCGGATCTCTTTCTCGTCGAAGGATTGCGCTAGGGTTCCCGCCTCTTCGCGCGCCGTCGGTCGAACGAGTTCCTGCCCCGTCCCTGCCTTTTCCCGGTGCCCTCTCGGCGATCTTGACCCGGTTCTGAGTCGGGGAACAGAATCAAGGGAGATCCACGCCGAGCCGTCCGAATCCTGCGCGCGGCCGTGTTTCAAGCAGTCAGGAAGTGATGCGGAGCAGACAGGGATTCCGCCGACTTGTCGAGACGGGCGTCTTCGTCTACGCCGTGTCTTCACGTTTCCTGTCCGGCCAAACGACAGGATCGATCGTCGGCCGCGTGGTCGACGTCGCCGGGGCCGCGATGCCCAGCGTGACGGTGGAAGTCACGAGCGAGAACCTGCAAGGCGCCCGCATCACGGTCACGGACACACGTGGTCGATACCGCTTTCCGGCAGTGCCTCCGGGTTCGTACGGGGTCAAAGCCGCGCTACCCGGTTTCCGTCCCGTGGAGACGACCACGGTGGTGTGGATCGACGCAACGGCAACAGTAGATCTGACGCTCACGCTTTCGGCGGAAGCGCGGGTGGAGGTTTCCGGCAGGGCGCCCGTCGTCGACGCCACCTCGACGACGACCGGGACGACTTACTCGGGTCGGCTGTACATGAGCCTTCCTGTCGGCCGCAACTACGCCTCCATCGTTCAACTCAATCCGGGTGTTTCTTCGGATCTCGGCAGCACTCATGGCCGCGTCCTCCCGCTGACGATCGACGGATCGACGTCCGCCGAGAACCTCTGGCTGATCGAGGGGATCAACACGACCGACGTCGTCTACGGGACCCAGGGCAAGCTCTTGAGCGAAGAGTTCGTCCAGGAGTTGCAGGTCAAGACCGGCGGCTACCAGGCCGAGTACGGGGGCGCTCTCGGCGGCGTGATCAACGTCGCCACGAAGTCGGGAGGCAACGCCTTTCACGGCGCGGCCTTCGTCTATTACGACTCCGGGTCGACGCGCGCCGACCCCTTGCCATTCACGCCTGGGGTGGATTTTTCGCGAAACGACATCCTGGTGACGCCGGGAAACAACTTCGATTTCGGCGTCGACCTCGGCGGGTTTCTGGTGAAGGACCGGGTGTGGTTCTACGGACTGTACAATCGCGTCGACACGCCGTCGACGATCTCGGATCGTCAGGATCCGAGTAACCCCGCCGCCTTTCCGCTCGCCACGGTCACTTCCATGTACGGTGGCAAGCTGAGCGTCAACGTCTCGAGCTCCACCACGTTCGTCGGAACGGTCTTCTCCGACCCGACGTCCGCCTCGGGCGCCGCTTGCGGCGACCCGATCAGCAGCAGCGATCCGGGGACCTGGCAATGCAACCGAACCTACGGTGGGCTCGACGGCGCCCTTCGTCTCGATCAGCTCCTCGGTACCCATGTGTTCATGTCGCTGCAGGCGTCGGAGCACCGGGACAGTTACGGCCTCGAGGCCACCGGAGCCGGGGCAGCCGTTCAAAATTCGGATGGCCGATGTGAGGGCGGAACACCCGACATTCCATGTACCCGCGACGACCCCCCCCAGGTTTCGGGAGGGCTGGGCTTCGTCAACGGGACGACCGACAATGCCCGGTCCAAGCGCGTTCAGTACGGCGGCAGCGCGACGTTCTACGTCGGCAATCACGAGGTCAAAGCCGGCGGCGAGTATCAGACCGTTGAGCAAACGGCGCTGAACTACTACACGGGCGGCCAGACAGTCAGCCTGCTGAACGAGTACGGCCAGGAGTACTATCGCCACGATTTCTTCTCCCGAAGCCCGACCGAACTGACGCCCGTCGCCGCCCCCCAGGCGCCCCGCGGGCAACAGCTTAGCTTCTATGGCCAGGACGCCTTCCGGGTGACCCCGAACCTGACCATCAACGCGGGAGTGCGCTTCGATCAGCAGACCTTCAAGAACATGGTCGGGACGACCGTCCTGGAGACGTCGAACGAGTGGCAGCCGCGCGTCGGGGTCGTTTGGGATCCCTGGAACGACGGCAGGACGCGAGCCTATGCGTCGGTCGGGCGTTTCTACGACGCGCTGCCCCTGGACTTCGCGAAGTCTTTCGGCATCCCGACCTACAACGTATCGACCTTCAACTTCGATCCCCTGGGTACGGCTCAAGCGCTCGGCGTCGTCAAGCACCCTGATCCGCTGATCACCGGAAACGACTATGCGACGCCGGTGGATGCCGGCCTGAAGGGGATCTACCAGGACGAGCTGACCGTCGGCTTTGAGCGAGCACTGACGCCGACGCTCGCCGTCGGGCTCAAGGGCACCTACCGCAGCCTCGGCAGGACGATCGAGGACCGCTGCGACCTCAACCCGACGTTGAACGACTACAACAGCTGTGCGATCGCAAACCCGGGCTCGTCGGGCCGCTACGCGCGCGGTGACGTGCCGACCTGCAACGGTCTCGACGACCCGTACAACGCCTGCTCCGAGACGGGCGCTGCGATGCCGGCCGCCAAGCGTATCTACCGCGGGATCGAGATCCTTGCCCGGCAGACCATCGGTGACCGGCTCTTCGTTCAGGCGTCGTACACGTATTCCTCGTTGCGCGGCAACTACGAGGGCCTCGTCAGCGAGTTCGGCCAGACGGACCCCGGAATCCTCGCAGACTTCGACTACCCTGAGTTCAGCAAGAACAACTACGGCGATCTCACCGGCGATCACCCGCAGTCGGCCCGATTGGATTTGAGCTATACGTTTCCGTTCAAGGCGTTCGTCGGTCTGGGAGCGTACGTGCAGTCCGGTAGTCCGACGAATCGGATCGGGTTCGCGCATGTGAACCTGCCGTTCACTGTGCCAGTCTATCTCGTTATGCGTGGCTCACAGGGGCGCCTGCCCACGCTCTGGGCGGCCAACCTGACGGCCGGCTACCCGTTCGCGATCGGCCCGGTGACCGTCACGGCTCAGCTTTATCTCTTCAACCTGTTCAACAGCCAGATCGTGACGTACCGCTGGACGATCTACCGCAACGCGAATCCCCCCGGCTATCCCGACACGATCTACGATCCGGTGGCCCCGCCCGATTACCAGGGGCACAATTGGCAGGCGGTCGTCAGCCGTCAGGATCCTCGCCTGTTTCGGGCCGCACTCCGTATCTCCTTTTGACGATTCAGGCGCGGCGGCATGCCCGCGGTCCGGGCGTAGGATTCGCGGAGAGCGAAACATGGTCAGGCTCCGGCATCGCGCGGGGATGGCAGCGCTGGCGGCGTTGCTCGCGCTTTCGGAGGCGCGGGCGGAGGACCCCCGGATCGCGGCGATGACCGAGCTCTTCGCGAAGGCGAAGGCGCAGTTCCGCGGCGGCGGTTATGCCGAATCCCTCGCCACGCTCGAAAAGCTCGACGCGGCGGCCCGCGCGCCCGGTCTCGAGGCGGCCCGCGAGAAGATCGCGCCGTCCGTCGCCTTCTATCGAGGCGCCGATCTCGCGGCGCTCGGCCGGAAGAGCGAGGCGGTGGCGGAATTCAAGACATACCTGGCGTCGGCGCCCGCCTCGAGGCTCGATCCCTCGATGTACCCGAAGCCGGTTCTCGAGGCGTTCGCCGAAGCGCGCGACGAGGTCCATCAATCGTCCGCGCCGGCGGGCGGCGCCGAGTCCGGGCTCGCGGAAGCCTACGCGCGCTTTCGAGCGACTCCCGCGTCTGCCGCCGCGGCCGACGAGAACTGGGCCGACGGCGCGGTCCGGTTCCTCATGACCGCGGAAGAGAAGGCGCAGTGGCAGGGACTCGGCGACACCGTGGCCCGGGCCGAGTTCGTCGCCCTCTTCTGGCAGCGCCGGGATCCGACGCCCGAGACGCCCGAGAACGAGTACCGCGCCGAGATCGAGCGCCGGATCCAGTTTGCGAACGCGGCCTTCGCACAGGGCGAGAAGCGGGGAAGCGAAACGGATCGCGGCATGGTGTTCGTCCTCATGGGCCCTCCGAGCGCGGTCGTCACCGGATCGTTGAAGAGCGAGGACGACCCGATTCAGACGGCGCGGGCGGCGCCGGGACAGGAGCTCGTCAAGGAGGTCAACGGCAGGGTGACTCTCCAGTCCGTGTCGCTCGAGGCCAAGAGCTCCGAGAGGATCCAGGGCCGGCGCGAGACCTGGCGCTACCGCCGGGACCGGCTGCCGCCGTCGATCGCGTACAACGAGGCGTCCTTCGACTTCCTGACGAAGGACGGCTACGGCACGGCCGTTCTCCAGCGGGAGCCGGGCGCGCTCGCGCTGCTGGAGCTCGCCGCGCGCCCGCCCGCGGCGACTCCCCGTCAGTAGGTCACACGCTCCAGGAACAGGCCCGACGGCGGCGCGGTCCACTTCGCGGGCGCCGCGGATCGCTCCTTCAGCAGCCTCTCGATCCCGGCGGCGTCGAGCTTGCCGCGGCCGACCTCGACGAGGGTTCCCGCGAGGCGGCGCACCATCTTCCACAGGAAGTGCGACGCCGTGATCCGGAAATGGATCTCGTCGCCCTCCTCGCGCACCTCGCACTTCTCGACGACGACGATCGTGGACTCCTGCCCTTCGGGGTTCTCGCAGAAGGACGCGAAGTCGTGGCGGCCCTCGAAGAGTCTTGCGGCCCGGCGCATCGCGGCCGCGTCGAGGCGGTCCTTGACCCACCAGACGAAGGGCTTTCCGAACGCGGTGCGGCGCCGCGAGATCCGGTAGAGATACGTTCGCGATTTCGCGTCGTGGCGCGCGTGAAATCGCGGCGGCGCGGGTTCGGCCGCGAGCACGTGCACGTCGAAGGGGAGACGCTCGTTGACCTTCCAGGCGATTTCGGTCTCGGGCATCGCCCGCCGGGCCTTCAGATGCGCCACCTGGGCGAGCGCGTGCACGCCGGCGTCGGTGCGTCCGGCGCCGCCGATGGCCGCGTCCTCGCCGAGGACCTCCCGCGCCGCGCGCTCGAGCACCGCCTGCACCGTGCGGTCCGTGTTCTTCTGGGACTGCCACCCGCGATAGCGCGTGCCGTCGTACTCGACCGTGAGCTTCCAGGTCGGCATGGCGGTGGAGTCTATCGGGATCGGAAATAATCGGGGGCATGGTGGAAAGCGCGGCGTCCACGACGGGAATCCTCGAGCGCGACACGCTCGTCAAAGGGGTCCGCTGGCACTCGCGCGAGATCGGCGGTCAGGGAATTCCGGTGCTCTACATTCACGGTCACCTGGCCTCGTCGGCGACCTGGGGAGCGGTGCTCGGGCCGGCCTCCGCCGGACACCCGGCGATTGCGGTCGACGTTCCCGGCTTCGGCGCCTCGGATCGCCCCTGGCCGTACGACTACACGGCGGCTGGCGAGGGGCGTTCGCTCGTGGCGTTTCTCGACGCCCGGGGAATCGACCGGGCGATCCTCGTCGGCAACTCGTTCGGCGGCGGCGCGGCGCTGCTCGCCGCGGCGGATCATCCCGAGCGAATCGCGGCTCTCGTGCTCGCGGCGCCGGCCACGCCCGGAATGCCGATGGACTGGCCGATCCGCGCGATGCGCCTGCCGTTGCTCGGCGAGCTGGCCCTCGCGCTCGCCACGCGCGCCCTCGTCGCGCGCGGGCTGCGGCGGCGCCTCTTCGCGCGGCCCGAGCGCGTCACGGAAAACGTCGTCGACGATGCGTGGCGGCCCCTCCGCGTGCCCGGGACCCGCCGTGCCGCGCTCGCGGCGATCCGCTCGGACCCGAGGCCGCACCGCGGCGTCGAGGGCCGCGTGCGCTGCCCGGCGCTCGTGATCTGGGGCCGCGAGGATCGCCTGATTCCGGCGGCGGACGCGGCGCGAGTCCACGCCCTTCTCCCGGGCTCGCAACTCGTCCTCATTCCCGACGCGGGCCACCTGCCGCAGCGCGAGCAGCCGGAGGCGTTCGCGCGCGCCGTGGCGGAGTTCCTGCGCGGCCTCCAGCGCGTCACTTGCCGCACCGCTCCATGACCTTCGCGGTGATCGCGCCCGGCGTCGGCGGGCTCTCGCGCAGCCCGAGCGTGTGCAGCGCCTCGTGGATGATGATCGTGGCCGCGTACCCGGGGTTCGCGCGCTGCCAGTACGCGAACTGGCTCCAGCAGACGTGCACGGCGCGGCTGCCCGGCGACGTCCAGGCGAGGACGCGCTCGTTCTCGCACGGCTCGGTCGCGGTGCCGTCGTAGAAGAGGACCAGGCCGAGGTACGCCGGCATGCTCTGGCCGATGGCGTGGAGGTTCTCGTCGAGCCGGCGCCCCGAGCCGTCGGCGAAGTCGGCGAGGACTTCCTGGCAGCGGCTGTCGGAGAGCCGGCGCGCCGCTTCTTCGAGAGAATCGTTCAATCCCGCGCCCAGCCTGCGATCCACGAAGAACGGGATGCCGAGCGTCGGCGCGCCCGACGCGGGAAGCGACGTGCCCGTCTCGGCGGCGAGAGGCGCCGCGAGCGCCGCGACCACGGCGAGCCCGGCGGCGGCGCGCAGGCCTCGCCGCCCGCTCGAGCCCTCGCGCCGCATCGCCATCGCGCCTCACGGGCGGAAGAGAGCGCCGGGTCGGGAATTCGCGAGGCGCCTCCGCCGCTATCCGTGACGGTCGCTCCGGAGAGGGCGGCGGGTCTTGAGGATCCGCTTTGGATTTCCTGGCTTTTTGGTGAGGGTCGCCGATGCGGGTTCGATTCGGAGATTGCACGTTCGACGCGGTGCGCCGCGAGGTGTGGCGCGGCGACGGCGCGGTGCATCTGTCTCCCCGCGCGTTCGACGTTCTCGCCCTGCTCGTGACGAAGCGGCCGCACGCGATGTCGAAGGACGCGATTCTCGAGACGCTCTGGCCGGACACGTTCGTCGGCGAGGCGAATCTCGCGGGCCTCGTCGCCGAGATCCGGCGCGGGATCGGCGAAGACGCGCGCGAGCCGCGCTTCCTGCGCACCGTGCACGGCGTCGGCTACGCCCTTTCGGACGGAGCCGTCGCCGCCGCGGACGAGGACGCCGTTTTCCGCCTCGTGTGGGGCGCTCGCGAATTCGCGCTCGTCGAGGGCGAGAGCCTGCTCGGCCGCGACCCCGCCTGCACGGTCGCGATCGACGATGCGACGGTCTCGCGGCACCACGCCCGCATCCTCGTGGGCGCGCCGGGCGCCCGCCTCGAGGACCTGGGGAGCAAGAACGGCACGTGGCTGCGGGGCCGACGGATCGCGGCCTCCGAGCCGCTCGCCGACGGCGACGTGATCCGGGTCGGACCGGCGTCGCTGACGCTGCGCCGTTTCGCCGCGGCAGGCTCGACGGCGACCGTTCTGGAGTGACCGCTTCGCCTCCGGAATCCGGGATCCCGCATCCCGTCCCCCGGAACCGCGACTCCGTCACCGGCCGCGCAACCACGCGCGGTCGGCCACGTATCTTGGCCATGGGTTCCGCCCCGTCCCGAGGAGCCATGCAGATCGTCGCTGGAACGCAATTCGGGCAGTACCGGATCGTGGCGCGCCTCGGCGCGGGGGGCATGGGCGAGGTCTACCGCGCCCGCGACACGCGCCTCGGCCGGGACGTGGCGGTCAAGGCGCTGTCGGGAGCGGTGGCCCATGACGCGTCGCGTCTGTCGCGGTTCGAGACCGAGGCGCGCTCGGCCTCGGCGCTGAACCACCCGAACATCGTCACCATCCACGAGGTCGGCCACGACGCCGCCGGTCCCTTCATCGTGATGGAGCTCGTGGAGGGCCGCACGCTGCGCGAGATGCTTCACGCGGGTCCCTTGCCCGTGCGCAAGGCGCTCCACGTCGCGGCGCAGCTCGCCGACGCCCTGGCGCGGGCGCACGACGCGGGCATCGTGCACCGGGACCTCAAGCCCGAGAACGTCATGGTCAACCGGGACGGGTTCGCGAAAATCCTCGATTTCGGCCTCGCGCGAGTCGAGGCGCGGGAGCCTGGCGCAAGCTCGCACGGCGAGGACCTCACGCTGACCGAGGAAGCGCGCGGGGCGGTCGTCGGCACCGCGGGGTACATGTCGCCCGAGCAGGCGAGCGGGCAGGCGGTCGACTGCCGCTCGGACCAGTTCGCCTTCGGCGCCCTGGTCTACGAGATGCTGTCCGGAAAGCGGGCGTTCCAGCGCGGCACCCGCGCCGAGACGCTCGCCGCGGTCATCCGCGACGAGCCCGAAACGCTCGCCGCGCTGTGCCCACGCGCGCCGGTGCCCCTGCTCTGGATCGTCGAGCGCTGCCTCGCCAAGCTGCCCGATGAACGCTACGCCTCGACGCGGGATCTCGCGCGCGATCTCGCGAGCGTGCGCGACCACTTCTCGCAGATCGACAGCGGCGCCGACGGCGCGCCGCTGCTGTTGAAGGCCGAGCCCCGCCGCGCGCGGCGCAGTCTCTCGGCGGGCGTGGCCGCGGCCTTCGCGGCCCTCGTCGCGTCGGCATACCTGCTCGGCACGAGCGCGCGCGCGCCGGCGCCGCCGTCTTTCCGGCGGCTCACCTTCCGGGACGGCACGATCTGGTCGGCGCGTTTCGCGCCCGACGGTCGGACCGTGGTCTACGGCGCCGCGTGGAACGGGGGGCCGATCCGCGCCTACACGACGCGCCCGGAGACGCCCGAGTCCGCCGAGCTGCCCGTGCCGCCGTCGAACCTGCTCGCCGTCTCCTCGGCGGGGGAGCTGGCGTTGCAGCTGTCGCCCCGGACCGACGGCCTCTTCTCGACGCGCGGCACGCTCGCCCGCGCGTCGTTCGCCGGCGGCGCGCCTCGCGAGACCCTCGAAGGGGTCGAGGCGGCCGATTTCGCTCCCGACGGCGCGAGCCTCGCCGTCGTCCGTTCCTCCGGGGGCCGTCAGCGTCTCGAGTTCCCGCCGGGCCGCGTCCGGTACGAGACCGCCGCCGGGTCGCTCGGCGACGTCCGCGTCGCTCCGGACGGCGACCTCGTCGCCTTCGTCGAGCACCCCGTGCGCGACGACGACGCCGGCGACGTCGCCGTCGTCGACGGCGAGGGGCGGCGCCGCACGCTGTCGGCCGGGTGGTGCTCGGTGCGCGGCCTCGCCTGGGCGCCGGACGGCGGCGAAGTCTGGTTCACGGCGGCCGTTTCGGGGGGGTCGCGGGCGCTCTACGCCGTGACCCTGGGCGGCCACCGGCGCCTGGTCGCGCGGGTCCCCGGCTCGCTCACGCTGCACGACATTTCCCGGGAAGGACGAGTGCTGATGTCCGAAGAGCACGCGCGCGAGGGCATGATGGCGAAGCTCGCCGGCGAGGCGAAGGCGCGCGACATCTCCTGGCACGACCGGTCCCGCCCGGTCGACGTCGCCGACGACGGCGAAACCGTCCTCTTCGACGAGGCCGGCGAGGGCGGCGGCGCCGCGTGCGCCGTCTACGTGCGCAGGGCCGGCGAAGCGGCGGCGGTCCGGCTCGGGGAGGGGCACGCCCTGGCGCTCTCGCCCGACGGGAAGTGGGCGCTTTCGTCGGACCCGGCGTCGCCGTCGGAACTCGTCCTGTTGCCGACCGGCGCCGGCGAATCGCGCCGCGTCCGCACGGCCGCCTTCGCGCGCGTCGAGCGCGCCGCGTGGCTTCCGGGAGGCGAGCGCCTCGTGCTCGCCGCGAACCTGCCGGGACGCGCGACGCGCCTCTACGTGCAGCCCCTCGACGGCGGAGCGCCGCGCCCGATTACGCCCGAGGGCGTCTCCGGCGACTGGACCGTCTCGCCCGACGGCGCGTCGGTCGCCGCCGCGGAACCGGGACGCGGCCCGATGCTCTATCCGATCGGCGGCGGCGAGGGCGTGGAGGTCCCGGGCGGAAGCGCCGGCGACGCGCCGATTCGCTTCACGGCGGACGGGCGCGGTCTCTTCGTCGCCGCCGACGGCGGCGACGGCGACCGCAACGCGAGCACGATCGCCCGCATCGACCTCGCGGCCGGCCGCCGCGCGCCCTGGGTCATGCTCGCGCCGGCGGAAGGCGCAACCCGCGCCGCGCGCCGCGTGCTTCTCTCGGCCGACGGCAGCTCGTTCGTGAGCTCCTACGAGCGGCTGCTCGACGATCTCTTCCTCGTCGACGGTCTGCGATAGCGCGGCGCACTCGAGGCGCGCGTCGGGAACAGCCGCGCAGTCTCGAGTGTTAAGATTGGCTTCCAATGGCGTACCGGGGAGGTTTCTCCGACGAATGCGGCGTCTTCGGCGTCGCCGACTCGGACGACGCCGCAAACCTCGCATACCTCGGGCTTTACGCTCTCCAGCACCGGGGCCAGGAGTCGGCGGGAATCGCCTCGCTCGACGGCGGCGAGATTCACGTCGAGCGCGAGATGGGCTACGTCGCCGACGTCTTCGACGAGGCCCGCCTGTCGCGCCTGCCCGGCCGGACGGCGATCGGTCACGTGCGCTACTCGACGGCCGGCGCGTCGCTGCTCGCCAACGCCCAGCCGATCGTCTTTGCCACGGGGCGCGGCCCGCTCGGCCTCGCGCACAACGGCAACCTCGTCAACGCGCGGGAGATCCGCACCGCGCTCGAGGGAAAAGGGGCCCTGTTCACGACGACGTCCGACTCCGAAGTGATCCTGCACCTGATCGCGCGCTCGGGAGCGCCGACGCTCGCCGGCGCGATCGCCGAAGCGCTGTCCGAGGTCCGCGGCGCCTACTCGCTCGTCATCCTCTCGCGCGACGGCATCTTCGCGGTGCGCGATCCGAACGGGATCCGCCCGCTGACGCTCGGGATCCGCGAAGGGTCGCCCGTGGTCGCGTCGGAGACCTGCGCCTTCGACCTCATCGGCGCGAGCTACGAACGCGACGTCGAGCCGGGCGAGATCGTCCAGCTTTCGCACGACGGCTTCACGTCGCACCGCTTCGCGTTTCCGATCTCGACGCCCTGCGTCTTCGAGCACGTCTACTTCGCGCGGCCGGACTCGCGCGTCTTCGGGCGCAGCGTCGCGGCCTCGCGCCAGGGCTTCGGCCGGCGCCTCGCCCGGGAGCATCCGGCCAGGGCCGACGTCGTCGTGCCGGTGCCGGACTCCGGGATGTACGCGGCGCTCGGTTTCGCCGAGGAGTCGGGCATCCCGTTCGCCCTGGGCCTCGTCCGAAATCACTACGTCGGCCGGACCTTCATCGAGCCGAAGCAGGCGATCCGCCACTTCGGCGTCAAGGTCAAGTTGAACCCGGTGCGCGAGGTCGTCGAGGGCAAACGCGTCGTGCTCGTGGACGACTCGATCGTCCGAGGCACGACGTCCCGCAAGATCGTGAAGATGCTCCGCGAGGCCGGGGCGCGCGAGGTCCACGTGCGGGTCTCCTCGCCGCCGACGATGAACAGCTGCCACTACGGGATCGACACGCCGACGCGCGGCGAGCTGATCGCGGCCAACCAGTCGGTCGACGAGATCCGGCGCTTCATCGACGCCGACAGCCTCGGCTACCTGTCGGTCGAGGGCATGCTCGAAGCGTTCGGCCGGCCGCAGCAGGCGACCTGCACGGCCTGCTTCACGGGGCTCTACCCGGTCGAGGTCGAGGAAGAAGAGCGCGAGAAGGAACACGCGCTCGACGCCAAGTAGCGTTCAGCGGACAGCGCTCAGCGTTGACCCAGAACCATTGAGCGGAAGGATCCTGCTCGGCGTGACCATCGCATTTCGCGGAGCGACCCTCGTCGACGGGACGGGCGCGCCGCCGATTCCGAGCTCGTTGCTCGTCGTCGAAAACGGCCGCATCGTCTCGGTCGGCGCGGCGACGCCCGAGGCGCTGGCGAAGCTGCCGGCGGGCGCCCGGGTCATCGACGGCGAAGGGCGGTGGATCGTGCCGGGCCTGATCGACGCGCACGTTCACGCGGAGTCGGACGCGGACCTCCAGACGATGCTCCAATGGGGCGTGACGTCGGTGCGCCTCATGGCCGAGGACGTCGCCGCTTCGCAGAAGCTCGCCGCCGAGTCGCGGACGCGGAAGGACATCCCGGAAGTCTTTCCCGCGGCGCCCATCTTCACGGTGCGCGGCGGCTGGTGGGGGCGGGACGAGCCCGCGGACCCGAACCTGAACCGCTTTCCGGCGACGCCCGAGGAGGCGCGCCGTTCGGTGCGCCGCGCGCGCGAGCTCGGCGGCTCCGAGATCAAGGTCATGCTCGACGACATGGCGTGGTGCCGGGCGCCGCTGAAGGCGCTTCCAAAGACGACGCCGGCGGTCCTCGAGGCGCTGCTCGCCGAGGCGAGGGCGCAGGGGATGCGCTCGATCGTCCACGCGCCGAACCTCGAAGACGCGAAGGCGGCGGTCGCCGGCGGCGCCGACGCGCTCGCGCACGGGGTGCTCGACCCGATCGACGACGCGACGCTCGCGGCCCTGAAGGCGCGTGCCGTCTCTTACGTGCCGACGATGGACATCTTCGAGTTCCTGGCGGACGCGCGGCGGTTTCTGGCCGGCGCGCTCGGGCCGCCGGGGATCGAAGCGTTTCTGCGCCCCGAAACCGTGGCGCGCTACCGGTCGGACGCGTATGCCGCGGGCTATCGCGAGCGCTATCCCAACTTCGCCAGCGTCGACGCGCGCCTGCCCGTGCTGCGGGAGAATCTCCGCAAGCTCTACGCCGCCGGCGTGCCCGTTGCTCTCGGCACGGACATGTGGGCGCTGCCGGGCGCCGCCGTCTCGGTCGAGATGAAGCTCTACGTCGCCGCCGGCCTGCCGCCCCTCGAAGCGCTGCGCGCGGCGACACAGACCGCCGCGCGCTCGCTCGGCGTCGACGGGGACAGGGGCACGCTCGAGAAGGGCAAGCGCGCCGACCTGGTCGTGCTCGCGTCGGACCCGGCGGGTCCTTCGAGCGTCCGCGACGTCGACGGCGTCTGGAAGGGCGGCGAGCGGGTCGCCCCGACGCGGGAGCGGCGCGGCCCGTGAGCCGGCGGGGCGCGGTGCTCGCCGGGGCGGCCGTCGCCGCCGCGACCGCGGCCCTCTTCGTCGTCTCGCGCGGGAAATGGTCGGACGCGATGATCGACTCGGGCCGCGAGTGGATCGTCCCGGACGCCCTGGCGCGGGGCGAGCTGCTCTACCGCGACGTCGTCTACTGGTTCGGCCCGTTCACGCCGTACTTCCAGGCGGGATTCTTCAGGCTCTTCGGCTCGGGGTTCCCGGCGCTCGTGGTCGCCGGAGCCGTCGCCTCGGCCGCCCTCCTCGTCGTCCTGCGATGGGCTCTCGGCCGGGTGACCGGGAAGACCGAAGCCTGGCTTTGGACGGCCCTCGCGATTCCCGTTCTTGTGTTCATGCCCGAAGCGGGCGGTTCGCTGCTCGGGATGGGCTATCGCATCTGGCACGCCGCCGGCTTCTCGCTGGCCGCTATCGCCCTCGCGGCGGGCGGCCGCGTTTCGATCCGCCGCAGCGCGGTGGTCGGACTCCTCGCGGCGGGAGCCGGACTCTGCCGGACCGAGTGGGGGCTGGTGGCGCTCGCGGTCAGCGTGGCCGTCATTCTCTTCGACCAGGGGGTCGGACGCGAAGGGGTCGGGTCAGCCGCTGCGGCGGTCCTGGCCTTTCTCGTTGCGTTCGGCGGCGTGCTGGCGTTCTTCGTGAAGGCGGCAGGCTGGAAGAGCGTGATCGAGGACGGCCACGTCCTCTTGACCGGGCTCTCACCCGAAACGCGGACGTTTCTCGTCCGATTCTCCGGCATCGCGGACTGGCGCGCTGGCGTCGCCGAGGGTCTCTATTGCGCCGCGAGTTGGGTCGGCGTGTTTCTGGCGGTCTCGGCGGCTGCGGCCTGGAGGAGCGGGCCCGCAACGACGCGCCGTCTGACGGCGGCCCTCAGCGCGTGCCTGCTGGTCATGGTCACCACCGGCGTCGCCGGCGGCTGGGGAGCGAGACCGTACAGCGGGGGCCCCTGGATCTGCGTGGGTGCCGCGCTCATCGGCCTGGCCCGTCGGGGCAGGAGCCCGATGACCATGCTCGCGGGCTGCGGTGTCGCGGGCGCTGTGCTTTCCTATCGCCGCCCGTTTCACATCGGCGACTCGGGCTACGTTGGGCCGCCGCTCGTGTTCGCGCTCGTCTGCGCCGCGGGATTGGCCGAGGTCGCCCTGCGTTCCGGCGCCGTCCGAGGACTCGAGTCCCGCGGCCGGCGCTTCTTTCGACTCGCGCTGGGCGGTCTGGTCGCCGCCGCATTCGCGCTGAGGATCCAGAGTTACGTCGAAGACGATCGAGTTGCGGTCGCGGGCACCGGCGGCATGCTGTCGGCGCGGCCCGAGCTCGCCGCGCGGGTCGAACGGTTGTCGCGCCGGCTAGCGGACACGCTCGACCCGCGCGATGGCCTCGTCGTCCTGCCGGAAGGTGAGATCCTCAACGCGCTGTCGGGCCGGCGCAACCCGATGCGCTACATGCTCTTCCTGCCCGGCTATCTCACGGACGCCAACGAAGGGGACGTTATCCGAGCGTTCGAGCGGGCTCAGCCACGCGCCGTCGTCGTGCTCTTCCGTCCGACCAGCGAATACGGCCCGAGTCTCTTCGGCGAAGACTATGGGCGGCGGATCGCCGCGTACCTCGACGAACACTATTCGTGGACCGAGTTCGAGGGCGACCGAGTCCGCAGCCGAACGGGTTCCACAGTGCGAATCGGGCAAAGGAAGGACTCGAAGCCGTGAGTCGAGTCGGGCGAAGAGTCGTTCTCAGTGCGGCGGCCGCGGGCGCGACGCTGATTCTGTTTCTGGCGTCTCGCGGGAAATGGTCCGACGCGGTAATCGACGTCGGCAGCGAGTGGGCGTACGCCGACGCCCTCGCGCGGGGCGGTCTGCTTTATCGAGACGTGACGTACTGGTTCGGACCCGTGACGCCGTACTTTCTGGC
>DATJPZ010000023.1:0-167612 GCA_035506175.1 Thermoanaerobaculia bacterium | reverse complement strand
GCCGACGTGATCGCCGCGGAGAAGGAGCTCTCCCGGGTGATCGAGGAGCGGGAGCTCCTCGAGGGCGAGCGCCGCTACTACGACCGGCAGGTCGCGCTCTCGACGATCACCGCGGAGATTCACGAGCCCCGGGCGTTCCTGCGCGAGAGCGCGCTCTCGCCGCTCGCCGAGGCCCTGGCCCGGGCGCTGCCGCTCCTGGCGAGCTCGGTCGCGGCGCTCGTCTACGCCGTCGCGGCGGCGCTGCCGTGGGCGCTGCTCGGGTTCCTGGTCTGGCGCCTCGTGCGGCGGTTCAGGATCCGGCGCCTGGTGCGCGTGGCGATGGAGCGCTGACGGGGGCGGCGGGCGTGGGCGCGGCGGCCGGGAAACGCGCCCGCGCCGCCGCGAGCCAGGCGCGAAACTCCGGATCGTCGCGCAGGCGCGCGAAGTCGGGATCCTCGTCCAGCCGGTCGAAGCGCCGGAATCCTTTCGCGACGGCCCGGTCGAGCTCGCGCAGGGCCCGGCGCGTCTGGCCGGTCCGGGCCTCGGCGCTCGCGAGGTTGTAGTAGACGCGGGGCTCGTCGGGGTCGATTTCGACGGCGACGGCGAGCATCAGCCGGGCGTGGGCCGCGTCGCCGCGGGCGAGCATCTCCTCCGGAAGGTAAAAGCCGGTCTCGACGCGGAGGTTGGCGAGGAGGCGCTCGGCGGAGAGACGCTCCTCGGGCGTGCCCGAGGCCGCTCGCGTCTTGAGCGCGGGGATGCCGAGCTGGGCGGCCAGAGACGCGGCGGCCGGAATCTCGGGGTCGCGCGCGGCGGCGCGGACTCTGGCGGAGAGCGTCTGCAGCGCGTCGCGATCGCGCTCGTCGCGCCGAGCGGCGTCGCGAAGCGCCTTCCGGACCGCCTCGGATCGGCCGAGGGCCTCGGCCTTCGCGGCGGCGGGCGCGGTGTCGGCGAGGCCTTCGTAGTCCTCGGCCGCTTCCGCGTAGAGCCGCCACGCGCCGGCCTGGTCGCCGGCGCTCTCGAGGGAAGCCGCCGCGGCGAGGTCCGCGGCGAGCCGTTTCGCGGCGAGGGCCTCGTCCTTCGGCCGCGCGCCCGACCGCATCGCCTCCAGCTCCAGCCACGCGAGCGCGCGCGCGGCGAGGTCGGGCGGCGGCCAGTCGTGCCCGCCGTCGAAGAACGCGATGCGGTGGCGGACCTTCTCCTTCGTCAACGCATGGTCGAGCGCGCGCATCTCGTAGTAGTTGAAGTCGCGCTCGCCGCAGGTGCCGAAGTACGGCACGGGAAACCCGCGCTTCGGGATCTCCTCGGGGAATCCGGCGCCGCAGGCCACGACGCCCGCGATGGCCCGCGGCGCCTGCGCGGCGAGCGCGGCGGCGACGCGGGCGCCGCCCGAGAAGCCGCCGAGGTAGATCCGGCGCGGGTCGATCGCCAGGCGTCCGTGCGTGTCGTTCCACATGGCCTGGAGGGCCGGCGTGTTGGGGTCGTCCCGGGTGTCGCTGCGCGAGTTGTAGGACGAAACGAGGATCCAGCCGGACGCGTCGGCCGCGGCGCGGAAGCGCTCGATCGGCAGGAGGGCCCGGCCGCGCGCGTCGAGAAGGTAGAGGACCGGCGCGGGCTTGCCGGCGGAGACGCTCGAAGGCACGTAGAGCGCGTAGGCCTGGCCCGGCGCGTCGCGGCAGACGATCTTCTCCGTCAGCGCGCCGCCGGGCGGGTCGGCCGCGCGCGCCCCGGCGCCGCCGACGAGGAGTACCAGCGCCGCGGCCAGGCTGCTAGAGCGCCGCAAGGCGGTCGACGAGGTCCACGACCCGATTCGAGTAACCCCACTCGTTGTCGTACCAGGCGAGGACTTTGAGGTAGCCGTCGCCGGAGGCCTGGGTCGAGAGCGCGTCGAAGATCGAGGAGTGCGGGTTGCCGATGATGTCGGAAGACACGAGCGGCACCTCGCTGTACTCGACGATGCGCGCGAGCTTCCCCGCGGCCGCCGCCTCGACCGCGGCGTTGACCTCGGGGGCCGAGACCGGGCGCGCCAGGCGGCACGTCAGGTCCACGATCGACCCGTCCGGAACCGGCACGCGCACGGCGATGCCGTCGAGCCTTCCCTTCAGGCGCGGCAGGACCTTGCCGACCGTTTTCGCCGCGCCCGTCGTCGTCGGGATGATGTTCTCGACCGCCGCGCGGCTGCGGCGCAGGTCCTTGTGCGGCACGTCGGCCAGGCGCTGGTCGTTGGTGTACGCGTGGACGGTCGTCATGACGCCTTCCTCGAGGCCGAAGTGCTCGTCGAGGATCATCGCGATCGGCGCCAGGCAGTTGGTCGTGCACGACGCGTTCGAGACGATCCGGTGCTCGGGCCGGAGGTCGCCGTCGTTGACGCCCATGACGATCGTGGCGTCGATGTCGTCCTTGGCCGGGACGGTCAGCACCACCTTGCGCGCGCCCGAGGCAAGGTGCTTCTCGAGCGGCTCGCGCGTCAGGATCTTGCCGGTCGACTCGATGACGACGTCGACGCCGTGCGCGCCCCACGGGATCCGCGCCGGGTCCTTCTCGGCGGTCATGAGGACGCGCCGGCCGGCGACCGTCATGCTCTCGGCGTCGGTCGTGACCTCCTTCGGGAAGACCCGCATGACGGTGTCGTACTTGAGGAGATAGGCGAGGTGGTCGTTGTCGAAGAGGTCGTTGACGACCGCGACCACGACGTCCGGCCGGTCCGCCAGGATGCGAAAGACGCTCCGCCCGATCCGGCCGAATCCGTTGATGCCGACGCGGACCGTCATCGCGCCTCCAGGGCGGCGTAGCGCTCCACGAGGTCGACGGCGCGCTGCGCATAGCCGTAGCCCGAGTCGAACCACGAAAGCGTCTTCGAGACGCGGTCCCGGAGCGTCATCGTGGCGAGCGAGTCGAAGGTCGCCGAGTAGGGCGAGCGGGCGACGTCGGCCGACACGATCGGCGCGGTCTCGTAGGCGAGGACGCGCTTCCAGCGCTCGGTCGCGGCGGCCGCGCGGAAGGCCTCGTTGATCGCCGCGGCGGAGACGGGCTTCTCGTGCCAGCACACGAGGTCCACCAGCGAGCCGTTCGAGACCGGCACGTTCATCGCGTAGCCCGAGAGGCGGCCGCGGAGGTCCGGAATCAGCTCGACGAGCATCGCCGGCGAACGCGAGGCCTGCGGGATGATGTTCTCGGCGGCGGCCCGGCCGCGGCGCTTGTCTTCGAGGGGCACGTCGGCCAGCCGGTGGGCGCTCGTGTACGCGTGGATCGTCGTGAAGATCGCGCGCCGGATGCCGAAGGTCTCGTGGAGAACCGCGAGAGCCGGCACCGCGCACTGAACCGTCGACGAGGCGTTCGAAACCATGCGCTGGCCCGGGTCGAGCGCCGCGTCGTTCCAGCCGAGGACGGCCGTCACGTCGGGCTTCTCGAGCGGCGGCGCGAGGAGGATGACGCGGCGCGCGCCCGCCTCGAGGTGCGCCGCCACGTCGGCTCGCGTGCGGCCCCGGGAGGTCGCCTCGAAGACGGTGTGCACGCCGAGATCGCCCCAGCGCGGGATCGGCGGCTGTTCCCTGCCGGAGAGCAGAGGAATCGTCAGCCGGCCGGCGCGCAGGCGGCCGCCGTCGAGGGCGACTTCTTCTTCGAAGCGGCCGAGCAGCGTGTCGAACTGCAGCAGATACGCCAGCGCCGCGGGCTCGGCGAGGTCGCTGATCGCGGCCACCTGGATGTCCTCGCGGCGATGGAGCAGCCGGAAGAGGTTGCGCCCGATCCGCCCGAACCCGTAGATCCCGACGCGCGTCACGCGGCCTGTCTACCACAGGGGCGGGAAGGCCGATAGAGGCGGAGGGCGGATAGACTCCGCGCATGAAGCGAACGAGTTGTTTCGGCGTCCTGCTCCTTCTGGGCGCCGCCCTCCTGCACGCCGCCGACAGGCCCCGGGCGCGGCAGCTCGGCGTGCCGTTCGACGGCACTCCGGGTCCGCTCGACGCGATCACCGACGTCGCCGGCGTGACCGTCGGCCACGTGACGCTCATCGAGGGCGAGGGCAAGCTCGTCGTCGGCAAGGGCCCGGTGCGCACCGGCGTGACGGCGATCCTGCCGCGCGGCCGTCAGAGCCTCGACGATCCCGTCTTCGCCGGCTGGTTCGCCTTGAACGGCGCGGGCGAGATGACCGGAACGACCTGGGTCGAAGAGTCGGGCTTCCTCGAAGGGCCGGTCATGATCACGAACACGCACAGCGTCGGCGCCGTGCACGAGGGCACGATCGCGTGGCGCGTGGCGCAGGGCAACGCCGACGCGACCGGCTACTGGTGGTCGAACCCGGTCGTCGCCGAAACCTGGGACGGCGAGTTGAACGACATCAACGGGTTTCACGTGCGGCCCGCCCACGCCGGGCAGGCGCTGTCGTCGGCAAAGTCGGGCCCGGTCGCGGAGGGCAGCGTCGGCGGGGGCACGGGGATGGTCTGCAACGGCTTCAAGGGCGGCATCGGGACGGCGTCGCGAAAGCTCTCCGAGCAGGCCGGCGGCTATACGGTCGGGGCTCTCGTCCAGTGCAACTACGGACGCAAGCTCGACCTGACGATCGCGGGCGTGCCGGTCGGGCGCGAGATCGCGGGCCCGGGCGTGCGCGAGGACGAGGACGGTTCGATCATCGTCGTCGTCGCGACCGACGCGCCGCTCCTGCCCACGCAGCTCAAGCGCCTCGCCCGGCGCGCCTCGCTCGGTCTCGCCCGCGACGGCTCGATCGCCGCCAACGGCTCGGGCGACATCTTCCTCGCGTTCTCGACGGCCAACCCGGGGGCGGCGCGGCCGACCGGGATCGTGACGCTTTCCGACCTGCCGAACGACCGGATGAGCCCGCTCTTTGCGGCGACGGCGCAGGCGGTCGAAGAGTCGATCGTCAACGCGATGGTCGCCGCCGACACGATGAAGGGAGCCAACGACTACGTCGTGCGCGGGCTGCCGCACGACGAGCTCCGGCGGATCCTGAAAAAGTACAACCGGCTCGCGGACTGAGAGACGCCGCCCTCATCCCGGCCCTTTTCCCCCGGTGCGGGGCGAGGGAGCGGGAGCGAGCGCGGCCAGGAACTTCTCCCACGTCTTCCAGTACCGGTCGCCGCCCACGACGTCCGTGTCGTTGTGGCGGGCGCCGGGGATGACGTAGAGCTCGCGCACCCCGCGGGCGCGTTCGAAGAGACGGCGGCCCTGCGCCGCGGGCACGACCTCGTCTCTCTCGGCCACGAAGAAGAGCTTGGGAACTCCGACGTCGGCGATGCGGCTCCCGTTGTCGAAGGCGTTGCGGACGAGCCAGGAGGGCACGAAGGGGTAGTGGACGCGCGCGACCTCGCGGACGGAGAGGAAGGGCGTCTCGAGCACGAGCCCGGCGCAGGCCCACCGGGCGGCGAGGTCGATCGCGACGGCGGCGCCGAGGGACTCGCCGAAGACGACGATCTGGTCCGGCCGGAAGCCGGCCTCGATCGCCGTCCGGTAGATCGCACGCCCGTCGCGTCGGAGCCCGTCCTCGGAGGGCGAGCCCTCGGAGCGGCCGTACCCGCGGTAGTCGACGAGGAAGACGTCGAGGCCCAGCCGGTCGTGGAGGCGCTTCGCGCGCTCCAGGCGGTCCGCGACGTTGCCGGCGTTGCCGGGAAAGTAGAGCAGGACGCGCTGGCCCGCGCCGCGGATCCACCAGCCGTAGAGGCGCACCGAGTCGTCGGTGACGACGCTGAGATCGGCCGCCTCGAGGCCGTGGTCGACGGGGGACGAGGCGAGACGGCGCGACGGAAAGTAGAGGAGGCGGTCCTGGCGCAGGACGAGAAACGCGACGACGAGGACGAACGCGGCGACGAGAAATCCGGCCGCGAGGAAACCGGCGGTCACGATCGGTCGCGCCATCGCTGTCCTATACTCTCTCACCCGACCGACATCGACTCTCCGGCGAAAGGAGACCCATGATCAGAGCTCTTCGCTTTGCGGCTCGCTTCGCCCTCGCCTCGGCCTTCGCCGCCTCCGGGGCGTTCGCCGATCCGCCGGGGAACGCGCCGGCGAGCGCGACGACGCTCGCGGAGAAGGGGCCCTCCGACCGGTTCGAGGGGCTCGACTTCCGGCTGATCGGGCCGTTTCGCGGCGGCCGCGTCACGGCGGTCGCCGGCGTCCGCCACGACCCGTACACGTTCTACTTCGGCGCGACGGGCGGCGGCGTGTGGAAGACGAGCGACGGGGGCTCGAACTGGCAGGTTCTCTCCGACAAGGACTTCCGGACCGGCTCGATCGGCGCCATCGCGGTGGCCGAGTCGGACCCGAACGTGATTTACGTGGGAACGGGAGAGGAGCCGATCCGCGGCAACGTCTCGCACGGCGACGGCGTGTACAAGTCGACCGACGGCGGCCGCTCGTGGAAGAACGTCGGCCTGCGCGACACGCGCCAGATCGCGCGCGTTCGCATCCATCCCGACAATCCCGACCTCGTGTACGTCGCGGCTCAGGGCCACGTCTGGGGCCCGAACGCCGAGCGCGGGATCTTCCGGTCGGAGGACGGCGGGAAGACGTGGAAGAAGATCCTCTACGTCGACGAGAAGACCGGAGCCTCCGACCTCGCCATGGATCCGGGGAACCCTCGGATCCTCTACGCCGCGTTCTGGCAGGTGGTGCGCCACCCGTGGGAGCTCGTCTCGGGCGGCCCGGGCTCGAGCCTCTGGAAGTCGACCGACGGCGGCGACTCGTGGAAGAAGCTGACCGAGGGGCTCCCCGAAGGGATCTGGGGCAAGGTGGGCGTGGCGGTCGCGCCGTCGAAGCCCGGCCGCGTCTACGCGTTCGTCGAGGCGAAGCACGGCGGCCTCTTCCGCAGCGAGGACTGGGGCGGACGGTTCACCCACGTCAACGACGAGCACAAGATCCGCGAGCGCGCCTGGTACTACTCGTGGGTCTACCCGGATCCGAAGAACGCCGACGTCGTCTTCCTGCCGAACGTCGAGATGCACAGGTCGAGCGACGGCGGGAAGACGTTCTCCGCGATGCGCGTGCCGCACGGCGACAACCACGACATGTGGATCGACCCGGACGACCCGAACCGCTTCATCGTCGGCAACGACGGGGGCGCGACGATCACGTTCAACGGCGGCCGGAGCTGGTCGACGCAGTACAACCAGCCGACGGCCCAGTTCTACCGCGTCACGACCGACAACCAGTTTCCGTACTGGGTCTACGGCTCGCAGCAGGACAATTCGAACGTCTGCATCCCGAGCGGCGTCGTGGGCGACACGATCGACCGCACCGACTGGCACGCCGCGGGGGGCGGCGAGAGCGGCTGGATGGCCGTCGACCCGAAGGACCCCAACGTCGTCTACGCCGGCGAGTACGGCGGCATCATCACGCGGTACGACCACCGGACCAGGCAGGCGCGCGTCGTCATGGCGTGGCCCCAGCTCGCCGACGGCCACGCGACGTCGGACCTGAGGTACCGGTTTCAGTGGAACGCGCCGATCATGATCTCGCCGAACGATCCGAAGGCGCTTTACCACGCGTCGCAGATCCTGCTGCGCAGCCGCGACGGCGGCGAGACGTGGGAGGAGATCTCGCCCGATCTGACCCGCAACGACAAGTCCAAGCAGGGAAAGTCCGGCGGCCCGATCACGACCGACGTCACGGGCGTCGAGCTCTACGGCGTGATCTTCGCGCTCGGCGAGTCGGCGGCCGATCCGGGCGTGATCTGGGCGGGTTCGGACGACGGCCTCGTCCACGTCACGCGCGACGGCGGCAAGACCTGGCAGAACGTGACGCCGAAGGGGATCCCCGAGTGGATCCAGATCAACGCGATCGAAGCGTCGCCGCGCGACAAGGGGACCGCCTACGTGGCCGCGACCATGTACAAGTGGGACGACTTCCGGCCGTACCTCTACAAGACGACCGACTACGGCAAGACCTGGACGAAGATCACCAACGGAATCCCCGACGGCGCCTTCACGCGCGTCGTGCGCGAGGACCCGGTGCGGCAGGGGCTGCTCTACGCGGGCACCGAGCTCGGTCTCTACGTCTCCTTCGACGACGGGGCGAGCTGGCAGCCCTTCCAGAGGAACCTGCCGTACACGCCGATCACCGATCTCGCGGTCAAGGACGGCGACCTCGTCGTCGCCACGCAGGGGCGGGCGTTCTGGATCCTCGACGACCTGACCGCGCTGCGGCAGTGGAGCGACGCGATCGGCGGTTCGGCCGCGCACCTCTTCCCGCCGCGGCCGACCGTGCGCCTCGACGTCGATCCCCCGCACGAGGGCGAGGACGAGCCGGAGGCGGCCGGGGCGAACGTGCCGGCCGGGGTCGTCGTCGACTACTGGTTGAAGGACGCGCCGAAGGACGGCCAGAAAGTGACGCTCGAGTTCCTCGACGGCGACACCGTGCTGCGGTCCTACTCGAACCAGAAGCCGCCGAAGGCCGACGACCTCAAGAAGCAGGCCGCGTCCGACGAAGCGGAGAAGGACCGCGACAAGCCGCTCGAGCCGAAGGCGGGCGTGAACCGGTTCGTCTGGGACCTGCGGATCATGAAGCCGTCGCTCGTCCCGAAGGCGGTGTTCAACGAGGGGACGAAGGCGCCGCCGAAGGTCGCGCCGGGCACGTACGCCGTGCGGCTCACGGTCGACGGGAAGTCCTCCACGCAGCCGATCGAAGTGCGGCCGCACCCGGCCGGCTTCGCGACAGCCGCGGATCTGAAGGCGCAGTACGACCTCTCGAGAGCCATCCGCGACCGGCTCTCGGAAACGCACGACACGGTGCTCGCGATCCGCGACGTCCGCGCGCAGGTGGAGGAAGTCGGCGCCCGCGCCGAGCGGCTCGGCAAGGGCGACGCGCTCGCGAAGCAGGCCGCGGGCGTGGCCGCGAAGCTCACCGCCGTCGAGGAGCAGCTGACCAACCCGCTCATCGTCGCGGACGAGGACGACCTGAACTACGAGCCGCGGCTCGACCACGACTGGGTGTATCTGGCCGCGATCGTCGCGAGCGCGGACGCGAAGCCGCTCGCCTCGTCGATCGAGTACTACGATCTCCTCGCCGGACGCCTCGCCGCGATCCGCGCCGAGTACAAGGCGATCCTCGACACCGACGTGAAGGCCTTCAACCAGGCCGTCGCCGCGGCCGGCGTACCGCCCGTCGCCCCCGCTCCGCGGAAGGCCGCCTAAGCCGACGAACGCCGTAAGCCAATTGAGAATCAATGGCTTGCGGTGTCTTGCTGGCAATCCCTGATTGCTATATATAATTAGCCGATTGCTATGAAGCTTGGCGAGAAGCTCCGGTATCTGCGATCCGTCGAAGGGACGCTGCGCGGGCTCGGCCGCGAGATGAGCCAGGCCGAAGTCGTGCGCGCGGTTCGGGCGGAGCTGAAAGAGTCGATCAGCCAGGCGTACCTCTCGCAGATCGAGAGCGGCCGCCGGCCGCACCTGACGAACACGACGCGGATGCTCCTGTCGCGCTTCTTCAAGGTGCACCCGGGCTATCTGGTCGATGACCCCGAGGGTTTCCACACGGAACTGACCTCGGACGTGCGCGGCCTCGAGGACAAGCTCGACCTGTGGCTGATCCACGGGGCCGAGCGTTTCCGGCACGACCCCGAGACACGGCGGGCGCTCCTGGCGGTCGCCCGGCACCCCAACTCGCGCGACTGCCTGATCCTGCTCGCCGAGATCCTCGAGACGCCGCACCTGGCCGAGAGGCTGCTCCAGGTGCTCCGGCCGGCCGGGCGCGAACCGGAGTCGCCGCGGAAAGCCTCGCATCACGACGGGAGGAGAGCATGAGCTGGCAGACCTTCTACCTTTCGTGCTTCCTGGTCGGGTTCGTGCTGTCGGTGCTGGCCTTCCTGGGAGGCTCGCTCCACTGGCCGAGCGGGGCCTTCCACGGCCTGCCGAAAGGGTTTCCGCACGCGGGTCTCCCGCACGGCGGCCCGCCGCACCCCGGCGCGCACGCCCCGTCCCCGGAGGCGGGACACGGACCGTCGGTCCCCCGCTACAACTTCGCGACCCTCATGGTTTTTCTCGCGTGGTTCGGCGGCGTGGGCTACCTGCTGTCGAAGCGCGGGAACCTCGGGCACCTCGCGATCCTCGTCGCCGCGTCGGCGGCGGGCCTCGCCGGTGCCGCCGTCATCGTCGTCTTCCTGACGAAAGTGCTGCTCCGGCACGAGCGGTTTCTCGAGGCGGCGGATTTCGAGATGGTCGGCGTTCTCGGCCGCGTGACGGTGCCGATCCGCGCGGGCGGCACGGGGGAGATCGTGTATTCGCAGGCGAATACCCGGCGCAGCGCCGGCGCCCGCAGCGACACGGGGGCCGCGATCGAGCGCGGCGCGGAGGTCGTCGTCACGCGGTACGAGCGCGGTCTCGCCTACGTGCGGCCGTGGCACGAGCTCGCCGGCGAGGAACCGAGGTAACGACACGGACGTCGAACGCGCGGCCCTCGGGCCGAGCGAGAAGGAGGGACGGGTCATGTTCGGAATCGCGGAGGGCACCTGGGTCGTCGTCGGTCTCATGGGGCTGGTCCTCTTGTTGATGCTCGTCACGCTCGCCAAGATGTTCCGCAAGGCCGGGCCCAACGAGGCGTTGATCGTGTACGGGTTCCGGGGCACGCGGGTCGTCAAGGGCCACGGCACGATCATTTTTCCGATGGTCGAGAGCTGCCGCGAGCTGCCGCTCGAGCTGATGTCCTTCGACGTCGCGCCGCAGCAGGACCTCTACACGAAGCAGGGCGTGGCGGTGACCGTCGAGGCCGTCGCGCAGATCAAGGTCAAGTCGGACCGCGAGTCGATCGAGACGGCGGCCGAGCAGCTCCTGGCGAAGACGCCGCCGCAGCGCGAGGGGCTGATCCGGCTCGTCATGGAGGGCCACCTGCGCGGGATCATCGGCCAGCTCACGGTCGAGGAGATCGTCAAGCAGCCGGAGATGGTCGCGGACCGCATGCGTTCGACCTGCGCGGACGACATGAACAAGATGGGCCTCGAGGTCGTCTCCTTCACGATCAAGGAAGTCCGCGACAAGAACGAGTACATCGTCAACATGGGCCGGCCCGACATCGCGCGCATCAAGCGCGACGCCGACGTGGCGGCCGCCGAGGCCGAGCGCGACACGGCGATCAAGCGCGCCGCGGCGACCCGCGAGGCGGCGATCGCCAAGGCCCAGGCCGACCAGGAACGCGTCCTCGCCGAGACGCTGTCGATGGCCAAGCAGGCCGAGGCGCAGCGCGACATGGAAGTCAAGAAGGCCGCGTACCAGGAAGCGGTCAAGAAGCAGCAGGCCCAGGCGGACAAGGCCTACGAAATCCAGTCGAACGTCATGCAGCAGCAGGTCATCGCCGAGGCCGTGAAGGTCCAGCAGGTCGAGAAGCTGGAGCAGGTCAAGGTCCAGGAGGCCGAGATCGCGCGCCGCGAGAAGGAGCTCATCGCGACGGTGCTCAAGCAGGCCGAGGTCGAGCGGCAGCGCGTCGAGACCCTGGCCGCGGCCGAACGGCAGCGTCTCTCGCTCGAGGCCGAGGGCCGGGCCGCCGCCACGCGCACGACGGGCGAAGCCGAGGCCGAGATCATTTTCAAGAAGGGCGAGGCCGAGGCCAGGGCGATGAACGTCAAGGCCGAGGCGTACCAGGAGTGGAACCAGGCGGCCGTGGTCGACAAGCTGCTCACGGGCATGCCCGAAGTCGTTCGGGCGATGGCGGAGCCGCTCTCCAAGGTCGATCGCATCACGGTCGTCTCGACCGGGAACGGCGATTCGGCGGGCGTCCACAAGATCACCGGGGACATGACGAAGATGGCCGCGCAGGTGCCGGCGCTCTTCGAGGCGCTCTCCGGCATGCAGATGAGCGAGCTCTTCAACAAGGTGAAGGCGATCGGAGACAAGGGGACCGCCAGTCAGTCCTGACGACCCCGGAACGAAGACAGAAGGAGGCCCGACATGGCATTGCTCGAAAGGGTGGCCGCGCTGCTGCGCGCGAACCTGAACGACCTGATCGACAAGGCGGAAGACCCGGAGAAGATGATCAAGCAGGTGATCCTCGACATGCAGAACCAGCTGCTGCAGGTCAAGACGCAGGTGGCGATCGCGATCGCCGACCAGCACCTGCTCGCGAAGAAGGCGGCCGAGAACGAGGAGAGGCAGGCCGAGTGGATGCGCAAGGCCGAGCTCGCCGTCGACAAGAAGGACGATGATCTCGCCCGAGCGGCGCTGGAGCGCGCGATGAGCTACAAGACCCTGGGAGAGAATTTTCAGCAGCAGGTCGCCGACCAGAAGGTGGAGGTCGAGACCCTCAAGACCAACCTGCGCGGCCTCGAGGGCAAGCTCGTCGAGGCGCGAGCCAAGAGCGATCTGCTGATCGCGCGGCACCGGCGGGCGCGCGCGTCGAAGCGCGCGTCCGAAGCGACGCTCGACGCCTCCGGCAGCGCGACGTTCGAGCGGATGAAGGACCGGGTCCTGCACGCGGAAGCCGTCGGACAGGCCTGGGCCGAGGTCAGCGGCGAGGACGTCGAGAGCCGGTTCGCCGCGCTCGAGAAGGAGAAGGAGATCGACCGCCTCCTCGCCGAGCTGAAGTCGCGCAAGCTGCTCGAGGCCTGACAGTTCGGGGAGCCGCGAACTTTCTCCGGCCCGATTCGTTTGCATAGAACGATGGCCCTTCCCATCGAGGCGCAAGGCCTGCGCAAGGTCTACCGGTCGCGGTGGCGCGGCCGGAGCGTGGCGGCCCTCGACGGGCTGGACCTGAAGGTCCAGCCGGGGGAGGTCTTCGGGCTCCTCGGTCCCAACGGGGCCGGCAAGACGACGACGGTCAAGATCCTGCTCGGCCTGACGCACCCGTCGGCCGGCGAGGCGCGCCTCTTCGGGAGATCCTCGAGGGACCCCGAGAGCCGCCGCCGCGTCGGGTACCTGCCGGAAGGCCACCGGTTTCCCGGGTACCTCACGGCGCGCCAGACGCTCTCGATCTTCGGAAGGATGTCCGGGATGGACCGGGCGGCGCTCGACCGGAGGGCGCCGGCGCTGCTCGAGCGCGTGCGTCTTTCGGCCTGGGCCGACGTCCGCGTCAGGAAATTCTCGAAGGGGATGACGCAGCGGCTGGGCCTCGCGGCCGCGCTCGTCCACGACCCCGACGTGCTGCTGCTCGACGAGCCGACGGACGGCGTCGATCCGGTCGGCCGCCGCGAGATCCGGGATCTTCTCCAGGAGGAGGCCGCACGCGGGAAGGCGATCCTCCTCAACTCGCACCTGCTCTCGGAGATCGAACGGTTGTGCAGCCGCGTCGCGGTGCTGTGCTCCGGCCGCGCGGCGGCGCAGGGCTCGATCGAGGAGCTGACGGCCGGCGGTTCGCGCTACCGCCTCGTGGCGAGCGGCGTCGACGAGCGGCTGCTGGCGGCGTTGCGCGAGACGGGCGCGTCGGTCGAGCGCGTCAACGGCCACTTCGACCTGACCGCCCGCGACGTCGACCACGTCAACGCGCTCGTCGACCGGCTGCGCGCGGGCGGCGGCAGGCTTCAGGAGCTCTCGCCGGTCCGGTCCAGCCTCGAGGACGTCTTCGTGGGGCTGGTCCGCGGCGGGTCGGGCCGCGGCGAGAGCGGCGTGCCGGCATGAGAGCGTTCGCGGCGAGCGTCCAGGAAGTCTTTCGCGAGGCGGCGGCGCGCTGGACGCTGATCGCCTACTTCGCCCTCTCGTCGCTCTTCATCCTGATCTTCGCCTGCGCCGTCAATCTCGACGTCGTCAACGGGGCGCTCGCCGGCGCGAAGCTCTTCGGCCACTCGGTGGACGTCGGCAGCCGCGTCTCCGTCGACCGCCTCGTGCTCGGCTTCGAGTCCGGCTTCTCGGGGTTCCTGTATTTCCTCGGGACGTTTCTCGCCCTCTTCGCCACGGCGCACCTGGTGCCGCGCCTCCAGGAGAAAGGGACGATCGACCTGTACCTCTCGCGCCCGGTCGGGCGCGTGCCGCTTCTCCTCTCGCGGTACGCCGGCGGCCTGCTGCTCGCCGCGGCGAACCTCGTCTATCTGATCGGCGCGATGTGGCTCATCGTGGTCTGGAAGACGCGGGTCCTCCACCCGCGCTTCCTGCTCTCGGGCGCCGTCATCCTGTTCACGTTCGCGGCGCTTCTCGCGTTCGCGTTCCTCGTGGGGGTCGTGACGTCGTCGACGGGCGTGTCGCTCATGGCGACTTACGCGCTCTTCTTCTTCGGCGCGGCCCTGGCGACGCACGATCGGATCGCCGCGGCCGTGTCGACGGAGCTCTCGGCCCGGATCATCCAGGGCCTCTACTGGGCGCTGCCGAAGACGGCGGAGCTGCTCCAGGCGACGGTCGCCCTCGTCGCCGGCGAGGAGGCGCCGGAGCGCCTCGCGAAGTTCAACGCCCTCGGCGTCTACGGATCCACGGCGGCGTTCGCGGTGGCGGCGCTCGCCCTCGCCTCCTGGCTCTTTTCCAGAAAGGATTTCTGACCATGAACGCTCGCCGCCTGGCCTCGCGCCTCGTCCTCGTTCTCACCCTGGCCGCGCTCGGCGTGGCCGACGCGTTCGCCGTCCGGCGCACGGAGGATCCGCTCGGGCTCGTCCCGGCCGACGCCGCGACGGTCGCCGTCCTCCACTGGAACGAGCTGCGCTCGAGCCCGCTCGGCGCGCAGGTCTTCGCGCAGATGGACGGCATGTCGACCGACGGCGACGGGGCGCGCTTCCTGCGCGAGACCGGCCTGACGCCGAGCCGGGACATCGACACGGTCGTCCTCGCGATGAGCCGCCGCGGCGGCGACGCCACGGGGGACGCCCTGGTCGTCTTCGAGGGCCGCTTCGACCTCGTTCGGATGGGGACGGCGCTGACGGCGCGCGGCGCGACGCTCCAGAAGGGCCCGGCGGGTGCGTACTACCGCCTCGCGAGCGGGCACGGCGGCAACGACGGCGCGGTGGCGCTCGTCAACGGCGGTCTCCTGATCGCGGGCAGCGAGGCGGCGGTCGTCGGGGCGCTGGGCCGGCGCGAGTCGGGCGGCGACGGCGGGCTGCTGTCGGGCCAGGGGCTCGGCAAGAGCCTCGGCCGGGTCGACCGCGACGCCTCGGCCTGGGCGCTCGTGGACCTGACGCGGCTTCCGTCGACGACGCACCACGCCGCGCGCGTCGACGTCGAGTCCCCGGAGGACGGGCAGGTGCGCGCCATCGCCGGCGCGATGAAGTCCGTGTCGCTTCTCGCCCTCCAGGCGACGGTGCGCGGCGACGCCGTCGACGTGTCGGCGACGGGCCTGACGACCGACGCGGAGAGCCGCCAGCTCCTCGAGGACTCGCTCCGGGGCGTGCTCGCGATGTGGCGGATGGCGATTCAGGAGAAGTCGCCCGAGCTCGTTGCGGTCCTGCGCGCCTTCAAAGTCGAAAGCGACGCCGACGGCGTCTCGATCAGCGGGACGCTGCCGGCGAGTTTCCTGAAGTCGATGACCGCGCACCACCAGGCGAGCGTGCGGTAGCGGCCGGGGAGCCGCCGCGTCCTACTGCGGCGGCTGGTTCGGCGCGGGCGCGGGGCGCGCGGGAGGCTTTCCGCCCGGCGCCGGCGCCTTGCCGCCCGGCGCTTTCCCGCCGCCGGCGGCCGCCGCTTTGAGCTCCTCGCTCTTGGCCGCCATCGCGGTGCGCAGCTCGTCCTGGTGCTCCTGGGAAAGACGCGCGCCAGCCATCGCGGTGCGCTGCATCATTTCCGGAAGCTTTTCGAGCGACTTCTGGCCGGCCGGGGAGGCGTAGAAGACCGCCATCTGCTTGAGCTCCGCCTCGGTGAACGTGTCCGTGTACATCCGCAGCAGCTCGGGCTCCATCTTTTCCCACGTCATGTACTTCTTGAGCCACGTGACCATGACCTCGCGGTAAGGCGTCAGGCCGGGGTTGCGCGAGATCTCCGAATCGATCATGGCGTTGGCCGTGTCGGAGAGGCTCGTCTGGAGTTTCAGGGACTTGAAGAGCTCCTGCGCGGCGGCCGCGCTCGCGGCGGCGTTCGGCGTGAGGGTCGGCGTCGGGGCGGCCGGCGCGGCGGGCGCGCCCGGCTTGCAGGCGGCCACGCCGAGCGTCAGGGCGCAGACCAGGGCGACGAGGCGAGAGCGCATCGAGATCCTCCCGGAAGCGTGAGGGCTCGTCCCGCCAAGAAGGCTTCCGGGCAGTCGGACGGAGACATCCCTTCCTAGCGGCGAAGGATATGACGGCGCGGGCGGAAAACGGAGGGAAAAGACGCGGATCGACCGTCAGACCGGAACGTCCGCCTCCTTCCGCCGGGCCGAAACGAGCATCGCGACCGCCGTGTACAGCACGACCGCGAAGACGAGCCAGCGCAAGGCGGAGAGCGGCAAGGACTTGACGACGAAAGCGGCGAGGAGGACGGCGGGCACGCCGCCGATCGTCAGCCCGACCGCGGCCCGGAGGTTGTAGCTGCCCCGGGCGATGAAGCGCAGGCCGCCGATCGGCATCAGGAACGCGCACGAGCCCATCATGATCGGGAAGGCGGCGCGGGGGTTCATGCCGAGCAACGCCACGAGGATCATGCACGGCGCGTAGAGCCCGATGCCGAGCGTCATCAGCGCCCCGAGCGCGAAGTTGCCGGCGAGGCCGGCCCACAGCAGTGGCGACGCGAGGCCCAGCGTGTCGCCGCCGGCGGGGAAGAGCTTCAGGTTCGTCATCGCGAAGAAGCACGCCGCGGCGAAGAGGGCGATCCCCATGCCCGCCTGGACGCGTCGGCGCGGCCAGGCCGAGACGAGGCCGGCGCCGAGCCACGCGCCGGCGACGGAGGCCGCGATCATGCCGATCAGCGTCGTCATCTCGACCTGGACGATCGCGATGAAGATGAAGGCCTGCGTGATCGTCGGGAAGGCGTGGCCGACGTTGAGCGTCCCCGGAATCTTCTCGTCGCGGACGATGCCCTTCAACTTCCAGACCGAGGTCGTCGGCGCGAAGGAGCCGATGCCGAGCGTGTCGAAGAAGTTCGTCATGAACCCGATCGCGAGCGCGACCGGCCCGGGCCGGGCGGGCTCGCCCGAGCGGCGCGCGGATCGGATCCAGGCGACGCAGAAGACCACGCACACCGCCCCGAGGGCGAGGAAGAGCAGCGTCTTGGCGTCGGGCACGTTGCGCGGATACTAAATCAACGCCCTTCGGATCGAATAGAGTCGCGCCCATGAAGATCCGGCGCATCGCGGCGTACCCGGTCGCCCTTCCCCTCCAGGAGGGCAGCTACAAGTGGTCCGGCGGCAAGTCGGTCGCCGTCTTCGACAGCACGCTCGTGCGCGTCGAGACCGACACCGGACTCGTCGGCCACGGCGAGGTCTGCCCGCTCGGGCCGGCCTATCTGCCCGCCTACGCCGAGGGCGTGCGGGCGGGCATCGGCGTCCTCGCGCCGCACCTGCTCGGCGAGGACCCGCGCGAGCTCGAGCGCCTGAACCGGCGCATGGACGCGGCGCTGAAGGGGCATCCATACGTGAAGTCGGGGATCGACATCGCGTGCTGGGACCTGCTCGGCCAGGCAGCGGGGCTCCCGGTGGCGTCGCTGCTCGGCGGGCGGTACGGCGAGGACTTCGTCCTGTACCGGGCGATCTCCCAGGAGTCGCCCGACGCGATGGCGCGGCGCGTGGCCGCGTACCGCGGGGAGGGCTACCGGCGCTTCCAGCTGAAAGTCGGCGGCGATCCCGAGACCGACGTCGCGCGGATTCGCGCCGTGCGCGGGGTCCTCGAGCCGGGGGACGTCCTCGTCGCCGACGCGAACACGGGCTGGCTGCCCCACGAGGCCGCCCGCGTCGTGCGCGCGGTCCGCGACGTCGACGTCTACGTCGAGCAGCCGTGCGCGACCTACGAGGAGTGCCTCTCGATCCGGCGGCGGACAGACCACCCCTTCGTGCTCGACGAGATCATCGACGGCGTCGGCGTGCTGTTGCGCGCGGCGGGCGACCGCGCGATGGACGTCGTCAACGTCAAGATCTCCAAGTTCGGCGGCCTGACCCGGGCGCGCCAGGCCCGCGACCTCTGCGTCGCGCTCGGCATCGCCATGACGATCGAGGACTCCTGGGGCGGCGACGTGACGACCGCCGCGATCGCGCACCTGGCCCACTCGACGCCGACCGAGTTTCTCTTCACCGCGACCGACTTCAACAGCTACGTCACGGTTTCGACGGCCGACGGCGCGCCGCAGCGGCGGAACGGTCGGATGGCGGCGCCGGCGGCGCCGGGGCTCGGCGTGGTCGCGAAGCCGGAGTTCGTCAAAGAGCCCGCGGTCGACGTGTTTTAAGTCCGCGGCGGCGGGCTGTTAGTATCAGCCGCTCATGTCGTCCGCTCTCGAGCCGCCGCCCCTGCTGCCCGCCGACGTCCAGACCCTCATCGACCAGAAGAAGTTCGACGCCGTCGGCGAGCTCTGGAAGCGGAAAATGGAGGAGGACGCCGAGGACCTCCCGTTTTTCTTCGGCGTCGCGGCCGCCGCCAAGAAGAAGGGCGCCGGAGCACAGGCCGTGGCCTGGCTCCGCTCGCTCGCCGAGTTCCACGACGTCGGCGAAGGCGGCGCGCGCACGAAGGTGCTCCTCGAGATCGCCCGGATGTCTCCCTCCGACGCCGAGGTGCGGAAGGAACTGACGGCGACCCTGAAGAAGCGCTTCACCGGGCACCCGGCGCTGACGGCGGTCCTCGCGAAGTTTCCGCTCGAGAAGGCGACCGATCCCTCGGACGTGGCCGGGCGCATCGCGCGCTGGCTGGCGTTCCAGCCGAACGCCATCTACTTCATGCCGGGCCGCGGCGCGGGGCGCCTCGTCGAGATGAACCCGGCGCTCGACGTGCTGCGGCTCGAGGTCAACGGCGCGAAAGTGCCGCTCTCGCTCGTCTCCGCCGAGAAGACCCTCGTGCCCCTTCCGGAGGGCCACTTCCTGCGCCGCAAGGTCGAGAGCGGCCCGGCGCTGGCGGCCTACGCGGAGAAGGAGCCCGCCGAGGCGCTCCACCTGCTGCTCTCGAGCTTCGGCAGGACCCTGACGCTCCAGGAGGTCAAGGACCACTTTACCGGCGTCGTTCCCGAGGAGCGCTGGACGGCGTTCTGGGCTTCGGCCCGCAAGAACCGCCAGGTTCTCGTGTCGGGAAGCGCGAAGTCCGCGAAGGTCAGCTGGAGCGAGAGTGCCGACGCCGCGGAGGAGACGGTCAGGAAGGCGTTTCTCGACGCCGAGCCGACGGCGCGGATCGACCTCGCGCGCAAGCACGCCAAGCGCTCGAAGGAGCTGGCGCGGTTCTTCGCGGCAACACTCGCCGAAGACGCGCGGCGCCTTTCGGCGTCTCGACCCGCGCTCGCCTGGGAGCTGTCGCAGGCGGCGCTGAGGTTCTCGTCGGAGGAGCCCGAGGCCTACCCGGCCGCGGCGCTGCTCGCGGTCCCGGACCTCGGCCGCGTGATCGCCGAGATCCGCGATCAGCCGGCCCGCGAGAAGGCGCTGCTCGCGGCGCGCGACGGCCGCGCCGACTGGGTCGCTCTCTTCGCGGACCAGATCGGCCGCGAGGAGGACGGGCGCGTCCTGACGACGCTGTTCGACTCGCTCGGCGAGCGGGCCGCCGATCTCTCGCGGAAGATCCTGCGCTCGCCGCGCTCGGCCCCTCGGGCGTTCGTGTGGCTGTGCGAGCGCCTGCACCTGGAGGGCCGGACCGACGCGTCGCCGGGCCTCTTCTTCGCGCTGACCGACGCGATGCGCCTGGAGGAGTTCTCGGGACACCGGGCGCGGCTCAAGGAGTTCTTCGAGCCGGGCGGCTTCGGCGTCGCGCTCGTGCGCGCGGCCGTCTCCGAAGACGAGGCGCGGCAGATGCTCCACGCGCTGGACCGCGTGCCGGGCCTCGAGGAGCACCGCCGCGCGACGGTGCGCGAGGCGCTCCTGATGAAGTTCCCGGAGCTGCGGGCTCCCGCGCGCGAGTACCTGTACGCGACCGCTCCGTCGATCGAGGCCCGCCGCGCCGAGCTGATCCACCTGAAGCAGGTCGAGCTTCCCGCCAACGCCGTCGCCATGAAGACGGCCAAGGAGCACGGCGACCTCCGGGAGAACTTCGAGTACCACGCCGCGCGCCAGAAGCACGAGTACCTGTCGGCGCGGATCGCGGCCCTCGCCGACGAGCTCGCGCGCACGCGGGCGCTCGACGCGTCGAAGATCGACGCCTCCGAGGTGCGCGTCGGGACGCGCGTGCGCTTGCGCGACGCCTCGGGCGCCGAGCGCGAGGTCACGATCCTCGGCCCCTGGGACTCGAAGCCGGAAGAGTTCGTTTACTCCTACCAGTCGGAGTTCGCGGACCGGCTTCTCGGGGCCAAGCCGGGCGATCGGATCGGAACGCCCGAGGGGCCCGTCGAGATCGTCGCGATCGCGCCCTGGCAAACGTGACCGTTCGCGGCGCCCTCGCCGCGCTCCTGGCGGCGTCGTGGTGCGCCGGCGCGGCCGGCGAGGAGATCCTGAGGCTGCCGATCGGCGACCCGGCGCGCAGGGACCGCGAGGCGCCGGTCGTGCTCGACGCCGTCACCGACACCGCGTCGGGCGGTCTGCTGACCCCCGCGGAGCTCGCCGCGAAGCTCGCCGACGTTCGCCTCGTCCTCGTCGGCGAGGAGCACGTCGGCATGGACTTTCACCGCGTCGAGCGGCGGGTCATCGAGGCGCTCGCCGCCGCCGGCCGCAAGGTCGTCGTCGGTCTCGAGATGTACCCGTATCCCGAACAGCACTGGCTGGACGACTGGACCGAGGGCCGGATCTCCGAAGAGGCATTTCTTCCGAGCTGGTACCGGAACTGGGGCTACAACTGGCTCTATTACCGCGACATCTTCCTGTTCGCCCGGGAGAAGGGGATCCGGCTGGTCGCGATCAACGCGCCGCGCGAGGTGGTCTCGGCGGTTCGTCAGAAAGGCTTCCAGGGACTGACGCCCGAGGAAGCGGCGCACATCCCGACGAAGATCGACACGAAGAGCCCGGACCACCTCCGGCTCTTCAAGGCGTCGTTCGACGAGGCGACGTCGTTCCACGTCGGGAGCAGCGACGCCCAGTGGCAGGCGATGCTGAACGCGCAGTGCGTCTGGGACGCGACGATGGCCTGGAATGCGGCCGCCGTTCTGACCCGGGACGCGGACCCGAAGACCGTCGTGGTCGTCCTCGTCGGCGCCGGCCACGTGCAGTACGGCCTCGGCATCGAGCGGCAGGCGCGCCAGTGGTACCCGGGGAAGATCGCCTCGGTCATCCCGGTCGAGGTCGAGGATCCGAAAAAGGGACCGGTGTCGGCGGTGCAGGCGTCCTACGCCAACTTCGTGTGGGGCGTTCCCGCCGAGATCGGCCCGCTCTACCCGGACCTGGGACTGGCGACCCACACGCGCCCCGACGACAAGCGGCTCGAGGTCCTCGACGTCGAGAAGGACACGCCCGCCGCGGCCGCGGGATTCCAGGTCGGCGACGTGCTCCTGACGCTCGACGGGACCGACGTCGCGGACCGCGAGGTCCTCGCGCGTCTGGTCGCGGGAAAGCGCTGGGGCGACGCGGCCGCGTTCACCGTGCGGCGCGGCGACGCGACCGTCGCCGTGCCGGTCGTCCTGCGACGCACCGTGCCCGAGAAGAAGGCCGACGCGGCGAAGCCCTGACGCTCAGGGCGCGGGGTCGAGCGGCCGCTTCCCGGCCGAGTACTTGAGGACGCGCGCCTTCTCGATCGTGACGAGGCCCTCGGAGACCATCTCGTCGAGGAGCGGCAGCAGCCGCTCGACGTGCTCGGCCGAGTCGACGATCTCGACGACCAGCGGCAGGTCCTGGGACAACCGCTCGAGGAGCGTCGTGTGGAGGACGCTCCGCGCGCCGAAGCCGCCGATGCCGCGGAAGACGGTGGCGCCGGCGAAACCGTCCTTGCGGAGCCGCTGGAGCAGGGCCATCCAGAGAGGCTGGTTGTGCCAGCGGTCCGACTCGCCGATGAAGATGCGGACGAGAGTCTGTTCGCCGTCGAGAATGCGCACGGTCCTAACCTCCGAAGAGCGAACGCGCCAGGGCGACGCCGGCAATCCCGGCGATCAGGCACACGGCCAGCGTCACGACGACGTTGGCCGCGGCCAGGCGCCAGGCGCCGTCCTGCAGGTAGCGGATGGTCTCGTAGTTGAAGGAGGAGTACGTCGTGAAGCCGCCGAGGAACCCGGTCGTCAGCGTCAGGCGGAGCGTCGGCGAGAGCAGGGGTGTCGCGAGGCCGACCTGCATGACGAAGCCGATCGCGAACGAGCCGAGCACGTTGACGGCGAGCGTCCCGTAGGGGAATCCCGCCCCGAGCACGGCGAGAGCCCAGCCCGACATGAGGTAGCGGGCGCCGGTCCCGACCGCGCCGGCCGCGCAGATCCAGAGGAATCGACTCACGCGCGAGCGGCCATCGCCGGCATTCTAGACCGCGCGGCTCAGAGCGCGGCGGCGCAAGCCGCGGCGATGAAGAGATCCTCGGCGCCGAGGCCCGTCATGTCCGCGACCGTGACCCCGGCCCGGTCGTAAGCCACGGGCGCGGCGCAGAACGCCCCGATCTCGACGGCGCGTCCCTTCTCGGAAGGCGCGTGCTGGAGCTCGCCGAGCCGCTCGCACTGGGAGCGCGAGTCCACGAGGAGCAGCGAGGCTTTCCGGAGGATGCCGGCGTCGAGCTCCTGCTTGCCGGGCGAGTCGGCGCCGACGGCCGAGACGTGCGTGCCGGGCGCGAGGTCGCCGGCCCGGAGCAGCGCGGCGCGCGAGGCCGTCGCGGTGACCAGGAGCCGGGCGCTCGCTGCCACGTCGGCGGGCGAGTCCGCGGCCGCGACGCGGACTCCCGGCAGGCGCGCGGCGACGTCGCGGGCGCAGGCGGCGGCGCGCTCCGGGTCCCGGCCCCAGACGATCACGTCGGACAGCGGCAGCACCTCGGCGTGGAGCTCGGCCTGGAGGCGCGCCTGAACGCCCGTGCCGAGGATGCCGAGGACCGCGTCGGTGCGGCCGAGCTCCCGGGCGACCATCGCGGCGACGGCGGCGGTGCGCAGGTCGGTCAGGTAGCCGCCGTCGTCGAAGTAGGCGACCGTCTCCCCGGTCTCGACCGAGACGAGAACGATCGACCCGTAGGGGCGGCGGACGTACGAGCCGGCGACCTTCAGCGCGAAGTGGCTTCCGCCGCGGCGGTAGCTCGACTTGATGTGGACCTCGCCGCCTCCGCCCGCCGAGAGGTCGAGGTGCATCGGCATCGGCGTGTCGCAGGCTCCGGCCGACTGCGCCATCACGGCCTCGCGCATCGCGGCGATCGCGGCCGCGCGCGACACGGCGCCGCGGATGACGTCCGGCCCGACGACCCTCATGCGGCGAGAATCCGGCGCAGCGTCGGCAGCGCCACGTTCCGGCCCGAGATCACCGCGACCGCGGGGAGGCGAAGCGGGCCGGCTTTGCCGGTCAGGATCGCGGCGACGGTCACGGCCGAGGACGGCTCGATCAGGTACTGGTGGCGGTCGAGCATGAAGCGCACGGCGTCGAAGATCTCCTCTTCGGTCAGCAACGCGACGCCGTCGACCCGGCGCCGGAGCTCCTCGAAGCCCGTTTTCCCGATGCCGCCCTCGAGACCCCCCGCCGTGGTCGCGACGGGCGGCAGCGTCAGGACGGCTTCGCCGCGCTCGAGCGAGAGGGCGAGGGCGGGCGAGAGGGCGTGCTGGCAGCCGACGACCCGGCATTCGGGCAGCGCCGTCTTCGCGTAGTGGGCGAACCCGCCGGCGAGGCCCGCGCCGCCGACGGGCAGGAGAAAGGCCCGCGCCTCGGGGCAGTCCTCGAGGACCTCCGCGGCGAGCGTGCCGCCGTTGGCCGCGAGGATCCGGGCGTCGTCGAAGGCCGTCAGGTAAGGCCGGCCCGAGCGCGCGGCCTCGGTGCGGGCGATCCGCTCGGTGTCGTCGAAGCCGTCGTGCTCGGAGCGCACGACGCGGGCGCCGAGCGCGACCATGCCGCGGTACTTCGACTCGTCCACGCCGCGCGGGACGTGGATCTCGGCGGGGATTCCGAGCTCGCGCGCCACGTGGGCGACCGCCTTGCCGTGGTTGCCGGCCGAGCACGTCACGACGCCGCGCCGGCGGTCCTCCTCCGACAGGCGGAGAAGGGCGAAGAACGCGCCGCGGATCTTGAAGGAGCCGGTCAGCTGCTGCGACTCGAGCTTGAGGAAAACCGGGACGCCCGCAACCTCCGCGAGAGCGGGCGACGCCTCGAGCGGCGTGCGCCGGATGCGCCCGTCGAGAGCCTTCCGGGCCTCGAGGATCAGGGTCATGTCGAGCGCGGTCACGGCTCGACCAACTCTACATGGAGGGCGCGCGCGATCTCCCCGCGGACGCGTTCGGCGAGTGCGGGCGCGTCGGCCGCCGCCAGGCCGGCCACGGACACGGGCGGCAGCACTTCGACGGTGGCGGTCGTGCGCTGGAAGACGAGCGAGTGCTTCGGGAGCGCCGTCTCGGTGCCCGAGATCGCGAGCGGCACGATGTCCACGCCGAGGTCGATCGCGAGACGGAAGGTCCCTTCCCGGAACCGGCCGAGCCGGCCGTCGGCGCTGCGCGTGCCTTCCGGAAAGACGACCATGGAGCTCTTGTCCACGAGGCGCTGGCGCATCTCCATCATCGCGCGCCGGGCGCTCGCCTTGTCGCCTCGCTCGAGCGGGATGTCGCCGGCGAGCTTCATCTCCCAGCCGAGCACCCAGATGTGGAAGACCGCCTCCTTCGACAGGAACTTCATCTCCCAGGGCAGCATCGAGAGCAGCCAGATGTCGGCCATCGAGCGGTGGTTCGAGACGAAGAGGTAGGGGCGGCGCGCGTCGGGGTGGACCGTGTCGATGACCCGAAAGTCCCAGAACGGGTTCAACCTGATGCCGACGACGCCCGCGTTGCGGAGGATCCGTCCGATGCGGTGTCGGCCCGGGTCGGAGCGCCGCGTCAGGAGGCGGAAGACGCCCATGAACGGCGCCCACAGGAGGACGATCACGACGTTCAAGAGCCACCAGAGGTAGGAAAGCGGGACCGCGATCGGACGCCACTCGTAGAAACGCCGTCGCGGTTTCTCCACCGGCGGGGAATTGTATCCGCGGGCTGGCCCTTGACAGGGGGCCTATAGTGTTCGCGCTGATGCCGCTTCGCCGTTTAACCGCCTGTTACTTGCTGGCGCTGTTCGTCGCGGCGGCCGCGGCGCCGCACCACCACCTCGACCCGATCGCGGACCTGGTTTCCGACCGCCCGAGCAACTCCGGAACCTTCGCGCAGATCACGGGACCCGGAAGCCTCGACCGCGGCGTCTATCCCGGCGCGCTGGTCCAGGACGTGTCGTGCTTCGCGTGCTTCCACAGCGACTTCGTCGCGTCGCCGGCGATTGCCCTCGTCCTGACCCAGTCGCTGGCCCCCGCCCCGGACCGCCCCTTCGCGTCGTCGCCTTCGGCGCCGGCGGTCTTTCTCGCCGACACCTCCTCGCGCGCTCCTCCCGACCTCGGCTGATCCTCGCTCGGGGTCAGGCCAAGGTCCGGCGACGTCCGTCGCCGGCGGATTTCTGTCGTGGAGGAAGCGCCACCGATGGCCTCTGCACTCGTTCTCTCCCCGGGCGCGCGGCGGATCGCCGTTCCCGCCGTCGCGCTCGGGCTTTTTTCGATCGCGGTGTCGGCGTTTGCCGGCCCGACGGGCGCGCCGCTGACGCTGCCCGACGCGCTCGCGCTCGCCGAAACACAGGGGTTCGACGCGCTCGCGGCGGCGGCCGCGGTGCGCGGCGCGGAGGGCGACGCCGACGCGGTGCGGCGCCTTCCCAACCCGCAGGTCTCGGGCGCCTACCTGCACTCGACGTCGGTTCCGGTGCCGGGCGGCGAGACGAGCTCGAGCGGCTACGCGGTGACGGCGAGCGACCAGGGTCTGGCCGAAGGCGCCGCGACGGGGAAGCGCTCGCTGCGCATCTCCGAGGCCGAGTCGGCCGTCGCCTCGGCGCGCTCGAACCGCGAGGATGCCCTGCGCACCCTCCGGCGCGAGACCGCGCGGGCCTTCTACGGGGTCCTGCTCGCCGAAGCGACGGCGGGCGTCGACCGGGACGTCGCCGAGAGTTACGCGCGCACCCTCGAGCTCGTGGACGAGCGGTTGCGCTGGGGCGCGGCGAGCCGGGTCGACCGGGCGCGCGTCGAGACCGCGAAGCTCGAAGCGGACCAGGAGGTCACGGCCGCGGGCGCCGAAATCGCCCGCGCGCGGGCCGAGCTCGGCGTGTGGCTCGGCGGACGCGATCTCGAGGGCGTCGTCCTCGACGGGCGGCTCGACGGCGCGCCCCCCGCCTGGACCGGGGCGGACTTCGCCTCGCTGCGTGCCGAGGCGCTCGCGAAGCGGCCGGACGTCGCCGCCGCGCGCGCCGACGCGGCGCGGGCCGACGCCGGCGTCGACCTCGCGCGGCGCGAGCGCATCCCCGACGTCGCGCTGACGGCGGGCTACGGGCGCCAGGGACCGGACGCCGCTCCCGTGACGCCGCCGACGTTCTCGCTGGCGGCGGCGTTCGAGCTGCCGGTCTTCTCGCAACGCCAGGGCGAGATCGCCCGCGCCGAGAGCGACCGCGAAATCGCGCGCGTGGCCCTCGCGCGCGCGGAGGCCCGCGCGTCGGCCGACGTCCGTTCGGCCTGGGCTTCGCTGTCGGCGGCCCGCGAGCAGGTCGCGCGGATGGAGTCGGCCCTGCTGACGCGCGCCCGCGAGGCGCGCGAGCTCGTGCGCTACCAGTACCGCGAGGGCGCCGTGTCGCTCCTCGACCTGCTCGACGCGGAGCGCACGGCGCTCCAGGTCGAGCGCGAGCGCCTCCAGAACCTCTACGACCTGCGGGCGGCCGCGGCAGACCTCGCGGCCGCCGTCGGCAGAACGGTGGCGCCATGAGCGCGACGCGCGCGATCGGGATCGTCCTCGCGCTCGCCGCCGCGGCGGCCGCGTGCCGCCCGGCCGAGCCCGTCCCGGCCGCGCCGCCGGCGGGCGAGGTGTGGCTGACGGAGGAGCAGATCCGCGGCGGCCGGCTCGAGATCGAGCCCGTCGGCACGCGGAGCCTCGCCGTCAGGCTCGTGACCGCCGGCAAGGTGGCGTTCGACGAGGGGCGCGTCGGCCACGTGTTCTCGCCGGTGAGCGGGCGCGTCGTCGACGTGGCCGGCAAGCTCGGGCAGCGCGTGCGGGCCGGCGACGCGCTCGCCGTGATCGAGAGCCCGGATCTCGCGTCGGCGTGGTCGGACCTGCTCAAGGCGCGCGCGGACCGCGTCGCGGCGGCGCACGAGGACACGCGGCAGCAGAACCTGTTCACGCACGGTGCCGGGTCCGAGCGCGACGCCGAGGCCGCCCGGGACAACGCCGCGAAGGCCGAGGCGGAGCTCGGGCGGGCGGAGCTGCGCCTGAAGCTCCTGCACGCGTCGCCGGAGGACAAGCCCACGCAATCCTTCGTGCTGCGCGCCCCGGTCGCCGGAGAGATCGTCAACCGCACCGCCACACCCGGACTCGAGGTCCAGGGCATGCTCGCGTCCGCCAACGTCGTCCAGGAGCTCTTCACGGTCGGCGAGCTCGACCCGGTCTGGGTCTGGGGCGACGTCTACGAGCGCGACCTCGCGCGCGTCCACCCGGGCCAGAAGGTCGGCATCGCGTCGTCGGCCGATCCGGAGCGCGTGATCGAGGGGTCGATCGACTACGTCGGCCAGGCCCTCGACCCGCAGACGCACACGGCGAGGCTGCGCTGCGTCGTCCGCAATCCGGACCACCGCCTGAAGCCGGAGATGTTCGTGACGCTCTCGGTCGAGCTCGAGCGGCGCGACGGCCTCGCCGTGCCGCGTGCCGCCGTGATCAAGGCGGGACAGCGGCAGACCGTGTTCGTCGAAGACGGCAAGGCCGGGGACGGTCGGCGGCGCTTCCTGCAGCGGACCGTCGAGCTCGCCGACGCCGACGACGGCTGGATCGGCGTCACGGGCGGCCTGAAGGCGGGCGAGCGCGTCGTCGTGTCGGGGTCGATCCTGCTCTCGGGCGGGAGCGACTAGTGGTCCGCCGGCTCGTCGCGCTCTCGCTCGGGTCTCCCGTGGCGGTTCTCGCCGCGGCGCTGGCGCTCGTCGGCGCCGGCCTCTGGGCCTATCGGAACCTCGACATCGAGGCCTACCCGGACCCGGTGCCGCCGCGGATCGAGACGATCGTGCAACCCGCCGGCTGGGCGGCCGAAGAAGTCGAGCGGTACGCCACCGTGCCGCTCGAGGTCGCCTTGAACGGGATGCCCGGGCTCGACCACATCCGGTCGATCTCGGTTTTCGGCCTCTCCGACATCAAGTGCTACTTCAAGTGGGGCACGGACTACCGCGAGGACCGGCAGGAGGTCTTGAACCGCCTCGCGCAGGTGCCGCTGCCGAACAACCTGCAGCCGGTCCTCTCGCCCGAGAACGCCATCGGCGAGATCTACCGATACATCGTGACGGGACCCGGGTATTCGCCGCTCGAACGCAAGACCGCCCAGGACTGGATCCTCGAGCGGCAGTTCAAGCAGGTGGACGGCGTCATCGACGTCGCGGGCTTCGGCGGCCTGGTCCAGCAGTTCCAGGTCGACGTCGACCCCTACCGCCTCCGCGGCCATGGGCTGTCGCTGGCGCCGCTGCTGTCGTCGCTCGCCGCGTCCAACCAGAACGTCGGCGCCAACGTCCTCAATCTCGGCGAGCAGTCCTTCAACGTCCGGGGCATCGGCCTGATCCGCGGGCTCGACGACATCCGGGACGTCGTCGTCTCCTCGAGCCGCGGCACGCCGATCCGGGTGCGCGACGTCGCCGACGTGGCGGTCGGCCACGCGCCGCGCCTCGGGGTCGTCGGGCGCGACGGCGACGACGACGTCGTCCAGGGCATCGTGCTCATGAAGGTCGGCGGCGACACGCGGCGGACGCTCGAGGGCGTCCGCGCCAAGGTCGACGAGATCCGCCGGGACCACCTGCTGCCGCCGGGCATGGACGTGTCCCCTTACTACGACCGGACGCACCTGATCGCGACGACGACGCACACGGTCCTGCACAACCTGATCCTCGGCATGGTCCTGGTCTCGGCGGTGCTGCTCCTCTTTCTCGGAAACTGGCGGGCCGCGCTCCTCGCCGCGCTGAACATTCCGCTCGCCCTGTTCGCCGCCCTCATCGGGATGGCCGTCGGCGGGACGCCGGCGAACCTGATCTCCCTCGGCGCCGTCGACTTCGGGATCATCGTCGAGTCGACGGTCATCATGATCGAGGCGTGCGTGCGGCATCTCGGCCGCGACGCCCGCGGCACGCGCGACGAGAGAATTCTCGCGGCGGCCGGGGAAGTCGGGCGTCCGATCGTCTTCTCGACGATCATCCTCGGCGTCGCGTTCCTGCCGCTCTTCACGCTCACGGGCGTGACCGGCGTGATTTTCTCGCCGATGGCACACACCTACGCGTACGCGATCGCGGGCGCCTTCATCCTCTCCCTGACGCTGACGCCGGCGCTCGCGCGGCACCTGCCCGTCAACCTCGAAGAGCGCGACAACGCCCTGTTGCGGTGGCTCCACCACTTCTACGTGCCGGCCACGGAGTGGGCCCTGCGCCGCCCCGGGCCGGCGGCGGCCCTCGGCCTCGTCCCGGTGGTGCTCTTCTTCGCGCTATTCCCGTTCGTCGGCCGCGAGTTCATGCCGAAGCTCGAGGAGGGGAATTTCTGGATCCGCGCCACGCTGCCGCTGTCGGTCTCGCTCCCGCAGTCGACTCGCTACGTGCGGCGGATGCGGGAGATTCTCCGCGAGTGGCCCGAGGTCGAGACGGTCGTCTCGCAGGTGGGCCGCCCCGACGACGGGACCGACGTCAGCGGCCCCAACAACATCGAGCTCTTCGTGCCGCTGAAGCCCTTCGGCTCGTGGAAACGCGGCCTCGACAAGGAGAAGTTGACGAAGATCCTGTCGGACCGGTTCGCCCGGGAGTTTCCGGGCATCGACTTCAACTTCTCCCAGAACATCCAGGACAACGTCGAGGAAGCGCTGTCGGGCGTCAAGGGCGAGAACACGGTCAAGGTCGTCGGCCCGTCGTTGACCGTCGACGAGGAGAAGGCGCGACAGATCGAGGCGGTGCTCGCGCAGGTGCGGGGCGTCGAGGACCTCGGCATGATCCACACGCTCGGCCAGCCCAACCTGACGATCACGCCGGACCGGCCGTCGTGCGCCCGCTACGGGCTGGCCGTGGGCGACGTCGAGGCGGTGATCCAGGCGGCGATCGGCGGCCAGGCCGTGACGCAGGTCTTCGAGGGCGAAAAGCGGTTCGACCTGGTCGTCCGCTGGCAGGAGCCGTACCGCGACAGCGTCGCGCGGATCCGCGAGGTCCTCGTCGGCACGCCCGACGGCGGCCAGGTGCCTCTCGGCCAGGTCGCGGCGATCCGGGAGGAGGAGGGGCCGGCGGCGGTCTACCGCGAAGACAACCACCGCTACGTCCCGGTCAAGTTCTCGATCCGCGGCCGAGACTTGAAGAGCACGCTCGACGAGGCCCGGAACCGGATCGGGACGGCCGTGACGCTGCCGTACGACACGCACCTCGAGTGGGCGGGAGAGATCAACGAGCTGAGGGAGTCGGAACGGCGCCTGGCGGTCATCGTGCCGCTCACGCTCGCGCTCATCGCGCTGCTCGCCTACGGCGCCGTGCGCGGGGTGCCCGAGACCGTGATCGTGCTTCTGACGATCCCGCTCGCGTGCTCCGGCGGCCTGCTCGCGCTCGTCCTGACGGGGATCAACTTCTCGGTGTCGGCGGCGATGGGTTTCATCTCGATCTTCGGCATCGCGATCCAGGACGGCATCCTCGTGTGCACCTACACCCAGAACTTCTGGCGCGACGGGGAGAGCCTCGAGGAGGGGATCCGGAAAGGGGCCGAGCGGGGATTCCGGCCCGTGCTCATGACGAGCCTCGTCGCGATGCTCGGCCTGCTGCCCGCCGCGCTTTCGAACGCGATCGGGGCTCAGACGCAGAAGCCGCTCGCGGTCGTCGTGATCGGGGGCGCGCTCTTCGTCGCGTTCCTGACGCGCCTGGTCCGCCCGCCGCTGCTGCTGCTCGCGCGGCGGTGGTTCCCGCTGACGCCGCGGGTCGAGGGGAGCGGGCGTGCGCGCTGACGCCGGAGACGTCGCGCGACGCCCGGTGCGTCGGCTCGTCGGCGCCTTCCTTCTCGCTGCGCTGGCGGCCTCGGCGCGTGCCGGGTCGCTTCCGGGCGACGACGGGGCGGCCGGCAGCGGCTTCGATCGCTCGTTCGACGCCGCGCTCCGGGAGTCGGGGACGCTCGCCGGCGGCGGCCTCGATGGAAGCGCTCCCCGGCCCGTGCCCGCCGGCGTCGGGGAGACCGACGCGGAGCCGGGGGACGGCTCGGCGGCCGCCCCCTCGGTCACGCCGCCGCCCGAGAAGGAACCGAAAATCTTCTGGATCACCGCCGTGAGCGCCGTGACGGTTCTCGGTTCCGCCCTGAACTCCTTCACGGACGGTCCGAGCCAGCCGTTCCACTTCACCAACGAGGCCTTCTTCTCGAAAGACACGTATGCGGGCGGCGCCGACAAGGCCTCGCACTTCGCCTCTTACTACATCGTCGCGCAGCTGCTGGGGAACGTCTACGAGGGCCTCGGCATGACGAAGGACGACGCGCAGCTGGTCGCCGCGGGCGTCTCGACCTTCGCGGGACTCATGACCGAATTCGGCGACGGCCGGGGAAAGTACGGGTTCTCGTACGAGGACTTCGTGTTCGACGCCCTGAGTGCCGCGACCTATCTCGGCATTCACCACGCGGGGCTCGAGGATCTCCTGGGGTTCTCGTTCGGGCTCGTTCCGGCGCCGGGCAAGCCGCCCGACTGCTGTACCACGCCCGACTACGGAACGGGAGTTCCGAGGTTCTACGACTTCGGCCAGGACTATTCGACCAGCATCTCCTCCTTCAATGTCAAGCTCGCCGGCCTTCCGGCGCACGGCTCCATCGACCCCGGGCCGGCGCGATTCCTTCTCCTCTCGACCACGTACACGTCGAAGGGGTACCGCTACGACGCGGACAAGGACCTGACCGAGCGAGAAGTCGGTTTCTTCGTCGGGGTGAACTTCGTCGAGATCCTGAAGACGCTCGGTCTTCCCCGGGAGAACCCCTGGCAGAAAGCCGTCTACTTCCTCTTCGACGTGATCCGGATTCCCTACACGCAGATCGGATACGTCTACGACTTGAACCACAGCCGGTGGCACGGTCCGACCATCGGGGGCAGCGCCACGGGCGACATGCCGGTCCCGGCCGGAGCGGCGGCGACCCGATGAGGATCCGCCCCCTCGAGGCGGTCGGGGTCAGCAACGCGACCTGGTGGGGCGACGGGCTGCCCAGGGTCTTCGGTTCCTGCGCATTCCCTGCACGCAGATCGGTGCGTACGACAATCTGGCCAACCATCGATGGTACGGTCCGGGCGCGCCGTACCACGACGACTGAGGGGAGACGATCGTGACGATGACCCGACACGAGGCTGGAGGGAGAAACCGCGCAAGCTCGAGCCGGGTCGCGGCTCGCCTGCTCGCGATGCTGGTCCTCGCGGCGCTGGCGACGGCGGCCCGCGCGCAGACGCCGGGTCCCGACGTCGCGGGCCCGTGGCAGGCGAGCGCGTTCGGGGGCGGCTGGAACTCGATCACCGCCCCGTACACCTACCGGACCCCGGCGGGCCCGGCGGAAGTCGGATTCGGAAACGCGCCCGCCTTCGGGTTGAGCTTCGGGCGGGACGCGAGCCGCCTGCTCGGAATCGAGCTGTCCTGGACGCAGACGAACCCCGCCCAGCAGTACACGACCAGCCCGCCGACGCCGATCCGCAACGTCATCATGAACATCGTCGAGCTCGACAGCCTCTGGTACTTCCGGCGCGGAACCTTCCAACCTTATGGAATCCTCGGTTTCGGGGGAGCCGGCACGGGCTCGTCGTTCGGCGGGACGAACCTCACCATCGCCCTGGGGATCGGCGTGAAGGCCTTCCTCAGCCCGCACATCGCCGTCCGCGCCGACATCCGCTGGGACAACATGTACGGAAACGTGGGGCACGCCGGGGACCCGGCGTTCTGCGACTCGGCCGGCTGCTATTTCTACCGGACGAGCTGGTACTCGAGCCTGCCGGTCACCGCGGGAATCACGTACGCGTTCTGAGGCCGCCCCGAGGGATCAGACGTAGTCCTCGTCCACGTAGCACCAGCGCCAGTCCTCGCCGGGCTCGATCGACTGGACGATCGGGTGCTGCGTCGCGCGGGCGTGCGCGCTCGCGTGCCTGTTCTTGGACGAGTCGCAGCAGCCGACGTGGCCGCAGGAGAGGCAGAGGCGCAGGTGGACCCAGCGGTCGCCCATCTTGAGGCATTCCTCGCAGCCCTTGGACTTCGGCTTGACGTCGCGGATTTCCTCGAGGTGAGGGTCCTGGGTCGGCATGGCTCTGATCTCCTCGTCAGCGGCAGACGTCGCTGCCCTTGTCGTGGAACGATTCTCCTTCGACGGGGATGAACTCCCAGTCGTACCCGTCCGCGTGCAGGGTCAGCTTCAGGACGCCGAAGGTCTCGTTGTTCCTGACTTCGCTTCCCGGACGCGTCGAGCCCCAGGGGTAGAGCTCGCGGCCGCCCGTGCCGACCACGAACTGGCGGACGCCGTGCGGATCCGGCTTGCCCGCGGCGTCGAGTCGGGCGAAGCGCTCGTAGTCGTGATCGTGGCCCGAGACGACGAGCTCGGCGCCGGCGGCGGCGAGCACCTGCCAGACGCCTTTCATGCCGGCGTCGTCGCCGTGCTCGCGTCCGGAGGAGAAGCGGGGATGGTGCCACATCGCGGCCGTGCAGAGGGCGGGATGCTCGGCGAGATCCTTCTTCAGCCACTCGACCTGCGGCGAGCCGTCCTTGCAGCCGCCCACCTGGGTGCAGTTGCTGTTGATCACGACGATGTGCCACGCGCCGAGGTCGTAGCTGTAGTAGCCCTTCGTCCGGTCGCCGGCGGCCTCGCCGAAGTAGTCGAAGTAGCCGTTGGCGAAGGCCGTGCGGTAGTCGTGGTTGCCGACGACCGGGCGGGTGCGCGCCTTGTGCCGGCCCCACGTCGGGCCGTAGCAGTCGGCGAATTCGCGGGGCGTCCCGCTGTCGTAGGCGTTGTCTCCGAGCGTGAAAACCGTGCCCGGGATCTGGTCGAGGAGGGCGGCTGTCTTGGCGGCACCCGAGAGCGTCTTGCAGTCGGCGATGTCGCCGGCGCCGACGAGGACCGGATCCTGGCCGGCGGCGGACAGGGCGCCGAGGAAGAGCAGCGTTGCGATGACGATTTTCATGGGGGCGATAGGATACTCCGCACGGAAGGAGTTTCCATGACGTCGCGTGCTCTGTCGGTGGTTCTGGCTCTGTGTCTGGGCGCCGCCCGCGCCGCCCGGGCGCAAGCGCCGATTCCCGGCGTGCCCGATCCGTTCGGGCTGATGGAGCCCAAGGACTTTTCCGCGCACCGATCGTCCTCGAACAATCCCGACTGGAACTCGAACGACGACAGCAAGCGCCCCATTCCGGGCGAGACGCAGGTGCTCGCGGACCTGACGGGCCCCGGCGTCGTGACCCACCTGTGGGTCACGATCGCGGACAACGAGTACGGCTGGCCGCGCCTGCTGCGCCTGCGCGTGTACTACGACGGCAGCCCCGTGCCGAGCGTCGACGCGCCCGTCGGCGACTTCTTCGCGGTGGGCCACGGCTTCGAGGCCAAGGTCAAGTCGCTGATGATCGTCGACAGCTCCGACGGCCGCGCGCGCAACAGCTACTGGCCGATGCCGTTCCAGAAGTCCTGCCGCATCACGATCACCAACGAGGGCAAGCGCCGCGTCGCGAACCTCTACTACCACGTGGACTGGGAGAAGCTCCCGGCGCTTCCGGCGCACACGCCGTACTTCCACGCGCGCTACCGGCAGGCGCTGCCGGCGCCCGCGGACGGGAAGCCCTACGAGTTCCTGAACGTGACGGGCAAGGGCCACTACGTCGGCACCGTCCTCTCGGTCGTCCAGGCGGAGGCGGGCTGGTTCGGCGAGGGCGACGACTTCTTCTGGGTGGACGGCGAGAAGTACCCGTCCATCGAGGGGACGGGCAGCGAGGACTACTTCAACGACGCGTGGGGGCTTCACGTCAACGACGCGCCGTACTACGGCTGTACCGTGGCCGAGGGCACGGGCCTCGGCTCGCGCATGACGGCCTACCGCTGGCACCTGGTGGACCCGGTGCCGTTCCAGAAGTCGCTCAAGGTCGAGATCGAGCACAAGGGCTGGACGTTCAACGCGGACGGCTCCGTCAAGTCGGGCTTCGGCGAGCGCGTCGACCTGTATTCGAGCGTGGCGTTCTGGTACCAGGACGGGATCGCGCTCGATCAGCCGCCGGTGCCGTACGGATCGGCGCGTCTGCCGCAGGGCAACGCGCTCCAGATCGAGGTCGAGAACGCGCTGAAGGACATCAAGGCCGAGAACGGCAAGGTCTCGGTCTTTCCCGACCTCTTCTGGTCGAAGGACGTGGTCGTGTTCGAGGGCAAGGGTCCCGGCTCGAAGGTCACGATTCCCTTCGACGTGCCCGAGGACGGCGACTACGAGCTCTACGCGCAGATGGCGCAGGGCTCCGACTACGGCGTCTACACGGCGCTGCTCGACGGCAAAGCGCCGGTCGCCCCCGTGCTCGAGCACGAGCCCGGCGCGGACGTGCGGCCGCAGACCGAGTTCGACGGCTACGCGTACGAGACGTACGTCGGCGCCGACTTCCAGATCGGCTGGCCGCGGCTGACGAAGGGCCGGCACACGCTGACGCTCGTCTGCACGGGCAAGCGCGAGGCGTCGAGCGGCTACACGGTCGGCGTCGACGACATCGTGCTCGCCAAGACCGGCCCGGCCGCCTGGGCGGCCGCGGCGAAGGTCCAGGAGCCGCGCGTCCCCTCCGGCGGCGTCGCCGATCTGGCGAAGGCGCTGTCGGACCCGGACTCCACGACGCGCGGCCTCGCGGCGATGGCCCTGAAAGACCGGGGGCCCGCCGCGCTCCCCGCGCTGCCGCAGCTCGAGAAGGCGTTGAAGGACCCGGACCCGAACGTGCGCCTGATGGCGGGCAACGCCATCGCGGCGATCGGCAAGGACGCGGCGCCCGCGGTGCCGGCGCTCGTCGCGGCGTGCTCCGTCAAGGACGAGCAGATCCACGTCCTGCGGGCGTGCGCGTCGGCCCTCGGCGCGATCGGCAAGCCCGCGGCGGCGCCGGCGTTGCCGATCCTGAAGAAGCTCGCCGAGCACCCGCGGATCCGCTGGGCGGCCGAGGCGGCGATCAAGAAGATCGAGTGACGGGAGGCGGCCGGCCGCGGCGGGTGCGCCGGCCGGCATAGAGTCGGAACGGACCATGGCGAGCGCTCTCGAGGTCTCGGGGTTGACCGTCCGGTTCGGGCAGCGGACGGTCCTCGAGAACCTCGCCTTCGCGGTGGCCGCCGGAAGGACGCTCGCCGTCATCGGCCCGAATGGGTCGGGCAAGACCGTGCTCTTCAAGGCGCTGATCGGGGCGCTGCCGCACGACGGGACCGTCGACTGGGCGCCGGGGACCCGGATCGGGTACGTGCCGCAGAAGCTCGACGTCGAGCGGGACCTTCCGCTGAGCGGCACGGACCTTCTGCAGGCGCGGGCCGGGATCGGCGGGCTCGCTCGGGGCGAGGTCGGCGGCGCGCTGGCGCTCGTCCAGCTGTCGCCCGACACGGCGGCCCAGCCGATCGGCACGCTCTCGGGAGGACAGTTCCAGCGGCTGCTGCTCGCCTTCGCGCTGATGGGCCGGCCCTCGGTCCTTCTCTTCGACGAGCCGACGGCGGGGGTCGACGAGCCGGGGCAGGAAGAGATCTACGCCCTGTTCCGGCGTCTGCAGCGGGAGCGAGGGTTGACGCTGCTGCTGATCTCGCACGAGCTGTCGCTCGTCTACCGCTACGCCGACGAGGTTCTGTGCCTTTCCCGCCGGCGGGCCTGGCTCGGGCCGCCGGTGTCGATCCTGACTCCCGAACGGCTGGGGGAAGCCTGGGGCGCGCCCCTGAGCCTCCACGTTCACGACGAGCGCTGATGCCCGCCGTCGCCGAACTCGCGCTTCCCCTGGCCACGGCGGCCGCCGCCGGGCTCGTGGGATCGATCGCGGTGATGCGGCGCCTGACGCTCGCCTCCGACGCGATTTCGCACGTGGCCCTTCCGGGCATCGGGATCGCGATTCTGCTCGGCGGCAACCCCGTCCTCGGCGGGCTCGCCGCCCTCTTTGCGGGGACGCTGCTCGTCTGGGGCGTGGAGCACAAGACGCGGATTCCGACCGAGGCGATCATCGGCGTCGTGTTTTCGGCGGCGCTCGCCCTCGGCAGCATGCTGACGTCGGGGGAAGAGCTGATCGAGGCCCTGTTCGGCACCGGGAAGCTGCCGGACACAGCCGAGACGCTGGCGGGCCTCGCCGCCGCGGCCCTGGTGATTGCTTTTTCGCTTCGGGCGGGCAGCCGCCTGGTGATCGCCCTGGTCTCGCCGGACCTGGCCCGCACCGCCGGAGTCGACGTCTCGCGCCTGAACCTCGCCTATCTGCTCGCGTTCGCGCTGACGGTGGCCCTCGGGCTGCGGTATCTCGGCGTCCTGCTGATGGGATCTCTGATCATCATCCCGGCTGCGACCGCCAAGCACCTCGCCCGAAACCTGAGCCAGATGCGCGGCCTCTCGGTGGCGATCGCGATGGTCTCGACGCTGGCCGGATCGCTCCTCGCTCCGGTGCTGCGCCTGCCCGCCGGATCCCTGACGATTACGCTCGCGGCCGGGATCTTTTTCCTCGGGCTGCTGCGGCGCGGCACGGCGTGACCGGGGCCGCCGTGGCGCCGCGTCGAGCGGCCCTCGACGGCCCGGACGCGAGCACGCGGCGCGCGGGTCAGCGGACGCCGGTCATCAGCTCGAGCTCGTCGAGCAGCCGCCGGTAAGAGTAGACGAAGGCGCTCCCGTCCGGCGCGACGATGAAGGGCTCGACCTGGGAGACGCCTGCCGGATCGGGCGGGACGACTTCTTTCCAGAGACCGCGCGATCCCGTCGCCAGATCGAGAAGGTCGATGCGGCCGGGAAACGACGGTCGAAAGACGTAGAGGCTGCGGCCGTCGGCGGTCCAGCGCAGCGGAACCTCCTCGGGCTGCGCTCCGGCGACGGGCGTCGGCGAGCCCGCGCCGATCGGAAAGAGCGCCATCTTCCCGTCCACTCCCTGGAGCGCGATGCGCGAGCCGTCCGGAGAGATGGCGTGACCCGGAATGAGCGGGATCCCCTCCGCGCTGATGGGCTGCGGCTTGCCGGAATCGACGTCGAGGACGTAGAGGCGCGCGCCGTGGCCCGGTTCGATGCCGGTGAAGACGACGCGCCGGCCGTCCGGGAGGAAGCTCGCCCACTGCACGCTCAGCGCTCCGTTGAGCAGCACGCGGGACTCTCCCGTGCCCGTCGGAACGAGCTGCAGTCGGTTCATTTCCCCTTGCGACGTGACGAGGGCGAATCGCCCGTCGGGCGAGATCGCGAAGGACTTGCCATCGGCGAGATGAATCGCCGGCGATCCGTCGAGCTTGCGAAGGTAGACGTGGACCTGAAGCGTGCTCTGCTCGTCGAAGATGACGGCGCTTCCGTCGGGCGAGAGATCGGAGGGATAACACCACTCGAACCAGGTCAGGTCCTTCGGACTCGAATCGCCGGCGGCCGTCATGCCGACGATCTCGCGGCGCGTGGACGCGCGCAGGAACAGGATCCGCCCGTCGGGCGCGACGTCCACGATGCGGTCGTTGCGGCCCGGGGAGCTCCACAGGGTCCGCGTCCTGCCGGAGAGGGACGTGGCTTCGAGCGGCGCGCTCGTCCAGACCTCGTCGCCGCGCGGGGACCACGCGAGGCCGATCCGGTCGGACGGTCCGGTGAGTCGGACGCGCCCGCTCGTGTCCACGACCTTCACGGTGCCGAGGCTCTCGCCGGCCTCGCCATGGTCCAGGAACGCGATGAGACGTCCGTCGGGCGAGACGCGCACGTCCGACAGCCACGCGGTCGCCTGATAGAGGACCTTCCCGATCGGATACTCGAGCCGGTAGCGTCCGCCCTCGGATCGGGCGACCGCGAGCGCCGTGCCGTCGGGAGACCAGTCCGCGTCCACGACGTTCTCGAGCACTTCGCGCGGCGCCCCGCCCTCGAGCGGAACGCGGGCGAGCTTGCCGCCGTTCTGAAACCCCACCGTGAAGTGGCGGTCGAGCGAGATCGCCAGCTCGCCCTTCGACGAGACGGCGAGCACGTCGCCGGGAGGCAGGTCGATCGGTCGGGACTGCTGGCCGTCCGCGGTCGTGGAGTAGATCCGCAGCGCTCCGCCGTCCCAGGCCGCGCCGTAGAGGATGTTCTGGCCGCCCTTCACGAAGCGCGCGGACCATATCGTGCCGCGCTTGAACGTGAGCTGACGAAAACGAATCGGCGAGTCGGTCTTGCGCGGCAGCCCGCGGCTCGCGAGGACTCCGACTGCGAGTCCGGCGGCGAGCAGCGCCGCGGCGAGCGGCCAGGACCGTCGCGCCGCTCGTGGCGGCGACGCGGCCTCGAGCGCTCCGGATGCGGAGGTCTCCGTGAGGTGATCGCGCACGCTCCTGAGCTCGCGCGCGAGGTCCTTCGTCGAGGCGTAGCGCTCCTCCGGGTCCTTGGCGAGGCAGCGCTCGACGATCCAGCGGATCGGAGCGGGCGCGGCGGGAGCGGCCTGCGCCAGGGGCTCCGGCTCCTCGCGGATGATGGCGGCGAGCGTCTCCGCGCCGGTCTTGCGCTGAAAGGCGCGCTTGCCCGTGGCCATCTCGTAGACGATCGCGCCGAGGGTGAACTGATCGGATCGGTAGTCGACCGGCTGGCCACTCGCCTGTTCGGGCGACATGTAGCCGGCGGTGCCCATCACGGTCCCCGGCTCGGTCGGCGGCGCCACGGCGGTCGGCAGCGCCGACTGGTCGGCCGCCGACGCGGACTCGGTCAGCTTGGCCAGACCGAAGTCGAGGATCTTGACGTAGCCGTCCTTCGAGACCATCACGTTCTCGGGCTTGAGGTCCCGGTGGACGATGCCGGCGCTGTGAGCCTTCGCGAGTCCCTCGGCGATCTGGACGGCGAGGTCGAGCGTGCGGCGGGTGGGGAGCGGCTCACCCGGGGCGACGAGCTCGCGGAGAGTTTTTCCCTCGACGAGCTCCATCGCGATGTAGAGCGCGCCGTCGGCCTCGCCGATGTCGTAGATCGTCAGGATGTTCGGATGATTCAGGGCGGAGGCCGAGCGCGCCTCCTGCTCGAAGCGCTGGCGGCGGCCGACGTCGTCGGCCACCGACGCCGGCAGGACCTTGATCGCGACCTCGCGCCCGAGCTTCGCGTCCTTCGCGCGGTAGACCTCGCCCATGCCGCCGGCGCCGAGCGGCGCCACGATCTCGTAGGTGCCGAGTCTCGATCCCGGGCCGACGGTCATTTCATTCCGGTGCCGAGGAAGAGGTCGCCGAGGACGCGGCGGTAGGAGTAGACGTAGGTGCTCCCGTCCGGAGCGATCATCGCCGGACCCGCCTGCTCGACGCCGGTCGGGTCGGCGGGGTTGAAGCGCTTCCACTCCGCGCGGCGTCCGGTGGCGACGTCCACCGTTTCGATCACGCCCGGCAGCGCCGACAGCCTCGAGACGTACAGCGAGCGTCCATCCGCGGTCCATCGCGCCGGGACGTACTCCGGCGGGAGGTCCGGGATCGGCCGCGCCGGGCCGCCGTCGACGGGGTAGACGGCGATCCGGCCGTCGGGCCCCCGCGCCGCGATCGACTTTCCGTCGGGCGAGATCGCCTGGCCGACGAATCCGACGCCCTCGGGCGAAATGGCCCGCGGCGCGCCGCCCGCGGCGTCCACGACGAAGAGCCGCGAGCCGTGGCCGCGCTCGTTGCCGCTGAGCAGAATGTGCTTGCCGTCCGGAAACCAGTTGCCCCATCCGAACTCGAAATCTCCGAGATCGATCGACCGGGGCTCGCCGGCGCCCATGGGGATGACGTGAAGGGTCCGGCGGTCCGGGGGCTTGATGCCAATCACCCATTTTCCATCCGGGGAGATGCCGTAGCCCTCGCCGTCGGCGAGCCGGACGGCGGGAGATCCGTCGATCTTCCGGACGTAGATGCCCGGCGGCATGCGGAGCTGCTCGTAGAAGAGGACCGTGTCGCCATCCCGGGAGATGTCGCCCGGGAACGACCAGTTGAGCGCCGTGAGGTCGTGGGCGACGCCGTCGCGCCCGAACCCGACGAGCTCGCGGCGGGACACCGACTCGTCGAACAGCACGCGGCCGTCGCGGGAGAGGTCCTGGAAGGATCCCGACGGCGAGCTCCAGACGGTCCGGACCTTTCCGTCGAGAGACACCGCCTCGATGCCGCCGAACCAGATCTCCGTTCCCTTCGGCGTCCACGCGAGGGGGCCGTTCCGGTTGCGCAGGTAGGGGCCGGTGAGGCGGAGCTTCCCGGACGTGTCCATCACCTTGAGGGTGCCGTCGGTGTTGCCGCGCTGCGGGCAGTCCACGAACGCGATCAGGTGTCCGTCGGGGGAGAGCCGGACCCCTCGGATCCAGCCCGGCGACTCGTAGAGGACCTTGCCGATCGGGTACTCGAGGCGGCTCCGATTGCCGACGACGCGGCTGACGGCCAGGTCCTTCCCGTCGGGAGACCAGTCCGCGTCCTGGGTGCCGTCGAGGATCTCGCGCGGCGAGCCTCCCGCGAGCGGAACGCGGGCGAGCGTCCCGGTCGCCTCGTAGCCGACGAAGTAGTGGCGATTGAGCGACAGCGCGATTTCGCCGGCGGAAGAGACCGCGAGCACCGTCGCGCCGGGAAGGTCGAGGGAACGGTACTCGGCGCTCTCCGGGCGCGTCGTGAAGATCTCGAGGGGACGGCCCTCCCAGCTGGCGCTGTAGATGATCGTCTGGCCGTCGGGAGCGAAGCGCGCGGAGAAAATCCGGCCGCGCTGGAACGTCAGCTGCTGGAACTGGATCGGCCGCGCCGTCCTCGCGCCCACCCGCGCCAGCGCGAGCGCCCCGAGTCCGGCGCCCACGAGGAGCGCGAGGGCCGCGGGGAGCACCCACCCGCGGCGGCGCACCTTCGCGGGCGCCGCGGTCTCGAGCGCGCCGGAGACGGAGCCTTCCGTCAGGTGATCGCGGAGGTTCTTCAGGTCGCGCGCGAGGTCCTTCGTGGACGCGTAGCGCTCCTCGGGGTCCTTGGCGAGGCAGCGTTCGATGATCCAGCGCACGGGGGCGGGCGCCCTCGGGGCGGCCTGCGAGAGCGGCTCCGGTTCCTCCCGCATGATCGCCACGAGCGTTTCCGCGCCGGTCTTCCTCTGGAAGGCGCGCCTGCCGGTCGTCATCTCGTAGAGGATCGCGCCGAACGAGAACTGGTCGGACCGGAAGTCGACTGGCTGGCCGCTCGCCTGTTCCGGCGACATGTAGCCGGCCGTGCCCATCACGGTGCCGGGCTCGGTCGGCGGCGCCACGGCCGTCGGCAGCACGGAGGCGTCCGACGCGGCGACGTTCTCGGTCAGCTTGGCGAGGCCGAAGTCGAGGATCTTGACGTAGCCGTCCTTGGAGACCATCAGGTTCTCGGGCTTCAGGTCGCGATGGACGATGCCCGCGGAGTGCGCCTTGGCGAGTCCCTCGGCGACCTGGACGCCGAGATCGAGCAGGCGCTTCGTCGGCACCGGATCGCCGGAGGCGACGAGCTCGCGCAGGGTCCTGCCCTCGACGAGCTCCATGGCGATGTAGAGCGCGCCGTCGGCCTCGCCGATGTCGTAGATCGTCAGGATGTTCGGGTGGTTCAGGGCCGAGGCCGAGCGCGCCTCCTGCTCGAAGCGCTGGCGGCGGCCGGAATCCTCCGCCACCGCGGCGGGGAGCACCTTGACCGCGATCTCGCGTCCGAGCTTCGCGTCCTTCGCGCGGTAGACCTCGCCCATGCCGCCCGCCCCGAGCGGCGAGACGATCTCGTAGGGGCCGAGGCGCGATCCGACGCCGGGACTCATCTGGCGAGGCCCTTGAGTCCCGTGACCAGGCTCAGCTCGTCGAGCACCCGCCGATAGGAGTAGACGCACGAGGCGCCGTCGGGAGTGATCAGAACGGGTCCGACCTGGAGCACGCCGGCCGGGTCGGGCGGAAAGAGCTCCTTCCAGGGACGCCGCGCCCCGGTGGCGACGTCGACGACGTCGATCTTGGCCGGCAATCCGATCGGCCGGGCGACGTAGATCGCGCGGCTATCGGCGGTCCAGGCCAGGGGCGTTTCGCCGGCGACCGTGCCGGGAACGGGCCGCGGCTCTCCTCCGGCGATCGGCAGGATCGCGATCCTGTTGTCGGTTCCGACGACGACCGCCGTCGCGCCGTCCGGGCTGATCGACTTTCCGGCCCCGAACCCGTAGCCTTCGGGACCGAGCGGCCGCGGCTTCCCGCCTTCGGTGTCCTGGAGGTAGAGACGGCTGGAATGGCCTGGCTCGTTTGCCCACAGAAGGAGCCGCCGGCCATCGCGGAAGAACTCTCCCCACTGGTAGATCAGGCCTGCCTTCGGCAGTTCTTTCGGCGTGCCCGGGCCCGTCGGAATGATGGTCAGCTGATTGGCCGCGGGGTTGGTCGTCAAGGCGGAGCGTCCGTCGGCGGAGAGGCTGAACCCTTTGGCCTTGCCGAGGAGGACGGCCGGCGAGCCGTCGGTCTTGCGGATGTAGCAGAGGTAGTTCTCGCGGCCCAGGGATTGCTCGTCGAAGAGGAGCATCTGGCCGTCCTCCGACAACGCGGTGGGCCAGGACCAGTCGAGCCACGTCAGGTTGCGCTCGCGACCTCCCGCCGTGACGCCCACCATCTCGCGTCTCCAGTTCGAACGCCGGGCGAGCAGAGCCCCGTCGGCCGAAACGTCCTCCGGCAGGAAGCCTCCGGCCACGGCGAACACGGGGCGCGCCTCGCCGGACCGCGAGACGTTGAGGAGGACGCCGTCGCCGCCTCCGGCGATCAGCCGGTCGGGCGAGATCCAGGCAAAGGACGCGAACCCGCCGAAGGTCGGCCCGATCGTCTTCTTCCGGCTCGCGACGTCGAGCAGGACGAGCCGCCCCGCGTTGTCGCCGCGCTCCGGATGCTCCATGTACGCGATCGTGCGGCCGTCCGGCGAGAGACGCGGGTGGCTCAGCCAGCCGGAGAACTCCTCGAGGATTGTGTCGATCGGGTATTCGAGGCGGGCGAGATCGCCGACGCGGTGGACCACGGCGAGCTGCTGCCCGTCCGGAGACCAATCGGCGTCGTCGACTGATTCCATGAGCTCCCGCGGCGCTCCGCCCGAGAGCGGAACACGCGCCAGCGTTCCGATTCCTTCCCAGCCGATGTCATAGCGCCAACCGAGCGAGATCGCGAGCTCCCCGCCGCGTGAGACCGCGAGCAGGTTCGCCGACGGAAGGCCGAAGGATTTCGACTCGGGGCTCTCGGATCGCGTCGTGTAGATCTCGACCGGGCCTCCGTCCCAGGTCGCTCCGTAGAGGACCGACTTTCCGTCGGGAGCGAAGCGGGAGGAAATGATCATGCCGCGGCGGAACGTGAGCCGTTGGAAACGGGGGAGGGGAGAGGCGAAGAGGTCGAGCTTCTTCGCGGCCAGGACCGCCAACGCCGCGCCGGCGAGGAAGGCGAGCGCCGCGGGAGCGAGCCAGCCGCGCCGCGGAGTCTTCGCGGGCTCGGCCGCTTCGAGGGCGCCCGAGGCGGAGGTCTCGGTCAGGTGGTCGCGGATGCTCTCGAGGTCGCGGGCGAGGTCGCGCGTGGAGGCGTAGCGGTCGTCCGGGTCCTTGGCGAGCAGGCGCTCGACGATCCATCGGACGGGAGCCGGCGCCTTCGGCGCCACCTGCGAGAGCGGCTCGGGCTCCTCGCGGATGATCGCCGTGAGCGTCTCGGCGCCGGTCTTCCTCTGGAAGGCGCGCCGGCCCGTCGCCATCTCGTAGAGGATCGCGCCCAGGGAGAACTGGTCCGAGCGGTAGTCCACCGGCTGGCCGCTCGCCTGCTCGGGCGACATGTAACCGGCCGTCCCCATCACGGTCCCGGGCTCGGTCGGCGCGGCGATCGCGGTCGGCAGGACCGAGGCGTCCTGAGCCGGCGTCTCGGTCAGCTTGGCGAGACCGAAGTCGAGGATCTTGACGTAGCCGTCCTTGGAGACCATCAGGTTCTCGGGCTTCAGGTCGCGGTGGACGATGCCGGCGGCGTGGGCCTTGGCCAGGCCTTCGGCGGTCTGGGTCGCGAGGTCGAGCAGTCTCTTCGTCGGCAGCGGCTCGCCGGAGGCGAGGAGCTCGCGCAGCGTCCGGCCTTCGACGAGCTCCATCGCCATGTAGAGGGCGCCGTCGGCCTCGCCGATGTCGTAGACGGTCAGGATGTTCGGGTGGTTCAAGGCCGAGGCCGCGCGCGCCTCCTGTTCGAAGCGCTGGCGGCGCTCGGTGTCGGAAGCGGTCGCCGACGGCAGGACCTTGACGGCGATCTCGCGCCCGAGCTTCGCGTCCTTCGCGCGGTAGACCTCGCCCATGCCGCCCGCCCCGAGCGGCGAGACGATCTCGTAGGGGCCGAGGCGGCTTCCTGCTACCGGCGCCAAAGTGATGGAATTCTATGTCGCGGCCGCAAGCGTGATCGGACAGACGCTCTCCCACTATCTCGTCGAGAGGCGCCTCGGGGCGGGCGGCATGGGAGAGGTGTTCCTCGCGCGCGACCTGGCTCTCGGCCGACCGGCGGCCATCAAGGTGCTTCCCCCGGCGATGGCCGGCGAGGCCCGCCTGCGGCTCTTTCGCGAGGCGCAGGCCTGCGCGCGCCTCCAGCACCCGGCGATCGCGACCTTCTTCGAATCCGGCGAATCGGGCGGCGTCGTCTTCCTCGCGATGGAGTTCGTCGACGGCGAGACGCTGCGCGATCGGCTCCGCCGGGGGCCGCTCCCGTTTCCGGCCGCGCTCTCGATCGCGGCCTCGCTGCTCGAGGCGCTCGTCCACGCGCACGCGGCCGGCGTCCTGCATCGCGACTTGAAGCCCGAGAACGTGATGGTCACGGGCGACCAGCTCGGCAAGCTGCTGGACTTCGGCATCGCGCGCCTCCGCGAGGAAACGGTGGACCGCGGCAGCGAGGACCAGACCGAGGCGGCCCTCACCGAGCAGGGGGCGGTGATCGGGACGCTCGGCTACATGTCGCCCGAGCAGCTTCGCGGCGAGCCGCTCGACGAGCGCAGCGACCTCTTCTCGCTCGGCGCCGTGCTCTACGAGATGATCGCGGGCCGTCCCGCGTTTTCGGGCAGGACGCCGGCCGAACGGATCGCGGCCGCCCTCGCCGCTCAGGTGCCCCCGTTGCCCGCCGGCGCCGCCTCCGCCGAGGCCGGCCTGCTGCTGTCGCGCGCCCTGGCTCGCGACCCCGGGAGCCGGTATGCGTCGGCGGCGGCATTTCTCGCGGACCTGCGGGCGCTCGGCTCCGGGGAACTCGAGGCCACGCTTCCCGACACGCTGGCGATCCTCGCCTTCCGGAACCTGTCGGGCAATGCCGACGACGACTGGATCGGGAGCGGCTTCGCCGAGAGTCTCGCGACGGACCTCGGGAGCCTCTCCGGGGTCACCGTCGTGGCGCGCGAGCGCGTGGCCCGGGCGCTCGCCGAGCTCGGCGGCGAGAGCGAGCGGATCGGCCGCGCGATCGGCTGCCGCTGGGTCCTGTCGGGGGCGTACCAGCGATCCGGCGCGCGTCTCCGGGTGACGGCGCATCTGACGGACGGGCCCACCGGAGCGCTCGTCGCCTCCGAGAAGCTGGACGGGTCGGTCGACGACATGTTCGCGATTCAGGACCGGCTCGCGGCGTCGGCCGCGGAAAGGATCCGCCCGGGCGGCGCCGCGCCGGCGGCCCGGCCCGTGCGGCGCGTCGACGTCTTCGAGCGCTTCGAGCGTGGCCGGCGGTTCTTCCATCGCCTCGAAAAGGGCACCCTCGACCAGGCGCAGGCCTTGTTCGAGGAGGCGGTCGCGGCCGACGGCGCGTATGCGCCGGCGCTCGCGGGCCTCGCCGCGGTGCACGCCATGCGGTTCCCGTATCAGACCGACCCGCGCGAGCTCGAGATCGCGGAGAGCTACGCGCGACGATCGATCGCCGCCGACGGCCTGCGGGCGGAGCCGCGGATCTGGCTCGGGTACGCGCTCGCGCGCCTCGGGCGCGTCGAGGAAGCCGTCGCGCAGGAGCGGCGGGCGATGGAGCTCGACCCGGAAGCGGTTTACCCGCCGTACTTCGGCGGCGTGTGGGCCGCGCAGGCCGGACGCCACGCGGAGGCGCTCGAGCTCTTTCAGCGGGCCGTTCGCCTCGACGCGCACCACGGCTTCGCCTGGCTCGGCCTCGGCTGGACGCATCTGGCGCTCGGGCACGGGGCCGAAGCGCGTTGGTGCCTCGAGCAGGCCCTGGCGCTCGAGGGCGCGACGGCGACGGGACCGACGGCGGGCGTCGCGGGCTATCTCGGCGAATGCCTCCGCCGCCTGGGCGAGCTCGACGCGGCGCGGGCGCGTTGCCTCGAAGGCCTCGCCGCCGTCGAGCGGTCGGACAACATGTATCGCGACACCTTCCGCGGCGTGGGCCTCGTCGGGCTCGGGCGGACGGCGCTCGCGCAGGGCGACGCGGCGGCCGCTCGCGCCGCGTTCGCCCAGGCGGTGCTTCACCTGCGAGGACGGCCGCGCAGCCTCGGCGGCGGACACCTCCTCGTGCAGGCCCTCGCCGGGCTCGCGGAGGCGGGGGAGGGCGCCGGCCCCTTCGACGAGGCGCTCGCGCTCTGGCGGGGTCGCGCCGGCCACGACTTCTCGTTCATGTGGTGCTGCTCGGAGGACGCGACGCTCGGCGCGCTGTCGCGATCCGCCCGAACGCTCGGGCGAGCCGAGGCGGAAGAACTGTGGGAAAAGGCGGCGGCCGCGGGCGCCGCCGGGATCTAGGGGAGCAGCCTCTCGGCCAGCCGCGCCGCGTGCTGGCGGAGCTCCGGGACCGCGGTCGCCTCCCAGAAGTTGGGCTTGAGCAGCGGCCCGACGAGATAGAGGACCCTCGAGGGGCGTCCGGAGGCGTCGAGGAGCGCGCCGTCGGCGGCGGTTTCGAGGCCGAGGCCGAGCGGATCGGGCCGAATGGAGCCGCGCCCCAGGAGCGCGTCGAGCAGCGGGTCGCCCAGGCGCCTGACGTCGCTCGACGGCCCGGTGCAGTTGACCACGCGGTGCACGTGGATGCGCACCGACTCGGACGCGCCCCGGGGCCGGAGCGTCACCTCGATCTCGCCGGCGACGGGCCGGTAACCGAGGAGGCGCGCGGCGCGAACCGAGAGATCCCCGGAGACGAGCAGCTTCTCGATCGCGTGCGCCGTCTCCGGCGCGGCGCGGTGACGGTGGACGTCCCACCAGGGCCGGAGGTGGCGCAGGAAGCGCGCGCGCTCCTCCTGCGTCAGCGCGAGCCACAGCGCGGGGGTGACCGGGCGCAGCGCGGCGAGGACGTCGCGCCAGTCGCCGCCCTTCTCGGCGCGGGCCGCGATCTGCTTTCGGACCAGACGGAGATATCGCAGGACCGATCGGGGCGGCCCGGCGAGCCCCGGCGGCAGGGCGTCGGGATCCGCGGCGGCGGGCCGAGAGACGTGGGAGCGGGGCAGCTGGCCGTGCCGCGAGACGGCGAAGAGCGGCAGCCGGACGCCGCGGGCGACGAGGTCGAGCGCGATGTCCATCATGGTCAGGCCCGTGCCGAGCAGCAGCACGGACTCGCCGGGGCGCACGACGTCGAGCGCGCCGCGGACCCACGGGTCGCGTACGTAGCGCTCCGTCTCGTAGAACTCGCCGCCGACGGCCGCGGGGTTCGACGGCGAATAGTTGCCGAGGGCGAGCACGACGCGGTCGGCCCGGATGCGCGCGCCCGCGAAGACGACCTCGGCCGACGCGCCGTCGGCGTCGAGCTCGACGTCGCGCGCGACGCCGACCAGGCGCTCGAGGCGGGCCATGCGCGCCAGCTGTTCGGATTCGCCGAGGAGGCTCTCGAGGTACTGGCCGTAGAGGCGGCGCGAGACGAAGGTGTCGGCGCGGATGGCGTCGTCGCGGGTCCGGGCCCAGCGCACGAAGTGGTCCGGGTCCTGCGGCAGGGCGCTCATGCTGCCCGCCGGCACGTTGAGCACGTGCGCTTCGATCGCGGTGCCATACGCGACGCCCCGGCCGATGGGGCCGAAGCGGTTCGCGAGGACGACGCGGGCGGGGCGCTGGCGGCGCAGCAGCTGCGAGGCGACGGCGGTGCCGCTGAAGCCGCCGCCGATCACGACGATGGTGGGAGCGTGGCGACTCATGAGCGCGGGGGAGAATATCAAGGGCGCCCGACGCGGTCGTGAAGCCGGCCGCCGCGCCGTGCATAATGACGGGTTCATGACGCGCGCACCCGACGGTTCGTCCCAGCGCGAACGCGCCGAGGCGCTCCAGGAGCTCCTCGCCGAGCGCATCCTGGTGCTCGACGGGGCCACGGGGACGTGGATGCAGGCGCAGAACCTGACCGCCGAGGACTTCGGCGGTCCGGAGCTCGAAGGCTGCAACGAGAACCTGGTGATCACGCGGCCGGACGTCGTCCGCCGCATGCACGCGGACTATCTCGCCGCCGGGGCCGACATCGTCGAGACGAACACGTTCGGCGGCACGCCGCTCGTGCTCGCGGAGTACGGCCTCGCCGATCGGACGATCGAGCTCAACCGGCGCGCCGCGGAGCTGGCGCGCGAAGCGGCGGCGGCCGCCTCGACGCCGGGCCGGATGCGCTTCGTCCTCGGCTCGATGGGCCCGACGACGAAGGCGATGACGGTCACGGGCGGCGTGACGTTCGACGAGATGGTCGTCCACTACCGCACGCAGGCGATCGGCCTCGTCTCGGGCGGCGCGGACCTCGTCGTGCTCGAGACCGTGCAGGACACGCGCAACCTCAAGGCCGGGCTCATCGGCGTCGAGCAGGCCTTCGCCGAGGTCGGCTGGCGGACGCCGATCATGGTCTCGGTGACCATCGAGCCAATGGGCACGATGCTCGCCGGCCAGGACGTCGAGGCGCTCTACGCCTCGGTCATGCACGCGCCATTGCTCTCCGTGGGACTCAACTGCGCGACCGGCCCGGAGTTCATGACCGATCACCTCCGCAGTCTCTCGGCGCTGGCGAAGACGCGCACGTCCTGCTACCCGAACGCGGGCCTGCCCGACGCGGATGGCAAGTACGGCGAGACGCCCGAGTCGCTGTCGCGCGAGCTCTCGCGTTTCATGGCCGAGGGATGGGTCAACATCGTCGGCGGCTGCTGCGGGACCACGCCCGCGCACATCCGCGCGCTCGCGGCCGCGGCCGAGGGCAAGACCCCGCGCCGGCCGGCGATCCACAACAAGACGCTCGTGTCGGGCATCGAGGCGCTCGAGGTGGACGTCGACAACCGGCCGGTCCTCGTCGGCGAGCGCACGAACGTGCTCGGCAGCCGCAAGTTCAAGCGGCTCGTGGCGGAGGGCCAGTTCGAGGCGGCGGCCGAGATCGCGCGGGCGCAGGTCAGGAACGCCGCGCAGGTCATCGACGTGTGCCTCCAGGACCCGGACCGGGACGAGGCCGCCGACGCGAACGCGTTTCTCGAGCGGGCCACGAAGATGGTCAAGGTCCCGCTGATGCTCGACTCGACCGACGCGAAGGTGCTGGAGCTCGGCTTGAAGTGGAGCCAGGGCAAGGCGATCCTGAACTCGATCAACCTCGAGGACGGGGAGGCTCGATTCCAGGCGGTGGTGCCGCTCGCCCGGCGCTACGGCGCGGCGCTCGTCGTCGGCACGATCGACGAGGATCCCGAGAACGGGATGGCCGTGACGCGGCAGCGCAAGCTCGAGGTCGCCCGACGCAGCTACACGCTGCTGACCGAGAAGTACGAGTTCCCGGCGGAGGACATTCTCTTCGACCCGCTGGTCTTTCCGTGCGGCACCGGCGACGCGAAGTACGTCGGCAGCGCCGAGGAGACGATCGAGGGCATCCGCTTGATCAAGGCCGCGTTTCCCGAGTCGAAGACGATCCTCGGCATCTCGAACGTCTCCTTCGGGCTGCCGGAAGCCGGGCGCGAGGTCCTGAACTCCGTCTTTCTCTACCACGCGACCCGAGCCGGGCTGGATCTCGCCATCGTCAACTCGGAAAAGATCGTGCGCTACCCGTCGATCCCGGACGGCGAGAAGCGTCTGGCGGAAGACCTTCTCTACAACCGGGGCGCCGATCCGGTGGCGGCGTTCGCGGAGCACTTCAAGGCGAAGGGCGCCGCGCCGAAGGCGAAGGCCGAGCGCGCCGGCACGCCGCGCGAGCGGTTACCGCGCTACATCCTCGAGGGTTCGAAAGAAGGGCTGGTCGAGGACCTGGACGCCGTGCGCGCCGAGGGGCTCGCGCCGCTCGACATCATCAACGGTCCCCTCATGGACGGCATGCGCGAGGTCGGCCGGCTCTTCAACGCCAACGAGCTCATCGTCGCCGAGGTCCTGCAGTCGGCCGAGGCGATGAAGGCCGCCGTGACGCACCTCGAGCGGTTCATGGAGAAAGCGACGGGATCGCGGAAGGGCAAAGTCCTGCTCGCGACCGTCAAGGGCGACGTCCACGACATCGGGAAGAACCTCGTCGAGATCATCCTGTCCAACAACGGGTACGAGGTCGTCAACCTGGGCATCAAGGTGCCGCCCGAGAAGCTCGTCGAGGCCTGCGGCCGGCACCGGCCGGACCTGATCGGCCTCTCGGGCCTGCTCGTCAAGAGCGCGCAGCAGATGGTGACGACGGCGCAGGACCTCTCGACCGCCGGCGTGGCGGCGCCGATGCTCGTCGGCGGCGCCGCGCTGTCGCAGAAGTTCACCGATCACCGGATCGCGCCGTCGTACGGCGGGCTCGTCGCTTACGCCGAAGACGCGATGCGCGGCCTCGCGCTCGCCGATCGGATCCTGTCGGGCGAGGCGGCGCGCGCCGAGCTCGCGCGCGAGGCGGACGAGCGCCGGAGGGCGGCGGCCACCGCGGTCCGGGCCGAGGAGGAGATTCCGCTCGCGGCGCCTTCCGTCCGCAGCCCGGAGGTCTCGCTCGCCCTGCCGCTTCCGCCGCCGGATCGGGACGAGCACATCCTGCCGCCGCTCGACCTTCGGGATGTCTGGGAGTACCTGAACCCGCACATGCTCTACGCCAAGCATCTGGGACTCCGCGGCAGCTACTGGAACCTGAAAGAGTCCGGCGACCCGAAGCTCGCGGAGCTCGAGGCGGTCATCGCGAAGATCAAGGACTCGGGCTGGCTCTCGGCGCGGGCGATGTACCGGTTTTTCGCGGCGCGGTCGGAGGGCAACACGCTGCACCTCGAGGTCCCCGGAGGCGGCGAGGCCTGCTTCACGTTCCCGCGCCAGGTCGCCGGTGAGCGGCTCTGCCTGTCCGACTTCGTCCACCCGGGCGAAAAGGGGAGCTTTCCCGACTCGGTTGCGATGTTCGTGACGACGGCGGGCGAAGGCGTGCGCGCGCGGGCCGAAGATCTCAAGGCCTCTGGCGAGTACCTCCTGTGCCACGCGCTCCAGGCGCTCGCGGTCGAGACGGCCGAGGCCGCGGCCGAGTGGCTGCACCGGCGCCTGCGCGAGGCGTGGGGGTTCCCCGACTCGCCCGCGACGACGATGCGCGACCGTTTCCAGGGCCGCTACCGCGGCAAGCGCTACAGCTTCGGTTACCCGGCGTGTCCGGATCTCGCCGACCAGGCAACGCTCTTTCGCCTGCTCGACGGCCGCCGGATCGGGGTCTCCCTGACGGAGGGCTACATGATGGACCCCGAAGCGTCGGTGTCGGCCATCGTCGTCCACCACCCGCAGGCGCGGTACTTCGCCACATAGAAACGTGGCGACCCTCTCCCGCGCCTCGCGGGAGCTGACTCGGGGCGCGACCGCCCGCGGTGAGCCAAGTGACTGGATACGAGCGTCTTAGCTTCTTGTAGATGAATCGTCGTCACAAGTGTATATTCCGCGAATGATCGACGTAATTGATGGCGAAATATTGAAGATTCTACAGTCAAATGCGAGAACGTCGAACGCCGAAATAGCCCGTCAGGTGGATCTTGCCCCTTCGGCCGTCTTCGAGCGGATCCGCAAGCTCGAGGAACGCGGCGTCATCGAGAGCTATGGCGCGCGAGTCAACCCGAAGGCCGTCGGGCTGCCGCTTCTCGCGTACGTGTTCGTGCGCGCCGACGACCGGCGCGCCGACGAGACCGCGGCGCGCGTGGCGGCGATTCCCGAGGTGCTCGAGGTCCACGACGTCGCGGGCGAGGACTGCCTGCTCGTGAAGGTGCGCGCGGCCGACACGGAGGCGCTCGGTCGCCTGCTCCGCGAGCGGCTGGGCCGTATCGACGCGATCACGTCGACGCGCACGACCATCGTGCTCGAGACCGTCAAGGAGAGCTCGGTGCTGCCGCTCGAGACGGCGCCGCCCCTTCCGGAGGGCGTCCGTGTCTGAAACGGTGCGCGCGCCGCGTCCCTCGACCGTGCGCCTGGTCGCCGCGTTCGCGGCGGTCTACGTGCTCTGGGGCTCGACCTATCTCGGGATCCGGATCGCGATGGAGACGCTGCCCGCGTTCCTCACGCAGGGCGTCCGGTTCCTGACGGCGGGCGTGTTCCTGTACGCCTGGGCGCGCGTCTCCGGCGCGCCGCACCCCACCCGGCGCGAGTGGGGGGGCGCGGCGATCGCCGGGCCGCTGCTCTTCGTGTGCGGCACGGGCGGCGTCATCTGGGCAGAGCGGCTGATCCCGTCCGGCGTCACGGCGCTCGTCGTTGCAACCGAACCGATCGCGTTCGTGTTGATAGAAGCCGTGAGACACCGGAAGTTGCCGCGCGGCGCCGTGCTCTCCGGCCTCGCCCTCGGGGCGGCCGGCCTCCTCGTCCTCGTGGGACCGGGCGACGTGCTCGGCAGCGAGCGTTTCGCGATGTCCGCGCTCGTGGTCCTCCTCGTCGGCACCTTCTGCTGGGCGGGGGGCTCGCTTTTCTCGCGCGGGTCGCGTCTGCCTTCGTCGCCCATCATGGCGACGGCGGTGACGCTCCTGTGCGGCGGCGCCGGGCTCGCCCTCGTGGGGCTCGCGCGCGGGGAGCTCGGCCGGTTCGACCCCTCGGCCGTGACGATGCGCTCCCTCGCGGCTCTGGTCTATCTCTTCATTTTCGGTTCGATCGTCGGTTTCTCGGCGTACCTGTGGCTGCTCCGCGTCACGACGGTCGCCCGGGTCTCGACCTACGCCTACGTCAACCCGGTGGTGGCGGTGCTTCTCGGATGGGCGATCGCCGACGAGCCGCTGACCGCCCGCGTGCTGCTCGCGGCCGTCGTGATCGTGGGGGCCGTGGCTCTCATCATTCGGCACGGCGGCGAGGATGCGGAGAGCGTGCCCGCCGAAGACGCCGACCTCGGCTGCGAAAAGGCGCCGGAAACGCTCCATGCCTGAAGCGCGCCCGCTTCGGAAGGCCTCGCGCGCCGAGGTCGGTCTCGCGTTCGCGGCGGTCTACGTCCTCTGGGGCTCGACCTATCTCGCGATCCGTTTCGGCGTCGAGACGATCCCGCCGTTCGTGCTGGCGGGTCTGCGCCATCTGACCGCCGGCCTGCTCCTCTACGGCTGGGTACGCCGGCGCGGGGCGGCGCGGCCCGGGGGGCGTCACTGGCGCTCGGCCGCGATCGTCGGCGGGCTGCTGCTCCTCGGCGGCAACGGCCTCGTCACGTGGGCGGAGCAGCGCGTGCCGTCGGGGCTCGCGGCGCTCATCGTCGCGTCGGTGCCGATCTGGATGACGCTGCTCGACGCCTCGTGGCGCCGCGAGCGCCCGGACGGCGTCGTGATGCTCGGGCTGGCGCTCGGCCTCGCCGGCATCGCGTTGCTGGCGGCGCCCGGAAGCCTCGCCGGCGGCGGTCGGGTGGACCCGCTCGGTGCGGCAGCCCTGCTGACGGCGTCGCTGCTCTGGGCGACCGGTTCGCTCGTCTCCCGGCGGGTCGCGCTGCCCTCGTCGACGCTGCTCGCGACCGCGATGGAGATGGTGGCGGGCGGCGCGATCCTGCTCGTGGCGGCGGGGGCGACGGGAGAGCTCGCCCATCTCTCGCTCTCGGCCGTTTCGACGCGGTCGGCCCTGTCGCTCGTCTACCTGATCGTCGCGGGGTCGCTGCTCGGCTTCACGGCCTACATCTTCCTGCTCGGCGCGACGACGCCGGCCCGTGTCTCGACCTACGCCTACGTCAACCCGGTGGTGGCCGTGCTCCTCGGCTGGCTCTTCGCGGGCGAGAGCGTGACGCCGAGAGCCGCGTTGGCCGCGGTGATCATCGTCGCCGCCGTCGCCCTGATCATCCGCCACGGCGCGCGCCCGCCCGTCCCGAGCGTCGAGGAAGAGGACGCGCCGCTCGAGGCGCAAGGAGGACACCGATGAGGAAGCCGAACGAGGTCGCCCTGCTGCTGCGTCTGCTCGACGAGTCCTACGAGAAGAAGGCGTGGCAAGGCCCGAACCTCCGCGGCGCGCTGCGCGGCGTGACGCCGGGGCAGGCCGCCTGGCGGCCTTCGCGCGGCCGGCACAACGTCTGGGAGCTCGTCCTGCATGCGGCGTACTGGAAGTACGCGGCCTGGCGGATGCTGACGGGCCAGAAGCGCGGCGCGTTTCCGGAGAAGGGGAGCAACTGGTTCGCGCGCCCCGCCGCCTCGCCGACGAGACGCGCGTGGCGCGCGGATCTCGCGCTCCTCGACGCAGAGCACCGGCGCCTGCGCGCCGCGGTCGCCGCCCTGCCGCCGTCGGCCCTCCGGAAGCGGCCGCGGGGCAGCAGGTACACGACCGGGACGCTCGTCTACGGCGTCGCCTCGCACGACGTGTACCACACGGGCCAGATCCAGATGCTCAAGCGCCTCTGGAAGGACCGGCGGAACTCGCGATAGCCTTGCGCGCGATGGCGCGCGTGGTGGACCTCTCCCACCCGATCGAGCACGGGATGATCACGCTGCCCGGGCTTCCGGGCCCGGTGGTCTCGGACTTTCTCGGCCGCGAGGCGTCGCGCGGGCACTACGCCGGCGGGACGACCTTCCACATCGCCCGCGTGCGCATGGTGGCGAACACCGGGACGTACGTCGACGCGCCGTTTCACCGCTACGCCGAAGGCAAGGACATCGGGTCGCTGCCGCTCGAGTCGCTCGCGGACCTCGACGGCGTCGTCGTGGACGCGCCGGGCCGAGGGCGCGCGGTGGACGCCGACCGCTTCGAGGGACGGTCGCTCCGCGGCAAGGCCGTCCTCGTGCGCACGGGTTGGGACGCCCACTGGCGGACTCCGCGCTACGCCGAGGGGCATCCGTTCCTGACGCGCGCGGCGGCGGAGTATCTCGCCGGCGCCGGGCCGGCCCTCGTCGGGATCGACTCCTTCAACGTGGACGACGCTTCCGACGGCGTGCGCCCGGCGCACACGCTGCTGCTCGCGGCCGGGATCCCGATCGTCGAGCACCTGTGCGGGCTGAAGGCGCTTCCGGAGACCGGCTTCCGCTTCCACGCGGTCCCCGCGCCCTTTCGCGGGATGGGCAGCTTCCCCGTCCGGGCGTACGCGGTCCTCGCGTAAGCGGCGAAACCCGGAGGGTCCGGATCCGTAGACCCCGGGGGGAGGTTCCCGTGAAAACACGCTTTGCCGCCGCGCTCCTCGGCGCCGCGCTTCTGGGCGGCGATCTGGCCGGCGCCGATGATGCGAAGAGCGTCGCGCAGCTGATGCAGGAGGCCCGGGAGGCTTACGACCGCGGCGACAAGGCCCTTTTCCTCCAGGACTACGAGGCCGCGGCGCGCCTCCGTCCGGGCGACGTCCTCGTCCTCTACAACCTGGCGTGCGGTCAGGCGCTCAACGGCCAGACCGACGCGGCGCTTTCGACGCTGTCGGCGATCGTCGCCCACCGCGTCGCCATGAACCTCGACGCCGACACCGATTTCGACTCGATCCGCGCGACGGAGGGGTACCGGCGGATCCTCGCCGCGATGAACGCGCTGCGGAAGGAACGCGTCAGCGGCGGGGCCACGGTCGCCTTCACGATCCCCGAGAAGGGCGTGGTCCCGGAGGGCGTGGCGTACGACCCCGCGACGAAGGCGTTCTTCGTGGCGAGCGTGAACCAGGGCCGCGTCTTCCGGATCGGACCGGACGGCAAGGCCGCGCCGTTTGCGGGCGCCGGGACGGGCCTCCGGAGCGCCCTCGGCATCGCGGCGGATCCGAAGCGCCGCGCGCTCTGGGTCGCGAGCGAAACGATTCCGCAGATGAACGGAGGCCGCGAGGGCGACCCGCCCGACAGCATCCTCTTCGAGTTCGACCTCGACTCGGGCAAGCTCCGCCGGAAGCTCTCGCCGCCGGCGTCGCCGAAGGCGCCGCATTTCGACGACCTGACCGTCGCCTCCGACGGTCGCGTCTACGTCAACGACGGTTTCAACCCGCGCATCTACACGCTCGCGCCGGGCGGATCCGAGCTCACCGTGTGGTTCGAGTCGAACGGCATCGACTCGGGGACGCAGGGCCTGGCGACGACGCCGGACGGCCGCGCGCTCTACGCGTCGGACTACCGCGGCCTCTACCGCATCGACGTCGCGTCGAAACGGGCGACGCCGCTGCCCGTGCCGCCGGACCTCGCGTTGAACGGCATCGACGGGCTCGCCTATTCCGACGGCAGCCTCCTCGCGATCCAGAACGGCATCGAGCCCCACCGCGTCATCCGGCTCGACCTCACGCCGGACGGCGCCGGCATCGCGCGGGCGCGGCTTCTCGAGATGAACAACCCGGCCTTCGACGAGCCGACCCTCGGCACCGTGGCGAACGGGGCGCTCTACTTCACGGCGAACAACCAGGGTCACCGCTTCCACGACGTGAACCATCCGCCCAGGCCCGAAGACCTGCAGGACGTCGTCATCCTCCGGCTGCCGCTGAAGTAGGCCGCGCCTCGTCCGCCCGCGGCGAATGCCGTATCATCCGAATCGGATGCCGCGGCTTCTCCGTTGCCTCGTCGTCTTCCTGGCGGTCGCCGCGGTCCTCACGGCCCGATCGAGCCATGGCGCTTCCGCCCCCGAGGCGGCCCGGGCCGACCCGAAGACCTCGTCGGCGCCGGCGATGAACCTCGTGCCGATCGCCTCGGGTCTTCCGGACATCACCTCCATCACCAACGCCGGCGACCGGCGTCTCTTCATCACGCTCCAGCGCGGGCAGATCGTGATCTGGGACGGGGCGCAGATCCTGCCCACACCCTTCCTCGACCTGTCGGCGCAGCTGATCTGCTGCGGGGAGCAGGGGCTGCTTTCGGTGGCCTTTCCCCCGAACTACGCGGTCAACGGCTTCTTCTTCGTCAACTACACGAACCTGACCGGCCAGACCGTCGTCGCGCGCTACCGCGTTTCGTCGAGCGACCGGAACGTCGCCGACCCGTTGAGCGCGGCGAACCTGCTGACGATCGACCAGCCCTTCACGAACCACAACGGCGGGCAGCTCCAGTTCGGCCCGGACGGCGACCTCTACATCGGCATGGGCGACGGGGGCTCGGCCAACGACCCGCTGTGCAACGCCCAGTCGACCACGTCGTTGCTCGGCAAGATGCTGCGGATCGACGTGAGCCAGAACGTCATGCAGCCGCCGTTCTACGGCATCCCGTTCGACAACCCGTACGTCCGCACGACCGGCCCGGCCGAAGCGTGGGCCTACGGCCTGCGGAACCCGTGGCGCTTCTCCTTCGACCGCGCGACGGGCGATCTCTACATCGGCGACGTCGGGCAGGACGCGCGCGAGGAAGTCGACCGCCAGCCGGCGACGAGCAGCGGCGGCGAGAACTACGGCTGGAAGATCATGGAAGGCTCGCTCTGCGGCGTCGGCGGCACGGCCGGCTGCACGCCGCCGCTGCCGCCCTGCGGCGACCCGTACTACACGCTGCCGATCCTCGAGTACTCGCACGAGAACGGCAACTGCGCGATCGTCGGCGGCTACGTCTACCGCGGGACGGCCCTGCCCGACCTGCAGGGCGCGTACGTCTACGCCGATTACTGCTCCGGCAGCATCTGGGCGGCGACCCTCGTGTCGGGAACCTGGACCACGGCGCTCCTGCCGATCGCGATCGGGTCGATCACGACCTTCGGGCAGGACGTCGGCGGCGAGCTCTACGTCGGCACGCCCGGCACGCTCTACCAGATCCAGCCGCCGCCGCCGCTGCCGCCGACGATCGCCTCGATCGCGCCGGCCTCCGGCACGACCCGCGGCGGAGACCGCGTGGCGATCACGGGCACGAACTTCACGGGACAGACGGGCGTCGCCTTCGGCCTCGCCGTTTCGACCGACGTCACGGTGCAGAGCTCGACGCTTCTGATCGCTCTCTCGCCGCCGCATCCGGCGGGCCTCGTCGACGTGTCCGTCGCCAACCCCGGCTCGCCCCCGGCCGTGCGGCAGGGGGCATACGGCTATCTCGCGGTGCCGCGCCTCTCCCGTCCGGACATCCCGCCGCGCGTCGTCACACGGCCGTGAGCGGCCGGGCTCAGGCGCTCTCGCGCCGGCCCCAGGCGAGAAACGCGGCCGCCGACAGAAGCGTCAGCAGCACGCCGTAGGCCGCGGCGACGCCGATCTCCTGGATGCGCAGCGACGAGAGGATCTCGATCGAGATCGGCCGCGTGTCGTAGGTGTAGAGGACGATCGAGACCACGAAGTCGCCGAGCGCGGCGAGAAACGCGAGGCTCGCGCCGGCGGTCAGGGCGGGCCGGATCTGGGGCAGGACGATCCGCCGGAGCCGCCGGGCGCGCGAGGCGCCGAGCGAGGCGGCCGCTTCTTCGAGCGACGGGTCCAGCTGGCGCAGCCCGGCGAACGCGGCGCGCCCGGTCAGCGGGAGGCTCCGCACGAGGTAGCCGAGCGGCAGAATCGCCGCGGTGCCGACGAGGACGAACCGCCCGGCCCAGGGCGCGTTCACGCTGAAGGCGGCCGCGAGGGCCACGGCGAAGACCGTGCCCGGAAGGGCCCAGGGCGCCGTCACGAGGGCCTCGATCGCCGCGCTCGTCTTGCCGGCGCGCCTTGCCGCGACGTAGGCCGCGCCGAAGCCGAGCGCCAGGGCGAGCGCGGTCGCGGCCGTCGCCATCCAGAGCGAGTTGACGATCGGCGTGAGACGCTCGGCGTCGGCGAAGAGCGCGCGGTAGTTGACGGTCGAGAGGACCGGCGGAACCGCCTCGGTCGTCCAGGTGTTGCGCGGCACGAGCGACACGAGGAGCAGCGTCGCGTGCGGCGCGAGCAGGAAGAGGGCGAGGCCCCACCCGGCCGCCGTCGCGAGCCAGCGCCGGCGCGCGCCGAGCTCGCGGCGGCGCGGGGCCACGCCGCGGACGCCGCCGATCGCCGGCCGGGCGCGTTCGGCGCGGCGCAGGAGCCAGAGCCCGGCGAGTCCGAGCAGCGCGAGCGTCACCGTCTCGACCATCGCGAGGCCGGTGTCGCCGTTCAACTTCGACGCCACGATCTGTGTCGTCATGACGCGAAAGCTGCCGCCGAAGACGTAGGGCGCGCTGAACGAGGCGAGCGAGGTCATGAAGGTCAGGAGGGCCGCGCCGGTGAGCGCCGGCGTCAGGAGCGGCAGGGTGACGGTGCGCGCGATGCGCCCGCGCGAGGCCCCGAGGCTCGCCGCGGCCTCGAGCAGCGATCCGTCGAGGCGGGCGAGGCCGGCCCGCGTGAACATGTAGAAGTAGACGTACATCGAGTACGCGTGGACGAGAAGGATCGCGCCCGGCCCGGAGAGACGCCAGGGCGGGGTCGAGAGGGCGAGCGCCGCTTCCACGCCGCGCGCGGCGAAGCCGCTCTCGCCGTAGAGGAAGAGGAACGCGAGGACGCCGATGAGCGGCGGCAGCGCGACGGGGAGCGCGACGAGAGCGCCGAGGAGTCCTCGGCCGGGGAACTCGTTCCTCTCGAAGACGAAGGCGAGCGGCACGCCGATGAGCGCCGCGAGCGCGACGGTCGCGACCGAGATCCAGAGGCTCGCCCACAGCGCCCACCACTCGGCCGGCCGGCGCGCGAAATCGGCCACGTGGGCGAGCGTCCAGTGCGGGGCGCCGAGCGCCTCGGCGAGCGTCAGGACGAGCGGATAACCGACGAGCCAGAAGAGAAGGACGGCGAGAACGAGCGCGAACGGGCGGACGCGGCCGGCGGTCTTCACGGCTCCCTCGGAAAGACCCGCGGCGTCGGCCCGCCGGGCGCCAGGGCGACGAAGACGCGCTCGCCTTCGCGCGCGGCGTCGGGCGCGCCGAGGACCTCGACTTCGCCCGCGTCGGTCGTGGCGCGGAAGTAGGCGGACCGGCCGGCATACCGGCGCTCGAGCACCGTGCCGGGTAGCGCGTCGGGCCGCGCGGACGCCGCGAGGAGGAGCGACTCGGGCCGCACGACGAGGTCGGCTTCCGCGCCGCGCGCGAGCGGCGCCCCCGCGACGGCCGGCCACGCGACGCCCCCCGGGAGGCGCGCGGCGCCGCCGTCCCACGCGGCGGGCAGCACGCTCGAGCGGCCGATGAACGTCGCGACGAAGCGGGTGGCCGGCGCCTCGAAGAGCTCCTCCGGCGAGCCGATCTGCTCGAGCCGGCCGCGGTGGAGGACGGCGACGCGGTCGCCGAGCTCGAAGGCCTCTTCCTGCTCGTGCGTCACGAAGAGCGTCGTGATGCCGACCTGCCGGATCGCGCGCTTCAACTCCCGCCGGGTCCGCTCGCGCAGCGCCGGGTCGAGGTTCGAGAGCGGCTCGTCGAGCAGCAGCACCCTGGGGTTCGGCGCGAGCGCCCGGGCGAGCGCGACGCGCTGCTGCTGGCCGCCGGAGATCTCCGTGATGCGTCGGTTCTCGAAGCCCGACAGTCCGGCGAGCGCGAGCGTCTCGGCCACGCGCGCCCGCGAGGCCTCGGCGCCTTCGCCCCGCGCCGCGAGGCCGAACGCGACGTTCTCGCCCGCCGTCAGGTGGGGGAAGAGCGCGTAGTGTTGAAAGACCATGCCGAAGCGGCGCCGCTCGGGCGGAACCGCCGTGACGTCCTCGTTCTCGACGAGGACGCGCCCCGCCTCGGGCGTCTCGAAGCCGGCGACGAGACGGAGGACCGTGGTCTTGCCGCTGCCCGAGGGGCCGAGGAGCGCCACGATCTCGCCCCGCGCCGCCGACAAGGACACGCCCCGCGTGACGACGGCGTCGCCGAAGCGCTTCTCGAGCCGGTCGAGCGTCAGGAAGCCGGGCATGCGCTGCGCATTATTCACGAGGCGAGGACGAGCGAGACGAGCGTCAGCAGGAAGAGGAGCGCGGCCGAGACGGGGAGGAAGCGCCGCCAGAAGGCGCCCGGCCGTCCGCCTTCGCGCACGAAGAGCTGCGCGCCGATGAGGTTGGCGATCGAGGCGACGGGCGTGCCGCAGCCGCCCGCGTTGACGCCGTAGAGGAGTCCCCGGAAGCCGGCGGCGCTCGTCGCGGCGGGCGCGAGCAGCAGCGCGGCGGGGACGTTCGAGACGATCTGCGAGAGCAGCGCCCCGGACAGCGCGAGCCCCCGGGCGTGATGGCCGAAGAGGCGCACCGGGTCGAGCGCCTCGTAGAAACGGCCGCGCTCGAGGCCGGCGACCCCGACGAAAAGGAGCGCGAAGACCGGCAGCAGCGAGAAGTCCGTTTCGAAGAGGCGGCGGCCGAGCAGGAGCGCGCCGCCCGCCGCCAGAACGAGCGGGATCCGGTGGTCCACGGCGCCGAAGAGCGCGGCAAGTTCGGCGGCGAGAAGCGTCAGGCAGGCGCCCGCCAGGCGCGGGTCGACGTCGAAGGGCTCTGCCGGCGGCGAGTCGAAGGCGCGGCGGGGGACGAGCCACGGGACGGCGAGCGCGAGGAGCACGGCCGCAGCCGCGACCCACGGCGCTTGAGCGGCGAAGAAGGACCGCGCGGTGAAGCCGCCGCGCGCGTAGAGGAAGAGGTTCTGCGGGTTGCCGAGGGGCGTCAGGCAGCCGAGGACGTTCGCGGCGGCGACCTCCAGCACCACGATCGGCGCCAGGTCCAGGTCCGTGACGCGCCGGAAGAGCATCGTGAAGGGCACGACGAGAAAGAGCGCGACGTCGTTGGTGAGCAGGGCCGCGAGCAGGCCCGAGACGGCGATCATGCCGACCGCGAGGCCGCGCGCGGTGCGGGCTCGGGCCGCGACGCGGGCGACGAGGCGATCGAAGAGGTCCGAGGCCTTGCCGAGCTCGACGGCGATCGTCAGGACGAGGAAGAGCGACAGGAGCCTGAAGTCGAGCAGCCCCGGCACCTCGCGCCACGCGACGCGGCCCGACGCGAGCGCCGCGGCGGCGAGCAGCGCGGCGGCGAGCAGGAGGAACCGCTCGAAGACGAGCGACCGGATGACGTGGTGTCGCCGCGGGCGGCGGACGGCGTGTTTCACCGCGCGGCGGCTGTTCCCTTCCCTCGGATCGTCCGGTCCCACGTGGCCATCCAGGACGACCCGTCGCGCTCGATCAGCGGCCAGTCCATGACGGCCGGCGTCATGTCCCTCTCGACGTCGCGAGCCCAGGCCGGCAGCGCCTCGCCGAGGTCGGTGCGCGCGGGGAGCCGGAAGGTCTTCTCCGCCGCGAGCAGCTGCATCTCCCGGCTTCCGGCGAAGTCGATGAATCGTTTCGCGAGGTCCGCGTGCCGCGCGCCCGCGACGAGGCCGATCGCGTCGTCGATGACGGGCGTGCCGCTCTTCGGGAAGACGTACTGGAGCGGCGAGCCGCGCTGGCGCTCGAGCAGCGTGTCGGGAAGGTCCCAGATCGTCACGAGCCCCTCGCCGCGAACGAGCTTCTCGTACATGAGGATCGGGTTGAAGACGTACTCCTTGGTCTGCGCGTCGAGGCGCGCGAGCCACGCGAACCCCGCGCCGGTCGAGCCCGTCTCCCGGACCGACTTCGACAGGACGTAGCCCCAGACGGCGCGCATCGTTCCCGAGGCGAGCGGGTCGCGGATCAGGATCTTCCCCGTCCACTTCGGGTCGAGCAGGTCGTCCCACTCGCGCGGCGCGTCGGCGGCGGCGACGAGCTTCGAGTTGTAGACGGGCATCGCCGGCGTGCGGTAGAGCCCGCAGTAGAGGTCCTGCGCCTGTCGGCTCCCGGGGGCGACGTGGTCCGCCCAGGCCGGACGGTACGCCGCGAGGAGCCCCTCGCTCGCGCCGCGCGCGAAGATCGTGTCGGGACCGCCGTACCAGACGTCCGCCTGCGGGTTCGCCTTCTCGGAGCGCAGGCGGTCGTAGATCTCCTGCGACCCCATGTCGAGCCAGCGCACGTCGACGTCGGGATGGGCGCGCTCGAACTCCTTCTCGATCAGGCCGAGAAGATCGCGTCCGTGCGGCGAGTACAGGACGAGCGGCGTGCGCGCGTCGCGGCGGCAGGCGGCGGCGAGGGCGGCCGCCGCGACGAGGGGCGGGACGAGTCGGGCGAGAGCGGACTTCCGGCCGCCGGCGTTCGCACCGCGAACGGCGGTCGGGAGTTTTCGGCCACACCCGTCCTGGATCACCGTTTCGTCGTCCAGAGCGCCGCTCCATCGAACCCGCCAACCGATTCCCGGAGCCACCACCGGTCGGGCGTTCGTCTCCGGGGGCACTCTAACGTCAACCGGGTGCCGACCGCACCTCGCGGCGAAGGTTCTGGCGAGGGCGTCCCCGGCGGCCGGTCAGGGCGCCGGCGTCGGCGTCGGGCGGCCCTTCTTCATCGCGTCCTGGTAAGCCTTGCGCTGCTCGGGCGTCATCTTGTCGAGGACCTGGCGCATGCGCGCCCGCGCGTCGGAGACGGCCTTCTGCTGCTCGGGCGAGAGGCCGCCCATCGCGAAATCGGTCTCCTTGTAGCCGGCCGGGATTTCGAACAGCGTCGCGGCGACGGGGCCGCGGTCGATGTGCGTCATCTCGAGCGTGACGAACGGCTGGGCCGCGTCCTTCTCCTTCATCGAGTAGCGGACCGGGAACCCCGTCAGGCTGCTGTCGCGCAGGGCCGCAACCCAGGAGGTGGATTCCTTCTGGCGCCGGCCGATCGCCGAGAGCCAGTCGAGCGAGACGCTGAACTCGCCGGCGACGCAGACGTCGATGACCGTGCCGCGCGAGGACGTCAGCTCGGCGCGCTGGCACGTCAGGCCGGCGACCTTGTCCGGCCCGAGGCGCGTGACGGTGTAGCTCGTCTTCGGGGCGTCGGCCGACTCGCCGCGCGTCTTCCGGACGTCCCAGGTCGAGTAGGTCTTGTGGCCGTCGTCGATCAGGTACAGCGTGTCGGGGTCCGACGCCTTGCCGAAGACGGTGATCTTGACGTGCTGCGGCGCGTCGGAGGTCTGGCTCTTGCCGCGGCCCATCTTCGAGATGTCCGTTTCCCATTCCATGCGGTAGGCGGCCTTCGTGACGAAGATCTTGCCGGTGCCGGGGATGACGTCCCCCTTGCCGGTCACGCTCGTGAGCTTGAAGTCGGCCACGCCTTCGAACTGGGCCAGCGCGGACGCCGCGCCGGCGAGGAAGACGGCGGCGGCGAGCAGGGCGGTTTTCACGATCGAGGCTCCTTTCGGTAGAGCATCTCTCATTTCAAGGCCAGCAGGTTGGCCAGCAGGCGATACGCTCCCGGCACGCCCGCCGGCAGCTGGCGGAAAAACGCGAGGCCCGTGTAGACGTAGCGTCCCTTGCCGAGGCGGGCGACGAGAAGGCCGCCGCGCTGGTCGGGGCCGCCCGGATCGGCCATCGAGAGCAGGGCCGTGTACTCCGGCGCCCACGTGTGCGCGTAGTAGAGGCCGCGCTCCTGGACCCAGCCGTCCCAGTCCGCGGGGCCGATCGGGTTCGGCGTGTGAAACAGCGGATTCTGCGGGTCGAGGACGGTGACGGCCGCCGTCTCGTCGGTGACGCGGTCGTGCGGCCGCGCGATGTCGAGGGCAAACGGCGCGAAACCGCCGCGCACGAAGGCGTACTGCTGGTACTGCACGATGACGAGGCCGCCCGCGCGCGCGTAGTCGAGCAGCCGGCTGTTCGCTTCGGCGAGCGCCGGTTCGGTCTCGTACGCGCGGCTGCCGACGAGGATCGCGTCGTAGACCGCGAGGTTGCCCGCCTCGAGCTCGCGCTCGCCGAGGATCTCGATCGGGACGCCGACGGCCGAGAGCGCCTCGGGCACCTGGTCGGCCGCGCCGCGGACGTAACCCACGCGCTTCAACGCCGGAAGCCGGATGTCCGCCGCCGCAATCTCGACGTCGGCCGTTTCCGGGCGCGGGGTGCGCGGGATGTACCCATAGTCGATGATACGGATGCCGAGGTTCATGCGACGTCCGTCGGCGAGGACGGCCGCGAGCGTGAACGGGTAGCGTCCGGGTGCGGCGCTCGTCGGGGGCGCCAGCGGAAGGTCCAGGAACACGCGGTCGCCGCGTTTCGCGAGCGCGAAATCGCGGGGCGGCGGCGCGGCGAAGCCGGGAGGCGCGGTCGTCTCGAGGCGGCCCGAGAGCGGGCCGTCCGCGTTCGAGGTCAGCGTGACCTCGAGGTGCTTGCCGCCGTCCCCGAGCGGCCACACCACCAGACGCGGCTCCACGGCGACGTCGAGCGCCGGGACCGCGCGGACCGGCCGCCGGATCTCGCCGATCGCCTCGTCTCTCAGGCGGAAGGCGGCGTCGCGCTCGAGCGTGACCGGCGTTCCGGCGATCGTCAGGCGCACGACGGCGTGGAGCGCCGCGGGCGCGAAAGGCTCGCCCCGGATCGCGGCCGGCGTCTGGCTCCAGTCGTAGAGATCGCCGGAGAGCGGCCGGTAGAGGAAGTAGGGAAGGGTCGGACGGGTCCCGGGCGGCAGCGCCGCGGACGCCTTCCACTCTTCGAGCTTGCCGGGCGCGACGGTCCGGCCGGCGAGCGGGGCGCCGCCGTTCCACCCTTCGGGGCTGACGAGGGCGACGCTCTCGACGGCGACGCTCGCGGCGCCCGGGTTCCAGACGTCCACGGTGACGGCGAGACTCTCGCCCGGTGCCGCGGTCTCGCGTTCGGCGAGCACGTCGAGGGTCACCCCCGCCGCGGCCGCGAGCGCGGCCTGGGCGAGCGCGATCTTCTCGTCGAGGAGCATCCCGACCGCCCCGTCGCCCGGCTGCGCGAGGACGCGCGCCGCGCGCAGCTCCGACAGCGCCCGCGCGATCGACGGCGCGAGCGCGGCGAGGTCCGGCGTCGACAGCTTCTGCAGCGCCGCCGCCGTCTCGGCCGAGACGCGGTCGAGGTGGCCGGCGATCGCGGCGCGCCGTCCGGGGTCCGCGGTCTCCGCGGCGATCGCGGACAGCCGCGTGTCCACGCCGGCGAACAGGTCTTTGCCGTCGCGGCCCTCGCCGCCCGAGACCCACCCGACCTCGGTGTCCTGCGGGCCCGCCTCCTGGAGGCGACCCATGTCCTGCGAGCGGTGAAGGCTGCGGCTCGCCATCGCGATCTGGTAGTAGGACCGGCCGGTCAGCGCCTCGACGCCGCCGGTCGGCAGGACGATCGTGGTCGCGTTCTTGTCGAACCAGCCCGTCTCGCGGTACAGCGCGCGCGGCTGCCAGGGCGTCAGCCCCTCGGCCGCGAGGCCGGGAAAACGTGACGCGTCGCCGGCCGCGGTGAACGCCTCGCGCGCGATGACGCCGGCGGCCTGGTGCTGGCCGTGCCCGTCGCGCGTCGTTCCGGAGAAGACGCTGACGACGACCTGGGGCCGGTAGCGCCGCACGATGCGCACGGCATCCTCGAGGAGCGCCTCCCGCGGCCACTTCGAGAACGTCTCCTCGAGCGAGCGCGTGAAGCCGAAGTCGTAGGCGCGCGTGAAGTACTGCCGTCCGCCGTCCAGTCGGCGCGCGGCGCAAAGCTCCTGCGACCGGACCAGGCCGAGCCCGACGCCGAGATCCGGGCCGACGAGATTCTGGCCGCCCTCGCCGCGCGAGAGCGAGAGATACGCGGCGTCGCCGGCCATGCCGCGCGCGACGAGCGCGAGCAGCTCCGTGTCTTCGTCGTCGGGATGCGCGCCGACGACGAGGAGCCGCCGGTGCGTGGAGAGGCGGCGCAGCATCCGGTCCACCGCCTCGAGCCCTCCGGTCGACGGGGGCGTGAGCGCGTAGGAGGTCGCGGCTGCCGATTCCTCGGCCCGCGGCGCGGCGGGCGCGAGGAGCGCGAGGAGCGCGCCGAGAAGCGCGGGCCGAAGGCGGTGCACTACTTCTTCAGGCTCTTGCGGACGAGCGGCACGGAGGCCGCGGCGACGGCTCCGAGGAGCGCGGCGAGCAGGCGGGCCTTGCGGCGCGGCTCCATGCCGCGCCACTCGTCGGCCAGGCGCGCGACGGTGCGGCGCGAGGCGTCGGTCGCGTTCCCCGCGACGCGGCGCACGGCGGTGGCGCCTTCCCCCGAGGCCTCCGCGATCGCGGCGCGCGCGACGGCGACGCCGCCCGTGATCGAACGGATGACGCTCTCGAACGACACGCCGGAGCCCGCGCCGCGGCGGCGCGCCGGGGTCTTCGCGCGGCGGGCGGCCGCGGGCTTGCGGGGGCGGCGGGCGCCGGCGGCCGGCTTGCGCGCGGTCCGCTTGCGGGCCTTGCTCGTCCCGATCTCCACGACCGTTCCGGGCTTCTCCTGGTCTTCCATGGTCTCCCTCACTTCTCTCCGGCCGCGGTGTAGACGGGGGTGATATCGACCGGAATGTCCTTCAACCCCCGAGCGACGCGTTCCATTTCCGGCGTCATCTTTCCATAGGCGTCCAGCAATTTTCGCGCCCGGGCGGCGTCGCCGGTGGCCTCGATCATCAACAGCTCGGCGGCCAGCGACTTCACGGCCTCGCGGAACCTCGAGGTCTCGACGCGGAACCGGCCTCCGGAGGCCGGCGCGACCGCGCCCTTCTCGACGAACCAGTTCCACTGCACGGCCACGCCGCCGCCGTGCGCCTCGCCGACGCCGAAGCGGATCGAACGCCAGAAGAGCGCGCCGGTCGTGATCGCGAGCGTGTCGGCGTCGAACGCGGTCACCCACTTCTCGTCGATCGCCTGGAGGAGCGTCCACAGGCCGACGACGTCGGCCTTGCACTCCTCGATGGTCGAGTAGAGGTCTTTCAACAGGAGACGCGCCTCGGTCTTCTTCCCGTCGGGCGTCGTGATGAGGCCCGGGCCGAGGCCGTGCGCGAGCTCGTGGAAGAGCGTGTGATGAAAGTAGGCGTCGAAGGAGACCGAGCCCGCCTGCGCCGGGTCGAGGACGCGGTCGGCGATGGGCTTGCCCGAGACCCGGAACTTCGCCTCCATCACGTTCTTCAGGAGCACCTTCTTCGAGCCCTTCGCCTGCCGGACGCGCTCGTCGTTGGGAAGGTTGAACGCCGAGGTCTGCACGCTCGCCCGCGCATCACCCGCGGTGTAGGCCTCCTGGACGACGCGGATGGGCGACTCGAACCGGCGGCTCGTGACCTTGTGCTCGTCGGGAATCGGCAGGCCGCGCTGGAGGTCCGGGAGGTGTTTCGCGTAGGCGGCGAGCGCGTCGCTCGCCTTCCGGTCGCGGACCGCCACGAACGCCTCGAAGGACGCCTTGTCGTTGAAGAGCGCGTCCTCGTAGACCTCGTACGGCCCGAGCGCGAACTCGATGTCCGAGTCGAGGTCCATCCAGGCGAGGTCGGAGGGGTAATAGTCGTCGCTGACGAGCGCGTCGGCGCGCGCCTCGAGGTAGCGGCGGAGCGAGGCGTTTCCGGTCAGGCTCGCGGCGCGCCGGAGGTGCGAGACGACGGGCTCGAGGTGGTTGCGGTATTCGCGCGCGTAGGGAACGGCCACGAGGGTCCTGCCGTCGCGCCGGATCACGGTGAAGAGCGACTCGAACGCTTTGCGATCGGCGGGGTGCTCGGACACCCATCGCTCGAACGCCTCCTTCGTGAGGTCGGCGGGGTAGAAGCCGGCGCCCGGCGGTTTCGGGGCGGAACCGATGAAGGGCCGGTTGCCGGCCAGCCGGTCCCAGGGCCCGGCGTTGATCCGGAAGTAGGCGAGCGCGTCGGCGGCGCCGGAAATGCCGTGGGCGGCCTCGCTCGTCAGCCGGCGCCTCAAGGCCGGGTTCTTTTCCGACACCTGAAGAAGGAAGATCTCGCCGAGCGGCCGCGACGCCTCGATCAGCTCGTGGAGGACGCGGGATTCGCGGTCGTCGAGGAGCGTTCGGTCGTAGTCGATCGGCGTCCGGGGCAGTTTGGCCAGCTGGTCGGGCACGTCCGGGGCGAAAACCAGGCCCGCCGCGCCCGCGAGCGCGGAGGCCGCGAGCGCCAGGGCCGCCTTCATCCGGCGGAATCTAGCATTATCTTTGCAGCTTCATGGGCTCGCCGGAGGTTGCGACGAGGTCCGAGACGTTCGACCGCGAGGCGATGGCCGCCTGGTACGTCCGAAACCGGGAGCGCTCGGAGGCGCTCTTCGATCGGGTCCGGCCGGAGGCGTACGAGACGCGCCCGATCGCCTTGCGAAACCCGATCTGCTTCTACGAGGGCCACCTGCCTGCGTTCGCCGTGAACACGCTGTTGAAGCGCGGGCTCGGCGATCCGGCGCTCGACGCGGCCTACGAAACGCTCTTCGAACGGGGCATCGACCCCGAGAGCGAGGCCGCCGCGCCGGGCGGGCCGCCCGCGTGGCCGTCGCGGATCGCGATCCGCAGCTACGCGGCGGCGGCCGACGGCGCCGTGCTCGATGCCTTCGCGCATCGCGACGTGACCGCCGCGGGCAATCCCGTTCTCGCCGGCGGCCTCGCGGCGTACACCGTCCTCGAGCACGAGCCGATGCACCAGGAGACCCTGGCTTACATCTGGCACCGCCTGCCGTACGAACGGAAAGTGAGGCCGGCTGGACTGCGCGAGCCCTGGATCGGCGGCGAGCCGCCCGCGCGGCGCGCGGTTCCAATCCCGCGGGGCGTCGCGAGCCTCGGCGCGGCGCCGGAGGAGCCGTTCTCGTGGGACAACGAGCGTCCCCGCCACGCGGTCGACGTCGCGGCGTTCTCGATCGACGTCCACAGCGTCACCAACCACGACTTCCTCGAGTTCGTCGACGCGGGCGGGTACGGCGACGAGGCCCTCTGGGACGGCGAGGGCTGGTCGTGGCGCCTCGAGCACGACGTGCGGCATCCGCTCTTCTGGGAGCTCCACCGCGGGGTCTGGTTCTGGCGCGGCATGTGGGACCTCGTGCCGCTGCCGCCGGCGTGGCCCGTCTACGTCAGCCACGCGGAGGCGTCGGCGTACGCGCGCTGGAAGAATCGCCGCCTGCCGACCGAGGCCGAGTATCACCGCGCCGCGTTCGGCACGCCGGAGGGTTCCGAGCGACGTCACCCGTGGGGCGACTCCCCGCCGGATCCGACGCGCGGCAACTTCGACTTCGTCCGGTGGGATCCGGCGCCGGCCGGTTCCTTCCCGCGGGGCGCGAGCGCGTGGGGCGTGCACGATCTGGTGGGCAACGGCTGGGAGTGGACGTCCACGGTCTTCGAGGGCTTCGACGGGTTTGCGCCGATGCCGTCGTATCCGCAGTACTCGGCCGACTTCTTCGACGGAAAGCACCGGGTCCTGAAGGGGGCCTCGCCCGTGACGGCGCGGGAGCTCGTCCGGCCGAGCTTCCGCAACTGGTTCCGCGCGACGTATCCGTACGTCTACGCGAAGTTCCGCACGGCGGCCTGACGTGGCGATCCCCCAGAGCGCCCAGCCGCCTCCGGCCGAGATCGTCCGCGATTTCGCCGACGAGGTGCGCCGCGACCTCGCGCTCCAGCCCAAGCAGATCCAGTCGAAGTACCTGTACAACGGCCTGGGGTCGGCGCTGTTCGAGGCGATCTGCCACCTGCCGTGGTATCGCATCACGCGGGCCGAGGGGCGCCTGCTCGCCCGGTTCGCGACGGAGATGGTGGCGCCGGTCGGCGACCCGGTCACGCTGACGGAGCTCGGCTGCGGCAGCGGCGAGAAGCTCGCGATGATCGCCGAGGCGCTGCGCCAGCGCCGGCGTCCGGTCGCGGTGCACCTGATCGACATCTCGCCTTCGGCGCTCGAGCTGTCCGAGAGGACGCTCGGGAAGTACGAGCACGTCTCGGTGGTCGGCCACCGGGCGACCTACGAGGAGGGCCTGCGCCATGCCGCGCGTCAGCGACCGGAGCGCGGGGCGATGCTCGTTCTCTTCCTCGGCTCGAACATCGGCAACTTCGATCCGCCCGCGGCGCGCGAGTTCCTCGATCGGATCCGCGCCTCCCTGCGTCCGGGCGACGGGCTCCTTCTCGGCGCCGACCTGGTGAAGTCGGAGAGCGAGCTCCTGCTCGCCTACGACGACCCGCTCGGCGTGACGGCTGCCTTCAACAAGAACCTTCTCGCCCGGATCAACAACGACCTGCTGGCTGACTTCGACCTCGGCGCGTTCGACCATCGGGCGGTCTGGAATGTCCGCCACCGGCGCGTCGAGATGCATCTGGTTTCGCGGCGCGAGCAGACCGTCCGAATCCCGCGCGCCGACTGCGAGGTGCCGTTCGCGGCGGGGGAGGCCATCTGGACCGAGAGCTCGTACAAGTACCACGCCGACGAGATCGTGGACGTCGTCGAGCGCGGCGGCTTCCGCTGCCACGAGCAGTGGATCGAGCCGGAGGCGCGGTTCGCCCTGACGCTGTTTCTCGTCGACTGAGCGAGAACGCCTTTCCGTCGTGCTCCCCCACGAGGTCGCCGACGGCGCCGGGGGGCGGTGAATTGCCCGGTCGGCGCCGCCCGAGGAAATCGTTCGGCGGTCAGGGCGCGGGCGCTGCCGCCGGTGGCGTCTGGACGGGCAGCGTGCGCAGGGAAGGAGCGGTCTGCGGCGCGGCCTTCTGCGGAATCCGGGGCAGGTGCGACGTCGCGGTCGACTCGTGCCCGCCCGATCCGGCGGCAGCGGCGTCGAGCGAAGGGGCCATGCGGAGGGGCTTCCAGGCAGCGCCGGCGTTCTCGCTCTTGATGACCCCGAGGTGCGTGGCCGCGTAAAGCGTCGAGGTCGACCGCGGGTCGATCGCGAGCGCGGTGACGTAGAGATCGTTCTTGAGCTCCGTCCAGGATCGTCCGCGGTCGGTCGACTTGTAGATCGCCGCCGCGGTGCCCGCGTACATCGTCTGCGGCGACGACGGATCCATCGCGATCGAGAGAACGTTCCAGCTGCGCAGCCCGCCGTTGGCGGGCGACCACGTGACGCCGTGATCCGAGCTGCGGAAGAGACCGTCGTGGGTTCCGGCGAACATCTCGCCGTTGGATGGGTCGAACGTCAGGTTCCACACGGTCCCGCGGCTCAGGCGTCCGGTCGGGCGCGCCCACGTCGTGCCGCCATCGGCGCTGAAGAACACGCCCTCGCTGTTGGTCCCCGCGTAGAGGCGGTCGGGGGTCAGGGGGTCGACGACGATCACCGTGACGGCCACGTGCGTTGTCGGCGGCGTGAGCTCCCGCCAGCTTCCGCCGCCGTCGTCGCTGCGAAACACGCGGCCGCCCTCCGCCCCGGCGTAGACGCCGCCGGCTCGATGCGGGTCGACGGCGATGGAGCCGACATACCGCGCGCCGATTCCCGTGTTGGCCTCCTGCCACCGTTCGCCGCCGTCGCGGCTCCGGTAGACGCCGCCCTTGTCGGTCGTCGCGTAGAGGTTCGAGGGCGTGGACGGATCGACCGCGATCGCCAGAAGGGCGTGCTGCTGCAGGCCGGCGCCGAGCCGCCGCCAGGAGGCGCCGGCGTCGGTCGTCTTGTAGAGGCCTCGCGCCGTCGACGCGTAGATCGTCGAAGGCGTGGTCGGGTCGAGGGCGAACGCCGTGACGAGGCCGCCCTCACCCTGGAGGACGAAGCCGGGACCCGCGTCTTGCGGCGCGGCGGCGAACGCCGACGCGAGGAGAGCGAGGCCGACGAGCGAAGGCCGGCGAGTGCGCGCGTTCACGGGGCGCTTATTGTCCGACAAACGGCCGTGTCGGGCCACCCGGTTCTCGCCGCTCGACCGTGGTCCCATCCCGGGGATTGCGACAATTCGGCACTCCTCATGACGAAAAGGCGGAAAGTCGCCGCGAAACCGTTCACGGGGCGCGCATCCCGTTCCGAAGGGGCGGCGGCGAAGGCGCCGCCGTGGCCGGCGCGGCGGCGAGAGCGTCGACCTCGAAGACTCATCGTCCCGAGAATCGCCGATCCGCCGCCGCGCCGTCCTCCCGAATCCCCAGGTTTTCGATGGTCATTTGCTGGCCGACGAATCCCTCCTCAGCGATCGTGATCGTGGCCGGGGGTGCGCACGAAGCCGTGGAACATCCCGTCGGCGTCGGCGTAGTCGCCGACGATCACGCCGAGCAGGTTGATCGAGTAGGCCTCGCTGAACCCCGCCGCGTCCGGCACCTGGAAAGACTGCATGCCCCGAGGCGTCACGATCAGCCCGAACCCGCTGCCGTCTTCCGTCTCGTACATGCCGACGATCGTGCCGAGAAGGTTGATCCCTCGTGTCGACGTCTCGGTCGGTCCGGGCTGATCGATCTGGTTGAATCGGCCGTTCTTCAGAACGAAGCCGTGGACGAGGCCGTCGGCTCCCGAGAAGTCGCCGACGATGACGCCGAGGTCGTTGATCTGCCACGCGTCGGTCGTGAGAGATCCCGGGAAGTCGATCGTGTGAAAGCCGCGCGCGTCGCGCAGGAAGCCGTGCTCCACGCCGTCGGCCTTCCGGTAGTTGCCCGTCAGGCGCCCGAGGTCGTCGATCGAGCGGACGCGCGTGTCGACGGCTCCCGGAAAATCGATCGTCGTGAAGGCGCCGTTCTTCAGGACGAAGCCGCGGGGCACGCCGCCGGCGTCCAGGTAGCGGCCCGCGACGACGCCGAGGTTGTTGATGCTGCGGGGCGCCGTGAAGAGCGCGCCGGGGACGTCGATCGGCGAATACTCGCCGTGGCGCAGAAGAAACCCGTGCGTGTTGCCGTCGGCGTCGTCCCAGTGTCCGACGATGTCGCCGATGTCGTTGATCGAGTACGCGTTCGTGTTGAAGCCGCCCGGATAGTCGAGCGTCGTGTAGGTCTGGGCGAAGGCGGCCGCCGCCGCGAAAAGCCAAGCGGCGGCGAGGCCGAGAGTCTGGCGGGTCTTCGAACCGGGGAATTTCATGGCGTCTCCTTTGAGCGGGCCGCTCTTCGTGTCGGCGTCCGCAAGGTCGATCAATTCAGTTGCCGCAGGTCCGCAGGAAGCCGTGAATGTTGCCGTCGGCGCCGAGGTAGCCGCCGACGATCTCGCCGAGGGTGTTGAGCCCGAAGGGCGTGGTGGCCACGGCGCCGGGGTAGTCGAAGGACTCCCAGTGCCCGCCGCGCTTGACGAAGCCGTGCTCCGTGGACGCGTCGTCCCAGGCGCCGACGATCAGGCCGAGGATGTTGATGCCGTTGGCCTCGCTCGTCAGCGCGCCGGGGTAGTCGATCGTCGACCACGCGCCGTTCTTCCAGAGGAAGCCGTGCGCGTTGCCGTCCGAGTCGAAGTAGAGGCCCACGACCCGCCGCAGGGCGTCGTTGCCGTAGGCGTCCGTCGCGAGGGACCCCGGGTAGTCGAGGGTCTTGTAGACGCCGTTCTCGAGGAGGAATCCGTGCTCGTTGCCGTCGGCGTCGTCGTAGAAGCCGGCGATCCGTCCGAGGTCGTCGATGTCGCGCGCCGCCGTGTAGGTCGAGCCCGGGGGATCGAGCGTCGTGAAGACGCCGTGGCGCAGGAGGTAGCCGTGGCTCGTCCCGTCGGTTCCGTCGAAGCGGCCGACGACGTCGCCGCGGTTGTTGGTGCCGAGCGCCCGGGTGGCCAGGGCGCCGGGAACGACGATGGGAGTCCACGCCCCGTGGTGGAGCAGGAATCCCTGCTGGGAGGCGCCGTCGCAGTTGCCGACGATGTCGCCGCGGTCGTTGATGCCGTGGGGCTGCGTGAAGTCGGCGCCGGGGCAGTCGAGCGAGACGTAGCTCTGGGCGGCGGCGAGCCCCGAGAAGGCGAGAGTCGAGGCGAGGGCGAAGGCGATCGGCAGGTGGCGGCGGGGTGCGAGACGAAGCGTGGTCTTCATGGAGACCTCCTTTGGTCCCGGAAGATCCGTCGGCGGCAGGACGCAAGTCGCAACGGTCTTCCACCGTTGAGCCACCCGTTGCGGGCGAACCGGCGGAGGCGTCGGGAAGCGCCCTAGCGAACTTCTACCTTTTCGATAGCGGGTGAACAGCCTCGTGATCCGGCGATAGGATTTGTCGAGAGGTCTTCCAGAAATGCGGCTGCGTTTCGAAGATTGCGTGCTCGATTCCGAGTCGCGCGAGCTCGTTCGCGGCGGGCGTGTCGTTCCGGTGCCGCCCAAGGTCTTCCAGCTGCTCGAAACGCTCGTGCGGGCCCGGCCGAAGGCGCTCTCGAAGTCGGCGCTGCACGCGACGCTCTGGCCCGACACGTTCGTTTCGGACGCCAACCTCGCCAACCTCGTCGCGGACCTGCGCCAGGCGCTCGGCGACGACGCGAAGAGTCCCACGATCATCCGGACCGTGCAGCGGTTCGGCTACGCGTTCCAGGCGCCGGTGCGGCCCGATTCGGGCGAGCCGCGCACGCCGTCGGTCTTCCGGCTCCTCTGGGACGGGCGCGAGATCTCGCTGTCGGAAGGCGAGAACATCCTCGGACGGGACCGCGAAGCGGTGGCGTGGATCGACCTGTACAGCGTCTCGCGCCACCACGCGAAGATCGTGATTTCCGGCGACGAAGCCTCGATCGAGGATCTCGGCAGCAAGAACGGGACGTTCGTGCGCGGCGAGTCGGTGCAGAGCGCCGTGCCGCTCGCCGACGGCGACGAAATCCGCATCGGGACCGCCGTCCTGACCCTGCGCCGCTTCGCCGCCGTCTCCACGCAGACCGCCCGCAGCCAGTGACCGCGTTCGGCGCTCACCGCCCCGGCGATCGGCTCGGTCCTTACGAGATCGTCGGACCGTTGGGCAGCGGGGGCATGGGCGAGGTCTACCGCGCGCGCGACCCGCGCCTGAAGCGCGAAGTCGCCGTCAAGGTGCTCGCCGAGTCGCTCTCGGAGGATCGGAATCGCCTGAAGCGCTTCGAGCAGGAGGCGCGCGCCGTCTCGGCGCTGAGCCACCCGAACATCGTGACGGTCTACGAGATCGGTCAGACCGAATCCGGCTCCTACATCGCGATGGAGCTCGTCGAAGGCGAGACGCTCCGGCAGATGCTGCGTCCGGGCGGCTTGCCGCTTCGGAAGTTCCTCGACGTCGCCGTCCAGATGGCGGAGGGGCTCGCCCGCGCCCACGAGGCCGGCATCGTGCACCGCGACTTCAAGCCGGACAACGTGATGGTCACGAAAGACGGGATCGTGAAGATCCTCGACTTCGGCCTCGCCAAGCTGACGCGCTCGCCGCTCGAGCGCGGCGCCGGGCCGGAGGAGGGGACGCTTCCGCTGCCGACGCAGCCCGGGGTCCTGATCGGCACGGTGCGTTACATGTCGCCGGAGCAGGCGGCGGGCTCGGCGGCCGACTACCGCTCCGACCAGTTCGCGTTCGGGACGGTCCTCTACGAGCTCGCGACCGGCGTCTCCGCGTTCCAGCGCAACACCACGGTCGACAGCCTTTCCGCGATTCTTCACGACGACCCGGAGCCGATCGCGGCGCACAACCCGAAGCTTCCCGCGCCGGTTCGGTGGATCGTCGAGCGCTGCATGGCCAAGGACCCGAAGGACCGCTACGCGGCCACGCGCGACCTCGCGCAGGACCTGAACCTGCTGCGGCAGCACCTGACCGAGGTGTCGCTGTCGGGAATCGATCTGGCGCCGAGGCTCGGAAAGCGGAGGATCCGAGCCGGGGCGGTGCTCGGGCTCGGCGCCGCGGCGCTCGTCGCGCTCGGCGTGGCCCTGGCGCGCTGGCGAGCGGCGCCTCCGCTCGAGCTCCGGTTCCAGCAGCTGACGTTCCGGCGCGGCGGCATCTGGTCGGCGCGCTTCGCGCCGGACGGCCAGACGATCGTCTACGGCGCCTCCTGGGATGGAGCCCCGCTCGACCTGTTCGAGACCCGCATCGGGAGCCCGGAGTCCCGATCGCTCGGTCTGGGCCGCGCGGACATCCTGTCCGTCTCGCGCCAGGGGGATCTGGCGGTTCTGCTCGGCCACACGTTCGGGCTCCTGCTGCGAGACCCGCACCTGGGGCTGACGGTCCGCGATCCGCGAAACCTCTTCGGCACGCTCGCCCAGGTGCCGCTCGCGGGCGGGGCTCCGCGCGAGCTCCTCGAAGGCGTCCTCTTCGCCGACTGGTCTCCCGACGGAAAGTCGCTCGCCGTGGTCCGGGACGCCGGCAGGACGCAGCGCCTCGAATACCCGATCGGGACGACCGTTTACGAATGCGAGCCCTGGATCAACTGGCCTCACGTTTCGCCCGACGGCGCCTGGATCGCGTTCCGGGACGTCGCGACGCTGACGGTGGTGCGGCCGCCCGAGAAGCCACGCTCGCTCGATCGGGAGATCAACGAGCTCGTCTGGTCGCCGTCGGGTAAGGAGATCTGGTACAGCGTCTTCGACGACACGGTGACGCAGCTTCGCGCGATCACGTTGTCCGGCCGCGAACGCCTTCTCGCCTCGCTTCCGGGCGATTTCGTGCTGCAAGACGTCGCCCCGGACGGCCGCGTGCTCGTCTCGCGGGTGGCCGAGAACTCCGAGGTCTACGCGCTGAAGGCGGGGGAGTCGAGGCCTCGGAACCTGTCCTGGTTCGATCAGGCGGACGTCGTGGCCGTGACCGGGAACGGCGACGCCATCGTCTTCCAGGAGGGGGTGACGCGCGGCGGCATCTATCGGCGCGGGACCGACGGTTCTCCCGCCAAGCGGCTCGGCGACGGGCTGGCGACGGACGTGACGCCGGACGGCGGCTGGGTGCTGCGCGACTGCGAGCTGGTGCCGGTCGGCCCCGGGGAGTCGCGGAAACTCCCCAGGACCGATCCGCCGGCCTGCGATCACTTCTTCGCCGACGGAACCCGCCTCTTCGCCATGGGGAACGCCGACGGGCGCGGCCGGCAGCTGTGGGTGCGCAACGTCGACGGCACCGGCCTCAAAGCGGCGACTCCCGAAGGGACGTTTCGCGGGCAGATGTCTCCGGATGGGCGATACGCGAGCGCCCTGACGGGCGGGCACGGCTATCAGATCTTTCCGCTCGACGGCGGAGCGGCGAAAGACATCGCGGGCCTTCATCCGGGAGAGGAGCCCATCCAGTGGTCCTCCGACAGCCGGTCGCTCTTCGTGCTCGGCGCCGACGACGCGGTCGGCCTGGATCTTCCGCTGGCGCGCGTCTACCGGCTCGACCCGTGGACCGGCCGCCGGGAGCTCTTTCGCGAGATCCCGCAGCTCGACCCCGCGGCCGGCGGCGGCGTGGGCCAGATTCGCATCTCGGCGGACGAGAAGACGATCGTGTACACGCGCTATCGGTTCCCGTCGGAGCTGTTTCTGATCGAGGGGCTGCGGTGAGGCGTACGCTCGCCGGTCTGGCGGGCCTGTGCCTTTCGGAGATCGTTCTGGCGCAGGGCATTCCCCTGTCGTCGCTTTCGGGGCGCGTGTCCATCGAAGGCGGCGCCGAGCTTGCCGCCGTGGTCGTGAGCGCCGAGTCGCCGAGCCTTCAAGGGCGCCGCGAGACGCGCACGACTTCCGCGGGGGAATACGTCCTGCCTTTTCTTCCGCCCGGCGCCTACGTCATCCGGTTCTCGCTGCCGGGGATGCAGGGAATCGAGAAGACGATCACCTTGAACGCCGCGGTCGGCGGCCGGCTCGACGTCGCGATGCGGCCAGAGTCCGTCGAGGCCTCCGTCACCGTCTCCGCGGACGCGATCGCCGGGACGCCGCTCGAGACGACCCAGGTCGCGTCCACGTACAAGCAGTCGCTGGTCGACCAGCTGCCGCTCGACCGGTCGTTGCGGTCGACGGTGCTGCTGGCTCCCGGTGTCGACGCCACGGGCCCGAGCGGCAACATCGGCAGCGCGAACCCGGCGAGCCCGGCGCTCGTCATCTCCGGAGCCCAGTCGTTCGAGAGTCTCTACATGGTCGACGGCGCCGTCGTCAACGAGAACCTGCGCGGCCAGCCGCAGAGCCTGTACGTCGAGGACGCGATCCAGGAGACCACGGTCCTGACCGGCAGCATTTCCGCCGAGTACGGGCGCTTCACGGGCGGCGTCGTCAACGTCATCACCCGCTCGGGCGGCAACCAGTTCCACGGGAGCTTCCGGACGAGCTTCACGAGCGACGGGTGGCGGTCGTTGAATCCTCTCGAGGTAGCCCAGGGCGACGATCCCCGCCTCGACCAGGTCGACGAGAGCTACGAGGCGACGCTCGGGGGAGCGATCTGGAAGGACCGGATCTGGTTCTTCGCGGCGGGTCGTCGGCAGGACGTCAGCAATTCGACGGAGATCTACGTCCCGGGAGACGCCGACCTGGGCGACCAGGGTTCGCTCTTCATTCCGTACACGCACCGGTTCGAGGAGAGCCGCGCGGAGGGCAAGCTCACGGGAAACGTGACCCCGTCGCACAATCTCGTCGCGGCGTACACGCTCGTGAGGCCGACGGAGATCAACAGCCAGTACCTTCCGGCGGGCGCCCTCGACGCGCTCGACACGATCGAGTCGCCGCACTCGATCCTGACGGCCAACTACACCGGCATCCTGTCGGAGCGGCTCTTCGTCGAGGCGCAGTTCTCGAAACGCTGGTTCGAAATCGAGGGCAGTGGCTCGCCCGACGCCGCCTTCGTGCCCGGCACGCGCGTCGATACCGATCGAGGCACGTTGAACGTCCCGGCAGGATCCGAACGCTATCCGGAGAACTACGGCAACACCGGGTGGCTCGCGAAGGCGTCCTGGCTCGTTTCCTCGGAGACTTTGGGGTCACACGAGCTGCATCTCGGTTACGAGTGGTTCGAGAAGACGCTTCTCGCGAACTACGCATTCTCGGGGAGCGGTTACGTGCTCTATTCCAATTCGATCGTCCGTGACAATCAGATGTTCCCCGTGGTGCCGAACGGCGGTGACCTCCAGGCCGTTCTCGAATGGAGGCCGATCCTCGAGGCGTCGCAGGGCGATCGATTCGTGACGCAGTCCGTCTTCTTCAACGATCGCGCGCAGCTCGGCGGCCGGCTCACGTTGAATCTCGGCGTGCGCTACGACGCCAACGACGCGAAGAACGGCGCGGGGCGGTCCGTGGCCGTGACGGGAACCTGGAGCCCGCGCGTGGCGGCGCAGTTCGACGCGTTGGGCAAGGGGACGCTTCTGATCGACGCCGGGTACGCGAAATACGTCGCGGGGCTGCACGAGGGCATCGTGCAGCTCTTCTCCGAGGCGGGGCAGACGTCGATCGTCGACTGGCACTACACCGGACCGTGCATCAACTGCGACCCGAATGCCCCGACGAACCAGCTCCAGACGACGGCCCAGGCGCTCGCAACCGTGCAGGGGTGGTTCGAGTCGGGCGGGAGCGAGACGACGCCGGCCTACGCTCGAATCCAGGGCGTCAACCGCGTCGTGCCGACCGACGGCCTCGTCTCCCCGACCGCCACCGAGTACTCGTTCGGCGTGGGCGTCGCGCTCGGAACGAAGGGTTGGGCCCGGGCCGACTATCTCTATCGCAACTATCAGAACTTCTACGACGACCGGATCGATCTGACGACGGGGCAGGTGGATAGCCCCCAATATGGTCCGCTCGACGTGCAGATCCTCGGCAACTCGCCGGTCCTCCGAAGGCGCTACGAGGCCGTCCAGACGCGAATCGACTATCGCTTCTCGCCGCAGTCCTTCGCCGGCGTCAGCTACACATGGTCGCGTCTGACCGGTAACGTCATCGGAGAAAACGACAACGTGTCCGCAGCGCCGGATCACGTCGGCGAGTACCCGGAGTACCAGCGCGCGAGCTGGGCGTACCCGACCGGGTATCTGCCAGGCGACCAACGCAACCGCGTGCGGGCGTGGTTTGGCGGGAGTGTTCCCGTTTCGTTCGGCGAGATCGGCGGGTCGATCCTCGAGTCGTACGCATCGGGACTGCCGTACGAGTCCGTGGGCATCATCGATCCGACTCCTTACGTCGTGAATCCCGGCTATGCGAGTCCGATGCCGAACGGGACTCCCTACTTCTTTTCGGCTCGTGGCGCCTATCGGATGCCGTCGATCTCCAGCACCGATCTGGCGCTGACCGTGACCGCGCGCGTTTTCGAATCCGTCGAGCTCTTCCTCCAGCCCCAGGTCCTGAATCTTTTCAACCAGCACGGCGTCCTCGCGGTCGATACGACCGTTCTGACGTCGGGCGACTCGGACAAACTCGCGCCCTTCAACCCCTTCACCCAAAAGCCGGTCCGCGGCGTCAATTACGAGCTCGGCGATTCCTTCGGCACGCCGGCCGCTTACCAACCGCCGCGGACCTTCCGCTTCAGCGTCGGGGTGAGGTTCTGACCAGTCGGCCCCGGCCTCTCGACGGCCATCCGATTCCGCCGCGGGACGCGCGTGGCCCGCGCGCCGTTTCCAGACGAAGCCGTGCGTGACGCCGTCCGAGTCGTCGTAAAACCCGACGACGTGGCCGAGGTTGTTCACCTTGTTTCCGAAGGTGTTGAAACCGCCCGGGTAGTCGAAGGAAATGGTCGATCCTCCCGCGATGAGCACGCCGTGGTCGTCGCCCTCGGGCGTCTCGTAGACGCCGACGATCTCGCCCAGGAGGTTGATGCCTCGCAGCGACGTGATGCGGACGCCGGGGTAGTCGAGGGTCGTGAAGACGCCGTTCTTCAGGCGATAGCCGTCGACGTTGCCCTCGACGTCGCTCCAGTCGCCGATCATCCACCCGAGAACCGTCATGTCCCACACGTCGGTCGAGTCCGAGTTCGGGTAGTCGACCTGGTGAAAGCCGGCGAGATCCCGGTAGAAGCCGTGCTCGTGGCCGTCCTCCATCCAGAAGTTGCCGGTGATACGGCCGAGATCGTCGATGCCGCGCAGCTGCGTTTCGGAGGCGCCGGGGTAGTCGAGGGTCATCGAGCGGCCGTCCTCCCAGCGGAACCCGTGGGCCAGGCCGTCGGCGTCGAGATAGCGGCCGACGACGGCGCCGAAGTCGTTCACGTCGGCCGGCGCCGTGAAGGTCGATCCCGGCGCGTCGATCGTCGTGAAATGGCCGTGGTGAAGCAGGAAACCGTGCGAGGCGCCGCCGGCGTCCACCCAGCGCCCGACGACGTCGCCCAGGTCGTTGTTCCCGAAGGCGAACGTGGCCGAGGCGCCCGGGTAGTCGATGGGGGAGAAGGCCTGGGCGAGCACGGGCGCCACCGTCCCAAAGACCAGAAGAGCGACGGCGGACCTCGACCGGAGGTGTCCGAGAAGTCGGGAAAGTCGGCGCGGATGTGTGGACTCGATCGTCATCATGTCCTCCTGACGCGGCGACTTGCCGCGCTCGTTGACGAAGCTCTCAAGAGGCCGGGCGCAGGTGCAGGTCGACGTGCGCCGCGTCGGGCGGCACCGTGACCTGGACGTGGGCAGGCCGATAGCGCTCGGTCGACGCGGTCGTGATGTCCCAGGTTCCCGGGGGCACGCCCTGAATCGTGTAGCTTCCGTTTGACGTCGTGAGGGCGCCCTCGCGGCAGCTGCAGGAGACCAACATGCCGGAAATCGGGGCGTCTGCCGTCACCACGCCCGACACCGTGAAGGTGGCGAGAGGCGTGGGCGTCACTGTCGGCGTCTGCGTCACGGTGACCGTGAGCGGACCCGTGACCGTGTTCGAATCCTTGCATGCTGCGGGGGCGGCGGCGAGCAGGACGATGAGAGGGAGCCAGAGTCTGTTCATGGAGTTCTCCTCGCCGCGTGGCCGAGCTGTGGTGCCGAGGGAGGGGGGCCGCCAGGGGGAGAAGCCGGCATCGAGGCGCCGTTGACGGGAGGCTCTTGTCCGGGCCGCGGTCGCGTGCATGCCTGAACTCCTTTCGCGCGGGTTCGTTCCGCGTTGGAGGGATAATTGGCGGCTAGCGGCGACGAAGTCCTTCGCTTGACCTTCGCTTCGTCTTCGCTCTTTCCGCGGAGCACGGCGTGGTGGTTCGTTTCGGCGATTGCGTCTTCGACGCGGGCACCCGGGAGCTGTCTCGGAAGGGGCGGTCCGTCGCCCTGTCGCCGAAGGCCCTGCGCCTGCTCGAGGTCCTCGTCGAGCGCCGCCCGAACGCGGTGAAGAAGGAAGAGCTCCAGGAGCTCCTGTGGCCCGGTCTCTTCGTCGCCGACGGGAACCTCGCGCGGGTGATGACCGAGCTGCGCGACGCGATCGGCGACGACGCGGGACGGCCGCGCTGGATTCGGACGGTGCACGGCTTCGGGTACGCGTTTTCGGGGGAGGCCGCGGCTGCCGCGCCGCGTTCGGTCCGCCGCTCGGTCTTCAGGCTCGTCTGGGGCGATCGCGAGATCGCGCTCGGCCAAGGAGAGAACGTGCTCGGGCGCGGCGAGGACTCGGTCGTCTGGATCGACGTCCACAGCGTGTCGCGCCGGCATGCGCGGATCGTGGTCCGTGACGGACGGGCGACGCTCGAGGACCTGGGCAGCAAGAACGGCACGTTCCACCGGGGCAAGAGGCTGCGGGCCGAGGTACCCCTCGAAGACGGGGACGCGATCCGAATCGGGACGGTGCCGCTGACGTTCCGGCGGTTCGCCGCGGGTTCGTCGACGAAGACGACACATCACTCCAGCGATTCGAGGCCGGCGCGCCGCGAACGGTCATGACGCTCGCGGCTGGAACGAGGCTCGGGCCCTACGAGGTGCTTTCCCCCATCGGGTCCGGCGGGATGGGCGAGGTGTATCGCGCGCGCGATACGCGGCTCGGGCGCGACGTCGCGCTGAAGCTGCTGCCCGAGGGCTTCGCCGCGGACCCGGGACGGCTGCGCCGCTTCGACCACGAGGCCCGCGCGGCCTCGGCCCTGAACCATCCGAACATCGTGACGATCTTCGACGTGGGCACGGCCGGCTCGGTGTCGTACATCGCGATGGAGCTCGTCGAGGGCCGAACGCTTCGGCAGCTGCTGCGATCGGGCCCGCTGTCTCTGAAGCGGACCCTCGAGATCGCCGGCCGCGTGGCCGACGGCCTCGCCCAGGCCCACGAGGCCGGGATCGTGCACCGGGACGTCAAGCCCGAGAACGTCATGGTCACGCGCGACGGCGTCGTCAAGATTCTCGACTTCGGGCTCGCCAAGCGCGCCTATGCCGCCGGGGCTTCGCCGGGCGACGCGACTGCGACCGTCGATACCGAACCCGGGTCCGTGGTAGGCACCGTCCGCTACATGTCGCCCGAGCAGGCCGCCGGCAAGCCGACGGACGCGCGGTCGGACCAGTTCTCCTTCGGCAGCGTGCTCTACGAGATGGCGACGGGCCAGGCCGCCTTCTCCGGCGAAACGAACGTCGACACCCTCTCGGCGATCCTTCACGCCGAGCCGGCGCCGGCCTCCACGGTCAATCCGGCGGCGCCCGCGCCGCTTTCCTGGATTCTCGAGCGCTGTCTCGCGAAGGACCCCGGCGACCGCTACGCGTCGACACGCGACCTCGCGCGCGATCTCTCGGCGCTCTCGCGCCATCTCGGCGAGGCGTCCGTTGTCGGCGGCGCCGGCGTGGCGCGGTGGCGGTCTCCGGGCGTCCTGGCGCTCGGAGCGGCCGCCGCCCTGGCCGTCGTCCTGTTCGCCGGCCTGCGCGTGGGGCGCTCGGGATCACCGCCGCCGCCGCGGTTTCGCACGCTGACGTCCCGGGGAGCGGGGATCACGACGGCGCGATTCACGCCGAACGAGGAGTCGGTCGTTTACTCGGCTCAATGGGACGGCAGGCGACCGGAGCTCTTCGAGGTCCGTCTCGATCATCCCGAAAGCCGGTCCATGAATCTTCCCTCCGCCCAGCTCCTCTCGATCTCGCGCAACGGCTTCATGGCGATCCTGCTGCTGCCGCCCTGGGCCTCGACGCTGCGGTCGCCGGAAAACGGCCTCGCCGAGCGCTCGGCCGAGTTCCTCCTGGGAACGCTCGCCGAGGTGCCCCTCATCGGCGGGACGCCCCGGGAGATTCTCGAGAACGTCAGCGACGCCGACTGGGCGCCCGACGGGAAGGAGCTCGCCGCGGTCCGTTTCGTCGACGGCGGCTACCGTCTGGAGTACCCGCTGGGAACGAAGCTCGTGGAGCACCCGCGCTGGATCAACTTTCCGCGCGTCTCTCCCCGGGGCGACCGCGTGGCCTACACGAACGCGGGAACGGACCTGTTCGTCGTGGACCGCGAGCAACGCGTCACGCCGCTCGGCGTTTCGGGGTGGGAACACGCCTGGGCGCCGACCGGCGAGATCTTCTACCTGCCGGTCGCGGAAGGGACTGTCCAGCTTCGCGCGATTTCCGTAGCCGGCGAGGATCGCCTGGTCGCCGCTCTTCCCGGCAACTACACGCTCTACGACGTCTCGGCGAGCGGGCGCGTCCTGCTCGGTCTGCTCACCGCGCGCGACGAGATCTTCCTGAGCGCCCCCGGCGCGCCGGACCGGCTCCTGTTCGACGGCACCCTCGAGGATGTCTCTCCCGCGGGGGACGTCCTCACCTTTCAAGGCAGCGTCGCCGACGAGGTGTCGGCTTACGTCGGAACGACCGGAGGCTCGCCCGCCAAGCGCCTGGGCGCTCTCGGCGGGTACGCGGGCGCGGTCCTTTCACGCGACGGGAAGTGGGTGCTCGGGCAGAGCTCGCCGAACGGTCTCGTCGTGCTCGACGCGGCGCACAGCGGGCTCGTCCTCGTGCCGACCGGGGCCGGTCAGCCCGTCGCCGTGCCGACGAAAGGGCTGGAGGCGCCGGGGCCGCTGGGGTTCTCGCCGGACGGGCGGACGATCTACTTCGCCGGCGCCGAAGCGGGCCGCCGCCCGTCGGTCTGGGCGCAGGGCCTCGACGGCGGCGAGCGCCGGCGCGTCGTGCCCGAGGGGACCCGCGGGCCGTTGTTGTCGGCGGATGCGCGTTGGATCGCCGCCGAGGACGAGCGCCGGGGGTGGCAGCTCTACCCGACCGCGGCCGGGGAGCTCGCGGCGCTTCGAGGCCTCCAGCGGGGCGAGGAGCCGATTCAATGGACGTCGGACGGGAAAGGGCTCTACGTCCGCGGGGCCGACGAAGTCGATCCTCGGAAAGGGGTCGTCGTGGCGCGGTTCTACCGCCTGGACCCGTGGAGCGGAGAGCGCGTCCTCTGGAAGGAGATCCCGCCGGTGGCGCCGACCGCCGGCGGAGGCATCGGAACGACGCTCTTCGCGGCCGACGGCCGGATCTGCCTCTACACCCACCACCGCTACTCGTCGGAGCTACTGGTCGCGGAGGGCTTGCGGTAATCATCCCGGTTCCCGGACCGTTTGACCGTGTAAAACGGCCGGTGGTACCGTGCCGCGGTTCCCACAAGGAGGTGTCCCCTGAAGCGTCTGATTGCCTCGGCCTGTCTGACCGGGCTGCTCGTCGCGACCGCGCCCGCGGAGGAGCGGGTGGACCTCGACATGGTCACGAAGATCCGCGAGGAGGGATTCCGGCACTCGAAGGTCATGGAGACGGCCTCGGAGCTGATGGACCGGATCGGTCCGCGCCTGACCGGCTCGCCCCAGGTGAAGGAAGCCAACGAGTGGACGAAGTCGAAGCTCGCGGAGTGGGGTCTGGCCAACGCCCATCTCGAGTCGTGGGGACCGTTCGGCCGCGGGTGGCGCTACGAAGCCTGCGCGGTACGCATGACGGCGCCCGACAAGGCGGAGCTGCTCGCGTTGCCCCAGGCGTGGACGCCGGGGACCAACGGCCTGGTGCACGCCGCGGTCGTGCACGTGAATCCGAAGACCAAAGAAGATCTCGACAAGTACAAGGGAACCGTCGCCGGCAAGATCGTGCTGTGGGGCGACGTCCGCGAGGTCAAGCCGCACGACACGCCCGATCTGACGCGCTACGACGAGAAGTCGCTGGCCGAGGTCGTCCAGTACGACCAGCCTGCCGGCCGGGCGCCGCGCTACAACCGCGAGGAGTACATCAAGCGCTTCGAGCTGCGCAAGGCGGCCGACGCGTTCTTCGAGGAGGAGAAACCGCTCGCGATCATCGACCTCGGCCGCGGCGACTTCGGCACGTTCGGCGTCCAGGGCGGCGGCGAGTGGCGGATGTCGAAGCCGAAGACGGCGATCCCGTCGCTCGAGATGGAGTCGGAGCACTTCGGGCGGATCGCGCGCCTGGTCGACCGCAAGGTCGAGGTCCAGCTGGAGCTCGACGTCCGCGTGCAGTTCATCGACGAAGACCAGATGCAGTGGAACACCATTGCCGAGATCCCGGGGACCGACAAGAAGGACGAGGTCGTCATGGTCGGCGCGCACCTCGACTCCTGGCAGGGCGGCACCGGGGCGACCGACAACGGCGCGGGCTCGGTCGTCGCGATGGAGGTCATGCGGATCCTGAAGGCTCTCGACGCGCACCCGCGGCGGACGATCCGCATCGGCCTCTGGACCGGGGAGGAGCAGGGACTCTTCGGGTCGCGCGCCTACGTCGATCAGCACTTCGCGTCGCGCCCGAAGCCGACGAAGGAAGAAGAGGACGTCCCCTGGTACCGGCGCAAGGAGAAGTGGCCGCTGACGGTCAAGCCCGAGCACGCGAAGCTCGCCGCGTACTTCAACCTCGACAACGGCACGGGCAAGATCCGCGGCATCTACGCCGAGGAGAACGCCGCCGTCGTGCCGATCTTCGAGGCGTGGCTCAAGCCCCTGCACGACCTCGGCGCGACGGCCGTCACGATGAACACGACCGGCGGCACCGACCACGAGTCGTTCGATCAGGTCGGCCTTCCGGGATTCCAGTTCATCCAGGACGAGATCGAGTACGAGACGCGGACGCACCACACGAACATGGATCTCTACGAGCGCCTCGTGAAGGCCGACCTCCAGCAGGCGGCCGTCGTCATGGCGTGCTTCACGTGGGACGCGGCCACGCGCGACGCCATGCTGCCGCGCAAGCCTCTGCCGAAGGAGCCGCCGAAGGACGAGAAGCCGACGGCGGTCTCGGGTGCCCCGGCGAAGCCGACGCCGGCGCCCGCGAAGACCTCTTGAGGGCCGCGGCTTCGGGACTTTGCTAGGATGGGCCAACCCTGAAGCCATGAACGAGCCGTTTCGCCGGATCGGTCCGCTGCTCGGGGCGCTGGCCCTTTCGGCGGCGGCGCTGCCCGCGTTCGGCCAGAGCTTGGCCGCCGGTTCGAGCGAGGTGACGGCGACCTCGCGGCCGCTCCGCCTCCTGCGTGAATGGGAAGAGACCGTGAAGACGCCGGCCGGCGAACGGCCGCAGCGCGTCCAGGTCGTCTTCGACTACAACAAGGGCGTGGCCTACGAAATCATTTCCTCCGCCGACGGCGCGTCCCTCGGGCGGAGCACTCTCGGCGCCGGCCAGCCGGCGCCCTCGCGGGTCGAGATCGACGAGGCGTTTCAGGTCGTCCGGGACGACCCGGAGTTCGCACGCCTCTTCAAGCGTTTCCGCGTCGTGTTCGAAGGAGGCTTCATCCTGACCGAACCGACGGGCATGCCGTGCGGGCCGGGTAGCCGGTGCCTGCGCGTGTTCCTGCTTTCCTCCGACCGGGCGGGCACCATCCGGCAGGTCGTCGTCGACCTGGTCAAGGAAAAGGTCGCCTACGACGACTTCGCGCCCGGCGGCTCCTCCGGGGCGGCGCGATGAGGCGGGCCGTTCTGCTCGCCGCGCTTCTGGTGCTCGGGGCCACGCGGGCCGAAGCGGCGCAGCAGGCGAGCTGCACGCAGTGCCCGGGAAACGTCTGCTACGGGCCGCAGACCCTGAGCTGGCCGCCGGACAATCCGGTGTGGCAGTTGTCCTGGCTTCGTCCGTGCGAGAGCAGCGGCACCAACGGGTCGGGCCTCGAGATCCGCGACGTGTACTACAACGGTCACCTGGTCCTCAAGCGCGCCCACATCCCGATGCTCAACGTCGAGTATCTCCAGACGAGCTGCGGCTGCAACTGCTACCGCGATTGGGAGTACCAGCAGAGCTACTTTCTGGCCGACAACATCGTGACACAGAACCTCTACGCCGCACCGGATCAGCCGGCGATCACCGTCTGCGACGCGGGCGGCGGCTCAGACCTGTGCTCGACGGGCGAGCCCAACTGCTTCAACGGCGTGTCGATCGAGTCCTACGCGGACCCGCTGGTGTTGACGACCGAGTTCGAGGCCGGCTGGTACCGCTACACGATGCGCTGGAAGTTCTATCTCGACGGCCGGATCCAGCCGATCTTCGGGTTCTCCGCGGTCAGTGCGAGCTGCATCAGCTGCACGCACAAGCACCACGCGTACTGGCGCCTCGACTTCGACGTCGACACGGCCGGCCAGAATCTCGTGACCGAAGGGCCCGATCCCGCTCAGGGAGGGCGCCCCGGGCCGAAGCCCCGCATCGTCACCCTCACGAACGAGACCGAGCGCAACGTCACGTACCCGGGGATTTCGTGGACGGTCGCGAATTCCTCGACGAAGCGGGGCTATCGGCTCGTGCCGGGCGCCGAGACGGCCCTTCCGGCGGACAGCTTTTCCGAGGGAGATCTCTGGGCTCTCGCGTACCACGCCAACGAGCTCGACGACGGCCACGGGCTCGGCAACTGCCCGGTCAACTTCGCGCCCTGGCTCAACAACGAGAGCCTCAACGGCGACGTGGTCCTCTGGTACCGAACCGGGTGGCTCCACGTCGGCGGCGACCTGGCCGACTGCGAACCCGTCGGTCCGACGCTCTATCCGATCGGCGACTGGAGTCCCTGACTTGAGCGGGCCGCCGCGCGGCCTACCGGAGAGAGGGAACGGGGCTCGACGGTTCTCTCCCGAAGAATCGGCCGGCCTCGTGAAACCATCGACGGGCCGCTGCGCAGCCGAGACGTAGACGTTTGTCCCTGCCAAGGAGGTCGTGCGTGAAGACCAGGATCCTGGCGGCTTGCGCCTACGGGTTCGCGCTCGCCGTGTTCGCCCAGACCGGCGACGTGAAACCGCCCGAGAGCCTCGTCATCGAGGGCGTTCCTCCGATTCCGGCCGCGCTGGCCGAGCGGGTCGGCCGATACACCGACTTCCGGGCCGCCGGCTTCTCGAGCTGGCATCCGACGCGCCGCGAGATGTTGATCGGCACGCGCTTCGCCAACGTCACGCAGGCGCACCTCGTGAAGTCGCCGGGAGGCGCCCGCACGCAGATGACCTTCTCCCCGGACCGCGTCAGCGGCGCGAAGTTCGACCCGAAGACCGGAGACTCTTTCATCTTCTCGAAGGACGTCGGCGGCAACGAGTTCTTCCAGCTCTACCGCTACGATTTCGGGGACGGCACGGTGACGCTTTTGACGGACGGGCGGTCGCGCAACACCGGGGCGCGCTGGTCCAACGGCGGCGACCTCATCGCGTACGGGTCGACGCGCCGGACCGGCGACGACGTGGACGTCTACGTCCAGAACCCGCGCGACCCGAAGACCGATCGGCGGGTCGTCGATCTCCCGGGCGGAGGCTGGGAAGTCGCCGACTGGTCTCCCGACGACAAGACGCTGCTCCTCGTCGAGGGAATCTCGATCAACGAGAGCTACCTGTGGCTCGTGGACGTCGCCACCGGCGCGAAAACCCCGCTGACGCCGCGCGGCAAGGACAGGATTTCGTACCAGAACGCCTCATTCGCCCGGGACGGGAAGAGTCTCTTCGTCACCGCCGACCAGGGCTCCGAGTTTCAGCGCCTGGCGCGGATGGACCTCGCGTCGCGGAAGCTCGAGTTCCTGACGCCGGATTCCGCCGACGTGGAGGACGTGGATCTTTCGCCCGACGGCAGGACCCTCGCCTACGTGACCAACGAGATGGGGCATTCCGCGATCCACCTGATGGACGTGGCGGCGCGGCGCGAGCTCCCCGGGCCGAAGCTGCCGCTCGCGGTCGTTTCGGGAATCCGCTGGCACCGCGACGGCGGTGCGATCGGCTTCACGATGGAGACGGCCCGTTCCAGCGCCGACGCGTATTCCTTCGACCCGAAGACCGGTCAGGTCGAGCGCTGGACGACCAGCGAGCTCGGCGGCCTGAACCCGGATACCTTCGCCGAGCCCGAGCTCGTGTCCTGGAAGAGCTTCGACGGCCGCGAGATCACGGGGTTTCTGTACCGGCCGGACGCCTCGAAGTTCCCGGGCAAGCGTCCGGTGTCGATCGAGATTCACGGCGGCCCCGAAGGACAGGCGCGGCCGCGCTTTCTCGGCGCCTGGAACTACGCGATTAACGAGCTCGGCGTGGCCATCCTGCTGCCGAACGTTCGCGGGTCTTCCGGCTACGGGAAGTCGTTCCTGCTGGCGGACAACGGCTTCCGGCGCGAGGGCGCGTACCAGGACATCGGATCGCTCCTCGACTGGATCGGCACCCGCCCGGACCTCGACGCGGATCGCGTGATGGTCGGCGGGGGCAGCTACGGCGGCCACATGACGCTCGCCGTCGCCTACCTCTACAGCCCTCGGATTCGCGGCGCGGTCGACGTCGTCGGCCCGTCGAACCTCGTCACCTTCCTCGAGAACACGTCGGGCTACCGCCGCGACCTGCGCCGCGTCGAGTACGGCGACGAGCGCGACCCGAAGATGCGGGCCTTTCTCGAGAAGACGGCGCCCATGACCAACGCCGAGAAGATCCAGAAGCCGCTGTTCGTGATCCAGGGCTACAACGACCCGCGGGTACCTCGGAGCGAGTCGGAGCAGATGGTGGCGCGCATTCGCAAGGTCGGCACGCCCGTCTGGTACCTGATGGCGAAGGACGAAGGGCACGGGTTCGCCAAGAAGTCGAACCGCGACTACCAGTTCTACGCGACCGTTCTCTTCATGACGCAGTTTCTGCTCGGGAGTCAGTGATCTCGAGAATCGGCATCGACTGCATGATCCGACGGACAGATCACGAGTCCGAGGCCAAATGGTCTTCTTGACACGTGAAATCTGCATGGTCTGCAGCTTTCCATGGTCAGCAGGGCGTACGCCCGCGGCGAGGGAGCAATCCTCGTGCTGCCCGACGCCCCGTGCTCGCCGCGGCGAGGACCGGGGCGGTCGGCGACGGCAAGATCTTCGTGCTGCCGCTCGAGAAGGTCTACCGCATCCGCACGGGCGAGGAGGACCAGGCGGCCGTCACGCCGGTCGGCTGAGCCCGCCGCCGCCGCGTCACTCCCTGGGCTCGAACGCCGTGCTCTCGCTCGACAGGTACTTGTCCTGGAGATCCCGCCAGCCCGGTTGCGGAAGGAACCGGCGCAGGACGCCGTTGATCGGGTCGCGCAGCGGGCTGCCGTCGGGCAGAGGAAACGCCAGGATCTGCTGGTCGAACGTCTGGGGCAGGACCTCGAGATCCCTCCGTGTCTCGCGCTGGACGAAGTACTCGAGGATCCAGACGTCGTACGCGACGGCGCCGACTTCGCCCGAGCGCAGGCTCTGGAGCGCCCTGGGGATCGAGGGGTAGATGCGGTGGCGGATGCGCTCGCGCCGCAGGAATTCGCCGACGGCCGCGCCCTCGACCGTCCCGACGACGGCGTTGTGCAGGTTCGCGGGGCCGCGCACCTGCCCGAACTCGGCGACGGCGAGCTTGGCCGTCACGAAAGCGGCGAACGCGGTGACGAGGATCAGGCTGACGAACATCCAGAGCAGCGCGACGAGGCGGCCCCAGAGGGTGATCGGCACTTTGTCCCCGTAGCCAACCGCCACGGTCGTCACGCCCGACCACCAGAACCCGGAGCCCATTCCCTGAAACGCGCTGCCCGAGAACTGGGGATTGCGGCGGCGCTCGATCAGCCAGATCGCCGTGCCGGCGAGAAAAACGAGGAGGGTGATCCCCGTGTAGAGGCGGATCGCCGTCGGCGTCGTCAGCGCCCGCGCCACGAGGAGCCAGCGCTCCTCGTCGCCACCCTTGCGGACCGCGATCCCCATTTCCTGGATCCGGAACGCGTGGGAGAAATCGACCGAGCGTTCGCGATCGATCGTCGCGGCGAACGGGGCGACGGCGACGTCGAGGCGGTCGTGGGCGAGGTCGTCGAGGAGCGTGTCGGGAGACGCTTCCCCGAAACGGTACTGCAGGCCGAGCTCGCTCGCGACCTCGGCCCAGAGATCGACGAGAAGGCCTTTCCACTGGCCGTCCGCGGTGCGCATCGTGTACGGCGGCGCCTCGAAGATGCCGACGCGCCACACGCGATCCCCCAGCCGCGCCGGCTGCGCCGGAGCCGCCGGTCCGATGCCCGAGAGCGCGAACAGGCCGATCGCGAGGGCCGCCGCGCGACGCCTCATCGCTCGAGGTACGTGTACCGGGGGAAGACCTCTTCGAATTCCTTGTAGATCGCCCGCGCCTCGTCTTTCTTGAGGGGCCGCCCGGCGGCGCGGCGCAGCTGGCGGTCGATGGCGTCGAGGATCTCGGTGCGGTCGTAGTTCATGTAGCCGAGCACGCGCTCGCAGGACTCGCCCGGAAGGACGTCGGCGACGTGCGCCCGGCCCTCCTCGTCGACGGTGACGAGCACCTCGTTGACCTCGCCGAAGAGATTGTGCAGGTCGCCGAGCACGTCCTGGTAGGCGCCCATCAGGCACACGCCGACGTAGTAGGGATCGCCGTTCTTCAGGGCGTGCAGCGGCAGCGTTTCCTTGATGTCGCGCAGGTCGATGAACTTCTCGATTTTGCCGTCGGAGTCGCAGGTGATGTCGGCGAGCGTTCCGAACTCGGTCGGCCGCTCGTTCAGGCGATGAATGGGCAGGATGGGGAAGAGCTGGTCGATGGCCCAGATGTCGGGCAGAGACTGGAAGACCGAAAAGTTCAGGACGTACTTGTCGGCGAGCATCGTCTCCATGTCCTCGAACTCCTCGGGCACCTCCTTCAGGTTCTTCAGGTCGCGATGGATCTTTTCGCAGATCTGCCAGAACAGGATTTCGCCCTTGGAGCGGTCCTCGAGCGACAGGTGCCCGAGGTTGAAGAGCGTGAAGAGCTCCTCCTTGTACTGGAGCGCATCGTGGTAGCTCTCGCGCAGCGTCTTGGCGTTGACGCTCTCGTAGACCGAGGCGAGCTCCTGGAGCACGGTCGGGTCGGAAGGCGCGACGCGCACGCGCCGCCCCTGCTCGATGCGGTCGGCGACGTCGAGGACGTTGGTGACGAACACGGAGTGGTAAGCCGTCACCGCGCGGCCCGACTCGGTCACGAGGACCGGCGCCGGCACCTTCTCCTCGTCGCAGATCTGCTTGACGGTGTAAACGACGTCGTTGGCGTACTCCTGCACCGAGTAGTTCATCGACGAGTCGAAAGCCGTCTTCGAGCCGTCGTAGTCGACGCCGAGGCCGCCGCCGAGGTTCAGGTACTGGATCGGCACGCCGAGCGCGCGCAGCTTCGCGTATACGCGGCCGGCCTCTCGGATCGCCTCCTTGATCTTGCGGATGTCGGTGATCTGCGAGCCGATGTGGAAGTGCAGCATGACGAGGCAGTCGAGCATCTTCCGGGACTTGAGGATCTTGACCGCCTCGAGCATCTCGGGCGTCGTCAGACCGAACTTGGCGGCCTCGCCGCCCGACTTGGCCCACTTGCCCGAGCCTCGCGCGTAGAGCTTCGACCGCATCCCGATCAGCGGCCGCACGCCTCGGGCTTTCGCCACGTCGAGGATGCGCTCGAGCTCGGACACCTTCTCGAGGATGAGGACCACCTTCTTCTTCATCCGGACGGCGTTCAGCGCCATGCGGACGAAGATCTCGTCCTTGTAGCCGTTGCAGGTGATCAGGCATTCGGGGCCGAGGTCGGCGGCGATCGCCGCGAGAAGCTCCGGCTTCGAGCCCGCCTCGAGGCCGTAGCCGTAGCGCCGTCCCGCCTCGACGATGTGGTCGACGACGACGCGCTTCTGGTTGACCTTGATCGGGAACACGCCGCGGAAGACGTTCCCGTAGCCGTACTCGTCGATCGCGCGCGCGAACGCGTCGTTCAGGTTCGCCACGGCGGCCATGAGGATCTGGGGGAACCGGATCACCATCGGCGTCGAGATCCCGCGGACGGCGACCTCGTCGACGATCTGCTTCAGGACGACGCCGCGCGACGGTTCGCGCGTGGGGCGCACGACGAGGTCCCCGTCTTCCGAGACGTGGAAGAAGCCCTTGCCCCAGTGCGGAATTCCGTAGAGGGCCGCGGCGTCGGCGAAGCGGCGCGTCTCGGGGCGCGGACGGGACGCCGGAGAGGCTTTGGAGCGGACCGGCCTTGCGGATGCCACGCGCACATCCTAAAGCAGACCCGGCCGCGGGAAGCCTTCGCCCCTACTTCCGGCCGAGGATCTCGAGGACGGCGACCGTCAGGGCCCCGGCGCCCGTCTTCAACGTGGGCTCCGGATCCGGCGCGAATCGCGACGAGTGAAGGCTCGGCAGCTGGGTCACGTCCCCGTGGACGGCCTCGAACCGGGCCGGCGCGACGGCGCCGAGGCGGAACATCAGGGACGGGGCGTGCGCCGCCCGGCCGAATTCGCCGAAGTCCTCGCTTCCCATGACCGGCGCCTGCTCGACGACGTTGGCGGTCCCGAAGGCCCGGTCGAGCGCTCCGACGATCCGCTTCGTGAGGGCCGGATCGTTGTAGGTCGCGCCGAATCCGAGCTCGATCTTCACGGAGGGCTCCCGGGGCGCTCCGGCCGCCGCGGCCTCCGCCTTCGCGATCCGCTCGATCGCCGCGAGCAGCTTCCGGCGCACCTCGTCCTTGTAGCTCCGCACGGTCAGCGCGAGCGTCACCTCGTCGGGAATGATGTTGCGCTTGGTCCCGCCGTGGATCATGCCGACGGTCACGACCGCGGGATCCAGCGGGTCGTTCTCGCGCGAGACGATCGTCTGGAAGGCGAGGATCATGCGCGCGGCGACCACGATCGGATCGACCGTGTACTGGGGCGCCGAGCCGTGGCCGCCGCGGCCGTAGACCGTGATGTCCACGACGTCGGAGTTGGCCAGCGCGTAGCCCGGCGTGTACCCGATCATGCCGGCGGGCAGCCTCGGGTCATCGTGGAGGGCGAGCGCGAAGTCGGGCTTCGGGAAGCGCTCGAGAAAGCCGTCCTGGAGCATGCCGACCGAGCCCGGGCCGCCTTCCTCGGAGGGCTGGCCCACCAGGACCAGCGTGCCGCGCCACCGGGCCCTGGCCCTGGCGAGCAGCGCCGCGGCGCCGACGAGCGAGGTCATGTGGACGTCGTGGCCGCAGGCGTGCATGACCGGGACGGTGTGGCCCGAATCGTCCACGACCTTGACCTTGCTCGCGTAGGGCAGTCCGGTCTGCTCTTCGACGGGAAGCGCGTCCATGTCGGCGCGGACGAGGACGGTCGGGCCCTTGCCGTTTTTCATCACGCCGACCACTCCGTACCCCCCGACGTGGTCGGTCACCTCGTAGCCGAGGCGGCGCAGCCGCTCGGCGAGCTTGGCCGAAGTCTTTTCCTCGTGCGTCGAGAGCTCCGGCGTGCGGTGCAGGTCGATGTAGAACGCCTCGAGCTCGGGGTAGAGGGCGTCGATCGGGGCCAGGGCAGGCGAGCCGGACGCGGCGGGCAGCGCGAGGAGCGCGGCCAGCGCCGGGGCAGCAAAGATGGTCGTCATGGCGCGCGGGATCGTACACTGAAGCGCGATGGCAGCGAGCGGCAGGGTGGGGACCTGGGCGAGCCTCAAGGCCGCCGCTTCCTCTCGACGGATCGGCGCGGTCACGCTGCAATCCTTCTCGTCCGGCCTTCCGCTCGGCCTCGTGTGGATCGCGCTGCCGGCGTTTCTGACCTACCGGGGCGTGGACATCAAGACGGTCGGGCTGTTCTCGCTCGCCCAGGCGCCGTGGAGTTTCAAGTTCCTCTGGTCGCCGCTGATGGACCGTTACGGGCCGCGCTTAGGCAGGATGGGCCGGCGGCGCTCGTGGATCGTGGTGTGCCAGGCCTTCCTGATGGTGTCGATCCTGGCCCTCGCGGGGTTCGCCCACACGACCGACGTCGGCGTTCTCGCGGTCATCGCGCTGCTGATCGCGTTCGGCTCGGCGTCGCAGGACATCGTCATCGACGCTTACGCCGTGGAGGTCCTCGAACGGCCGGAACAGGGACTCGCGGTGGGCGCGCGCAACGCGCTCGCCCGCTCGGCCGTCCTCGTGGCGGGCGCGCTGACGATCACGACGGGTCAGAGGCTCGGCTGGCCCCCCGTGTTCACCGTCCTCGCCCTGATGTTCGTGCCGCTCGCCTTCGTCGTGCTGTGGTCGCCCGAGCCCGAAGCCGCGGTTCTCCCGCCGCGGTCGCTCCGCCGCGCCGTCTTCGACCCCCTGATCGAGCTCTTCCGCCGTTCCGGCGCGCTGCCGATCCTCGGCTTTCTCGTGCTCTACAAGTTCGGCGAGAACCTCGCCACCGCGCTGACCCGGCCGTTCCTGATCCAGAAGTGTTATTCGCCGGAGGACGTCGGCATCGGGACGGCCACGATCGGCCTGATCGCGCTGATCGTCGGCGCGTTCCTCGGCGGCGTCACCACCGACCGCATCGGCCTGACGCGCAGCCTGTGGCTCTTCGGCGTCATCCAGTCCGTCGGCTTCCTCGGGTACATCGTGGTCGACCGCCTGACGCCGGGCAGCCCGTGCGCGGGCGGGGTCCTCGGGGCGGTCCTGCAGCCGCCGTCGCACCGCCTGACGATGCTCGCGGCGATCGGCGTCGAGAACCTGTGCCAGGGAATGGCGACCGGGGCGTTCGGCGTGATGCTGCTCCGGATGACGCAGAAACAGTTCTCGGCCACCCAGTACGCCCTGTTCTCGAGCATCTTCGCGGTCGGGCGGATCGTGACCGGTCCCATCGCGGGGTTCACGGCCGACGCGATCGGCTGGACGCCGTTCTTCCTGTGCGCCACCGCCGCCTCCATTCCGGGGCTCGTGCTCCTGCAGCGCTTCGCGCCGCTCGGCGGCCGCGAGCCGGCGCTCGACGCGCTCGAGCCGGTCGTGTCGCGGCCGGTCTCGCGCGCTCGCGCGCTGGCGACCGGCGCCGCGTGGGCGGCCTTCGGCTTCGCGGCGTCGGTCGGCCTCTGGGCGCTGTTGTCCGCGCTCAAGTCCGCGCGGGGGCGCCCGGGCGCCGCCCTCGACGTGGCAGGCGCCGCGGCGAAGATCCTCGCGCCGGCACAGACCTCCGACTGGGTCCGCCTGGCCGGGTTCGTCGTCGTCGGCCTCGTCGCCGGGGTCGCCGCGAGCGCGTTCGTCGTCGCGCGCCACGGCCTTCGCGACGAGGCTCCTGCCGCCTGACGGCGGCCGGCGGTCAGGAGCCCTCGAGGTCGCGGCGCGCGGCCGAGGCGTCGGCGAAGAACCGGCGGACGGCGTCCCGGTCGCTCGCCCGCAGGCTCGACGCGAGGTCGCCGAGCGCGCTCCGGACGGCGTCGATCGCGCCCGCGAGTGCTTCGGGGTCCGCGAGGGCGAGCTCGAGCGCGAGCGCCTCGGGCTGCGACGCCAGGCGCGTCGTGTCGCGAAGGCCGGGGCCGGCGAGCGCCGCCGCGTCGCCGCTTCCCGAAGAGGCCGCGCGGGCGAGCGCCGATGACACCGCGAGGGGCAGATGGCTGACCCACGTCATCGCGCGGTCGTGGCGCCCGGCGTCGAGCACGAACGGGCGGCCCCCGAGCGAACGGACGAAGGCCTCGACGGCGGCGAGCGACGCCGCGTCGCTGCGGGCGGTGGGAACGAGGATCCAGGGTCGGTCCCGGAAGATGGCCGGGTCGGCGGCCTCGACGCCGCGGCCGCGTCCTCCCGCCATCGGATGGCCGGCGACGAAGCGGGCGCCTTCCGGAAGCGCCGCGGCGGCTTCGGCGATCGGGCGCTTCAGCGACGCGCAATCGGTCAGGACCGCGCCGGGAGCGAGCGCGGCGACTTCGCCGAGGAGCGCCGGCGTTTCGGCCGTGCGCGCGGCCGCGACGACGAGCGCGGCGCCGTCGAGTGCTTCGGCGAGCGAGTCGGCCACGGCGATGCCGCGGCGGCGCGCCCGCTCGCGAACGCCGGCGTCCCGGTCGAAGCCGCGGGCTCCCGCGGCGACCGCGGCGGAGCCGCCGATCAGTCCGAGGCCGACGACCGCCGTGTGGCTCACCGTGGCCGAACGGCGCCGGGAAGCCGCACCGGCTCCGGGTCGTCCTCGTCTCCGGGAACGCGTACGGACCACTCCGGGCGGAGCTCGCGCGCGCCGCGCAGGAACGCGTGCCGCACCTCGGTCTGCTTCCGGTCCGTGTTCCAGTGGAGGAGTACACGAATGCAGCGGCCGAGGGAACCCGGCACCGGGACCTCTCGCGCGCACAGCAGAGGCACGCTCTCCCAACCTTCGATCGAGCGCGCCGGCAACGCCGGGAACTCGGCGTCGAGGTCCTCCGTCATGGTGAAGGTCGCGCTGGCGACGTCCTCGGCCGCGATGCCGTTGAGCGCGATGAGCGCGCGGAGCAGTTCGAGCGACCGTTCGGCCACGTGCGCGGCCTCGTTGCGGTCGGCGGTCGTGGCTCCCCGGACTCCTCGCGTGGCCATTGGCCAGGGATTATCTCCGGGCCGGGACGCGAGGCGACCTGATGCAGAATGGCCTCGAGGTCGTGAAGAAGCTCATCGTCAACGCGGACGACTACGGGCGCACGCCCGGGGTCAACGCCGGGGTGCTCGAGGCCCACGCCCGCGGCATCGTCACCTCGGCCACGGTCCTGGTGCTCGAGAGGTCGGCCGCGCGCGGCATCCGCGAGGCCTCGGAGAAGGCGCCGGGACTCGGGCTCGGGCTCCACTTCGCCGTGACGGGAGGCGGCCCTCCGGCCGCGCCCGCCGCGAGCCTTCCGGTCCTCGCGCCCGGCGGCCGCTTTCGCCGGTCGCCGGAAGAGCTGCCCGCCCGGATTCCCGAGTCCGAGATCCGCCTGGAGCTCGAGGCGCAGATCGAGGTGTTCCAGATGCTCGCGCGCAAGCCGCCGACCCACCTCGATTCGCATCACCACGCCGCGCTTGCCCCGGCGATCGCCCCGGTCTTCGCGGCGGTGGCCCGGGAGCGGGGCCTTCCGGCGCGCGCGGCGAGCGATCAGGCCCGGCAGGCGCTCCGGGCGGCCGGCGTCGCCACGCCGGACCGGTTCCTCGACGGGTTCTACGCCGGGGGCGCCACCGCCGAAACGCTCGCGCGTCTGCTCGACGGCCTCGGCCCGGGTGTCACGGAGCTGATGTGCCATCCCGCCCGCGTGGACGAGGAACTGCGGCGGGGCTCGCGCTACGCCGACGAACGGGACTGGGAGCGCGAGATCCTCTGCGACCCCGCGATCCGGCGCCGAGTCCGCGACCTCGGTGTCGCGCTCGTCGGTTTCGACGCGCTCCCGCGGCGGATGCGCTAGCATGAATGGCGAGCTCTGCTTGAAGGAAAGAGGCGCATGAGGGCCCTCGTCGCCGACAGCGATCCGGACCGGCTCCGTCTGCTCGAGAGCTGGCTCGGGAAGTGGGGCCACTCGGTCGTGTCCGTGCGCAACGGGCTCGAAGCCTGGCGCCGCCTCGAGGCCGAGCGCGAGCCGACCCTCGTCGTGCTCGCCTGGCGGATGGAGGCGATGCCGGGCATCGACGTCTGCCGCCGGCTGCGGCTGCAGCCCGAGCTCCCGTCGGCCTACGTGCTGCTCGTCGCCGAGAGCCGCGAGGCCGAGGACCTCCTCGACGGCCTGAACGCCGGCGCGGACGACTTCCTCTTCGCGCCGATCGACCCGATCGAGATGAAGGCCCGCGTGCGCACGGGCGCACGGATCGTCGAGATCGAGCAGGCTCTGCGCGCCTCGCAGGACGCGCTCCGCGTCCAGTCGACCCGCGACGCGACGACGGGCTCCTGGAACCGCGCCGCGATCCTCGACCTCCTCCAGAAGGAGCGCGAGCGGGCGCGCCGCAAGAGCGGTTCCGTCGCGGTCGTGCTCGCCGACGTCGACGCGTTCCGCCACGTCAACGAGACGCACGGCCCGCCCGTGGGCGACGAGGTGCTCCGGGAAACGGCGCGGCGCCTCAACTCCTCGCTCCGGCCCTACGACGCCGTCGGGCGCTACGGCGGGGAGGAATTCCTGATCGTGCTGCCCGGCTCCGACGGCCTCGGCGCGCTGACGGTCGCGGAGCGCATTCGCGAATCCTTCGCCAGGCGCCCGGTGCTGACGACGGCGGGCCCGCTGCCGCTGACCCTTTCGCTCGGGGTTGCCTCGGAAGGCGGTGAGGCGAAAGCGGACGCGGGCGCGCTGCTCCGCGCGGCGGGCGACGCGCTCAGGCGCGCCCAGACCGGAGGCCGCAACCGCGCGGCGCTCGCCGACGAATCGGGCATCGCGATCGACGCCGTGCCGGATCCGCCGGCCTAGCCGGCGTCAGCGCGCGCCCGGGACGTCGACGATCACGGCGCCGGCCAGGCCCGTCGACACCTCTTCGACCAGCACCGCCACGCGGCGCGCCTCGGGCGGCCAGTTCAGCGGCACCTGGTAGCGCCACGAGTCGCTGCCCGAGTCCCGCCGCCAGTCCACCTCCTCCGCCGACGTGAACGGCTGGCCCTCCCCGAGATCGACGGCGAGCGCGAGGCGCAGCGGGAGCGCGGCGCCCTCGGGGCCGAGGACGTCCCGGACGGAGGCGAAGTTGGCCGCGATCCGGAGCATGCCGCTCCGGGGCGGTCCCGACGGGGTTGCCGACGGCGCGAGCGTGGCGAGGACCGGCACGTCCGACGGCGTCTCCGAGCCCTCGAGGACCCGGACCGCCCGCTCGAGCGACGCGCTCCGCGGGCTTCCCGTCAGGAGGTAGTGCGTCGTCCGCAGCGCCACGCCGTCGCGGGCGGCCTCGACCACGAGCGGGTGGGGCCGGCCGTCCGGAACGGCGCCGACGCGGAAGGTGACGATCCAGGCGGCGCCGATGCGGTCGAGGACCGCGCCGAAACGGCTGGAGGTCGAGACGATTTCGCCGCCCGTGGCGCCGGCCACGAGGCCCAGCGGCTCGGTGGGGCGGGTGTAGAAGAAGATCGGCGCCGAGTCGACGACCTGGCGCAGCGCCGCGCCGCCGCGCAGACCCATGTTCGCGGCGCTCGACGCGAACTCCGCGGTCGTGCCGCCGAGGACGAGCGGCACCGTCGTCAGGCCCTTGCCGGCGAGCGTGCCCTCGACGCGCGCGAGGAGCTTCGACATCTCGCCGCCGTACTCGGTGGAGAGCTGCAGCACTTCGTTGCGCAGTCCCTCGTCGTGGGACCCGAGCGCGTTGCGGTACGTCTCGATCGGATCCATGTCGAAGCCGTCGTTGGCGTAGTACAGGATTCCGGGCCGCGCGTCCGGGCGGGCGGCCGCCCACGCCTCGAGCCGGTCGAACGAGATCCGGAGCAGCGCGACTTCGTGCTCGGTCGCGGCGCGGACGTGCGCGCGCGTGTTGCTCGCCGCCGCACTCTTCGTCGAGAGCTCGGCGTTGCGGATCTCCTCGAGCGCGTCCTTGCGGAGGTCGAGCAGGCGCTGCTTGCCGCCGACGTTCGCCGCGAGATCGGCGAGCGCCTTCCGGATCGCGGCCGGGTCGGAGGAGGCGGGAAGAAAGACGGTCGGCACCGCGTCCGCGAGCACGATCTCGAGCGGGCCGATCGAGAGAATCCCTTCGAGATGGCCGCCGACGGCGTCCGTGATGAGCTTGATCGACCGCCGATTGAGCGTCGCGGTGTCGACGTAGAGGTACTGGAGCGTTCCCTTCGGCACGTCGCCGGCCGGGGCCGGCGCGGCCGCCGGCGGTGCCGCGGCGGCGCGCGAGGCGCCGGCGGATCGGACCGGCTCGACGTCGAGCACCTCGGCCGGGCGTCCGTTCTCGAGCACGCGCACGTCGGCCTTCGTCAGCGGGGCGGCGAGGGGTTTGCCGCCGGATCCGGTCGCGAAGACGAGGATGGATCGGACGCGGACCTCGACCTTTTCGACGAAAGGCGGCGACAGCGGCGTGGCGGGCGGCGTCGGTGACTGGGGCCGCGCCGGCGCCGCCGCGGCGAACCCGAGCGCGAGCGCCGCTCCCGCCGCGCGCCTCGTTCTCGTCGAAAAGTCGGGCACCCTGCAAGGATAACGGCGCGATGCGCCGGGCCGTTGCACTCGGGCGATGACGAAGTGTCTCGCCCCGGAGACAGGGAAGCGACGTCTTTTCCTCCGCGACGGGACCCTCGGCTCGCGCGGTTCCGCACGCGGCGCGCATTCGGCTCCGGCACGGAATATGCTGTCCGCTCGATCGAGTCCATGCGCCTTCTTCGTCGCCTCGGCGTTCCTGTTCTCGGGACCGCGATTCTCGCCGCGGGCCCGGCCTCCGCCCGTGGCGGCGCGACCTGGACGTCTCTCGGTCCACCCGGCGGGACGGTCGACGTCGTCGCGGCGGCGCCCTCGTTGCCGACGACCGTCTACGCGGGGAGCAAGGTCGGCGGCGTCTTCGCGAGCACCGACTCCGGGCAGACCTGGCGCATCGCCAACGCGGGTCTCTCGGATCGGCGCGTCGGCCGCCTGGCGGTTTCGCCGGCCGACCCGGGCGTCGTGTACGCCGGAACGCCGTCCGGCATCTTCAAGACGACCGACGGCGGCGGCTCGTGGTCCGCGGCGTCGAGCGGCCTTCCGTCCGGGAACATCACGACGATCGCGATCGACCCGTCGACGCCCGACACCGTCTACGCGGCGGGGCCCTCGGGAATCGTCGCGAAGAGCACCAACGGCGGCGGATCCTGGACGTCGGTCGGGAACGCGACGACGGCGACCGCGCAGCCGGCGGCCCTCGCCGTCAACCCGTCCTCCCCGCGCACGATCTTCCTCGGCACGCTCCAGAGCGGGGTGTTTCGCAGCGACGACGGCGGAACGACCTGGACCGCGCGCAACAACGGCCTCGCCGACGTGCTCGGCAACACGGTCACCGACGTCAGCGCCGTGGCGGTCGACCCGACGAGCCCGACCCGCGTCTACGCCGGTACCGCGGATGCCTTCGTGTTCCGTTCCGACGACAGCGGCGCGACCTGGAACCCCTATCCCGGCGCCATCGGTTCGACATACGTCGTCTCGATCGCCGTGGCCTCCGACGGCACGGCGTTTCTCGCGCAGAAGGAGGGGATCGTCGCCCGCGGCCCGACGGACGGCGCGTGGGCCAGCATGCCGTTCGTCAGCAGCTACGTCAACGGGATCTCGGTTCCGGGAGGGCAGGTTCCTCTCTACGCCGCCTACGGCCAGCTGCCCTTCGACACCGGCGGTTTCGGGCGGTGGGACGGGGGCGGCGAGTTCCTGACGACGGCGCTGCCGCTCCTGGTCGTGGCGGCCATCGCGCCGGACCCGGCGTCGCCCGAGCGGGCGATCGTGGCGACGACGGCGCAGACGTTCGTCTACGAGCCCGGAACCGCGGTGGGCCCCTGGTCGCCCCCCTTCGCCAACGGGGGCGTCGCCAACGGGCTGCAATCCAATCCGATCGCGGTCTTCTTCGATCCGCGGACCCCGGGCCTCGTCTACGCCGGCGGGGGAGGTCTCATTCTCCGGTCCACGGACGGCGGGACGAGCAACTGGGTCGCCACGCCGGGGATCCCCGCGACGGCGATCCCGACCGTCACGCGGTGCTTCGGCATTCTTCCCGGGACGTCGCAGGGGATGCTCGCGGGCACGTCGACCGGCCTCTATCAGTCCTCCGACGGGACGTCGTGGTCGGCCGGCTCCGCGGACTTGTCGGCGCGTCAGGTGTGGGCGCTCGGCGGCGACGCCTCGACGACGGTCCTGTGGGCCGGGACCGACGCGGGCGTGTATCGCAGCGGCGACGCCGGCGCTCACTGGACGCCGGTTTCCGGCGGCCCGAGCGGCCTCGTCCGCGCGGTGCGCGTGTCCGGCACCGGCGCCGTGATCGCGGGCGGCGACGCCGGGCTCTTCGTCAGCACCGACGGGACGTCCTGGGCGCCGGCGTCCGGCGTCTCCGGGGTCGTCTACGGGCTCGGGGCGAGCGCCGTCAGCGGCGAGCTCGCCGCCGGCGGGGGCGCGGGCGTCTCCGTGAGCGCCGACGGCGGCGCGCACTGGAGCGCCGAGGCGCAGGGTCTGACGAATCCGAACGTCATCAGCCTCGGGTACCTGACGGATGGCACGCTGCTCGCCGGCACGAACGGCGGGAGCGTCTTCGTGCGGACCGTGACGGAGGACCGCGAAGGCGTGTCCCGCGCGCCGGCCCCGGCCGCGCCGCGGGAACTCGCTCCCCGCTAGCCTTCGAGGCGCCCGATCGCGTCGATCTCGGCGAGCGCGCGGGCGATCTCGCCTTCGTCGTTTCCGGCGTGCGGCGAGAAGCGGACGAATCCCTCGCGCGGTGCGACGATGACGCCGCGCGTTTCGAGCGCCTTCGCCCAGGCCCGCGCGTCTCCCGAAGGCGCCCGGGCCGCGAGGATCCCCGAGGCGATCGGTTCGGGCGTGGCGATCGTCCAGCCGCGTTCGCGCAGGCCGCGCCGCAGAGCCTCGACGTTGGCGACGAGACGGGACCGGATTTCCGCCGCGCCCATGGCGGCGAGCAGGTCGAGCGCGGCGCCGAGGCCGGCGAGGTTCGCCGTCGGCAGCGCGCCGGGCTCGTAGCGGCGGGCTCCCGCGTAGAGCACCGGCTCGCGGTAGTCGAGGTAATCGCCCTCGGTCTTCAGGTTCCACCACCCGAACGCGCGGGCCGGCACCCGGTCCTTCGCGTCCTCGTCGACGAACATCACGCCGCCGCCTTCGGTCCCATAGAGCCACTTGTGGGCGTCGGAGCAGAGGACGTCCACGCGCGCCGCCTTGACGTCGAGCGGGAGAGCGCCGAGGCCCTGGATCCCGTCGACGACGAGGAGCACGCCGCGCTCGCGGCAGGCGGCGCCGAGTTCTGCCAGCGGCGTCACCGCGCCGTTGTGAAACGCGACCCAGGAGACCGCGACCACGCGCGTGCGCGCGTCGACGAGCGCGAGGACGTCCTCGGCGAGGATCCGGCCGTCGCGGTTCTTCGCGACGCGGCAGGCGACGCCGCGACCGGCGAGGGCGCGCCACGGATAGGCGTTCGAGGGGAACTCGACGTCGGTCGTGACGACGTTGTCGCCCGCCGTCCACGGGAAGTTGAGCGCGACGAGGTTCAGGCCCCAGCTGGTGTTCGGCACGAACGCCATCTCGGCCGCCGAGGCGCCGACGAGGCGGCCCGCCTTCTCGCGCACCCTCTCGACCATTCCGAACCAGGACCGCCAGTCGGCGGCGCCGCGGTCGCGGGCGTTCTCGACATGGGCGACGATGGCCTCGGCCACGCGGCGCGGCAGGGCCGCCACGGCGGCGTGGTTGAAGTAGAGAAAGCTCCGCCTCACGGGGAACTCGCGGTCGAGCGCGGCCGGCGAAAAGTCGAAGCTCATCGGCCGAGGATCTTCCTATAGAACGCCTCGTAGTCCGAGACCATCCGGGCCGCGGAAAAGCGCTCTTCGGCCCGGCGGCGGCAGGCGGCCCGGTCGATCTCCCCGACGCGCGCGACGAAGCCGGCGAGCTCCTCGTCGGTTTCGCCGAGAAAGCCCGTGACCCCGTGCGCGACGAGCTCGGGAAGCGAGCCGCGCGGCGTCGCGATCACCGGGGTTCCCGCGGCGAGGGCCTCGGCGACGACCAGCCCGAAAGGCTCCTCCCACGAGATCGGGAAGAGGAAGGCGCGGGCGCGCGAAAGGAGCGCGAGCACCTCCGGGTTGGGAAGGCGCTGGAGGAGCCGCACGCGGCGCCCGTCGACGCGCGGCCGGATCCGCGTCTCGTAGAACGGCTCGCTGTCGGCCAGGTACGGGGTGACGTCGCCCACGATGACGAGCGGTAGGCCGGCGCGCCCGGCGATCGCGATCGCCCGGTCCGCTCCCTTGTGCGGGACGAGGCGCCCGACGGTCGCCAGAAACTCGCCGGGACGCGGCGAGAACGGCACGGCGTCGACGTCGATCCCGTACGGGATGACCGGCAGCCCGCCGCCGAGCATCCGGTTCTGGGCTTCGGTCAGGCAGACCGGGTGCACCGCCGGGAAGTGCGTCCGGTAGTAGTCGTGCAGTTCCTTCTCGATGTACGCGTACGTCAGGACGGTCGGGCGGTCGGTCGCGGTGGAGAAGTACGCGGCGGGCGTCGGCCAGTGCGCGTGGAGCAGGTCGAACTCGCCGGCGAGGGCGTAGGCCTCGGCCGCGTTGCGCACGTCCATCTCGCGCTCGAGGTAGGAGGTCGACGCCGGATCATCCTGCGTCGCGCGCGGCACGACGGCGTGGAGCGCGGCCGTCGTCCGGGAGTCGCCGGAAGCGAAGAGGGTCACGGTGTGTCCGCGGGCGACGAGGCCGCGCGTGAGCAGGTCGATCGAGATTTCCGTGCCCCCGTGGGCCCGGGGCGGGATCGAGAAGCAGATCGAGGCGATCTGCGCGATTTTCACCGCAGCCGCACGACCCCGGCCCTGGCGAGGAGGCCGAAGTACTCGGCGATCGCCTCCAGGGAGACCGGCGCGTAGCGTCCGACGAGGACGTCGCGGATCTCCGAGATCGAGCGCTTGCCGTCGGCGAGGTTGAGCGCCTCGTAGGCGAGGACGTCGCCGTCCTCGCGCGCCGCGAGCGCCGTCCTGGTGAAGTCCGCGCCGGGGATGTCGCCGAAGTAGTCGTAGTAGTAGACGTTGAGCGGCCCGACGATCCCCGGGTTGCGCGTCGGGATCCGGCGGTCGGCGAGCGGGGGCTCGGGCGGCATGGCCCGGCGCAGGCGCGTGACGTCCGCGGCGACCGCGGCGCGCGTGGATGGCCAGAGACGGGCGACGGATTCGAGCGTCTCGATTCCGGAAGCGATCGCCTCGCGCTGGACGAGCGCGGCTTCGGGCCCGTTCGCGGCGCGCGAGAGCGCGATGTGCGCTTCGACCTCCGCGCGCGTCGAGGCGAGGAGCCGCATCGCCTCGGCGTCCGGCAGCGCGGCGAGCGTGTACACGAACCCGGCGCCCATGTAGGCGACGCGGCCGAGCTTGGTCGCGTCGAGATTCTCCGGCTGGTCTTTCTGCGTGTGGATCGTGACGTCGGGGTAGTCGTGGAAGTAGACCATCGGCACGCGAAACCCGGCCGCCTGGAAGACCTCGTGGTCGCTGCCCATGTTGATCCCGCGAACGTCGCCGAGGAGCATCTCGCGCGAGCCGGGAGGCCAGACGAAGCCGGCCCAGGGGTCCGCGGGTCCGCCGCCGCCTCCGCCGTCAGCCGTCGGGTTCGCGCCCTCCGCGTAGCGCTGCGAGGCGGCGACGACCTGGGCGAACCAGGCCTCGGCGACGACGTTGGCGACGTGGGGGAGCGTCTCGGCGGTGCGCGAGACGTGGAAGATGCCTTTCGTGGTCGCGAGCAGGCCCCCGACCATGTCCATGTGGACCCCGGCGACGAGGCGCGCCGCGATCTCCGGGTGGCTCGCGAGGTAGGCCTGCGAGCCGGTGATCTCGGGAACCCACAGGAACCGGATCGTGCGCGCGGGGCGCGGGAGCGTCTGCCGCCGGATCGCCGCGGCGAGCGCGCGGCCCACTTCGAGGATCGCGGCGCTGCCGGAGGCGTTGTCGTTGGCCCCGGCGGACTCGTGGCAGAGGTGCGCCGTGACGACGACTTCGCCGGCGGCCGGGTCGGTTCCCGGGATCGTCGCGACGACGACGTCGTAGCTCGCGGGGACCATCTTCGCGGCGACCTGCGCGCGGAGGACGATCTTCCCGCCCGCGGCGAGGCGCGCGCGGAAGTCCGCCGCCTGGCGCTTCGAGATCATGAACGCGAAGCGGTTCTGGAGCTGGTAGGGCGACAGGTGGCCCCACCGGATCAGGTCGCGGTCGTCGCCGGCCCAGGGCGTGGCCTGGTTGGGAAAGTCGGAAAGGAAACCCGCGGCGCCGCGCTCCTCGCAGGCGAGGCGATGCACGGCCGGCAGCGGACCGTCGGCGAGCACGATCCTGCCGCGGACGTCCTTGCCGTCGTAGTCCTTCGCCGCGGTGCCCTGCCCGACGTCGACGAGCTCGGTCGTCACGTCCGCGTCCTGGCTGTAGTCGGCCAGCGCCACCGGCAGATCGGGGAACGACTCGATGAGCCGGGGCGTCGGCGCGACTTCCTCGAGCGTCGCCGAGACCGGGTTCCAGCCCACGTGCGACAGGAAGTGCGCGTACTTCGTCTTGCCGTCGGCCGGGAAGCGCTCGATGGCGACGTCGGACAGCCCCGCGGCCACGGCCCTTTGCTTCATGAATTCGGCTGCCGCGACGAAACCGGGCGAGCCCTGCACGCGGTGGAAGCGGCCGAGCTCGCGCACCGTTTCGAGCGCCGCCACGCCGTTGACCTCGGCATGGATCGCCGACGGCACCGCGTCCGGCCAGAACGGGATCGCGCGCTCCTCGGCGAGAGCGGGAAGGGTGAGCAAGGCGAAAACATAGGGGAGGGGTCTGACCCCTCCCCGCACTCCCCGTACGGCGCGGGCGGCCGCGAGGGCCGCCCCGACGATGCCGAAACGAGCCGGCAAAAAGAACCGCCCTACGGCGCCAGGGTGAACGGCGCCATGGCCGCCGTCTTGTCCCACGCGAGCACGAGCTTGCCCCCGGCGTCCGTCATGTCGGCGAAGGCGATCGTGAACTGGTCGATCGAGGCCGAGAGCGTCTTCATCGTCATCGGCACGCGGACGACGTCGAATTTCGGATCGTAGCCGTAGGAGCCCCAGATCTTCGTCTTGTCGTTCGCGTCGTACTTGTCCTGCGTCGGCTGGGTCGAGAGGATGAGCGTCCAGCCGGCTTCCTTGAGCTCGACGAAGACGTCGTAGCTGCCCGGCTCGAGCTTCTTGCCCGCGAAGGTCAATGGGACCTCGGTCTTCAACTTCGTCGTCGCGTTCGCGCCGGCGCGCCACACCGGGGCGCCGCCGTTGACCGTCTTGCCGTAGTCGGCGCCCTTGCCGAAGATGTCCGTGCGGCCGCGGAGCATCGGGCGGCTGTACGTCACCTCGATCCACTTGCCGGGCGTGTACTTCCGGTCGCCGTCCTTGTCCGGCGCGCCCCACTTGCCGCCGACCATCGTCGACGCCGTGCCGGCCGGCGAGAGCGGCCTGTGATCCTGCGCCGAGACCGCGACGGCGCCCGCCACGAGCAGGGAAACCGCGAGAAGGGATGCCTTCCGAATCATTGTGTCCTCCTGTCCCACTGTTTCGTCGCGGCGGACCGAGGGCTCGGGCCGTTCCGCGAAGGGCGAAGCATATAGAATCCCGCGCCGGCATGACCAGGTTCCTTCGCCGGCTCGGGTCGATTTCCCTCGCCGCGCTCCCGACGATTTCCGCCTTCGCCGCCGGCAAGGGGATCGACCCCGGCGTGGTCGTCGTGCGGGGCGGCGTGATCGAGACAGTGGTCCCGGTCGGGACGACGGCGATTCCCGCCGACGCCCGGGTGACCCGCCCGCGCGACCTGACCGCCGCGCCGGCGAGCGGAGGGGAACGATGAACTTCCTGTTCAAAGAGGAGCCGACGCACTACGCTTACGACGACCTCGCGCGAGACGGCAAGACGAGCTGGACCGGCGTGAAGAACCCGGTGGCGCAGAAGAACCTGCGCACGGTCAAGAAGGGCGACCGGATCTTCTACTACCACACGGGCGAGGAGAAGGCCGTCGTCGCGATCGCGAAGGCGGCCGGCGACGCGTATCCGGATCCGAAGGACCCCGACGGCAAGCTCTATGCGGTGGACGTCGTTCCGGTGAAGAAGCTCCCGCGCCCGGTCACGCTCGCCGAGATCAAGGCGAAGGCGTTCTTCAAGGACTTTCCGCTCGTCCGGATCTCGCGGCTCTCCGTCATGCCGGTCTCGGACCGCGAGTGGAGCGAGATCGAGAAGATGGCGGGACGCGCGGCCTCGTAGTCACCGGCGGCCCGCCCCCGTCCCCCTAGGGGAGCGAGTACTCGCCCTCGATCTCGTTGGTCATCGTCCCGTCGGCGTTGGCCGTTCCCTTGTACGTTCCCTTGCCCTTGATCCCCTTGACCTTGCCGCTGCCCTCGATGAACGACCAGGTCCCGCTGGCGCTGACCGGCTTGCCGTCCTTCGAAGTTCCCGTGCCCTGGAAGCGCGCGGTGAACTTGTCCCCGTTGGCCATCGTGTCGAGGTGATACCCCCGGTCGCTCGACTTGTTGCCCGACATCTCGGTGACGACGGTGTCCACGCCCGACTTCGACGGCACGCCGGCGATTTCGATGGGCCTGGTCCAGGTGCATTCGGACTGGACGACGGCGAAAGCGTGGCCGGGCTTGTCGCCGATGGCGACGGGCGCGACGGGTCCGGGCTTGCACTGGATGGTGCCGGAAATCTTCGTCTGCGCGGAGAGCGTGGCGGCGAGCGCGAGTGCGCCAAGGGCCGAGACCGCGAATCGAAATCTCATGGGCTCCCTCCTTCTGCCGAGTCCGAGTCTCCTGCCGCGGCAGGCGAGGGGTCAAGCGGCGGCCGGGACCTGTTCAGGAGCCCCGTTCCGCGCTAAACTAATGTCCCGATGAGGCTTGCCGGGCGAGCGCGCCACGACGCACCTCCCAATCCGGCGCAGCTTTCCCTCTTTCCCGGGCTCCCGCCTTCGACCCGAGTCCAGCCGGCGATCCGTCTGACCGAGGGCAACGTCGCGCGCTCGGTGCCGCCCGGGCGGCCGGGCGTCTTCTTTCTGAAGAGCGTGGGCCCCGACGGCGAGATCCGCGAGCGGGTCGGCCGCGACGACGTGGACCTGCGCCAGCGCCTGCTCCAGTACGCCCGCGAGGGCCGCGTCAACGTGCTCTTCGGCTGGATCCTGGCCGAGAACGCCAACGAGGCCTACCAGCTCGAGTGCTACCTCTGGCACGCGCACGGCGGCGCCTGGGCCGGCATCGCCGGCGACGCGCACCCGACGCCCGCGGAGCGGATTCCTTTCCTCGGCTGCCCGGACTGCGACGAGTAGAATCCCCTCTCCGGAGGGGGTTCTGGTAGAAGCGCTTCAAAACTTCGTTTCCGGCCGCTGGATCGCTTCGGCGGCGACCGAGTTCCTCGACGTCCACAACCCCTCGACCGGGGAGACGATCGCGCGGACGCCGCTGTCGACGGCCGCGGATCTCGGCGCCGCGGTCGCGGCCGCGAAGCGGGCGTTCCCGGCGTGGCGCGACACGCCGCCGGTCATTCGGGCGCGCGCCCTGTTCCGGTTCCGGCAGCTGCTCGAGGAGCACTTCGAGGAGCTCGCGGCGACGGTCACTCGCGAGCACGGCAAGACGCTCGACGAGGCGCGCGGCAGCGTGCGGCGCGGCATCGAGTGCGTCGAGGTCGCGTGCGGCACGCCTTCGCTGATGATGGGCTACGGGCTCGAGAACATCGCCTCCGGCATCGACTGCAACGTGATCCGCCAGCCGCTCGGCGTCTGCGCGGCGATCGCCCCGTTCAACTTTCCCGCGATGGTGCCGCTCTGGTTCCTGCCGTTCGCGGTCGCCACCGGCAACACGTTCATCGTCAAGCCGTCCGAGCAGGTGCCGCTGACGCAGGCCCTGATGGCGCGGCTGCTCGAGCGGTGCGACCTGCCGCCGGGCGTCGTCAACCTCGTCCACGGCGGCCGCTCGGTCGTCGAGGCGATCTGCGACCATCCCGACATCCGCGCCGTGTCTTTCGTCGGTTCGACGGCGGTGGCGAAGGCGGTTTACCAGCGCGGGACGCACGCCGGCAAGCGCGTCCAGGCGCTCGGCGGCGCGAAGAATTTCATCGTCGTGATGCCGGACGCCGACATGGAGCGGACGACCGAGATCATCACCGAGTCCTTCTTCGGCTGCGCCGGCGAGCGGTGTCTCGCCGGCAGCGTCCTCCTGCCGGTCGGGTCCGCGCATGCCGAGGCGCGGGACCGGCTGGAGGCGGCGGCGCGAGCGCTCAAGGTCGGCGACGGCGCCGAGGCCGGCGTCGCGATGGGCCCGGTCATCTCCGCGGCGCACCGCGACCGCGTGGTCGGCTACATCGAGAAGGGCGTGGCCGAAGGGGCGAAGCTCGTGCTCGACGGCCGGAAGAATCCCGTGGCCGGCCGGCCGGAGGGCTATTTCCTCGGCCCGACGCTCTTCGACGGCGTCACGTCCTCGATGACGATCGGCCGCGAAGAGATCTTCGGCCCGGTCGCCTCGATCACGCCCGTGAAGAGCCTCGAGGAGGCGATCGCGGTCATGCAGGCGCACCCCAACGCGAACGCCACCTCGATCTTCACCTCGAGCGGCAAGGCCGCGCGCGAGTACGCGCGCCTCGCGACCGCGTCGATGGTGGGCGTGAACATCGGCGTCGCGGCGCCGATGGCGCAGTTTCCCTTCGGCGGCGCCAAAGACAGCTTTTTCGGCGACCTGAAGGCGCACGGCCGCGACGCGTACGAGTTCTACACGGACAAGAAGGTCGTCATTTCGAGGTGGTTTTGAGCGGAGAGAGGGCGCCCCTCACCCTGCCCTCTCCCGCCGGGAGAAAGAACCCATGAGCACGACGACGAAGGCCCCGGCCCCGACTTCCGCGCTCTCGCGTCAGACGCGCGAGAAGCACAAGGAGTATCTGCTGCCCGCGACGATCCAGTACTACCAGGAGCCGGTCGTCCTGACCGAAGGCAAGGGATTGCGCATCAAGGACGCCGACGGCAACGAGTACCTCGACTTCTTCGGCGGCATCCTGACGGTCTCGATCGGCCACGCCGACGAGCGCGTCAACGCCGCGGTCGTCGCCCAGATTTCGCGGCTCTCGCACGTGTCGAGCCTCTACCCGTCCGTGCCGGTCGTCCAGCTCGCCGAGACGCTCGCGCGGATCACGCCCGGCCGGCTCCAGCAGAGCTTTCTCGCCGCGACGGGCACGGAGGCCGACGAGACCGCGGTCATGCTCGCGCAGCTCCACACGGGGAACACCGAGATCGTGGCGCTCCGCCACGGGTACTCGGGACGCTCCATGCTCGCGCAGTCGCTCACGGCCGTCGGCACGTGGCGCCCGCTCCCGACGCCGGTGGCCGCCGTCAAGCACGCGATGGCGCCCTACTGCTACCGGTGTCCGCTCAAGCTGACGTATCCGTCCTGCGGCGTCGCGTGCGCGAAGGACATCGAGGAGCTCATCCGCACGACGACGACGGGGCGGATCGCGGGGTTTCTCGCCGAGACGATCCAGGGCGTGGGCGGGTTCATCACGCCGCCCCCGGAGTACTTCGAGATCGCCGTCGCGATCGTCAAGAAGTACGGCGGCGTCTTCATCTGCGACGAGGTCCAGACGGGATTCGGCCGCACGGGCGGCACGATGTGGGGGATCGAGCACTACGGCGTCGCGCCGGACATCATGACGATGGCCAAGGGCATCGCCAACGGCCTGCCGCTCGGCGCGTGCATCGCCACACCCGAGATCGCCGCGTCGCTGAAAGCGCTGACGATCTCGACGTTCGGCGGCAACCCCGCCGCCTGCGCGGCGGCGAACGCGACGATCCGGATCATCGAGGAAGAAGATCTGCCGGGCAACGCCGAGCGGATGGGCAGGATCCTGCGCGGCGGTTTCGACGAGCTGAAGCGGCGCTATCCGAAGAACGTGGGCGACGTCCGGGGCATGGGCCTGATGCAGGCGATCGAGCTCGTCGAGGACGAGACCGCGGGAGACCGCACGCCGGCGAAGGCGCTGACCGGCCGCGTGTTCGAGGAGACGAAGAAGCGGGGCCTCCTCGTCGGCAAGAGCGGCCTCGAGGGCAACGTCTTCCGCGTCGCGCCGGCGTTGACCGTCGGGAAGAGCGACGTCGAAGAGGCGCTCGCGATCATCCTCGAGTCCTTCGAGGCCGCGGGCGCGCGGTAGGCCGGCGGGGGCTCGGGAACCCTCGCCGCGGCTTCGGGCGTATGTCGGGTCGATGAACGCGCTCCGCCGGATCGACCGCATCGTCTCCGGGCCGCGCCCGCACTGGGTGGGCGACGGCTTCCGGGTCATGGGCTATTTCTCGCGGATTCCCGACGCCGAGAAGCGCCTGAGCCCCTTTCTGCTGCTCGACTACCACGAGCCCTACGACTACCCGCCGACCGAGAACGAGCGGCGCGGCGTGGGACCTCATCCGCACCGCGGTTTCGAGACCGTGACGCTCGCCTTCCAGGGCAGCGTCGCGCATCACGACAGCACGGGCCGGGGCGGCGTCATCGGACCCGGCGACGTCCAGTGGATGACGGCGGCGTCCGGCATCCTCCATCGCGAGTACCACGAGGCGTCCTGGGCCCGGGCCGGCGGCACGATGCACATGGCGCAGATCTGGGTCAACCTCCCGCGCGCCCACAAGATGGATCCGCCCGGCTACCAGGCCATCACGGCCGACCGGATGGGCATCGTCGCTCTGCCGCGCGGCCGCGTGCGCGTGATCGCGGGCGAGTACCGGGGCGTTCGCGGTCCCGCGAAGACGTTCACGCCGGTTTCGATGTTCGACGCCGCGCTCGACGCGGGCGGAGAGGCGGAGTTTTCCTTTCCGCCGCGCGAGAACCTGGCGATCCTCGTGATGCGGGGCGAGGTCGCGATCCAGGGCGAGGCGGCCCGCGTCGGCGACTTCGTCCTCTTCGCGAACGAAGGCGAGCGCGTCGCGGTCGAAGCCCGGAGCGAGGCGCGCCTGCTGGTCCTGGCGGGCGAGCCGATCGAGGAGCCGGTGGTCGCCTACGGGCCGTTCGTGATGAACGCCGAAGGCGAGATCCGCCAGGCGATGCTCGACTTCCAGTCGGGAAAGTTCGGCTCTCTCGAGGATTGAAGCCGCGGGCTCAGCCGGCCCGCGCGCGCCGCCGAACGGCGCTCTGGATCCAGTAGACGGGGATCCCCAGCGCGATGAACGCGAGGCCGAGGAGCGACTCGCGCGGCGTCTGGATGAGCGTGTTGACGACGATCGCGCCGGCCGTCAGCGCGAACAGGATCGGGACGACCGGATATCCCGGCACGCGGAACGGCCGGACGAGGCCGGGTTCCTTGCGGCGCAGGACGACGACCGACAGCACGGCCAGGGCGTAGAAGATCCAGCCGCCGAAGATGACGTACGTGAAGAGCTGCGAGAACCCGCCGATGAAGAGGACGAGGAACGTCGACCAGAGACCCTGGAAGACGAGCGACTCGACCGGCGTGCGCCAGCGCGGGTGGACGCGCGAGACCCGCTCGAAGAAGAGCTTGTCCCTGGCCATCTGGTAGTACGCGCGCGGTCCGGCGAGGATCAGCGCGTTCATCGCGCCGAGCATCGAGCACAGGATCGCGGCCGTCAGGACCTTGCCGCCCCACTCGCCGGTGACGCGGGTCATCGCGAGGAGGGCGACCTTGTCGGTCGCTGCGATTTCGGCGGGCGAGAGGATCTTCAGGTACGCGAGGTTCGCGAGCAGGTACAGGCCGATCACGATCGCCACGCCGCCGATGACGGCCCGCGGGAAGTTCTTCTGCGGGTTTTGCATCTCGCCGGCCGCGAAGCTGACGTCGTGCCAGCCCTCGTACGCCCACAGCACGGCGACGAGGGCCACGCCGACCGCGGTCATCGGCGCGGTGCCCGCCGGCAGCGACGGCGCGGCGGCGGCCGCCGCGGCGGAAGCCGACTGCGTGGGCCCGGGAAGGATGAAGATCACCGCGACCATGAGGATCAGGCCGCCCACCTTGAGCGCCGTCAGGACGTTGCCGACGCGCGCGCCGTTCTTGACGCCGATCGCGTTGATCCAGGTCAGCACGGCGACGGCGACGACGCCGGCGACCTTGGACGTCGTCGGGTTCAAGGGCACGAACGCGCCGAGGTAGATCGGGAAAGCCGCGGCGAGCGTCGCGATCGAGCCGGAAGTCGCGACGGTGAAGAGCATCCATCCGCAGAGGAACCCCGGCAGCCGTCCGAAGGCCCGCGTGATGAAGCTGTAGATGCCGCCCGCTTCCGGCATCGCGGCGCCGAGCTCGGCGAGCGAGAGCGCGCCGAGCATCGTGAGGACGCCCCCGATCACCCAGACGGCGAGCATCCAGCCCGGCGTCCACACGGCGCGGGCGATCTCCGAGGGCACCAGGAAGATGCCCGAGCCGATGATCGTGCCGATCACGAGGTTGATCGCGTCGAACAGGCCGAGCTCGCGGGCGAGCTCGGCCCCGTGCGGGTGGGAACCCGGCTGCTGACTCACGCGCACCCCCCTGTCGCTGGGGGTGTTCTATCAGATCCCGCGGGCTAGTGGCTGCTCGGCAGCCGGCCCTCGAGCTCCCTCAACTTCTTCTCCATGTCGTCGAGCCGCTGCTCGAAGTCGGGCGGGAGATCTTGCGGCGGCGCGAAGGTCTTCCAGGCCCAGTTCCAGTCCCGGCCGCGGCGCTTGTCGCGCAGCTCGCCGACGCGCACCTCCTGGTCCTTCCGCTCCGCGACGATGACGGTGAGGCTCTTCGCCGCGCGGTTGCGGAGGATCTCGACGGAGACGGTCTCGCCGCCCTTCTTGTGGCGGATCGCGCGCACCAGCGCGCGGGTCGAGCCGATCCGGTCGCCGTCGACGCGGGTCACGATGTCGCCGACCTGAAGGCCCGCCTTCGCGGCCGGACCGCCGGCCTCGACCGAGCCGACGAAGACGCCGGCGTCCTTGGGAGCGCCGAAGTGCTGCCGCAGGTCCGGAGTCATCTCGACCGGCTCAACGCCGATGAAGCCGCCGCCCGCGAGGCCGTGTTCGCGGAACGCGAAGGGATGGCCGTCGAAGCCGTCGAGGTCCGCGAAGTCCTCGAGCTCGTCGTCGTCGCCCGAGATGAAGACGCGGTCGCCGTCGACGACGATGTCTTTCTCGGGAGAGGCCACGACGATCTTTTTCCGCCGGGCGCGGGGCGCCTCGGGCGGCGTCGCGGGCTCCGGGGGCTCCGGCGCTTCCGGCGCGGCCTCGGGCGCCGCGGGCGGAGCCGGAGGCGCGGCGGGCGTCTGGGCGAGGAGCGCGGGCGTCGCGGGCGCGAGCAGCAGGGTCGCGAGCAGGATCGGCGTGAGGGCGGACGGTCTCATGAGTCCTCCTGTCGCGAGGAGAGACGCCGGCCCGGACCGGAGGTTTCGCGCTGATAGCCTCCCGAACCGATGCCGCGGGTCCTCGTCGTCGGGGCGTTGCTGCTGTCCGCCGCCACGGGGCGGGCGCAGGGGCCGTCGGCCGACTGGCGGACGGTCGAGACCGAGCACTTCCGCGTCCACTACCCGGCGCCGTTCGAGGCCTGGGCCCGGCGCGCGGCCGGGGCCCTCGAAGGGATTCACGCGCGCGTGACCGCCTACGTCGGCAGCGCGCCCGCGCGGCGGGTCGAGGTGATCGTCTCCGACCCGGCGGCCGACGCCAACGGGGAGGCAATCCCGTACCTCGACCGCCCGGAGGTGCGCCTCTGGACTTCGGCGCCCGATTCCGAATCGATGATCGGGGAGTACGGCGACTGGATGGAGATCGTCGCGACGCACGAGACCGCTCACGTCGCGCACCTGGCGCGGCCGGGCCGCGGCCTGCTCGCCCTGGCGCTGCGCGTTTCGCCCGCGCCGTTCGGACCGCTGGCCGTCGAATGCCCGCGGTGGGTGACCGAGGGCTATGCGACGCTCGTCGAGGGCGCGCTGACGGGGACGGGCCGGCCCGGCTCGGCGTACCGCGCGATGGTGCTCCGACAGCTCGGTCTCGAAGACGCGCTGCCGAAGTACGCCGCCCTCGACGGGACCGACACGTGGCTCGGCGGGTCGATCGCGTATCTCGTCGGCTCGGCCTATCTCGAATGGCTCGCCGGCCGCGCGGGCGCACCGGCGCTGACGCGGCTCTGGGAGCTCCTCGCCGGCGGGAGCTCCTTCGGCTCGGCGTTCCGCGCCGTGTTCGGCGATGCGCCCGGGAACCTCTACGAGCGCTTTCGCGACGAGACGGCGGCGGGCGCGCGGGACGCGGCCGCGCGCCTTCGCGATTCCGTTCTCGCCCCGGGCGAGCTCCGGCAGAAGCTCGACGGCGGCGCGTCCGCCCTCGCCGTGTCGCCCGATGGCGCGTGGCTCGTCGTCCGCCGGGACCCCACGCCGCGGCGGAGCTTCCTCGAGATCCGGGGGGCCGACGCCGGAGGCGGCGACGCGCGCTGGACGCTGCCGCGCGCGGACGGGTTTTCGGCCGCGGACCCGCGGTTTTCGCCCGACGGCCGCTCCCTCTTCTTCGCGCGCCGCGCGCCGGACGCCGAAGGCCGGCTGCGCTGGGATCTGTATCGCTGGCGCTACGAGAGCAGCGCGGTCGAGCGCGTCACGCGCGGCGAGGACGTGCGCGATGCCGATCCCTCGCCGAGCGCTGCGTGGGCGGTGGCGACGCGGGCGCGCTTCGGAAGGTCCGAGCTCGCCCGCGTGGATCTCGCGACGGGCTCCTGCCGTTCGATCGCGGCGCGCCTTCCCGTCGAGGAGGACTGGCCCGTCTGGAGCCACCCCCGCGCGTCTCCCGACGGCCGGCGGATCGCGGCCCTGCTGCACGCGGCGGGACGGTGGCGGCTCGTCACGCTGCCGGCCGAGGGAGGCGACGCGCGGGAGGTCGCGCTCGCCGGCGCGCCCGTCGGGGCGCCGGCGTGGAGTCCCGACGGGTCGAGGCTCTACGCGACGGCGGCCCTCGGCGGGGTCTGGACGGTCGTGTCGGCCGAGCCGGACAGCGGCGCGCCGGCCGTGGCGCTGACGCGCGTGACCGGCGGCGCGTTCGATCCGGCGCCGACGCCGGACGGGCGGGCGATCTTCTTCCTCGATTTTGGCGCGCGCGGCGTCTCGATCCGGCGCCTCGCGCTCGACGCCACCGCGCCGGCGCCGGCCGACGCGTTCCCGGCGCCGACGCGCGCGGCGGCCGAGGCGGCTCCCCGGGCGTCGGGAGCCGTGTCGGCGCCGGGCTCGTACGACCTCTGGCGAACGCAGGCGATCCGGCCGCTCCTCGACTTCGTTTTCGCGCCGTCGGGCAACGCGGTGCAGGTCGGCGTCGATGGCGGCGACGTGCTCGGGCGGCTGCACTACCTCGCCGCGGGCTCGATGGGGGACGCCATCGGACCGCGGGGCGGCACCGCCGCGGCGGCCTATCGGGGCCTGCCGGTGACGCTGTCCGCGCAGCTCTTCTCGGCGATCGAGAAGCCGGGCAATCAGGGGCTCGCGCCGAGGCCCGCGTTCGACGAGGAGCGGTGGGGCGGTTTCGCCGATGCCGTCTGGTCGCGGCCGTTCGTGTGGGGCCGGATCGAGGCGAGGGCCGGCGGGGGAGGCACGCGCGTCGAGGCGTTCGCCGACGGCCGCGCGTTCACGCGAGGGCTCGGCATGGCCGCGGTGAAAGCGGCGTTTCGCCGCACGCGCGGCCGGTCGGGCTTCGGCGTCGACGCCGAGGCGTCGGGAGTGCTGGGGCAGACGGGCGGCTCGGGCTGGAGCCAGTGGTCGGCCGGCGGGCGGCTCCTCGGGATCCTGCCCGTGGCGACGCTGTCGGCGGCGGCGCGGTACGGCGAGACGGGAGGCACGCCGTCGCCGTTCGACCTCTGGTCCGTCGGGGGCGCGCCGAACGCGATTCTGCCGCCGGGTCTCGACCTGAACAGAGTGTTAAGCCTCGCGCTTCCCGCCGACGTCCAGTTCGGTCGGCGGATGGAAACGTATCGCGCGGAAGTCGAGAGCGCGGGCGTGCCCGTCGTGCTGTACGCCGAGTGGCTGCGCGCCTGGAGCGGTCTCCGTCCCGATCCGGTGCGCGTCGTCGGCGCGGAGGTGCGGCTCGACCGGCTCGTTCCCCCGGAGTTCGGCCGGAACGTCACGTTTCGCGCCGGGGGCGGATGGATCGTCAGCGACGAGCCCCACATTCGGGCCGGCCGCGGATATGCTGCGCTCGTCTACAGGCCATGAGAACGCTCGGCGCTCGTCTGGTCCTCGTTGCCGCGGTCGGCGCCGGCGCGGCGTGCGCGTCCAAGCCCGCTCCGGCCCCCGCGCCGGCTCCGCCCGCGCCGCCGCCCGCCGCCGAGCTCGCCAAGAGCGGCCTCGCGGTCGTGCGGGACGCCGAGGTCATCCTGCGCGATTCGTCGCGCAACCGCGACGTGCCGGTGCGGGTCACGTACCCCGACGGCGACGGGCGCTTCCCCGTGATCGTCTTCTCGCACGGCGCGGGCGGCGCGGCGAAGACCTACGACGCGCTCGCCCGTTTCTGGGCCACGCACGGCTTCGTCGTGCTCGCGCCGACGCATGCCGACGGCGCGGCGGCCGCCGCGAAGGATCCGGCCGCCGAGAGCGCGCGCGAGCCGGCGGGCGACGGGGTGTCCGATCCGAAGACGTGGGAAAGCCGCGTGCGGGATCTGGCGTTCATCGTCGCCGCAACGGGCGCCGTCGAAGCGAGGATCCCGGCGCTCGCGGGAAAGCTCGACGAGACGCGCGTGGGCGTGGGCGGGCAGTCCTTCGGCGCCTTCGCGGCGATGCTGCTCGCCGGGGCGACCGTCGACGTGTCGAGGAAAGACAGGGCGAAGAGCTTCGCCGATCCGATCCCCAGGGCGTTCCTGCTGCTGTCGCCGCCCGGGCGCGGCCAGCAGGGGCTGACCGAGAAGTCGTGGACCGCCGTCGAGCGGCCGCTGATGGTCGTGACCGGCACGCGCGATCCCGGCATCAAGAACCAGGACGCGTCGTGGCGGCTGGACTCGTATCAGCTGTCGGCGCCGGGCAACAAGTACGCCGTGTTCATCCAGGGCGCGAGCCACCTGACCCTGACCGGCGTCTCCGCGGAACCCGGGGCGCCGCTGCCCGCGAGCACGCCGAAGAAGCCCGTCTCGGCGGATCTCGAAGTGGCGATCTTCAAGGACGTGCGCGCCGCCACGCTCGCGTTCTGGGAGGCGTTCCTGAAGGACGACGCGAACGCGAAGGCATTCCTCCAGACCGAGGGCCTCGCGACCGAGAGCGAGAATCGGGCGCAGCTGCTGCGGCGCTAGGCCTCAGTCGAGGTAGTACTGCCGCGCGTAGACGCGGCCCTTGCGCCCGGCGAGGGCGACCTCGATCGTGTGCTCGCCCCGCGGGCCCTTCGGCTTGACGAAGACGAGGACGTAGCGGCCGGAGATCGCGCGTTTGACGCGCTCCATCGCGAGATCCGGGAAGAGGTGCGTCTTCTCGTAGCGGCCCCCCGTCAGGTCGGCGATCTGTTCGATCGAGCCCTCGAGCGAGTGGTAATCGGCGTCCGTGACGTCGAGGGTGAAGATGTTGACGCGAGCCTCCGCCATGCGCGTCATCGCGTCCGCCCAGGCGGCCTGCTCGCTCGCGTTGGGCCCGCTCAAGCCGCCGACGGTGCCGAGGCCCCAGCCGAAGAAGAGCATCGACTTGCCCCCGGGAATTTCCTTGAGCGCCCGGGCGACGAGCTCGAGGGCGCGCTCGGGTGTGGCGCAGCGGCGGGACTCTTCCGGGTCGAGGCGTTTGGCGAGCGACGGCTGGCTTTCGGGATCGGGAGCGGCGGCGTCGTTGCGGCGGATCGCCGCGTGAACGGCCCGCTCGAGCTTCGCGCGGTCGCTCGTGAAATCCTGGCGCAGCTTCAGGTGCGTGTCGTAGGACACGACCGCGACGCGGTCGGTGGGATCGAGGGTCGCGAGGAACTTCCGCGCCTGCGCGTTCATGCGGAGCAGGCCGAGCAGGCGCGAGGGGTCGTGGTCCGTCTCGAAGAAGAGGACGATGACGCGGCCCGGCGCCACGTCCGGCGACGCCGCCGCCGCGCCGGACGGATCGAGCGCCTCGAGAGCCCCCTTGTCGACCTCGGGCGTTCCGGCGGGAAGCCAGTCGACCGACTCGAGCGGGACGGGCTTCCCGTCGACCTTCACGAGAAAGTCCGCTGGCGTCAGCGACGGGATCGCCGAGCCGTCCGGCCCCGTGACGTGCGCGTCAATGACGACGCGCTCGACGAGCGCCTCCTCCTGCACGGCCCCCCGCCGGTCCGCGGGCTCCTGCGCGAGGGCGGCCGGGGCGGCGGCTGCGGCGGCCAGGACGAAGGAGAGGAGCAGGCGCATGGGCTGCTTCGTACATACGCGGACGGCCGGCGTCTGCCGCCGGTTTGGCGACGAAAATTCACATTTTCGGGACGGGCGACCAGAAAAGGAGGACGATTCCGGCGGGTCGGTCACGCCGCCGGGCCCCAGTCGGAGCGGATGGCGGGCGGCCGGGTCAGCGTCTGGAGCACGACGCAGTACTGCTCGGTCTTCTCGCGCAGAACCCTCAACTGCTCGGCGGTGGCGTTGGGCGCGCTGATGTCGAAGCGGATGCGGATGTCTTCGAACCCGACGGGCACCTCCCGGGACACGCCGAGAGTGCCGCGCAGGTCGAGATCTCCCTCGACGGAGACGGCGATGCGATCGGCGGCGATTCCGAGCGCCTCGGCGACGAGCTGGCAGGTGATCTGGGCGCAGGCGGCCAGCGCTCCGAGCAGCAGGTCCCCGGAACACGCGCCCGTGCCGGGGCCGCCGGTGCCGGCGTGCGCCTGTGCCGCGTAGACCGCGCGGCCGATGTCGACCGAGCACGTCAGCGGCGTCTCGGTCCGGCCGCCGCCGGCCCGGAGCGTGATCCGGGAGCTCGCGGGATCGCTGCGGTAGCGGTCCTTGAAGGGCCGCTGGAGCGACTTCAGATCCATGAGAACCTCCTGAGGAGCGGCCAGTTTCGCACAGCGGCGCAAGCGCGGACGATAGAATCCCGTCCTCTCTCATGACCCTCGCACGCCGCCTTCACTCGCCCGGGATCGGCGCTACCCCGGCGCTCGCCCGAGCTCGCGAGGCTTCGTCACGCGGCGGGCGATCATGACCCTTCCGGCGGGCACGAAGCTCGGTCCCTACGAGGTGCTGTCTCCTTTGGGCGCGGGAGGCATGGGGGAGGTTTATCGGGCGCGGGATGCCCGGCTCGGCCGCGAGGTCGCGCTGAAGGTGCTGCCGCGCGGCTTCGCGGCGGACACCGAACGGCTGGCGCGATTCGAGCAGGAGGCGCGCTCGGCTTCGGCCCTCAACCACCCGAACATCGTGACGATCTACGAGATCGGCAGCGAGGATGGGGTGTCCTACATCGCGATGGAACTCGTCGAAGGCGAGACGGTGGGCCAGATGGTCGCCTCGGGGCCGCTTCCGCCGCGCCGCGTGCTCCAGGTCGCGCTCCAGATCGCCGAGGGCCTCGCCAAGGCGCACGCCGCCGGCATCGTCCACCGGGACTTGAAGCCCGAGAACCTGATGGTGTCCCGCGACGGCTTCGTGAAGATCCTCGACTTCGGCCTGGCCAAGCTGGCCCTCGCGAAGCGCGAGGACGTCACGTCGGCGCCGACGATGGGAGGACCGAGGACGGGCTCGGGGGTCATCCTCGGCACGATCGCTTACATGTCGCCGGAACAGGCGAGCGGCGCGCCGGTCGATTTTCGCTCCGACCAGTTCGCGTTCGGATCGGTTCTCTACGAGATGGTCACGGGCCGGCGGCCCTTCCGGGCCGCGACCTCGGCAGAGACGCTGACGGCGATCATCCGCGAGGAACCGACGCCGATCGGCTCGCTCGACGCCCGCGTCCCCGCGCCGCTGTGCTGGATCGTCGAGCGCTGCCTGGCCAAGGACCCGGAGGGCCGGTACGAGTCGACCCGCGACCTCGCTCGGGACATCGCCAACGTGCGCGAGCGGGTGGTCGACGCCCCGGCGCCGGCGGGTCCGAGCGAAAGCCGGCCCTCCGAGCTGCCGGCGCCGCGCACCCGATTCGTCGGGCGCGAGCGGGAACGCGCGGCGGTCGGGGCGCTGCTCGTGCGCGAGGACGTCCGCCTGTTGACGCTGACCGGCCCCGGCGGCATCGGCAAGAGCCGCCTCGCGCTCGAGGTCGCCGCGGCGTCGTCCACCCGCTTCCCCGGAGGCGCTCACTACCTCTCCCTCACCACCGTCGGCGACGCCGGCCTGATCCCCATGGCGATGGGGCGCGCGCTCGGCGTCCGCGAGAGCGGCCGCCTCTCGCCGACCGAGAGCCTGATGGAGCACCTGCGCCGTTCGGCCCGCACGCCGACGCTGCTCGTCGTCGACGGGTTCGAGCACCTGATCGAGGCGGCGCCGCTGATGGCGGACGTCGTCGCCGCGGGTCCGGGCGTGAAGCTCCTGGTGACGAGCCGTTCGCCGCTCCACGTCTACGGGGAGCACGAGTTCCCCGTGCCGGCGCTCGGGCTGCCCGACGCTCGCGCCGCGGTGACGCCCGAGGCGGCGCTCGCCTCCGAGGCCGTCGCGCTCTTCGCGCAGCGGGCGGCCGCGGTGCGCCCCGATTTTGCGGTCACGGCCGAGAACGCGGCGACGATCGCGGAGATCTGCGCGCGGCTGGACGGCCTGCCCCTCGCGATCGAGCTCGCGGCCTCGCGCGTTCGCCTGCTGCCGCCGTCCGCGATCCGCGTGCGCCTGGAGAAGCGGCTGCAGCTGCTGACCGGCGGCGCGCGCGACCTGCCGGCGCGGCAGCAGACGCTGCGGGGCGCGATCGACTGGAGCCACGAGCTGCTCGACCCCGCCGAGCAGAAGCTGTTCCGGCGCCTCGCGGTCTTCGCCGGCGGCTGCACGCTCGAGGCCGCGGAAGCCGTGTGCAACGCGAAGGACGATCTCGGGATGGACGTGCTCGGCGGCATGGAAGCGATGGTGGACCGGAGCCTTCTCCAGCGCGCCGAGCGCTCGGGCGGCGAACCGCGCTTCACGATGCTCGAGACGATCCGCGAGTACGCCCTCGAACAGCTCGTCGCGAGCGGCGACGAACCGCTGATGCGCCGGGCTCACGCGGCCTACTGCCTCGTCCTGGCCGAAGAGCAGGTGACCGAGGGCCCCGAAACGGGGCCCACGGCGTTTCTCGAGCGCTTCGAGAGCGAGCACGACAACTTCCGGGCGGCCCTCGACTACCTGACGCGCGAAGGCAACGCGGACTGGGGCCTGCGCCTGGGCGCGGCGCTCTTCCGCTGCTGGGAGATGCGGGAGCATCTCGCGGAGGGGCGCGAGCGGCTTCGCAAGCTCCTCGCGCTGCCCGACGCGTCGGCGCGGACGAAGGCGCGCGCGCGGGCGCTCTTCGCCGCCGGCGTCCTCGCCGCCGAGCAGGGCGATGCCGCGGCGTCGCTGCCGGCGCTCGAGGAGGCGCTCGCGATCGAGCAGGAACGGGGCGACGCCTGGGGCATCGCGGTGTCGCGCAACGCGCTCGCGGTCACGGCGCTCGAGCGCGGAGAAGCGGCGGCGGCCGCGGCGCTCTTCGAGGAGAACGCCGGACTCTGGAGGGAGCTCGGCGACCGCGCGGCGGTGGCGCGCTCGCTGAGCAACCTGGCGATGGCCGCGACCGCCCTGGGCGACTTCGACCGCGCCCACGCGTTTCACGAGGAGAGCCTGTCGATCTTTCGCGAGCTCGGCGACCGGACCGGAGCGGCCTGGGCGCTCGACCACCAGGGCGCGGTGGCGCGCGAGCGGGGCGACGCCGGCGCGGCGCAGGCCCTGTGCGAGAAGAGCCTCGCCGAGTTCCGCGAGATCGGCGACCCCTGGGGCATCGCCGGCACGCTGGCCGACCTCGGCAACCTCGCCCGCGACCGCTCGGATTTTGCCCGGGCGCGCGCCCTCTACGGCGAGAGCCTCGGCATCTTCCGCGACCTCGGGCACAAGCGCGGCATCGCGCGCCTGCTCGAGGGCTTCGCCGGCTGCGCGGCGAGCGAGGGCGAGCCGCACGCCGCGCTGCGTCTGGCCGGCGCCGCCGGGGCGCTGCGCCAGGCCCTGGGGACGCCCCTGCCGCGCGGCGAGCGCGTCGCGCTCGAAGCGGCCCTCGCGGCGGCGCGCCGCGGGTTGAGCGACGGGGACGGCGCGGCCGCCTGGATGCAGGGTTGGGCGATGCCGGTCGACCAGGCGATCGCGCTCGCGCTGCCGCCGCGCGGCGCCTGAGCCGGCTGGCTATTCGCCGCTGGTCGGGTCGATGAGCCGCCGCACCGCGGAGATGCGGCTGGCCGGAATGCCGACCTTCTTCGCGTGCTCCTGGAGCGTCTCCTCGTCCGGGCTCAGGTAGACGCAGTACACCTTGTCGCCCGTGACGTAGGAGTGAAGCCACTGGATCTCGGGGCCGAGTCCGCGCAGCACTTCGACGGACTTGCGGGACACCGCCTGGATCTCGGCGTCCGAGAGCTGGCCCGCCCCCGGGATCTCTCTCTCGATGACGAACTTCGGCATGGCGACCTCCCCGCGGCGCGCTCTCGCGTCCGGTCCCGCACTCTAGCAGGCGTCAGCGCGCGTCCTTGTAGATTTTCCCGTCCTTCATGACGAAGGCCACGCTCTCGAGGGCCCGGACGTCGGCGAGCGGATCACCCTTGACGGCGATGAGGTCGGCCCGCTTCCCCGGCTCGAGCGAGCCGGCGTCGTTGCCGCGGCCGACCAGGTCCGAGGCGCCCACCGTCGCGGACTGGATCGCCTGCATCGGCGTCTGGCCGTACTTGACCTGCCAGGCGAACTGGCGGGCGTTCAGGCCGTGCGGGAAGTTGCTGACGTCGGTGCCGAAGGCGATCCTGACCCCGGCCTCGACGGCCTTCCGGAACGCCTGGCGCTGGAGCTCGTCGCCCTCGGGCTGTTTTTCGGCGAAGTCCTGGGGATAGCCCGCGGCCGCGCCCTGTCGGATCCACTCCGCGTCGTAGATGTCGGCCACGAGGTAGGTCCCGTGCTCCTTCATCAGGCGGATGCCTTCGTCGTCGAGGTAGGTTCCGTGCTCGATCGACGCCACGCCCGCCTTCACGGCGAGCTTGATGCCTTCCGTCGAGTGGGCGTGCGCGGCGACCTTCAGGCCCTTGTGGCTCGCCTCCTCGACGGCGGCGCGGATCTCCTCGCCCGTGTACTCGATCGCGTGCGGGTTCGAGCCGTGCGTGAGGAAGGCGCCGGTGGCCAGGACCTTGATGACGTCCACGTCGTGCTGGGCGATGTCGCGCACGCGCTGGCGCACCTGGTCGACGCCGTCGGCGACGCCGAAGCGGAGGTCCCAGGGGAGCGCGACGTCGGGCGCGAAGCCCGTGATCGCGCCGCCGCCGCCCGTGATCGTCAGGTACGCGCCCGCGACGAACATCCGGGGACCGGGAAAGTCGCCCCGGGCGATGGCGTCGCGCAGCGCGACATCCACGAAGGCGCGGTAGGTCCCGACGTCCCGCACCGTCGTGAAACCGGCGTCGAGCGTGGCGCGGGCGTTCGGAACGGACTCGAAGGCGCGGTCGGCGGCGCTCTTTTTCAGGTCCGAGAGGGGGTCCTTGTCGTTGACGTAGTCGCCGACGAGGTGCGTGTGACAGTCGAAGAGGCCGGGCAGGACCGTCAGCCCGGAGAGGTCGATCACCGTCGCCCCGGCCGGGATCGCGACCGACGGGCCGACCGCCTTGACGCGGCCGTTCTCGATGAGGATCACCGCTCCGGGCACGACCGTTCCCGACTTCGTGTCGATCAGCCGGCCGGCCTTCACGGCGACGGGCGGGGGGGGCGGCGGCGCGGCCGCGAACGCGGCCGAAGCGCCGACAGAGAAGAGCAGCGCGGCAATTCTGAATCTCATCGAAATCCTTCCGGTCGAGGTGGCGCGATTCTACGGTTAGAATCCTCGCGGTTCCAGGAATGACGATCGCAAGCGGGACGAAGCTGGGCCCCTTCGAGGTTCTCTCGCCTCTCGGGGCGGGCGGGATGGGAGAGGTTTATAGGGCGCGCGACACGCGGCTCGGCCGCGAGGTCGCGATCAAGGTGCTCGCCGCCGAGTTCGCCGCCGACACCGACCGGCGCAAGCGCTTCGAGCAGGAGGCGCGCGCGGCCTCGGCCCTGAACCATCCGAACATCGTCACGATTCACGACATCGGCGTCGACGGCCCGACCGTCTACATCGCGATGGAGTTCGTCGACGGCCGCACGCTGCGCGAGACGCTGCACGGCGGCCCGCTGCCGACGAAGAAGCTCCTCGATCTGGCGTACCAGATGGCCGACGGCCTGGCCAAGGCCCACGCGGCCGGCATCGTCCACCGCGACCTGAAGCCCGAGAACGTGATGATCTCGAAGGACGGCGCGGTCAAGATCCTCGACTTCGGTCTCGCCAAGCTCCTGAAGGAGCAGCCCGAGGACACGTCGAACCTGCCGACGGCGCAGGCGACGCAGGCCGGAACGGTCCTCGGCACCGTCGGGTACATGTCGCCCGAGCAGGCGAGCGGCAAGGCGCTCGACTTCCGCTCCGACCAGTTCGCCCTGGGCTCGATCTACTACGAGATGGCGACCGGCCAGCGCGCGTTCCAGCGCGGCACGACGGCCGAGACGCTGACGGCGATCATTCGGGAGGACACGGCTCCCGTCGTCCAGGTCAACGCGAAGGTCCCGGCACCGTTTCGCTGGATCGTCGAGCGCTGCCTGCAGAAGGACCCGGACGAGCGCTACGCCTCGACGCGCGACCTCGCGCGCGACGTGCGCGGCGTCCGCGAGCACCTGTCCGAGGCGGCTTCGGCGGTCTCCGGGGAGATTTCCGGCGCCGCCGCGGCGGTCCCGGCGGCGGAATCGCGGCGCCGGATCGGGCCGCTCGCCGCGGCGATCGCGGTCCTCGCCGCCCTCGGCGCCGGGATGCTCCTGCAGAAAAACCTCGTCAAGACGCTGCCGCCCTCGTACCAGCAGATCACCTTCGGCTCGGGAACCATCCGCGCCGCGCGGTTCGCGCCGGACGGGCAGACGATCGTCTACAGCGCGGCCTGGGACGGAACGCCGCTCAAGCTCTTCCTGAAGCACCCCTCGAGCCCGGACTCGCTCCCGCTGGAGCTCCCGAGCGCGAACCTGCTCTCGATCTCGCCGTCGGGCGAGATGGCGATCGCGATCGACTGCCGGTCGAACCATCCGGGCGTCTGCGCCGGCACGCTCGCGCGCGCCGCGCTGACCGGGGGCTCGCCGCGCGACGTCGCCGAAGGCGTGCAGGAGGCCGACTGGGCGCCGGACGGGTCGAACCTGATGGTCGTGCGCGACGTCGGCGGGAAGTCCCGGATCGAGTTCCCGATGGGCAAGGTCCTGTACGAGACATCGGGCCACGTCAGCTACGCGCGCCTGTCGCCGAAGGCCGACCGCATCGCGTTCCTCGACCATCCCTTCCCGCTCGACGACGCGGGCACCGTGGCCGTGATCGACCTGGCGGGCAAGAAGACGACGCTGACGTCGAAGTGGGCGAGCGAGGGCGGCCTGGCGTGGTCGGCCAACGGCGAGGAGGTCTGGTTCACGGCGACCGAGGCGGGCGCGAACCGATCGCTCTACGCCGTCACACCCGCCGGCAAGCTCCGCGTCGTGACGCGCGTGCCCGGCGGGTTGAAGCTCCACGACGTGGCGCGCAGCGGCCACGTCCTGCTCACGCGCGAGAGCCCGCGGGTGGGCGTCCTGGCGATGCTCCAGGGCGACACGCGCGAGCGCGACATGTCGTTTCTCGACTACTCGTTCGCCGCGGACCTCACGCCCGACGCGGGCGTGCTCCTCTTCGACGAGGAGGGGGAGGCCGGCGGCGCCAACTACACGGTCTTCGTCCGCAAGGCGGACCGTTCGCCGGTCGTGAGGCTCGGCGAGGGCAACGCGATGGCGATATCCCCCGACGGCAAGTGGGCCCTGTCGATGCTGCCCACGCCCAACTCGCCCTTCATCCTCCTGCCCACCGGCACGGGCGACCGCCGGCAGCTCTCGACGGGCTCGGTCAGCCCCGAGCAGGCCGCGACCTGGCTCCCCGACAGCAAGACGATCGTCTTCGCGGGCAGCGAGCCGGGACACCGGCTCCGCCTCTACGTCCAGTCGATCGACGGCGACAAGCCGCGGGCGATCTCGCCCGAGGGCATCGTCGCGGCGCTGCCGGGCTTCGCGGTCTCGCCGGACGGGAAGTCCGTCGCCGCGATCGGTCCCGAGCGCAAGGCCACGATCTACCCCGTCGACGGCGGCTCGCCGCGCGAATTCGCGGGCGTCGCCGACGGCGAGTTCCCGCTGCGCTTTTCGCCGGACGGGCGGTTTCTCTATCTCTGGAAACGGGGCGACGTGCCGGCCCGTGTGACGCGCCTCGAAGTCGCCAACGGCAAGCGCGAGACCTGGAAGGATCTCATTCCCGCCGACCCGTCCGGCGTCGAGCGGATCTCGAACGTGCTCGTCACCCCCGACGGCAAGGGCTACGCCTACTGTTTCACGCGGCTGCTCTCGGACCTCTTCGTGGTCGAGGGGCTGAAGTGAAGGGGGGTCTGACCCCGGAGGCGCATTGACCGGATGAGCCTCGAAGGGCAGCCTTTTTCGCCCGCCTACCCCACGCTGGAGTCCCTGTGCGCCCTCGGCGAGATGTGGAATGCCTCGCCGCCCATGAAGCACTTCGGCGCGCGGCTCGAGTTCGACCGGGTGGACCGCGTGCGGGCGGTCATCGACCCCGTCACGCCTGTCCACCGGGGCGGCCTCGGGACGGACGCGGTCAACGGCGTCGTGCTCGCCGGGCTGTTCGACCTCGTCATCGGGACCGTGGGCTGGCTGACCCGCCCGGACACGCGGTCGGCGACCGTCAACCTCTCCATGACGTTCTTCCGGCCGACGCGCGGCGACCGGATCGCCGCGGAGGCGCGCCTCGTGCGCGCGGGCCTGAACCTGGTCTTCGCCGCCGCCGAGATCCACGACGCCGACGGCCGTGTCACCGCGCGGTGCGACGGCACCTGCGCGATCGCGCTCGGCAAGTCCGACAGCCAGGAGATTTACGAAAGGATGAGAGGCGGGGGAGTGGCGCCGTAACCGTCGCCTTCACTGGCTCGAGATCTGCGCCGCCGGCGGGGCCCCCCGGGCGACGGTTCGCCGCCCGCCCGATCTCTCCCTTTCGCTCAGGCTCCCGCCGCGCGAGTGGTTTCGCTCGGTGACTGCGCGAAACGCTCTCGCTCGGCGAGCGGCATTCTAGGAACCCGACAACAGCTTCGTCGCCGCCTTGACCTGGTCGGCCGCCTGCTGGATCGCCTTGCCCGTCTGCGCCGAGGCGCCGTTGACCTCGCTCCAGCGCTTCTGCTCGATCGCTTCGCGCACGGCCGGCAGCGTCTTGACCGAGTAGCCGGTGTAAGCGCCGGGCGCGTAGGCGAGATTGCGATACCACGGCCGGCCGGGCAGGCCGCCCTCGAGCGTGAGGCTCTTCTCGAATCCGCGGAGCGCCGCGTTCAGCGCCGCGAGGCGTTCGGGCGACAGCTTCGGCGCCCCGGGCTCGAACTGCGCGTCGAGCGCCCGGGCGTACGCCGCTGCCGCCGCGGTCAGGGCGTCCGACGCGTTGTACAGAGGGGAGAAGTCGAAGTACGGCACGGGAGCCTCGCTCTTCGGCGCGACGTACGGCTTGCGCGGGTCCGCCACCGCAAACGGCAGGTTCTCCGCGATCTGCGTGTTCTTCTCCTCGGTGTCCTTGCGCTTCGTGTCGGCGAGCTCCGAGACCTCCTTGACCCAGCGGGCGATCGCGCTGGCCGCCGCCGTGAAGTCGAGCGGCAGCACGTCCGCGTTGGCCAGGCGCAGCGTCATCGTGCCGGCCGTCTGCGCGAGGACGCGGGCGTAAACGAAGTCCGTGTCCCCGAAGCGCGTGTACCAGCTGAAGTCGTCGTAGATCGAGTGGTAGATGCCGCCCTGGTCTTCGCCGGCGAAGCCGAGGTTGAGCGACGCGATTCCGGCGTGCTGGAGAAACGGCGTGAAGTCCGAGCCCGAGCCGAGGGCCTCGAGCTGGAGGCCGGCGTGCTCGCGCGCCTCGCGGCGGTCCTCGGGCCTGGCGGCGTCGGCGATCTTCTTGAGCCGCGTCCGCGCGAGGACCGACATCTTCTTCTCGGGGTCTTCCACCTCGGCGGCTGCGCCCGCGACCACCGGCTCGAGGGCCGGCGAGCCGCCGACGTTCAGGAAGCCGCGGCCGTTGCCGTCGCTGTTCAGGTAGGCCACGCCGCGGGACGCGAGCTCGTCGGCGTGCGTCTCGACCCACTCGGTCGAACCGAAGAGGCCCTCCTCCTCGCCGTCCCACGCGCAGAGCACGATCGTGCGCTTCGGGTGCCAGCCCTTCTCGAGCAGCGCGCCGTAAGCCCTGGCCTCCTCGAGCAGCGCGACGAGCCCGCTGATCGGGTCTTCCGCGCCGTTGACCCAGGCGTCGTGGTGGTTGCCGCGGATCACCCACTCGTCCGGCCAGACCGAGCCCTTGATCGTCGCGACGACGTCGCGAGCGGGCACGAGGTTCCAGTCGAAGACGGCTTTCAGGTGCACCGTGGCCGGTCCCGGGCCGAGCCGGTACGTGATCGGCAGCGCGCCGCGCCAGGACTCGGGCGCGACGGGCCCGCCGAGCTCGGCGAGCAGGGGTTTCGCGTCGGCGTAGGAAATCGGGAGGACGGGGATCTTCGTGATCGTCTTCGCGTCCCGGCGGTCGAGACGCTTCGCGTCGTGCGTGGCGCCGACCCCCGGCGTCAGCGGATCGCCCGAGTACAGCGGCATGTCGGCCACGCTGCCGCGCTGAACGCCCTGCTCGGGACGGAAGGGCCCCTTCGGGTAGACCGCGCCTTCGAAGTAGCCGTCGTCGCGCGGATCGGAATAGATGATGCAGGCGAGCGCGCCCTTTTCGCCGGCGACCTTGACCTTGATGCCCCGCCAGCCGCCGCCGTAGCGCGCGATGACGATCTTGCCGCGCACGTCGACGCCGTTTTTCTCGAGGACCTCGTAGTCGTCGGGGTTGCCGTAGTTGACGTAGACGAGCGGGGCGGTGGCCTCGCCGTCGGCCGAGAAGGCGTTGAAGGTCGGCAGCTGCTGGGCCGTCTGTCCCGACGTCGGGTCGTCCTTCAACGGCGTCTCGGCGAGCGACGCCCGGAATTTCACCGGCGAGACCATCTCGAGCACGCGCTCGCGCGGCGTCGGAAAGAGGACCTCGAAGGTCTCGATGTGCGCGTCGAGCCCCCACTCCTTGAACCGCGCCAGGATCCACTCCGCGTTGCGCGCCCCTTCGGCGGATCCGAGGTGGTGCGGCGCCGCCGAGAGACGCTTCATCGACTCGCGCGCGACGCCCGGGTCGGGAACGGCGCGAAACGCGTGCTCGACTTTCTGCTCCTCGGCGACGTTCTCGGCGTAGAAGCCTCGCGGAGGTTGCGGGGCGGGCGCGGGCGCCGGCGAAGCGCCGAGGCAGACGAACAGCGCGAGCAGGATCGTTCCTCGTCTCATGTCTTCCCTTCCGAAAGGCGCGGCAAGCATAAATCCGTTGCCGCTGTGCGGGGCGCCGGGTACAATGAGAACGTCGAAAACGGGGACGGAGGCGGCGCGTCGCGCGCCAATCCGGCTCCGGACGCTTCGGAGGGCCGATTGGATTTCGACCTTGCTCCGAACGCATCCATCCGGCGGGGGCCGCGTCCCGCCGCTCTTCCCGCTCCCCGGTGCACTCCATGAAGCTCGTGTGGTCCCAGTCCGCGCGCCGCGCGGACGACCGGCCGCGGAGCCTGCTGCTCGTCGCCGTGCTCTGTATTTTTCTGGGCGGCGTCGTCGTCGGCGCCGGGGGTCGCGATCTCGCGGAAGCGCCCCGGCCGGTGCGCGCCGTCTTCGCCAGCCTGCTGACGACGGGGGCCGTCCTGTTCGTCATCTCGGTGGCGCTCGCCGCCGTCCGGCGCACGAGCCGGGGCGGTGCCGCGCGCCTGACCCTCGCGCGCCCCCTCGAAGACCACGCCGCCTCCGAACCGGAGCGGCATTTCGGACAGGAGGAACGACGGTGAAGCACGACAACGTTGTCCCTTTCGATCCTTTCCGGCGGGACGCCGCGGCGCGAAGGGGGACGGCCGACAAGATGCCGCCGACCACGATGGTGTTGACCTGTCCGACCTGCGCCTCCGCGCTGCGTCTCGAGACGCGCTGGCTGGATGGCGAGACCGATCTGCTCTGCGGGCGCTGCGAAACGGAGATTCCGCTGGCGCCCGCCCGGGAAAGCGCGCGATAGCGCGCTAGCGCTCGAGGGGCTTGAGGTAGATCCAGCGCTGCGGCATGTTCACGAAGACGTGAAACCGCAGCAGCAGCGGATAACCGAGCAGACCGTCGTCGCCCCAGTCGGGGAAGAATCCCGCCGCGGCAGTCCGGACGGGCAGCGGCGGTAGCCGCACCGGTCCCCAGGCGAAACCGCGGGCCTCGCCCCCGGAGATGCCCACGCGCGCCGCGCTGGCGTCGGCCACGACGAGCGCCGCCGCGCCGGTGTCGCTGCCGGCGGCCAGCCGAAGGTCGGCCTTGCCGCGGCTGACGATCGCGACCGGCCGGTCCCCGTCGTCGTCGATGACGACGCGGAAGTAGCCTTCCGGCGTGGCGAGGTGCGCGGGGTCGTGCAGCCGGAGAACGCCCGCCACGGGGTCGAGCTCGACGACCGTTTCGCGAAACAGGCAGCCGCCCGCGACGGCGTCGGCGCCGGCGGGCGTTTCCCGCGCGCGCTGGATCCACAGAGCGGGCCAGGACGCGCCGGCGACCGAGAGCGGCACGCCCGAGGCCACGGCGCGGCCGAGCACGTCGGGGGTAAACGGGAGCGCGAGCCTCGCGGCGAGCTCCGGCGAGACGGCGACCGGGCCGTCGGCCGCGGCGTCGACGGCGAGGCGCACCGGGATCCCGGCGAGGACCGCCGCCACGATCAGGGCGCCGCCGCGCCGCTCGAAGTGCGCCGCCGGCGGCTCGGGGGACACGGCCGCGCGTCCGCCGCCGACGTAAGCCTCCGGAACGGGACCGGTGGGCAAGCCCAGCCACTCGAGCGTCGCCTCCGCCGGCGCGGCGGGATCGGAGAGGTCGCGCCACGCGGCCGGGGACTCGAACGCGAGCGCCAGGCGCGGTGCCCGGGCCGAGACGAGCAGCCCCGTCCGGTTCGAGAAGGTCAGCCGCAGGCGCTCGCCGCCCTGGGGCGTGAGATCGAGGCTCGTGCTCTCCGCGTCGGACGGCCCGAGCTCGAGCCAGGCGCGCTCGCGGTCGGCAAACAACCAGGCTCGGCGCCAGAAGTACGACCGTGTCGTCAACTCACGAAGAGCCTGGTCCGACACGACCCGCGTGACGCCGTCCTGGTCGATGAAGTAGGCTCGCCCCGACTCGATTCCGCGCACCGTCGTCCATCCCGCGGAGGAGAGCGCCTCTCGATAGCGAAACGGCTGCCAGAGGATCTCGTCCCGGCCGGCCGCGTCGGGTGTGGCGAGGCGCACGCGCATCATCCCGCTCGCGGGCAAAGGTTTGGCCGCTGCCGCCTGCCGGTAGCGGTCGAGGACGCGGCGCGCGGTGCGCGCGGTCGGCGTCTCGCCGCACGCGACCGCGCCGACGGCGGCGGCGAGCGCGAGGCCGAGCGCGATCCATCGCCTGCAACTCGCGTGCATCGCCCGCGCGATCATACTCGGACGCGCGCGGCGCGGCATGAAGCGGTGCTGAGAAAACCCGCGCCCCGACGCAAATTTATGTTGCACGCGGGCGCTGCGAGGGGTCTAGAATACGGCCCCAGTTTGAGACGCCCCACGGGGGCGATTCCAGATAGAAAAGGGGTAGGACATATGGCAACAGGCTCTAAGGCGCTTTCGAAGTCCCAGATCGCCGATCACCTCTCGAAGTCCACGGGCACCACGAAGCGGGTCGCGACGCAGTTCCTCGACGACCTGACGGCTCTCGCCTACAAGGAAGCGAAGAACAGCTTCACGATCCCGGGCGTCGGCAAGCTCGTGCTCGTGAACCGGAAAGCGCGCATGGGCCGCAACCCGGCGACGGGCGAGGAAATCAAGATTCCCGCCAAGCGCGTCGTCAAGTTCCGCGTCTCCAAGAAGGCCAAGGACGCGATCCTCGGCGTGAAGAAGTAAGCTCCGACCCCGGGGCGTGGAAGAAGCGGTCCCGAAAGGGGCCGCTTTTCCTTTTGGGGAGAAACCTAGCGCGGGCCGCCGGGCACCGCTTCGAAGACGAGACGCAGGGTGTTCTCTTCTTCGCGCGCCGCGCTCGCCTCGGCGCCGGCCGACGGCTTGACCCAGGCGGGTATCGTCGCCGCGATCCCGCCGCCGGCTTTCTTCGAGCGCGTGATTTTCGCGGTCAGCTCGACCGAGCGCAGCTGCTGGGGCAGGCCCGCGGCCGCGGCGGCGCCCGCGAGATCGCGCGCGGTGTTCATCGCGGCGTCGACGAACTCGCGGACGCCGGGCACGAGCGGCGGCGGCGCCGCTCGCCTGCCGGGAGCCGGCGGGATCTCGAGCGTCAGCTCCTGGAGAAACGCGGTCTCCGCCGCGCGGGAGGCTTCGGCGTCGAGAAGCAGGATCTCGATCTTGCCGCCGCCCTTCGTCTCCGTGCCGACCGAGAGCCGGAACTCGATGCGCTTCAACACGAGACCGGCCTCCGCCGCGGCGGGGTTGCGCCCCGCGGCGACGTCGGCGATCGACGCGACGAAGTCGGCGGGCGAGATCGGCTCGGGGGGCGGGGCGGGCGGGGCGGCCCCGGTCGAGGCGCAGCGCCCCGAGGCCGCGAGCGCGGCGAGGGCGACGGCGAGGCGGCGTTTCATCGGGGGCGCTCCTTTCGTGCCATCCAGACGCGGCGCAGTCGGCGAACGCCGTCCGCGTCGCGGACGACCGCGTGGGACTTCCGCGCGCGCGCGAGAGCGACGGAATCGGGAGGGGCGCTCGAGGCGTCGGCGATGCGGCCCCGGCGCGCGAGGAAGCGGACGAACGCGCGGGCGTCCTCGGCGTCGCGGTCGCCGGCCGGCGCCACGCGCGACGCGCGCAGAAAACCCTCCGCGCCGAACGCGAGGGCGAACGAATCGGAGAGCTCGACGGCCGCGCCGTCGGCCGGACCGTACTCGCGGCCGCGCAGGAAGAGGTCGCGCCGTCGCCGGCCGCGAAAGACCCGCAGCGACGCGGCGCGTTCGAACGGCGCGCCGCGGGTGCCGCGCGCCAGCAGCGCGCCCCGCTCCGGGCCGAGTCGGGCCGCGACGGCGCGGACGAGCGCCGGCGAGCCGTCGCCGCCCTCCGGCGGCGCGGGAACCTGCGGATCCTCGTCGGGCGAGAGCTCGGCCGGCACGTCGGGGCTCTCGAGAAGCCGGCGCCGGAAGAGCGCCGCGCCGACCTTCGCGGCGAGGCCGCGGTCCTCGCCCGCCGCCTCGCGCACGATTCGCCGCGCGACGCGTCCGAAGAAGTCGGCGCCCGAGGGCGCGGTGTCGGCGGCGGCGACGCTCCAGCGCGCGACTCTCTCCGACGCGGCGGCGAGCGCCGCGGCCCGATCCCTCCCGGCCGACGCGCGGTAGACCGCGACGAGGACGTCCCAGCAGGCGCCCGTCATCACGCGGCAAAAGGCGTGCGGTTCGGCCGAGAGCGCGGTTTCCGGCGCCGAGTCGGGGAGCGTCTTCGGATCCTGGTAGAGAAACCGGTTGACCGCGTCGCGGAGCGCGCCGGGCGGCGCCGCGTCCGCGCCGTAGTCGTCGCGAACGGCCCGGCCGAGCTCCTCCGCGAGGCGCGAGACGAGGTTCGAGCGCGCCGGGTCGCCGCGCGTCGCGCCGACGACGTCGGCGTCGAGGACCGGCTCGGCGAGCGCCACGAAGATCGAGGCGAGGTCGCCGAAGGCCTCGTGAAACGCCGCGACCTCGAAGTGCGGCGCGTCCCACAGGTCCGGGCGGATCGCGTCGAGGACGGCGTGGCCCTGTTCGTGGACGGCGACGTCGACGCTGTCGCCGGAGGCGACGGGAGCGCCGGTCTTCACGTCGGCGCCGCGGAAGAAGCGCAGGGCCTGCCGGTCATAGAAGGCGTTCAGGTCCTTGCCGGCGACCGGCACCGCCGGGAGCACGGGCCCGGGCGTCCAGGCGCCGGGCCTGGGCAGGCGCGCGTTCCACCAGCGCTTGCCGCGGTCGAGGGCGTACGCGAGCTGCCAGTGGAGGAACTCGAGCGTGTCCGGCGCGTAGGCGCGCGGCGGCGGCTCCCCGCCCTCGACGCGAAAGGCCCAGCGTCCCTGCTCCGTCGCCGCCGGCGGCGCGACGTCGACGAGGCAGTCGCCGCGCCCCGCGGGGTCGTTCAAGAAGACGCGGATGCGGTTGCGATCAGTCTGGTCCACGCGGGGTCGGTCTGATCGAAATTGTATCAATGCGCTATCCTGTTTCGACGATGCGACGCTTCGCCGCCGTGGTCCTCGCCGGACTCTTCGCGCTCGCGCTCGGCGCTCAGGAAAAGCCCGCGCCCGAGAAGAAAGCCGCGTGGCCGCTCTCGCTGGCCGACGGCCTGCCCAAAGAGCTTCCCGGCTACCAGGCCGCGCCGACCGATCCGCTCCCGGACACCGACGAGAACGAGATGGGCGTCTTCACGCAGGTCGCGCGTTTCTTTCAGCGCATCGAGAACGCGACGACGACGCGGCAGTTCCAGCTCGTGGTGCAGGACTACGGCAAGGACAAGAACCTCGAGGCGGCGCTCCGGCAGGCGATGGCGGAGGCGGCGACGCATCCCGGCGTCGAAACGCGCGACGTCGTGATCGCCGGCCTGAAGGCGTTCGCCGTCACGGACCGGTCGAGCGGCCAGCCGACCACGCTGATCACCGTGCTCGTCCTGCCGTCGCGCCTCGTGCTCGCGCAGGGCGGCAACGTGGACCGCGACGCGGCGATCAAGCTCCTTTCCCACGTCGACTTTTCCCGGGTCGCGGCGGCGAAGTGAGGCCTTCCTCCGGAAGGCCGGCCCGGACGGCATCCGGTCCGGGCTCCGGGCGAGGCGCCAGGCCGCGGATCCTCGTGCGCCGGGCGCGCCGCGCGGACGGTCCCCGGATCCTCGAGATCGAGCGCGAGCTGGCCTCCTGGGAGAAGCTGCGAGGCCCGTCGGCGTCGGAAGGCCGGCGGCTGCTCGCGCTGATCTTCGACCGCCGGAAGGTCGACGCGCTCGTCGCGACCCGCGCGGGCCGCGTCGAAGGCGTGGCGCTCTACTGGTTCGCCATGGGTTCGTCGTTCCGCGCGCGGCCTTTTCTCGGCCTCGAGGACCTCGTCGTCGCGCAGGGCGCCCGCGGCGCCGGCGTCGGCCGGGCGCTCATGTCCCGGCTCGCGCGCGAGGCTCTCCGCCGCCGGGCGATCCGGATCGACTGGGACGTCCTCGACTGGAACGAGACGGCCCTGCGCTTCTATCGCGGCCTCGGCGCGCGCTCGCGTTCGCCGTGGCTGCGCTACACGCTCGACGAGAAGGCGATCCGGCGCCTGGCGCGGTGAAGCGGCCGTCGGCTGATTCCCGACGCTTCAGCCGTTCGGAATCTCCCAGAGCTGCTTGACCGCGGGGTGGTCCCACGCGATCCGGAGCTCGTCGGGGGCGGCCGGGTCGAAGGATTCCGTGACGAAGTAGAGGAGCGCACACGGATTCGTCAGCGGGCGATAGCCGTGCGCCACGCCGGCGGGAATCCGCACGAGCAGGTCCTGGCCGCCGCCGGCGACGAGCACCTGGGTCTTCCCGAACGTGGGCGAGCTCCGGCGGACGTCGAAGAAGACGAACTTGGCCTTCGACGGCGGGGGCACGAACCACACGTCGTCCTGCTTCAGGTGGTAATGGAGGCCCTTGATGTGGCCCTCGGCGTCCACGATCGAGAAGTTCATCTGCGCGACCGGGATGCCCTGGAAGAAATCGGCGAGCTCGCGGCCCGCGGCTCCGTTGGCCTTCGCCCGGAAGATCTCGAGGAAGAAGCCGCGGTCGTCGGTGAAGCGGTTCAGGCGCAGCGTGCGGACGCCCTCGATCGGCGCCGGCTTCGCGTAGTCCTTGGCGGCGGCTCGGAATTCGGGGGCGATGTCGTCGGGCGTCACGCGATCCTCCCGGTCCGAATTCTAGCGTGCCCCGAAAAAGCGAGAGCGGGCGGTCGCCCGCCCGCTCTGCGAGGCCGGCACGGCTCGCGGCTAGGACTTCCTGGCCGCCTCCGGCTTGATCTGGCCCTTCGCCGTCCACGCGATCGTGAAGCCGTTGCGGTTCGCGTACGAGTACTTCGGGTTGCCGTCGGCGCCGTTGAAGTGGTGGGTCGACGGAGCCAGGAGGAAGCCGCCGTTGGAGGTCGAGAACCAGTACTGGAGGTTCCTGATCACGACGGGCTCGCTCTTGTCGGGTCGGTTGGTCGCGGTCTTGTCGAGCGAGATCTCGGACAGGCCGCTCGCCATCGTGGCGTGGGCGCTCTTTGCGTCTTCCTGCCAGGTGATCGTGTCCTCGCGCGTGGAGAACCTCTTCCACTTGACCGGGAACACCGCGCCGACCACCTTGAGGATCGCGTCGCGCTGGGCCGGCGAGGTCTTCTTGTCGAAGGTGACGACCGCCCACTCCGTGGTCATCCCGGGCCCCGGCTTGTGATGCCATTCGCCGCCGAGGTCGAGGTTGATCCAGACGATCTGGTCCGACAGGTCCACGTCGCCGTAGTGGCTGCCCTTGCGGAATTTGTAGACGTTGTTGGCCTGGCACATGTGCTCGTCGGCCGAGGCGCCGAAGTAACACGGGCAGAAGAGGGGACAGGAGCAGCCCTCGATCGTGTCGGCGGTCACGTCGTACGTCCCGGCGGCGCTGGTCCCGCCCGCCCCCACGAAGGCGATGCCGGCAAGGAGAAACGAGACGACGGCCAGTTTCGTTTTCAATGACATGCAACCTCCTTCTCGAGAAAGAGCCATCCGGAAGCGGGGCGGATGGAGGGCGCCGAAAGGGCGTCCTGTCCGTTCTTGTACGACTCGAGGACGGCAATTTCAAGGCCCGGGCCGCTGTTTGCGCCCCCGGCAGTGCTAGTCTCCGCCCCTCGGAACGACCTGGAGGTATTTGTCGATGAAGCGTTTCCGCCCGTTACTCGTCGCCGCGCTGCTCGCCTCGGCGGCCGTGCTGGGGGCCCAGACCACGGACCCTCGTGAGACGAGCTATCAATTCTACGTGGACGGGGTGCTGACGGCCGGGATCATCGGCTATCAGGTCAACTTCAACCACAGCACGGTTTCCCGGTCCGACTCCCGCCATCTCGACACGGCTTATTCGCCGGACGTGCGCAACCTGACGGTGTCGGTCACGCAGAAGGGCCTCAACCGGCTGCAGGACTGGTTGAACGGCGCGACCAACACGGGCACGCCGGTGACGAAGAACGTCTCGCTGGTGGTCCGGACCGCCGACGGAACGATCCTCGTCCGCTGGGAGTTCGGCAACGTCACGCCGACGACGGTCACGGCGTCCGGCAACGGGACCGTGGGCGAAGTCGACGCGACCGTGACGTTCATCTTCGACACGATGAACCAGGTGCAGTCGAAGGCCGACTGAAGCGGGGGCCGTCAGCCGGAAGTCCTGAGCCGTCGTCGAACGGCTCCTGCCAGCGACGTCCTCAGTGCTCCCGGTTCAGGTTGCGGATGGCGTCGAGCAAAGTAACCGGCGGCCGCTCGAAGCGGGCGCCGAAGCCGGGGCGCTTGGGCTCGGCGCTCTGGGTGCCGTCGAGGAACACCACGTTGCCGCGGACGCGAAAGCTGCGGTTGTCGCCGGGCAGGGAGAACACGAGCTCCACGTAATCGCCGATCTGCGGCTGGGTCGCGCGCTGCGTGGCCACGTACATGCCCGCCGTGTTGACGACCTCGACGAAGCCGGTCAGTTCCTGGTCACCCCATTTGAGCGTGGCCGGAGCGCCGATCCGGACTCGCTCGGATGCCCTTTCGTTGGCCGGTCTGCGGCGCATGGAACGCTCCGTCGCCTTCGTCGACAGCTTCAAATTCGTGTGTTCTCGAATCCTAGCATAGCGCCGGCGGGCCCGATTTCACCGGCTTTCCAGGGCGGGGAGCAGGGTTTTTTCGAGCTTCTGAAACAACCCGGCGGTCGCTTCGACGTCCCTCCGGCAGTAGTTGGCGATCTCGCGAATGCGGCCCGCCCGGTAGAACGGGCCGACCGAGAAGCCGTCCATGCCCTGCTCCTTCGGGCTCTCGACGCCGAAGGCCTTGCACGCGAAGTCGAGATTCCACTTGCGGGAGGCGCCGAAGAACGTGATCGCCTCGAGAAGGTCGGTGTGCGGGCGGATCGCGTAGCGATAGCCGACGAGGTTGCGCGTGACGGGGATGCCGAGCACCGCGCTGCGCAGCATGAGGAACGGGCCGTCGAATCCCCGCCCGTTGAACGTCACGAAGCGCTGGAAGCGCCGCATCGCCCGCCAGAACTCGGCGAGCAGCGTCATCTCGGTGTCGCCCACGAACTTGAACCGTCCGTCCGACGACGTCTCTTCGACGCGGCCGTCGTCCTTCTCGTACCAGATCCGGCCGCGGCCGGTGTCGGGGTTGAGCATCGCCACGACGATGATCTTGCCGGTCAGCGGCCAGAGCGAGAGCGACTCGGGCATCTTCTCCCGCTCTTCCTCGGAACGCGCATTCTTGCGGAGATAAGTCCGCTGCGCGTCGTCGAGCGCGTCCCACGAATGACCCGCGGTTTCGATGTCGAGGACGACCGTCGCCACGGACGGGGATGCTATTCTGTCGGAAGGCATCGATGAAGCGTCTTTCACGGGTTCTGGCCGCCCTCGTCCTCGCGGCGGCCGTCGGATGCGGCCGCGCGCCCGAAGCCCCGCCGAAGACGACGATCGTTCGGCACCTCCTCGGCGATCCGCTGAGCCTCGATCCGATCACGACCACCGAGGAAGCGGGCGTCCTCGTCGACGACCTGATCTTCCGGCCGCTCGTCGGGGTCGACGGCCGCCTCGAGCCGGTCGCCGGGCTGGCGTCGTCGTGGACCGTTTCTCCGGACGGGCTCGTCTACGAGTTCCACCTCGACCCGAAGTACACGTGGGAGTCCGGGCTGCCGGTCACGTCGGACGACGTCCGCTTCACGATCGAGCACGTGCGCGATCCCAGGGTGTCGGCGCCGCAGTGGCGCGCGCTGTTCGAGGACCTCGCCGCGATCGAGACGCCGGACGCCGCGACCGTGCGGGTGCGCTTCGCGAGGCCCTACGCCGAACGGATGCAGACGTTCACGCTCCCGGTCGTGTCGGCGGCGGCCTACGGGCGCGCGAAGGATCCGGCCGAGATGGCGCGGCACCCGATCGGGAGCGGTCCGTACCGGCTCGAGTCCTGGGAGTCGAACCAGAAGGTGCGTCTGGTGCGGCGCGACGGGCCCGCCAGCACGGACGCCCACTTCGACGAGGTCGTCTTTCGCATCATCCCGGAGGGCTCGGTGCGCTACCAGGCGGGGCTTCGGGGCGAGCTCGACGAGTTTCGCCTGAGCCGCGATCAGCGCAAGCCCGCCGAGGCGAACCCCGAATTCACGAAGCGGTTTCGCGTGATCAAAGTGCCGCAGTTCTTGCAGGCGCTCCTGATCTGGAACTGCAGGAATCCGCTCCTCGCCGATTCGCGAGTCCGCCTCGCCCTGGCCCGTTCGTGGCCGCGCGCCGACACCCTCCGGCGGCTCTATCCGCCGGACGGCGCGGCCCTCACGTCCGGGCCGTACCCGCCGAATGTTCCGGAGAACGCCCCCGGTCTCGAGCCGCCGTCGTACGATCCGGCCGAGAGCGCGCGCCTGCTCGAGCAGGCCGGCTGGAAGCCGGGACCGGACGGGATCCGCCGCAAGGGCGGACGGAAGGCCTCGATCGAGATGATCTATCCGGCGGGCCAGCCGATCTACGAGGAGATCGGGGAGATCCTCCGGGGCGCGTACGCGAAGGTCGGCGTCGAGCTCGTGCTTCGCAAGCTCGAGTGGGCAGCGTTCTCGGAGCGGTCGGGGAAAGGGGAGTCGGACGCGATGTTCTATGGCCGGATTTTCGCGCCGCCGAACGCCGATCCCTATCCGTATTACCACTCGAGCCAGTTCGCGCCCGGCGGCCAGAACCTGGGGTTCTACGCGAGCGCCGAAGCCGACCGGTTGATGGAGGCCGCGCGCGTCGAGCTCGACCCCGGGAAGCGCCTCGAGCTCTACCGCCAGGTGGCCCGGCTCTTCGCGACCGATCAGCCGGCGGACTTCCTGTTTGGCGCGGAACAGTACTGGGCGATGGCCCATCGGGTCGAGAACGTGGAGGTCAGCGTCCTCGGCCTCTTCCACTTCCTGCCCGGGCCCCTCGGCTGGCGGCCGGTCTCCGCCGCGTCCCGGTGAGCTCGCCGCTCGAGGGCGTTCTCGTCCTTGACCTCTCGCGGGTCCTGGCCGGGCCCTACTGCACGATGATGCTCGGCGATCTCGGCGCGCGCGTGATCAAGGTCGAGCACCCCGAAGACGGCGACGTGACGCGCGGCTGGGGCCCGCCGTACCACGCCGCGAGCGGCCTCTCGGCGTACTACCTCGCCGTCAACCGCAACAAGGAATCGATCGCGCTCGACCTCGCGTCGGCCGCGGGCGCCGAATCGGCGAGGCTTCTCGCGGCGCGCGCCGACGTGGTCCTCGAGAACTTTCCGCCCGGCGGCCTCGAGAAGTTCGGGCTGTCGCTTCCGGCGATGCGTGCGGCCAATCCGCGGCTCGTGACGGCGTCCATCACCGGCTACGGCCGCACCGGACCGGACGCGCCGGCCCCCGGCTTCGACCTGCTCGCGCAGGCGGGCGCCGGCCTCATGGCAATCACCGGTACGCCCGAGGGCGGTCCGACCAAGGTCGGCGTCGCGGTTTCGGACCTGATCGCCGGGTGCTACGCGGCCATCGGCATCCTCGCGGCGCTCGAGGGCCGCGCGCGGACGGGACGCGGCGGCCACGTCGAGACCGATCTCTTCTCGGCGACCCTCGCCTCGCTCATCAACGTCGCGCAGTCGGCGCTGCTGACCGGCGAAGAAGCGGCGCGCCACGGAAACGCTCACCCGCAGATCGTGCCGTACCGGATGTTCGACGCGTCGGATGGCGCCTTCGTTCTCGGCGTGGGCACCGACCGCCAGTTCGAACGGCTCGCCGCGCTGGTGGGCCGGCCGGAATGGGCCTCGGGCGGGCCGTTCACGACCAACGACGCCCGCGTCACCGGCCGCGCCGCGCTCGAGCGCGAGCTCGAGCCGATCTTCCGCCGCGAGCCGCGCGCGGCGTGGGTCGAGCGGTGCCGCGGCGCCGGGATCCCGGCGGGTCCGGTGCGCGGCCCTCTGGAGGCGCTCCGGTCGGAGACCGCGCGCGCTCTCGGCAGCGTTCGGGAGGCCCGGGGCGTGCCCTTCGTCGCGCCCCCGATCCGCGTCGAGGGCGCGCGCCCGCCGCTGCGTTTCCCGCCGGCGCTCGACGAGGACGGCGAGCGCCTCCGGCGCGAATTCGACCTGCCGCGATGAGTGCCGAGCGTCCGCCGGCGCCGGGCGCCGCCGGCGCGCCGCGCGAACGCCTCGACGCCGTCTCGGTCGCGCTCGCGATCGCGGCGGTCGCGCTGGCGCTCCACCTCTACCTCGGGCGCCTCGACGGGACTCCGCTCCAGCGGGGCAACGAAGCGATGTACGCCTCGCCCCCGGCGCTCATGCTGCAGAACGGCGACTTCCTCGTGCCGATCTATCGCGGCCAGCACTTCCTGGACAAGCCGGTCCTCCCCATCTGGGTCGTGGCCGCGAGCTACCGGCTGCTCGGCGTGTCGGTCTTTGCCGAGCGGTTGCCGATCGCGCTCGCGGGCCTGGCGACGGCGCTCCTGCTCGGGCTCTGGGTGCGGCGGCGCGCCGGCGTGCGCGCGGGCCTGCTCGCGGCTCTGATCCTGGCGTTCTCGTTTCTCTTCGTGTTCACGGGGATGACCTTCGTCGCCGACGCGTTCCTGACTCTCGCGCTGCTCGTCGCCTCGATCGTCCTCGATCGGGCGACGCGGGCGGAAGGATCCGACGTCGCGTGGGGCGCCGCCTCCGGCGCCGCGCTCGCGCTCGCCTTCGGGTTCAAGGGCCTGGTCGGCGTCGTGCTCCCCGTGGGCGCTGTCGGGGCGACGCTGTTGCTCGACCGGCGCTGGCCGCGGCACGTGTGGCGCCGCGGCGCGCTGGCGCTCGCGGTCCTGGTCCTGCTTCTCGCGCCCTACCACTGGGCGATGGACCGCCGCCTCGGTGCGGAGTTCTGGGACGTCTTTTACTGGAAGAATCAGTTCCTGCGGGGCGCGAGCCGGATGTACATGCGCCCGCATCGGGGAGTCTTCTATTACGTGGGCATCCTGGCCTGGGGCCTCTTTCCGTGGTCGCTCCAGATTCCGCCGTCGCTGTCGCGCCGCGCGCCGTCGAGCCTGCCGCTCGGGGGCCTTCTCTTCGGGCTGGCGTTCTGGTCGCCGCTCGTCATGAAGCGCGAGGTTTACGCCGTGACCCTGCTGCCCTTCGCCGCCGCGCTGGTCGCCGAGAGCGTCGGCCGATGGCCGCCGCCGGCCCCCGCGCGCTGGCGCTCGCTGCCGTGGCTGCTGGCCGCGGCCGGATGCGGCGCGGTGCTCGTCTTCTGGTTTCGCGCCCGGCCGTTTCTCGACCGGAGCGCCGGCGCGGACGCGACGGCGCTGCTGGGAGCGGCCCTCGTCCTCCTGACGGCGGCGCTCCTCGCGGCGGCCGCCGTCCCACGGAGCCCCCGGGCCCTGCTCGGCGTCGCGCTCGCCGTCGGCGTCGTGTGCCTGGCGGGGCGGGTCGCCGACGAGCGCTTCGGCCGATTCGACCCGCTGCCCGCGTGGGGAAAGCGCGCCCGCGCCGAGTGCGCGGCGGGCTGCGACGGCTTCGTCTTCGGCGAGGACGTCACGAGCCTCGAGTTCTACGCAGGCTTCGAGTGGACGCCCGTGATCGATCCCGCCCGCGAGATCCCCGCGATGATGCGGCACGACAAGGCATTCCTCCTGGTCAAATCCAGCATGGAGCCGGCGCTCGCCGACTTGCCCCTGCGCTGGGAGGTGCTCGAGCGCTGCCCGACGTACGGCAGCTACTCGATCGACCAGTTCGCGGGCTCGAAGAAGGGGTCGTCCACCATGTTGTCGCTCGTGCGCGTCGAGCGGTAGGGCTAATCCGGCGGCGGCACGGCCACGGCCGGCCCGCTGGTGAGCGTCCTCCACGCGATCGCGCCGAGAACGATCGCGCCGCCCAGCACGGAGTACGCGCCGGGACTCTCGCCGAGGAACAGAAACACCCAGATCGGATTCGAGATCGGCTCCAGCATCCCGACGAGCGACGCCTCGGTCGCGGTGATGTGGCGCAGCCCCGCGACGAAGAGGGCGTACGCGACGCCGATCTGCAGCACGCCGAGGGCGGTCAGCACGACCGCATCGAGCCTCGGGACGGCGAGCTGGCCGTGGACGAACGGCAGCAGGGCCAGGGCCGCGAGGACGTTGCCGTAGGTGACCACGGCCTCCGCGCCGCCGCCGCGCTCCCGGCGAAGCGAGAGAACGAGGATCGCGAAGAACACGCTCGAGGTCAACGCGGCGATCTCGCCCGCGTAGCCCCGCGACTCGAAGCGGCCGACGAAGAAAAGGAGCATGCCCGCGAACGCGACGGCGACCGCGATCGCGTCGCGCCGGTAGAACGGTTCCTCGAGGATCAGGGGCGCGGCCAGCAGCACCCAGACGACGCCGCAGTACTGGAGGAAGATGGCGTTGGCCGCGGAAGTCCACTTCGTCGCCAGGCAGAACGTCGTCAGGCAGCCGGCGTAGCTCGCGATGCCGACGAGAAACGCGGGCGTCCAGCGCCAGACGCGAGGGCGAAAGATCGCGAACAACGCGACCGCCGCCGTTGCCGAGCGGTAGAACGCGATGACGAGGGGCGGCTGCGACAGCCACTTGATGCCGATCCCGCCCGTCGACCAGAGCAGCGCCGCCGCGGCGACGAGCAGGAGCCCCCGGCGCTCGGAGCTCATCGGGACGGGGCGGGCTCGACCCGGACGAGGCGCGCCGGCCGCCCGGCGCGGCGGCAGGCGAGGCATTCCCGGGCGCCGCGGAACGGGCGGAAGCGCCGGAAGATCCTCGAGCAGCCGCGGCACCGGTACGCGACGCGGGCCCGCTCCTCGCGGAACTCCCGCAGGGCCGGCGTCTCCGGCGCGTGCTCGCGGCGGACTCCGAGCCGGCGCGCGAGGCGCCAGAAGAGCGCGCCGTGGGCCGCCGCACGGCCCTCGAGACGGTGCGCCCAGGCGTGGGCCGCCTCGTGGCGCAGCGTGTCGTCCCGTTCGGCCCCGGACAGGTGCGCGGAGATCGTGACGCGGTGGGGCCGTCCGTAAACGATCTCCCCGCCGGTGAGCTTTCGGCGCGACAGGCGGACGCGGGCGGGGCCGAAGCCGAAGCGCGCGGCGAGCCGGTCGTACAGGAATTGCAGGCGCGCCTCCTCGTCCGGCTCGGCGATGGGGAAGGAGAGCTGCACCGAAATAAGATTACCGCAGCAGGGAAGACGGCCTGCGAAGGAGGCTTCATGCGGATCAAGAGGCTGGGGGTCGCGGTGGCGGCTTTCGCTTTCGGCGCGGCGCTCCAGGCGGCGGGGACGACGGTCTCGTATCCGAGCGGCGCCGAAACGGTGTCCGGCTATCTCGCGGTGCCCGACGGCGGCGGGAAGAAGCCGGCCATCGTCGTGATCCACGAGTGGTGGGGCTTGAACGACTGGGTCAAGAGCAAGGCCGACGACTTCGCGCGCCAGGGCTACGTCGCCCTGGCGGTCGATCTCTATCGCGGCAAGGTCGCCGAGGACGCGGACATGGCCCACCAGCTGATGCGCGGGCTTCCGGAAGATCGCGCGGTGCGCGACCTGAAGGCGGCCGTCGCGTACCTGCGCTCGCGCGCCGAGGTGGACGGCGCGAAGATCGCCTCGATCGGCTGGTGCATGGGCGGCGGTTACTCCCTCGACCTCGCGGTGGCCGAGCCGACGCTGTCGGGCGCGGTCATCTACTACGGCCACCTGATGACCGACCCGAAGACGATCGCGGCGCTCAAGCCGCCCCTCCTCGGAAACTTCGGCGGCCAGGATCAGGGAATCCCGCCGGACACGGTCCGCGAGTTCGAGGCCCTCGCGAAGAAGGACGGGAAGAACGTGGACTTCAAGATCTATCCGGATGCGGGCCACGGGTTCGCCTCCGGGAAGACGCCGAAGAACCCGGAGGACGCCAAGGACGCCAACGCGCGCACCGAGGCGTTCCTGGCGCGGGTGCTGAAGAAGCCGTAAGCCAGCCGGCAGCCGGCAACCGTCAGCGCGTCTACTTCTTGTTCTTGTACCAGTCCGCGTTGATCTGCTGAAAGTGCTTCCACTTCTCCGGGATCGTCTCCTCGGTGAAGATGGCGGTCACCGGGCAGGCGGGCTCGCAGTTGCCGCACTGGATGCAGACGTCCGGGTCGATATAGAGCATCTCCGCGGTCGCGAAGTCCGCCTCGTCCTTACGCGGGTGGATGCAGTCGACCGGGCACACGTCCACACAGGCGGTGTCCTTCGTGCCGATGCAGGGCTCCGCGATGATGTACATCCCCATGAATTCGATCCTCCTCGCCGCGAATGAGCGGACGACGCCGGATTCTACAGGAGGCCCGCCAGCGGCGGAAAGCGCGCTTCAACTGCGGGCGACGCTGATCTGCTGCGCGACGTTCCGGCCGTCGCCGCCGACGTCGTAGCGGATCGTCACTTTCGCGCCGGGCGTCAGGACGCCGCTGATCCGCGTGTCGGCGCTCCAGAAAAAGCGCTGCGACGTGCCGTCGGCGAGCGTCACCGTCAACGCGCGCTCCTCGGCTTGCACGCGGGCGATCGTGCCGGAGGCCGTCTGCGAGCGGTCGGGATCGGCGACCGCGGGGCGCGCGGCCGCGGCGAGGACGGTGGCAAGAAGCGCAACTGAGGCGGTTCGGCGCAGGGTCACGGTTCCTCCGAGGCGCCGCCGCGGCGGCACGGCCCGCTTCCGCATTTGACACGGAAGGTGGGCCTCCCTACAATACGCCGTTTTTTCGATGGCGGTCTGGGAGGGCCGAGCCGAGATGATCAAACGCTGGTCCGAAGCCGAACTGCGATTCCTCAAGGACAACGCCCAGAAGATGAGCGTCCAGGCGCTCGCCGACGCCCTGTCGGTCCGGATCGACGAACTCGAGAAGAAAATGGAGAAGCTCGGCCTCCTCGGCAACGCCGCGGACGCGCCGGCCCCGAAGCGGGCGACGACGCTGCGCGAGCTCTCCAAGCAGACCGAAAGCGCCCGCAAGGAGTACGACCGCGGCGTGGCGGCGCTCCAGAAGAAGAAGCTCGAGGAGGCCGAGCGGCACTTCGTGGACCTGATCTCGAAGTACCCGGAGGAGCGCGAGCTCGTGGACCGGGCCCGCGTCTACCTGACGGTGTGCGAGCGGCAGCGCCGCGATCCGCGCCCGGCGCTCTCCGAGCCCGAGGATTTCTACTACGCGGCCGTCCTCGAAAAGAACCGCGGCAACCTGGACGAAGCGATCGAGCACCTGCAGCGCGCCGCCCGCAAGAACGGCGGCGGACGCGTGGACTTCCTGCTGGCCTGCTGCCACGCGCAGAAGGGCGACCTCGAAACGGCCCTGACGCACCTCCAGAAGGCGATCGAGGAAGACCAGCGTCACCGCGTGCTCGCGCGGCACGACCGGGATTTCGATCCGGTCCGCGAAATGCCGGAGTTCCAGAAACTGCTCGCTTCGTAACCGGGCCGGAGACCGGCCCGAGTCCCGGGGGCGCGTCATCCGTAAGACAAGAGCGGTCCGCGGCGGTCGGAAGGCGCCGGCGCCTCGCGCGGCCTCGGCGCCGCGCGTCGTGGTGCTCGCGGCCGGCGTCGGTTCGCGCATGCGCTCGACGCTCCCCAAGGTGCTCCACCGCGTCGCCGGACGCACGCTTCTCGAGGCCGTCCTCGACGCGGCGGCGCCGCTCGAGCCCTCGCGCGTCGTCGTCGTCGTCGGGTCCGACCGCGAGCGGATCGCGGCCGCGCTCGAGGGGCGCGGCGTCCACTTCGCCGTGCAGGATCCGCCGTGCGGGACCGGCGATGCCGTCGTCCGCGCCCGCGAAGCGCTCGGCGAGGACGGGAGCCCGATCGTCGTGCTCGCCGGCGACACGCCTCTCCTGCGGCCCGAAACCCTCGCCCGCCTCGTCGCGCGGCGCGACGAAAAGAGACTCGACCTCGCGTTCCTGACTTTCCGGCCGCCCGAGCCGGGCGACTTCGGCCGCGTCGTGCGCGACCGGCGGGGACGTCCGTCCGGCATCGTGGAAGCCCGCAACGCCTCGCCCCGGCAGAAGCGCCTCGGCGAGGTCAACGCGGGCGTTTATTGTTTCGCGGCGGACGCGCTCTGGCGCGCCGTCGACCGTCTTCGCCGCGACCCGGCCTCGGGCGAGTTCTTCCTGACGGACGCCGTGGCGATCCTCGCGAAGCAGGGCGGCCGCGTCGAGGCGCTCGAGGCCGAAGACTGGCGCGAGGCCTTCGGCGTCAACACGCGCCGGGACCTCGCCGCTGCCGAACAGCTCGAGCAGCGGCGCGGGGTCGAGCGGGCCCTCGATGCGGGCGTGACCGTTCTCGACCCGGGCACCGTGCGGATCGGCCCGCGCGTCGTCCTGGGCGCCGACGTGGTGCTCCATCCTTTCGTGAGCCTCGAAGGGAAGACGGTGCTCGCCGACCGCTGCGCCGTGCTGTCGTTCACGCGGCTCCTCGACACCGAGGTGGCCGCCGGGGCCTCGGTCGGGCCGCACTGCGACGCCGAAGGCGCGAAGATCGGGGTCAACGCCCGCGTCGGTCCGTACTCGCGGCTGCGCCCCGGCGCGCAGCTCGGCGAGGACGTCAGGGTCGGGAACTTCGTCGAGATCAAGAACTCGGTGCTCCATCGGGGCGCCAAGGCGCAGCACCTCGCCTACCTCGGCGACGCCGACGTGGGCCCGGCCGCCAACATCGGCGCGGGCGTGATCACCTGCAACTACGACGGGCAGAAGAAGCACCGCACGACGGTCGGCGAAGGAGCCTTCGTCGGCACGGACAGCCAGCTCGTCGCTCCCGTGACGGTCGGGCGCGGCGCCTACGTCGCCGCGGGAACCACCGTCACCGGCAACGTGCCCGACGGGGCGCTGGCGATCTCCCGCGTGCCGCAGGTGAACAAGGAAGGCTGGGCCGCGCGCCGCAAGGCCAAAAAAGGTTAAAATTACCCGACCCATGACAGTCGAGTTCTCGCGGGGCCGGATTCCGGCTCACGGCTTCCGGTTTTCGGCGTAAGCCCATGTGCGGCATCGTCGGCTACGTCGGCCCGCGCGAGGCGAGCCCGCTCCTGATCGAGGGGCTGAAGCGGCTGGAGTACCGGGGCTACGACTCGGCCGGCATCGCGACGCTCTCCAACGGCGGATTCACGATCCACCGCACCCCGGGCAAGCTCGGCAACCTCGTCGAGAAGCTGAACGGCTCGGCCGCTCCCGGCGCGACGGGCGTCGGGCACACGCGGTGGGCGACGCACGGCCGGCCGACCGAGCTGAACGCGCACCCGCAGACCGACTGCACCGGCCAGATCGTCGTCGTCCACAACGGCATCTTCGAGAACTTCGCCGAGCGCAAGGCCGAGCTCGCGAAGGCCGGGCATCGCTTCAAGAGCGAGACCGACACCGAGGTTTTCGCCCACGAAGTCGAAGCGGCCTTTCAGGGCGACCTGCTCGCCGCCGTGCGCGCGGCCGTGCGGCGCCTGACGGGCGCGTACGCGGTGCTCGTCACGTCCAGCCGCGAACCCGGCGTGCTGGTCGCCGCGCGGTCGGGGCCGCCCATCGTGCTCGGCCTCGGCAACGGCGAGAACTTCGTGGCCTCGGACCCCGTCGCGCTCGTGCCGTGGACGCGGGACGTCATCTTCCTCGAGGACGGCGACATCGCCCGGGTGGATCAGGCCGGCGCCCGTGTCGTCAACCACGAGGGCGACCGGCTCGACCGCCCGGTCCACCGCATCCTCTGGGACGCCGTCGCCGCGGAGAAGGGCGGCTATCGCCACTTCATGGCCAAGGAGATCCACGAGCAGCCGACGGCGATCGCCGAGACGCTCGGCGGCAAGGTCTCGCTCGAAACGGGGGAGCTCTACCTCGACGCGCCGCTGCTGTCGCCGGAGCGCGTCGCCGGGTTCGACCGCGTGCAGCTGCTGGCGTGCGGGACGTCCTGGCACGCCGGCCTCGTCGGGAAATTCCTCATCGAGGGCATGGCGCGGATTCCGGTCGAGGTGGACTACGGCAGCGAGTTCCGCTACCGCCGCCCCGTCGTCGACGGCCGGACGCTGACGCTCGGCATCTCGCAGTCGGGGGAGACGGCGGACACCGTGGCCGCGCTCTCGGAGGCCCGGCGGGCCGGCTCGCCGATCGCCGCGATCGTCAACTCGCCCGGCAGCCAGATCGCGCGGATGGTCGAGGCGGTGTTCGCGACGCACGCGGGCCCCGAGATCGGCGTCGCCTCGACGAAGGCGTTCTCGACGCAGCTCGCGGTCCTCTACCTGATCGCGGCGAAGCTCCGCGCGTCGCGGGGGCTCGCCCCCGTGCTGTCCCCCGAGGAGCGCCAGGCGCTCGCGCACCTGCCGCGCGCCGTCGGCGAGGCGCTGGCGGTCGAGGGACAGCTCGAGGAGCTCGCGCGGAAGTACCAGCACGCGCGCGATTTCCTGTATCTCGGGCGCGGCCTGCACTATCCGGTCGCGCTCGAGGGCGCGCTGAAGCTGAAGGAGATCTCTTACATCCACGCCGAGGGCTATCCCGCCGGCGAGATGAAGCACGGGCCGATCGCGCTCATCGACGAGAACATGCCCGTCATCGTCCTCGCGCCGCACGACTCCTGGCGCGAGAAGACGCTCTCGAACCTGCGCGAGGTCAAGTCGCGCGACGGCATCGCGATCGTGCTCGGCACGCGGCCCGACCCGGAAGTCGCCGCGATCGCCGACCACGCGGTGATCGTCCCCGAGACGATCGCCGAGCTGCAGCCGATTCTGTCGGTCGTCCCGCTCCAGCTCTTCGCGTACCACGTCGCCGTCCGCCGCGGCTGCGACGTGGACCAGCCGCGCAACCTCGCCAAGAGCGTGACGGTGGAGTAGTCGGAGCGTCCTTCGCATCTCGTCTATGATCCCCGGGTGTCTGATCTCCTTTCGTCTCTGAATCCGGAGCAGCGCGAAGCCGTCCTCCACGCGAAGGGCCCGCTGCTCGTTCTCGCCGGCGCCGGCTCCGGAAAGACGCGCGTCATCACGCACCGCCTCGCGCACCTCGTGCGGAGCGGGGTGGACGCGCGGTCGATCACGGCCGTCACGTTCACCAACAAGGCCGCCGCCGAGATGCGCGAAAGGGCGCAGGTCCTTCTCGGCGGGGCCGCCCTCGGCGCTTTCATCGGCACCTTCCACTCCTGGTGCCTGCGATTCCTGCGGCGGCGGCACCGCGAGGCGAAGCTGCCGCCACGCTTCGCGATCGCCGACTCGTCGGATCAGCTCGCGCTGGTCAAGGAGGCGATGGCCGAGCTCTCGATTTCCGAGCAGGTCCTGCCGCCGAACGCCGTGCGCGCCCGGATTTCCAACGCGAAGAACGCGCTCGTGACAGCCGAGCGCTTCGCGGCCACGGAGACGGACTACGCGGGCGAGCGGATCGGCCAGGTCTACGCCCTCTACGAGAAGAAGCTCGCGGCGACAGGCGCGCTCGACTTCGACGACCTGATCGCGCGCTCGGTGCGCCTGCTCTCCGACGACGCCGCGGTGCTCGCCGACGAGCGGCGCCGCATCCGGCACCTCCTGATCGACGAATACCAGGACACCAACTCCGCGCAGGACGCGCTCGTCAAGCGCCTCGGCGAGGGCGCGGACTCGCTCGCCGCCGTCGGCGACGAGGACCAGGCGATCTACCGCTGGCGCGGCGCGGAGGTCGAGCACATCCTCCGCTTCGAGGAGGACTTCCCGGGGGCCCGGGTCGTCGCGCTCGAGGCGAACTACCGTTCGACGGCGAAGATCCTGGAGGCGGCGGCGGGGCTCGTGTCCCACAACCGCCGGCGGCGCGTGAAGCGCCTGCGCGCGGACCGCGGCCCGGGGGACCTGGTCCGGCTCTGGCACTTCGAGGAGGACCGGGCCGAGACCGAGGCGGTGGCGCGCGAGATCGCCGCGTCGGGGAAGGCGCCGGGCGAGATCGCGGTCCTCTACCGCACGAACGCGCAGTCGCGGCCCTTCGAAGAGGAGCTGGTCCGCCGGCGGATTCCGTACGTGGTCGTCGGCGGCATGAAGTTCTACGAGCGGGCCGAGGTCAAGGACGTGCTCGCGTACCTGCGGCTGGCCGCGAGGCCCGAGGACGACCTCGCGTTCCGCCGCGTGGTCAACGTCCCCGCCCGCGGCATCGGCGCGGCGACCCTCGACCGGATCGCGGCCGTCGTGCGGGAAACGGGGAAGTCCTGGTGGGAGGCGTCGGCGGACATCACGGGCGTCACCGAGCGCGCGCGCACCGCGCTCGCGAAGTTCCGGGAGATCGTCGCCGAGCTGCACGAGAAGGCGGCGACCTGGACGCCCTCGGCGCTGCTCGACCACCTCCTCGCGGTCACGGGCTACGGCGACCTCTACGCCGGCTCCGAGGACCGCGAGGACGTCGCGCGGCGCGAGAACATCGAGGAGCTGCTCTCGTCGGCGCGGGAGTTCGAGCGCCGCAACGCCGAGGGCGCCACGATCGGCGAGTACCTCGACACGGTGGCGCTCGCGACCGACGCCGACGCCGCGGCGGCCGCCGGCGGCGCGGTGACCCTGTCGACGCTCCACGCCGCCAAGGGCCTCGAGTTCGACGTCGTCTTCGTCGTGGGCCTCGAGGAGGGGTATCTCCCGCACGGCCAGTCGGCCGAGGACGAGGACGAGCTCGAGGAGGAGCGGCGTCTCCTCTACGTCGGCATGACGCGGGCGAAGGACCAGCTCACGCTGACCCGTGCCGATCGCCGCCTCGTCTACGGACGCGTCGAGCCGCGGCGGCCGTCGCGCTTCGTCGAAGAGCTCCCGAAGGCGGCGCTCGAGGAGCGCGTGTTCGGCCGTCCGGCACCCACGATCTTCGCGGCGCGCGCGTACGAGGAGGCGCCCGTCGACGACCGACCGCTCCGCCGCGGCAAGCGCGTCCGGCATCCCCGCTACGGCTACGGCGTCATCCTGACCGAGGAGGGCTCCGGCGAGGAGACGCGCCTGACCGTTTACTTCGACCGTGCGGGCAAGAAGAAGTTCGTCGCCCGTTACGCCGACCTGACGCCGGCGTAGCGCCTCAGCGCTTCCCGGGTTCGGCCGCGGCGAGGCGGTCGGCCCGTTGCGCGATCCGCTCGAAGCCCTTCACCCGGGCGTCCGCGGCCAGAGCCGTCGCCTCCGCCGGCGACCCGTCGAGCTCGGCAGCCGCCAGGCGCGTCTCGAGAACGAGGTTCTGCCACGAGATTTTCCCGGCCAGGCGCGTGGCCGCATCGATCCCGGCGCGGGCGGCATTCCGGCTGCCGAGCGCGTTCTCGACGCGGGCGCTCGCGAGCAGCACGGGAACACGCGCGTCGGGCGAGGCCTTCTCGTCGAGGAGCCGGCTGGCCGCCTCGACCGTCTTCTTCGCGTCGTCCTTCCGTCCCGAGGAAAGCAGCGCCTCGGCGTTGACGGCCTCGGCGTCGGCTTGATCGGCCTTGCGCGCCGCGGCGGCAAACTCCCCGGAGGCCTTCTCGGCCAGACGGCGTGCCTCGTCCCACTTCCGCTCCTCGAGGCGCAGTTGCGCGATCAGGAGCTCGCTTTCCGGAACCGTGTACTCCTCCTTCCGCTGGCGAAGCGTCAGGGACTCCGCGAACAGCCGATCCGCGTCGGCGAGGCGTCCGCGCTCGAAAGCCAGCGTGCCGCTCTCGGCGGCGTGCTGCGCGACCCAGCTCGGATCGGCCATCTGGCGGCTGGCCCGAAGGGCCTCCTCGGCCACGGTCGCGGCCTCGGCGAGCCGGCCCTCGGCGGCGAGCGCGGCGATCAGGCCGCTGTAGCTCTCGTGGCGATAAGAGCCGCTGTCGCCCCGCTCGAGGCCCATCTTGAGGGCCTCGCGGTGAAGGGCTTCGGCGTCGGCGAGGCGGCCCTCCGAAAGCCGGATCGAGCCGAGGGCGTTCAGACCCCACGGCAGCTGGCGGTAGTCGGGCACGGCGCGCCAGATGGAGGTGGCCTCCACGATCAGGCGCTCGGCCTCGGCGTTGTCGCCGCGGAGCGAGGCGACGCGGGAGAGGCTCGCCACGGCCGCCGCCTTTTCCAGCACGTAACCGATGCGGTCGGAGACGTCGACCGCGTGCTGGAAGGACGCGCGCGCTCCGTCCGCGTCGCCGGCGTCGAACTGGATGTTCCCGAGGACGTGCGCCGCGCGCGCTTCGCCGCCGGAGTCTCCGACCTCCGCGAAGACCTTCATCGCCTCCTCGACCGGCGCTTTCTCGGACTTGCCGAGCGTCTGGGTCGCGACGGCGCGGTCGAGCAGCGCATTGGCTTCGACCGAGCGCTCGTGCCGCGTGCGGCTCTCGGCGAGACCCCGCTCCGCGGCCCGCAGCGCCGCCTTCGGGTCGGTCGGAAGCAGCGCCCGCGATTCGAGGAGGTCGATCCGGGGATCGGTGCCCGTGGGCGGGGGAAGTCGGCGCAACTTCTCGAGAACCGCGATCGCGTCCTGGCGGCGGGAGGCGTTGAACATCAGGGACGCCTGACGGAGCCCGTTTTCGAGGTCATCGGGGGAGAGGCGCTCGAGCTCCTGGCAGAGCGCGATCGCCTTGTCCCATTCCTTGTTGGCGGCGCGGTAGGACGATTCGATCTCGAGCCGCTCCTTTTGAGGCAGGCCGCCGGACTTCTCGAGCGCCTGCTGCAGCTCGAGGCGCGCCCTCTCCTCGTACCCGAGCGTCGCGTACGCGCGGCCCAGCGCCGCGTGCGAGAGGGCGAAGTCGGGCTCGGCGGCCACGGCCTCGAGGAGGAGGTCGCGGGCGGCGAGCGCGTCGGAGTCGCGCAGTTTGCGCAGGCCTTCCGAGTAGAGCCGGAGCGCCGTGGCGCTGCGGGGCAGCGTGCCTCGAGCGTTTCCCGCCGAGGCCGGGTCCGGTTCCCGCAGGGAGAGACGCAGGCGCGTGCCGAGCAGGGACACCAGATCCAGGAGGCGCGAGGCTTCGCCGGTCTCCGTCACCGAGGCGACCGTCTCTCCCGTGCGGGCGTCCTGCACGAGGACGTCGATGCGAATCTGCGGGTCGGCCGCGCTCCCGCCGGAAGACACGTACGAGCCGCCGACGACCGCGTCGACGACGGCGGCCCGCCGGAGGCGTCCGAGCGACTCGGGCGACAGGCTCCCCGGCCGCTCGAGCGCGAGGTCCCGGCGCAGCCGTTCCGCCGTCTCGACGGGCATCAGCCGGTAGGCGGATCCGGGCGCGAGCTCGGACTGGACCATCTCGGAGAGAGCGGTGGCGATCCAGTCGAGCTCGGGACGATTCGAGAGATTCCGAAAGCCGAGGACCGAGATCGTCGGGCGCGAGCCGGCCGACGAAAGGCTCGAGGCGGAGCGCCACCAGACGAGCGCGCCGGCGGCCACCACGGCGAGAGCCGCCGCGACGAGGGCGATGCGCCGCGTCCTCGACGAGCGCGGGGGCGAAGGCTCGGGCGGCCGCTCCCCGGGGTTCCTCGAGGCGGCCGGCGGTGCCGCCTTCTCTGACGGGTCCTCGGCCTCGATCCGGCGAACGCTCGCCGTGAACCGATAGCCGATCCGAGGCACCGTCTCGATGTACTCGGACGAGTCGCCGCTTCCTCCCAGAGCGCGCCGAATCAGCCAGATGTTCTTGTTCAGGTTCGTCTCGTCCACGACGGCGTCGGGCCAGAGCGCCTTCATCAGATCCGCCTTGGACAGCAGGTGACCGGCGTTTCGGACGAGCAGGACCAGCGTCTCGAAAACCTTCGGCTTCAGGGCGATCGGGCGATCGCCCTCCCGGAGCCGGTGTTCGGCCACATCCAGGCGGTAGGGGCCGAACTCGAAGATCTCTCTAGGGCTCAAGGACTTTGAATTGGAGACAGATTGACGACAGAAAGTCTACGGACAAACCACGGAACGGTTCAAGACCTGAACGGCTCGAGAGCGCGAAATTCCCCCCATGAAATCGACCGACCTCCGAAGCGCGTGCCCCCGCTGTGGCTGTCCGCTCGCCGGAAACGAGAGCTACTGCAGCAATTGCGGGCGCCGGCTGGAATCGCGGCGCGTTTCCGCCTCCGCGCTCGTCCTGATCGTTCTCGCGCTCAGTGCGGCGGCCACTTGTGTGTACCGCTCGAGGGCCGGTGCGCCCTCCGCATCGCCTCGCCTGCCCACCCCGGTTCACGTCGGTACGTAAAGGAGGGTTCCATGAGCCGGCGCCCGTCTCCGCGTCATCTCGGTTTCCTCGCCCTTCTCCTCGGCCTTGCGACGCCGACGCTCTCCGCGCGAGCCCCGGATCCATCCGTGCTGGTCGTGACGGACGTGTCGCCGGATTCGTCGTTCGGCTCGCCGTCATTCGGGGTGACGCACGGCGTGACGAGCGGCCGCGTCAACGGAATCGCCGCGGATCCCGCCGTCGACGCGGTCCTCTACGCGGCCTCCGAGTGGGCCGGCGTCTGGAAGTCGACGGACGGCGCGAACAGCTGGACCCAGACGAGCTACGGACTCCGATCCGGCGCCACGGCCAAGGGCGCCGGGCCGGTGCTCGCCGTCGAAGCGTATTCGCAGCGGCTGCTCTACATCACCCAGTCGAAGGACGGCCGGCCTTCGAAGCCCTGCAGCATCACCGACTACCAGTGCGGATATTTCGGCGGCCTCTGGGTTTCCTCCGACGCCGCGGCCTCCTGGCAGCACGTCGAGCCCCCGGGCTGCGCCGATCCGACCCGCCCCGAGTTCAGCGGCGTCGGCTTCTCCGGAGGGCTCGCCTTCGCGCTCGCCGACACACCCGGCTGCCGCCTCACCGCGTCGGCGGATCCCAAGGCCGCCTCGTGGACGAATCTCCCGGATCCGCCGTTCCCCGCCTCGGGGGACCTGTTTTCTCCCGCCGCGGGCCAGACGCCCGTCCTGTTCGCGTGCCAGGGCGGGTTCGTCTGGCGGACCACGGAGCCGGACGTTCCGGGTTCCTGGGTCGCGCTGGCCATTCCGTACCCCGGCTATGTGCCGAACTGCGACGGGATCGCCAGCGTCCCGTCGAGCGCCACGGATCCGCCGGGGCCCGGCGGCGCTCCGGTCCCTGCCAACACGGTTGTCGTCTCGACGAGCAACGTGTTCGGTCCGGCCTCCAATCGGAGCCTGCGCCGCGACTTCTTCGTCGCGAACTTCGAGCTCGGAGTGGTCAGCAGCCTAGGTGGCTTCACGACCGGTCGTTTTGGATTCGGAATCCAGAACGTGTTCGTCGCGCCGTACGCCTCGCCTGGAAACGAGCGCGGTCCGGCGATCAGTTTCGACGTCTACGCGTCGGACCGGTGGAGCTTCTGGAAATACGACGCGAACGGGGCGTGGACGGTCATTCCCGGCGAGATCCACGTGGATACGTGGTCGATGGCTTTTCCCGCGTCGTACGACCCGCCGCACGGTCACTGCCTCGGGTACGCGTCGAACGACGGAGGCGTCTGGAGCGGCTGCGGCGACCAGAGCGAGTGGCTTCTGGCGTCGGCCGGTTTGAGCGTGCTGTGGCCGAACGTGATGGCGGGTTTTTCGCGCCCGATCGATTCGACCTGCCTGGCTCGTCATCCCGATGGCAGGCCGTGCCCGGTGCTCTACCTGCCGACGACCGACAACGATCAGTGGGTGAGCGATTCGGGAGGAACGTCGGTGCTGGGAGCGAGCTGGGATTACCTCGGCGACGACCTCGGCGACGCCGGCGAAACGCTGATCGATCCGGCGGTGCCGAACATGGCGCTCGCTTTTCGGGGCCCTCCCAATTACCACCTCGAGGTCAGCCCCGACGCGAATCCTCCGGAGTCGTTCTCGAGCTACCAGGAGATTGTCTTCCCGGATGCCTTCATCGGCCTTCAGGACGGGGTTCAGGGCGGGATCACCGAGGTCATGACCCTGCCGAACCACGGCTTCGGTTGGGACGACTTCTTCTCCCTCCGCGGCGGGCCGCCGCAGCTCGGCGGCGCGGAGCCGGCCGACAGCGTCATGCGAAACGAGTCCGCCGGCGAATCCGGAGGCCCCGGCCAATGGGATCTCGTGACGTCGGGCAGTCCGGCCTTCGGGCCCGGGATGATCGGCGCGCTGCGCTCGAGCGGCGGGCACGACGCCCCGACGCTCTACGTCCTCACGACGACGACCGCCTCCTACAGCGGATCGCACTACTCGCCCGGGCAGGTCTACAAGGGCCAGTTCACGGCGCAAAGCCCCACCTTCACCGATCACTGGCTCGGCGCGAGCGGCTATGGCTTCAATTCGAACCTGCTCAACACCGCCTACAGCCTCGACGTGAATCCCTACGATCCCAACGAGCTCTACGCGACCGATCTCGGCGATGGCTCGATTCGGGTGTCGCGGGACGGAGGCCTCTCCTGGATCCCGGATCCCACTCTCCGGGACGTCGCGACCAACCACGGCGAGTTCGACTTCGACTGCGGCAACTTCCCGTTCAATCTGTTCGCCTATAGCCGCTACGGCGACAAGGAGCTCTTCGGCAACCAGTGCCCGGTCATGCAGGTCGTGTTCGTCCGCGACAAGCCGGAGGTGCGGGTCGCGGTCCTGTATCCGGGCGGCGTCGCCTTCTCGCGCGACAGCGGACATCACTGGATCCCGCTGCACGTGACGCACGAGGTCGCCGGAGAGCAGCCGATCCTTCTGCCGTCCTCCGCCTTCTACGATCCGACGCCGAACGCGGATTCGTCCAACCCGAACACGGATCTGTTCGTCTCGCTCGAGGGCCGCGGCCTCGAGAGGGTGGAAGGTCCGTTTGCGACGCTCGAGTCCGGCCGGATCACGGATTGCCCGATCTGCCGGCTTCCCCGAGGCCGCCGGGTCGTGAACGTGACCGCCGTCGTCGACTCGCCCGGCCCCCAGAACGTGCCGATGCATCCGATCGGCGGCGGCCTCTACCAGGGCGACTTCGTCTTCGACAGCGCGCGGACGGCCCGCGTCTCCTATCGCGTCGTCACGGACGGATCCCCGGGACCTCGCACGATCCAGGACCTTTCTCCGGCGGATGTCTCTTCCGGCGTCGTCGCCCTGACGAGCCTCGCTCCCGCACGAGTCTCGGCGGAGATCGCCGCGACCGACCTCGACTGGATCGAGCTGCGATTCCGCAATGACGGCGCCATCCGACTCGCGACCCTGGAGCTGCACGGGATCGAGGTGGTGGGGCCCGACGGGACCGTCGACATCGCCGAGCACGACTTTCTGGGCTCGCTCGATCCGGGCGCCTCGGTCTCGCTGACGCTGAGGGTTCCGTCCCGCGGCGTTCTCGGCGTCCGCCCGAGGGTGCATGCGGTGGACGATGCGGGAAGGGACGTCGTCTTCGATGGCAACGCAACGACGGTCAGGCGGGGACGATGAAGCCTCTCGAAAGATCCGCCACGACCCGGATCGCCCTCGGTCTCCTTATCGCTCTGGCAAATGGATCCTTGTTTGCGCAGGCCTTGAATGCGCCTGCGGCGAGTCCGAAGACCTACGGATCAGACCAGATCAGCTATTACCGGATCGCGGCTTCCGAGTTCACGCTCCTGGTCACCGAGGGCCAGACGTACTCCGACGAGAGCTTCGTCGCCGGCGGTCAGTATCAGCGATTCTCGTCCACGTCCCAGGGCACGTTCATCGCCTCGCCGCATCTCCCGTCCGGCGCGCTCGTCACCTATTTCGAGCTCGACTCCTGCGATACCGATCCTGTCAATGACGTCGTTGCCTATCTCATACCCTGCGACGACCTCGGCAACGCCAGCAGTCCCGCCGCGGAGCTTCAGTCGAGCAACAACGCGGTTCAGTGTGGCTACACGGCCGCCGACGTTTCGGCGTCTGGTATTCAGGTCGACAACTACCGAAACCAGATCACGATCGAGGTCCATACCGCCTCCGGAACGGACGCGACGCGCTTCGCCGGCGTCATCCTCGGCTACAAGCTTCAGGTCAGTCCGGCGTCGCCGTTCGCGGATTTCAACGACGTGCCGACGTCGAGCCCGCAGTTCCAGTTCATCGAGGCGCTCTACACGTCTGGAATCACGGCCGGCTGTGGCGGCGGGAACTACTGTCCCGACAGCCCGCTGACGCGCGGCCAGATGGCGGTGTTCCTCGCGAAGGCGCTGGGATTGCAATGGCCATGAGGGTTTCGAAACAGAGGAGATGAACATGAAGCGAGGAATCGGGATCGAAGCCTTTTTTGCGGCGGCGCTCGGCTTGGCCGCCTCCGTCGCCGCGGAGGACGGTCAGCCACAGCTCCGGGCGAAGGCGTACGGGACCAGCCAAGACTCGATTTGCCACGTCCCGGTCACGGAGTTCGTGCTGCGGGACTCCGCGACGAGCTACGCCGACTACCTCTTCCCCAACACTCTCGCGAGATCTCCGGGGAACTGCGTCGGGCAGTGTTTCGCGGCGGTGCCACGGCTTCCCAACGGAGCTCTGCTGCAGTGGCCGTGAAGGAGATGGATATGAAATCTGATCGGTGGTCTCTCGTGGTGGGCCTCTGGATGATGGCCGGAGCCTTGGGCGCCCAGTCGCTGCCGAAGGCCTACGGAACGACGGCCGTCTCGTACGTCGAGATCCCGGCGGTCGCCTTCGACTCGTCCCTGCCGGCGTTTCCTTTCGTGCAGGACGGGCCCTTCGCCCGGTACACGCCCGGCTGCTCGGGATGCCTGGTGGCTCCGTTGCGTCTCCCCTCCGGCGCGAAGATCGTGTCGCTCGAGCTCGACGCCGTCGACACGGACGCCTTCGACTTTGCTTTCGGAACCCTGTGGGTCTGCGACCGGTGGGGAGCGAACTGCTCGAAACACCCGGCCGCCGCGGTGGGGCCGGCGGACTGTGCTTTCGCCGGCTGGGTCTGCACAGGCAAGGCGTTCGCGGATGGACCCACGACCGCGACCGCGGACCTCACGCCCGACAGCCTCGTCGTCGACAACACCCAGAATTCCTACCTGCTGACCGCATCTGCCGATGCATCCACGGTCACGCTGGGCGGCATGATCGTGGGCTACGTCCTGCAGGTCAGCCCGGCGCCGCCGACGGCGACGTTCAACGACGTGCCGACGACCGATCCGGCTTTCCAGTTCATCGAGGCGCTGGCCGCCTCCGGCGTCACCGTGGGCTGCGGCGGCGGGAACTACTGCCCGGACATGCCGCTGACGCGGCGGCAGATGGCCGTGTATCTCGCGAAGGCGCTGGGGCTGCAGTGGCCATGAGGCCTTTAAAACAGAGGAGATGAACATGAAGCGAGGAATCGGGATCGGAGCCTTTCTTGGGGCGGCTCTCGCCCTGGCGACGTCCGTCGCCGCGGAAGACGGTCGGCCACAGCTCCGGGCGAAGACATACGGGATCAGCCAGGACTCGCTCTACCACGTCCCGGTCACCGAGTTCGCGCCGCGGGACACCTCGACGACCTACGCCGACTACGTCTTTGCCAACACTCTGGCGAGGACGACGGGTGGCTGCCTCGGCCAGTGTCTCGAGGCCGTGCCGCGGCTTCCCAACGGCGCCCTGCTGACGAAGATCGAGGCTTACTTCTGCAACACGGATTCCAATCCGACCGACGTCCTCGGCGTCCATCTCTACAAGTCCTGGTACGACGGGACCAACATGACGGAGATGGGGGCTGTTTACAGCGCTTCGTCGAACGGCTGCGGCGAGGACAAGGTCGAGGACCTGACGCCGCTCAACTACCAGGTGAACTACTGGGACAACCAGCTCATCCTCATCGTCGAGACCCACACGACCAACGGCACCCAGGCGCTGGCCGGGGTCAACCTGTACTACCGGCTGGAGGTCAGTCCCGCGCCGCCGACGGCGACGTTCAACGACGTGCCGACCACGAGCCCTCAGTTCCAGTTCATCGAGGCGCTCGCCGCATCGGGCATCACGGTCGGCTGCGGCGGCGGAAACTACTGCCCCAACAGTCCGCTCACGCGCGGCCAGATGGCGGTGTACCTGGCGAAGGCGCTCGGCCTGCAGTGGCCATGACCGTTCGACGCGAGGTACCGCTTCGATCGACTCAAGGAGGATCCATGCCGACCGGAAGTTCAGCCGTTCGGAGCATCGTCATGGCGATACTGCTTTCCTCGGGGGCTTCAGCGATCCTGGCCGAACCGGGGGGCGAAGCCTCGAGCGCCAACCTCGCCCCCAGATTTGGAACCGCGAACGCCGCCAGTTACGAGATCACGCCTTTGGACTTCTCGCCGATCGACTCGACGATTCATTATCTGGAGTGGGTCGTTCAAGGCGGTTCCAGTCTTTCGACCTCGACTCCTTACGGCGCTTTCTATGCGGCGCCGGAGATCCAGTCCGGAGCGCTGCTGGTTGGGTTGAACGTCTATTACTGCAACAACAACCCGCCGGGTGGCGACGACTTTCTGGTCTTCCTGGAAGACCTGGACTCCTCCGGAAACTTCCTCGGCGTCATCGGCTCCGTCACGGCGCACGCCAACGACGGGTGCACGTCCCAGTCGGTCGACTTGACCGGTCAGAACTACACCGTGAACAACATTTCGAACCGTTTGCTCGTATGGACGATCTTCGGTCCGAATCCGAATCCCCAGGACGACCTGACCGCCTACGTGGATCACGTGACGCTGACGTATCGTCTCCAGCTCAGCAGGGCTCCGCTGACCCCGACCTTCGGCGACGTGCCGCTGACCGATCCTGGCTACCAGTACATCGAGGCCCTCTCGGCGTCGGGCGTCACCGCCGGCTGCGGCGGGGGCAATTTTTGTCCCGACCAGTCGGTCACGCGGCGGCAGATGGCGGTCTTTCTGTCCCGCGCGCTGGGACTCGCCTACGGATTCGGAACCATCGAGACGAACGTCCAGGTCCCCGAATGGAAATTCCGGGCCGTCGCGGATTCGGTGCTCTACGAGGACACGGGTCCGCCGCAGCTATCCCGGTACGCGATCTCCGCGCCGGTGGCTCCCTGGTTCGCGAGCGCGGTCGGCCTTCCGCCGGGGGCCGTCCTCGATGAGGTCGAATTCGACTTCTGCGACGATCGCCCGTCGAACTCGGCGCCGATCTATTTTTCGGTCCTGGGAAACGGCGCCTATATCGTCAATCTCCAGTCGGTTCCCGGCGCCGGCTGCGGCTCGGTGAGCGCGAGCAATGTGGGTTACACGGCGGACGACAACAAGCTGATTGCCACGATTCAGGTCGGAGGTCCCTACGCCGACTACGATTCCCGGGGGCGGTTCCAGGGCGCGCGATTCACCTATCACCTGCAGGTCAGCCCGCCGCCGGCCACGGCGACGTTCGGCGACGTGCCGACCTCCGATGTGGCGTTCGCGTACGTCGAGGCGCTGGCGGCGTCGGGGATCACGGGCGGCTG
>DATJPZ010000022.1:0-10259 GCA_035506175.1 Thermoanaerobaculia bacterium | reverse complement strand
GCCACCGAGGAGGTCTTCAGCGCCGACCGGGTCGTCCGGGAGCCGCTGCCATGGCCGGGGAATCCCCGCCGTCCCCTGGACGACACCAACCTCGGGAAGTACTTCTTCGAGGTGATCGACCGGACCTCCAACCGCGTCGTGTACTCCCGCGGCTTCTCCTCGGTCTACGGCGAGTGGGAGACGACCGGCGAGGCGAAGACCGTCCGCCGGACCTTTTCCGAGTCCCTGCGCTTTCCGGAGCCGTCCGGACCGGTCCAGGTCGTCGTGAAGAAGCGCGACGCCGCCAACGCGTTCCGGGAGGTCTGGAGCTTCGTCCTCGACCCGAAAGACAAGTCGATCGACGCGTCCCTGCCGCCGTCGCCGGGCCCGGTCATCGAAATCCAGAAGTCGGGCGAGTCGCCCGAGAAGGTCGATTTCCTCATTCTCGGCGACGGCTACACGGCGGCCGAGCGGCCGAAGTTCGAGAAGGACGCGCGGCGCCTCGCGGAGCTCCTCTTCGCCGTCTCGCCGTTCAAGGAGCGCCGCGGCGACTTCAACGTGTGGGCCCTTTGCCCGCCGTCGGAGGAGCCCGGCATCTCGCGCCCGTCGACGGGGGTCCACCGGCGTTCGCGGGTCGGCGCCACGTACGACGCTTTCGGGTCGGAGCGCTACGTGCTCACCTTCGAGAATCGTTCGTTTCGCGACGTCGCGTCGTTCGCGCCGTACGAGTTCGTCGAGATCCTGACCAACACGCGGACCTACGGCGGCGGCGGGATCTTCGGTCAGTTTTCGACGGTCGCGGCCGACAGCCTCTGGGCGCCGTACGTTTTCGTCCACGAGTTCGGCCATCATTTCGCCGGTCTCGCCGACGAGTACTTCACCTCCGCGGTGGCCTACGGGCCGGCGCCGGCCGAACGCGTGGAGCCGTGGGAGCCGAACGCCACCGCGCTGCTCGACCCCGGCAACCTCAAGTGGAAGGACCTCGTCACGCCGGGCACTCCCGTTCCCACGCCCTGGAAGCAGGCCGAGTTCGAGAAGGCCTCGCTCGAAGCGCAGGAGAAGCGCCGGAAGATCCGCGCCGAGAACCGTCCCGAGGACGAGATGGACGCGCTCTTCCGCGAGGAGCAGGTCTTCGAGACGCGCCTGCTCGGAACCGACGCGCACTCGGGAAGAGTCGGCGCGTTCGAGGGCGCCCTCTACGAAGCGCGCGGCTACTACAGGCCTCAGGAAGACTGCATCATGTTCACGCGCGACCAGGTCCCGTTCTGCGCGGTGTGCCGGCGCGCGATCTCCGTCGTGGTCGACCTCTACACACGGTAGCCGGGGCCGCATGAGTTTTCGCCGCGGACTGCGGCTGGCGGGTTTCGCGAGGAGGCACCTCGGCCGGATGGGCAGGGGCCGCGCCGCCGTCGAGCGGCACCTGGCGGATCCGCGGGACGAGACGCTGCCGACGCCGACGTTCGTCCAGCTCCGCGTGACCAACCTCTGCAACCTGCGCTGCAAGATGTGCGGGCAATGGGGCGACACGGGCATCTTCCGCGCCCAGTCGGCCGCCGACGCCGGCGACGGCGCCCTCGAGCGCGAGCGCATCGCCGAGCTGATCGGCGCCCGGCGCCAGCTCGCCCTGGCCGACTACGTCCGGCTCCTCGACGAGATCGCCCCGTTCGACCCGATCGTCAGCCTCTTCGGGGGCGAGCCGCTGCTCTACCCGGACATCCTGCCGCTCGTCCGCGAGATCAAGGCGCGGGACCTGACGTGCACGGTGATCACCAACGGCGGGCGCCTCGAGGCGCTCGCCCGCGACCTCGTGGAGGCCGGCATCGACTCGATCGCCGTCTCGATCGACGGGCCGCCCGAGCGGCACAACCAGATCCGCGGCCGCGCCGACAGCTTCGAAAAGGCCGCGGACGGCGTCCGCGCGGTCGCGCGGTGGCAGAAGGAGCTCGGCAAGGCCGTGCCCTTCCAGATGGCGATCCTGCCCGTGACCGAGCTGAACGTCGACGTGATCCGTCCGGCGGTCGAGGCCCTGCGCGCGCTGCCCCTCGACACGATCAACGTGGGCCTGCGGTGGTTCACCCCGTCGGACGTCGGCGCCGACTACGAACGCGTCATGCGCGAGGAGTTCGGCATCGCGGCGACGTCGTGGAAGGGTTTCGAGTTCGACGCTTCGGCGGTGACGGCGACGAAGGGCCGCCAGCTCGCCGAGGTCGTCAAGCTGCTGAAGGGTCTGAAGCGGCGGCGCTTCCTCGACTCGTCGCTGGGCCGGCCGTGGACGTCGTTCGTCCCCGACGTTGCGGCCGAGAAGATCCCGGAGTACTTCACCGACTTTCGCCAGACCTTCGGTCACGGCCTCTGTCCGGTGGCGTGGTACTTCGCGCAGGTCGAGCCCGACGGCGACGTCACGTTCTGTGGCGACTTCCCCGACTACGTCATCGGCAACGTGCGCCGGCAGTCCTTCGGCGAGATCTGGCGCGGCGAGAAAGCCCGGCGGTTCCGCGCGAAGCTCGCCAGAGAGCCGCTCCCGATCTGCGCCCGCTGCTGCGGCAGCTTCGTCTACGGGAAGTGGGAACGGCCAAACCCGAAACAGACATCGTAGGGGCCGGGCTCGTCTCCGCCCGCGCCGCGAACGGGCGGCCGCAAGGGCCGCCCCTACGAACGCAAGACGTCCCAGAACCGGTAGAAGTTGAACCACTGCGTCGGGTAGCGGCGCACGACGCCTTCGAGGTCGGCGGCGACGCGCGCCATGATCCGCCGCGCGTCGTCGTCGGGCGGGACGGACGGGTCGGCCGACAGCGGCGCGCCCCAGACGTTGAAGTAGGAGCCGTCGGGGTTTCTCAGGAAGAAGCCCGGAAGCAGGTCACAGCCGCAGAATCGCGCGAGCAGCGCCGGCGAGCGGAGAAACGGCGTGGGCTTGCCGAAGAACGGGACGACGACGCGGTCTTCCGGGTACGCGCGGTCGACCAGCAGCGCGACGGCGCGGCCGCGGTCGATCGCGGCGCGAACTTTGAACGCCGTCGCCATCGACGAGCCGATGTCGATCGACTCGACGCCGAGGCGTTCGCGCAGCTGCTGGCGCATGTCCTGGACGTTCGGGTCGAGCTCGGCCTGCCCGACGACCGCGGGGACGAGATCGTGCTGGCGCAGCGTGACGGCGCCCATCTCCCAGTTCCCGACGTGGCCGGTCACGAGCAGAAACCCGCGGCCGCCGTTCCGGCTCGCCGCGATCACGCGGGCGTCGTCCGCGAAGGAGGTGATCCGCGGGATGAACGCTTCGCTCCGCAGCCGCCAGACGTCGATCGTGTGACGGCCGTACTCGAAGAACTGCTTGCGGGCGAGCTCCGCGGCGCGCGCCCCGGAGACGCCGAGGGCGTTGACGAAGTTGTCGCGCATGCCGGCCTTGGTGCGGCGCAGGAACGTGACGGCCAGGCTGTTGCCCACGAGGTTGATCGCGTTCAACGCGGCCATCGGGAGCCAGCGCGCGCCGTAGTGGAGCCCGCCGTAGACGACGCGGTTCGACAGGCCGTGGCTGACCCACTTCTTGCGGCCGCGGACGGGCGGAGGCGCGCCGGGGTATCCGTTGGCCGCGGCGGCTTCTCCCATGCAGGCGTTCAAGTCTACAATCGCCGGCGCACCATGAAAGTGCTTCTCATCCGTCCCGATCCGGGCAACGAACGGTTCGGGCTGGGACCGTTTTTCCGCGTCGAGCCGCTCGGCCTCGAGTACGTCGGCGCGGCGCTGCGGGCCCGCGGCCACGAGCCGACGGTCGTAGACCTGCGCTTCGGGGGGAGCGCGGCCGGTTGGGTGAAGAAGACGCGCCCGGCGCTCGTCGGGATCTCCTGCATGCACGCGCTCGAGTACGACCGCGTGCTCGAGACGGCGCGCGCCGTGCGGCGGGCGTCGCCGGAGACGCGGATCCTCGTGGGCGGGCACGCCGCCGCCGCGTACCCCGGTCCCCTGCAGGCGCCGGAGGTCGACGCGATCTGCGTCGACGACGGCGAGGAGGTGGTGCCGGCCGTCGCGGACGCGCTGGCGGCCGGCCGCGGGCTCGGCGGCGTGCCGGCGCTCCTCGTCCGGTCGCGGGACGGATGGGCCGCGACGCCGCCGCTCTCGGATCGGACCGGGCTCGACGCCGTGCCGACCGCGGCGCGCGATCTCGTCGCGCGCTACCGCGACCGGTATCACTGCCTGCTCTTCAAGCCTGTCTGGCTCGTCGAGACGGCGCGCGGCTGTCCGTTCCGCTGCAGCTTCTGCTCGGTGTGGCAGCTCTACGGGCGCTCGTTCCGCGAGCGTTCGATCGGCGCGGTCGTGGACGACTTCGCCTCGGTCGGCGACGCGGTCTTCGTGGCCGACGACCTCTTCTGGAACCATCCGGAGCGCAGCCGCGCGCTCGCCGAGGCGCTGAAGGCGCGCGGCGTGAAGAAGCGCTGGATTCTCGTCCAGACGCGGACGGACCTCGTCGGACGGCATGCCGATCTGCTCGAGGCCTGGCGTCCCATCGCGAAGGACTTCGACATCTTCTTCGGTCTCGAGGCGGCCTCCGACGCGGGCCTCGCGAGCGTCACCAAGGACGCGGGAGTCTCCGCGTCGCTCGAGGCGGCGCGGATCGCCCGACGGCTTCGCTACGGCGTGACCGGCAACTTCCTGGTCGACCCGGACTGGGACGAGGCGCGGTTCGAGGAGCTCTGGGATTTCGTCGCGACGAACGGCTTTCAGCGCGCCGGCTACACGATCCTGACCCCGCTCCCGGGCACCGAGCTCTTCCAGAAGCTCGCGCCGGTGCTGCAGGGGCAGCCCTGGTTCAAATACGACATGCACCACGTGCTCTGGGAGCCGCGCCTCGGCGCGAAGCGATTCTTCGAGCTCTACGCGGAGACGTGGCGGCGGTCGATCCTGAACACCTCGGGCGAGAAGCGCTGGATCGACTGGATGCGGCAGATCAAGCTGGCGCAGGTGCCGTACCTGACGCGCGTTCTCGCGCGCACGCAGCGGATGATGAAGGCCGCCGCCTACCTCAAGGAGCACGAAGAGGCGCAGCGCCTCTCGCCGGTGGCGCCGGCGCAGGCGCTCCCGGCCTCCTGAAGCCCGACGCGTCCGGAGCTACTCCAGTCCGAACGTCTTGTCGATGAACACCGCCATCTGGCCGCGCGTGTTCGGGTTGGCCGGGCAGTAGTTGCCGCCGCCGCAGCCGCCGGTGATGCCCTCGGCCGCGAGGGCCTCGATCCAGTTGGCGAAGGCCGACGGGCACGGCACGTCCGGAAAAATGCCGGCGCACGAGGGAGGAACGTACGCCGGTCCGTGCTCGGCCTTCAGAAGGAACACCGCCATCTGGTCGCGGCGCACCGGGTTGGTGGGGCAGTAGTTGCCGCCGCCGCAGCCGCCGGTGATGCCTTCGGCCGCGAGGGCCTCGATCCAGTCGGCGAAGGTGGAAGGGCAGGGCACGTCGGCGAACGCGCCCGAGCAGTGGGGCGGCACGTAGCAGATTCCGTGGCGGCCCTTGAGCAGGAACACCGCCATCTGCTGCCGCAGCGTCGGCTGGACCACGCCATAGAGGCCGCCGCCGACGCCGGCGGTGATGCCGTTCGAGACGAGCGTCGTGACCCAGGCGTAAAACTGCTGGGCGGGCGGCACGTCGAGGAAGTCGACGATCCACGCCTTCTTCAGGGTCCCGAAGGTGCCGTCGGGGTTGGTCACCTGGATGTCGTTGACGGTCGCCGCGGCAAGGGCCGGCGCGACCGCCGTCATGCTGGTCACGTCCGTGAGCAGGACATTGGTTCCCGCGACTCCGCCGAACGAGACGCCCGCGCCCGCGACGAAATGGGTTCCGGTGAGCGTCACCGTCACGCCGCCGGCCGGCGGGCCCGACCGCGGGCTCGAGGCGTAGATCACGTTCTGCGAGAACTCGGACGTGTTTCCGGAGGGATCCGTCGCGGTGACGGAGATGAGCGGCTGGTTGGCGGCGTTGGCGTCGGCAAGGGTGGTGTCGAAGGAGACGTTGCCCGAGCCGTCCGTCGTGACCTGCGTCGAGCCGATGTAGTACGCGCTCTGGAGGAGGTCGCGGGGGTGCGGCGTGCAGGACGGGCTCTCGTAGAAGTCGAGGTCGAACGTGGTGTTCGGGGTGGACTGGAGGATGCCGTGCACGATCAGCGACGTGCTCCCGTAGTCGACCGAGGAGACGAACGGGAAGTTCTGCAGCTCGTTCGCGCCGGTGTCCGCGTCGAGCGGGTCGTTCGGCGTCACGCCGGCCGGGTCGTTGTCGATGCCGATCGATCCGTTGAAGAAGATGGGATTGCCGCGGATGGCGTTGCGGACGCCGTCGTTGTAGACGCCGACGTCGTTCCAGGCGATGGCGTTGCCCTCGCCGTTGACGATGCTGCCGATGACGGCGTCGGTGGCCGTGGGCCCGAGCTGGACGCCGGTCCCGTTGCGGAGGAGCTGCTGCCCGGTGACGTCGAGGCCGATCGTGTTGCCCTTCACGACGGAGCCGACGCTGTTGATCAGCACCGCCTGGTGGGTATTACCGGAGATGACGTTGCCTTCGCCCGCGTTGAAGTTCCCGCCGACGACGAGCCCCGTGTGGCCGGACGCGCTGACGCCGACGTCGTTTCCGAGAGCCTCGGTGCCCGCCGCGTTCGTTCCGATCCGGTTGCCCTGCACGTGCGCCCCGGTTCCGCCCGTCAGGAAGATCCCCTCCATGGCGCTTCCGGCGATGACGTTCCCCTCGCCGGCTCCCGATCCGCCCACCGCGAGGTTGGTGGTGGCGGTCGCGAGGATGCCCTGGCTGTTGCCGAGCGCGGCGGTCCCGTCGGCGGTCGTCCCGATGTAGTTGCCCTGGATGACGGCGCCCGTGCAGTTGACGAGCGCGATTCCCGAGACGTTGCCGCTGATCACGTTGCGCTTCGCCGCCGTCGAGCCGCCGATCGTGTTGCCCGTCGTGCCCGACTGGACGACGATCCCGGTGCCGTTGCCCGCGGCGATCGTGCCCGTCACGTCCGTGCCGACGTAGCAGTTCTCGACGTGGTTGTTGCTGCTCTCGAGCGAGATGCCGGCGTTGTTTCCGCGCACGACGAGCCCGCGGACCGTGGACGAGCCGGCCTGGAGCTTCAGGGCGCTGCCGGCGAGGTTGGCGATCTCGATGATCGGCGCGCCGGCGTACCCGGGCTGCGTCGTTCCGTCGATGGTGGTCGGTTTGAGCACGGCCGGAAGCCCGGGTGCCTGGGGGAGGATCACGTACGGCCCGGCGCCCGCGATGTTGAACGCGATCGTGTCGTTCCCGGCGCCCGCGTTGGCGTCGAGGATCGCCTGGCGCAGAGAGCCGGTCCCGGTGTCGGCCGTCGTGGTGACCGTCAGCGTGTTCGCCGGGAGGGTCACCGCGGACGAAAGCAGCATCCCGAGGGACAGAAACCCCGCCGAGCGAAGCGTTTTCGCGGCCATGGTTGAACCTCCAGACTCACACGCGCAAGCCGGCGCCCGGCGGGATCACGGACGTTGTCGTTGTGGTCTAATTTCGCCTCAGCCGGGAAGCCGGCGCGATCCATGGAAAAGCCGTCGGGAGAAGAGGTTACCGCCCTCCTCAGAGAGTGGAGCGCGGGCGACCGGGGCGCACTCGAACGCCTGATGCCCCTGGTCTACGGCGAGCTGCGCAAGCTCGCGGCGTCGCACCTGCGCGCCGAACGCGGCGACCACACGCTCCAGCCGACCGCGCTGGTTCACGAAGCGTACCTGCGGCTCGTCGGCCAGCGCTCGGTGACGTGGGCCAACCGCGCGCACTTCTACGGGATCGCGGCGCAGATGATGCGCCGCGTTCTCGTCGACCACGCGCGGCGCCGCCAGGCGGCCAAGCGCACACCCGGGACCCTGTACGTCGACGCCGGACCCGATTCCGGCGGCCCGGACCGGGCGCCGGAGCTGCTGGCGCTCGATCGGGCGCTGACGGAGCTCGAGCGCCTCGACCCCCGGCAGGCCCGGGTCGTCGAGCTGCGGTTCTTCGCGGGCCTGTCGGTCGAGGAGACCGCGGAGGTCGCGGGCGTGTCGACGGCGACCGTCAAGCGCGAGTGGCGGACCGCCCGGGCCTTCCTTCGCCACGAGATCGGTCTCGAGGCGGGAGCCTGGGGATGAGAAGGACGCGCGCGTGACCCCGGAAGAGTGGCGGCGCGTCAAGGAGATCCTCGACCCGGCGCTCGAGCGGCCGGCGTCGGAGCGGGCCGGGTTCCTCGAGGCCGTCTGCGGCGCCGACGGCGCGCTCCGGGACCGGGTCGAGGCGCTCGCGCGCGCGGCCGAGAGCGGGGGCGGGATGCTGGACGCGGAAAACGCCGTCGCGGCGGGCGTCGAGCTGCCGCCGATGCCCGACCGAACCGGCGAGCGCATCGGTGTGTACGCCCTGACGGCCGAGATCGCCCGCGGGGGGATGGGGGTCGTGTACCTGGCGCGGCGGGCCGACGACGCGTTCGAGCGCCGCGTGGCCGTGAAGTTGATGCGGCCCGGGCTCGTCGGCGAGCACGACCTGCGGCGCTTCCGGGGAGAGCGGCAGATCGCCGCCGCGCTCGATCACCCCAACATCGCGCGGCTGCTCGACGGCGGGACGACGGCGGCGGGCGAGCCCTACCTGGTGATGGAGCACGTCGAGGGCGAACCGCTGCTCCAGTACTGCCGCGAGCGCGGGCTTTCGGTGCGCGAGCGCCTCCGGCTCTTCCAGGAGATCTGCGCCGCGGTGCAGTACGCCCACCAGCACCTGGTCGTGCACCGGGACCTGAAGCCCGGCAACGTGCTCGTCACGCCGGAGGGGACGCCGAAGCTGCTCGACTTCGGCATCGCGAAGCTGCTGACGGACAACAGCGCCGCCGAAGGAGCCGACCGGACGGCGACGCTCGAGCGCGTGCTGACGCCCGAGTACGCGAGCCCGGAGCAGGTGCGCGGACGCCCGGTCACGACCGCGAGCGACGTGTACTCGCTCGGCGTCGTGCTCTACGAAATGTTGTGCGGCGAGAAGCCGTACCGGATCGCGTCGAGCGACCCCGCCGAGCTCCTGCAGGTCGTCTGCGAGCGCGAGCCCGAGCGGCCGAGCACGCGGACCGCGGGCCTGTCGCCCGACCTCGACGCCATCGTCCTCAAGGCGATGCGCAAGGAACCCGAGCGGCGCTATCCGTCCGCGGCCGCCCTCGCCGAAGACGTCGGGCGATACCTCGAGGGCCAGCCGGTCGAGGCGCGGCGCGGCTCGGGAGCCTACCGGGCGAGCCGCTTCGTGCTCCGGCACCGCGTCGGCGTGGCGGCGACGGCGCTCGTCTTCGTCGCCCTCGCCGGCGGCGTCTTCGCGACGCTGCGGGAGGCGGCGCGGGCCCGGGCGGCCGAGGCGCGGGCCGAGCGGCGCTTCAACGACGTCCGGCGCCTGGCCAACTCCTTCCTCTTCGAGTTCCACGACGCGATCCGCGACCTGCCCGGCGCGACGCCCGCGCGCGCCCTGGTCGTGCGGCGGGCGCTCGAGTACCTCGACTCGCTCGCCCGGGAGTCGACGGGCGACCGCGCCTTGCGGCGCGAGCTCGCCGAGGCATACCGGCGAGTCGGCGACGTGCAGGGGAACCCCTTCATGGCGAACCTCGGCGATCTCGAGGGTGCCGGGGCGAGTTACCGCAAGGCGATCGCTCTCCTCGAGCCCGCGGTCGCCGGGCCGGGGGATTCGGACGCGGACCAGGCGACGCTCGCGACGACGTACCTGGTCGACGGGGGTCTCGCGTTGAGCGAGGGGCAGGCGGCGGAGGCGCTGGAGATGACCAGGAAGGGGCTCGCGCTGCGCGAGGCCCGCGCCGGGAGGTTCCCCGGGGACGCGGATCGGCAGATGGACCTCGCTCAGGCCTGGCAGTACGTCGCTTACGACGCGACGATCGCCGGAAAGTCCGCCGAGGCGGCCGCGGCCCTGGCGAAGCAGGCGGCGATTCTCGAGCAGCAGCGGCGCGAGCGCCCGTCGGACCGGACCGTGCGGCGCAGCCTCGGCCAGAACATCTATCTCACGGGCGACGCCGCGACGAGCGCTTCGGACCTGCCGCGCGCGCTGGAGCGGTACCGCGCCGCGGCCGAGATCCAGCAGGGCCTCGTCGCCGAGGACGCGTCGAGCGTGACGTTCCGGAGAGACCTCGCCTACACGCTCATGGCGATCGGCAACACCGAATCCGCCCTCGGCGACACCGCGGCGGCGCTCGACGACTACGGCCGGAGCCTCGCCGTCTTCGAGACGATGGCGGCGGCTGACCCCCGGTCGACCGACCCGCGGCTCGGCGTCGCGATGAGCC
>DATJPZ010000021.1:0-9271 GCA_035506175.1 Thermoanaerobaculia bacterium | reverse complement strand
ACTCAACGAACCGTGACGGGTGATCGCGACCGGCGGTCCCCGACGGCAGGAGGCGGAAATCCCGCCTCCTTTCATTTTAGGCCGCGACTCAGCGTCCGCCGGCCCCTCCGACGCGCGGCCAGCGGTTGGCGGCGGCGCAGGGCCCGCAGCGGAAGAAGAGATCCGGACCCTCGACCATGTCGCGGGTCTTCGCGCCGCACGCCCGGCAGGCGAAGGCCTGGAGACGCGCGGCGTGCGCCTTCAGGCGGATGGGCCGGGTCTCCACGGCGTCCTCGCGGCCGTGCGGGTCGCACGAGCAGCCGTCGCCGGCAAAGTGCTCGACCTCCGCGCTCTCCCGGCACCAGCGCTGGCGGCACCAGGCGGCCGGGTCGAGGATCGTTCCCATGCTCGAAGGATGCGCCGGCCGGTCGGACAGACGATGTCCGCCCCGTGCTGGTATCGTTCTTGCGACGAGGAGCGCCATGAAAATGATCGGCATCGTCCTCCTGGTGGCCGGACTGGCGGGCTTCGTCCTGGCCTCGAGCCGTCGGAGCGGGTACGACTCGGTCGAGGGGACGCTCAAGTCCACCTTCTCCTCGAGCGAGCGGTCCCGGAAGGAAGGCTGGGAGACCGGCCGCTGGATCGCCGCGGGCCTCGCCGCCCTCGGCCTGGTCCTGGTGCTGGTGCCCGCGAAGAAGGCCTGAGGGCGCGCTCGCGGCCGCTTCAGTACCTTCCGCCGACGGGCGCGGGCAGGGCATCGAGCAGGGCGAGCTCCTCGGCGGTGAGCGCGATCTCGGCGGCTGCGACGTTCTGCTCGAGGTAGCGGCGGCGCTGCGTGCCCGGAATCGCGAGGACCTGCTCGCCCCGCGAAAGAACCCACGCCAGAGCGATCTGAGCCGGCGTGGCGCCGCGCCGCGCGGCGACGTCGCGCACCCGCTCGACGAGGCGCTGGTTCTCGGCGACGGCTTCGGGACGGAAGCGCGGCAGCTTCGAGCGGAAGTCCTCGGGGCCGAATCGGGCGTCGGCGGCGATCGCTCCCGTCAGGAACCCGCGCCCGAGCGGGGAGAACGCGACGAACGACGCGCCGTGCGCGGCGCACCAGGGCACGACCTCGGCGAGGTGGTCGCGGGTCCAGAGCGACAGCTCCGACTGCACGGCGGTGACCGGATGGATGCGGGAGACGCGCTCGAGCTCGGCGACGGTCGGCTCGGAAATGCCGAGCCAGCGAACCTTGCCGGCGGCGACGAGGCCCGCCATGGCGGTCCACGTTTCCTCGACGGGCGTCTTCGGGTCGACGCGGTGAAGGTAGTAGAGGTCGATGATGTCGACGCCGAGGCGGGCGAGCGAGGCGTCGCACGCGGCGCGCACGTGCTCGGGGCGGCCGTCGCGTCCGTAGGCGTACGTCGCCGCGTCTTCGACGACGAGGCCCATCTTCGTCGCGAGCACGACGCGGTCGCGCCGGCCCTCGAGCGCGCGGCCGAGAAGCGACTCGTTCTTGAAGGGGCCGTAGACGTCGGCGGTGTCGAAGTGGTCGACGCCGAGGTCGATCGCCTGCCGGATCAGGTCGATTCCCGCGGCCTCGTCGACGGAGTGGTCGCGGTAGCCCCACGAGAGCCCCATGCAGCCGAGGCCGACGGGGTGAACCCGGCGTGCGGTCGAGCCGAGCCGACGCTGGCGCATCGCCGGAACATACACCGCGGCCCGGGCGACACGCTAAGATGCGTCTCCCATGGCCGCCTCCCGCGTCGCGCTCGTCACCGGCGGCACCCGGGGCATCGGAGCGGCGATCGTGCGCCGGCTCTGCGCCGACGGATTCTCGGTGTTCCTGTCCGGCCGAACGGAAGGCTCCGTGCGGGAGGCGCTCGCGCGCTGCGCGAAGGAAGGTCTCGCCGTGCGCGGATTCGCCGCCGACGCGCGGCGCGAGGAGGACCAGAAGCGGCTGGTCGAATCGGCGGCGCGCGAGGGCGGCCGCCTCGACGTTCTCGTCAACAACGCGGGAATCGGCCACTTCGGCCCGGTGGACCAGCTGGACCCGGAGCGCTTCCGCGAGGTCCTCGAGACGAACCTCTTCGGTCCGTTCTACGCGGTGCGGTACGCGGCGCCGCTGATGAAGGAGACCGGCGGCGGCTTCATCGTGAACATCGCCTCGCTCGCGGCGGTGAACGCGTTTCCCGGCGGCGCGGCGTACAACGCCTCGAAGTTCGGCCTCCTCGGATTCTCCGAGGCGGCCATGCTCGACCTGCGGCATGCCGGGGTCCGCCTGGCGACGGTGCTGCCCGGCTCGGTCGCCACCGACTGGAGCCACTCGCACGGCAACCAGGACGCCTCGTGGATGCTGCGGCCCGAGGACGTCGCGGAGGCCGTCGCGGATCTCGTCCGCTTTCCGGACCGCGCGATCGCGTCGCGGATCGAGCTGCGGCCGGCGCGCCCCCCGAAAAAGTAGCGGCGATCACTTCCCGCCGGCGGCGGGCTGCCGGACCTGCTTCTCGTACCACTGCTTGGCGAGCAGGAGCCGGACCTTCGCGGGCTTCGGGGGAACGACCTCGACGCCGAGCAGCAGGATTCCCGACTCGATGAGAAAGGCGCCGCTGGCGGCGTCGTGGTCCTCGGCGTACTGCCCGAGGACGTGAAAGGTGCCGCCCGTGGCCTCGAGGCCGGCGACGCGCAGGACCCCGGGCGCGGCCGCGACGTCGGCCGTCGCCGAGAAGTCGTCGAGCTTGACGAGGCCGTTGGTCCAGGCGGGCAGCGTCACGCCGAAGAGCGCCAGCAGCGGCCGCGCGTCGCGGCACTGAAGCAGGACTTTCGCGGAGATGGTCTTGCCGAGGCGCCCGGACGGCACGTCCACGGTGCCCCACCACTTCCGCGCCGGATCGTCGCCCGTCGAGAAGACGTCGGTCAGGGCGACGCGAGCTCCCGACACGTCGAACGAGCCGCCGGACAGCTTCCACTGCCGGACCGGCACGTCCACGCTCGCGTCGCCGCGCAGCCGGTACTGCTTCGTGCGCACCGCGGCGCTCTTCACGCGCAGCGAGACCTTGCCGTCCGCGACGCCCCCCTTCGCGGCCGCGCGGATCGACGCCGTCGAGGCGCCTCCTTCGATCCTCATGCCGGTCGGCAGGCGAGCGAGCTTTGCGAGGACCTGCAGCCTGTCGGCTCGCAGGTCGAGCTTCACGTCTCCCGTCAGGTCCGAAAAGAGGGCGTCGAGCGACAGGCTCCGGAGCTCGTGCGGCTTCACGGAGGCCGACAGCGAACCCGAGACGCCGAGGGCGTTCGGAACGTCGCCCAGGCGCAGGCGGCCCTCGTCGAACGACACCGCGACGTCGCCGTCGAGGACGCCTTCGTGCGCGGCGAGCCGGATCGCGGCGGTGCCCGAGCCGCCGTCGAAGCGCAGGCCTGCGGGCAGGGAGACCAGCGCGTCGAGGGTCGAGAGCGATTCGACGCGGACGTCGAGCTTCACGTCGGCCGTGAGCACGGGAGGCAGCTCCGGCAGCGGCACGCGGAGGGGCTCGAATCGGCGCGACGAGACGACGATCGAACCGGTCAGCCCGAGGCCGACGGGATTCGTTCCGACGCGCAGCCGGCCGCCCTGGAGCGAGATGGCGGCGGCGACGATCTGGACCATCTGGAGCGGCCGCAGGAGAAGCCCGCCCTGCAGGCGCGCCGGGCCCTGGTACCGAAACTGGTTGATCCAGATGTCGTCGAAGTGGTCGATCGCGACCGTGCGCAGGTCGACGAGCCACGGATTCGGTTCCACGAAGAAGTGGTCGTCCGGGGACTTCAGCGGAGGGTCGGAGAACCCGGGAATGGGAGGCAGCAGCGCGGCGTCGGGGACCGTGGAGCCGGGGGGCAGCTTGCTGCGCAGGGAAAACGAGAGCCCCGACCCGGAGACGTTGCGCGCCTGGAACGACCGGCGCAGCAGCGCGAGCAGCGAGTAGTCGAGCTCGACCCGTTCGACCCGGGCGAACCACTGGACGTTCGGGTCGCTGCCCCGCAGCGTGAGGTTCCGGATCGTCACGTGGCCGAGGCGCGGGGAGCTCGCCTCCTCCCAGTCGATGAAGAAATCCCGCGGCCGCGCGTTGATGAGCACCCGAAGCGTCGGCCCGGTCAGCAGCCGCCGCACGACGATCGGGAGGGCCGCCATCACGGCGACGGTCAGGATCGTCCCGGCGGCGAGCGCCGCCCACAGGGCCTTGCGGCCGCGGGTCACGCGTTCTCGAGGCGCGCGGCGAGCGTGATCTTCGCCTTGAGCAGCTTCGAGAGCGGGCAGTTCGCCTTGGCGGAATCGGCCGCGGCCTGGAAGGCCTCGGGCGACGCGCCGGGAACGCGCGCGGCGAGCTCGAGGTTCGACTCCGTGATGGACCAGCCGCTCGCGTCCTTCTCGAGGGAGACCGTGGCGGTCACGCGCAGGCTCTCGGCCGTGAGGCTCACCTTGCCGAGCTCGCCCGACAGCGCCATCGCGAAGCAGCCGGCGTGCGCGGCCGCGACGAGCTCCTCGGGGTTGGTGCCCTTCTCGCCCTCGAAGCGCGTGGTGAAGGAGTAGCGCGCGTCGTGGAGAACGCCGCTGTCGGTCGTGAGCGTTCCCCGGCCCGTCTTCAGATCGCCTCGCCACTCCGCGGTCGCTTTTCGTTTCATGGAAGCCTCCCTGGTCGTGCTCGTCAGCACGAATCGCGCCATCGCGATCGCGGGATCATATGGCGGGGTCGGAGGTCCCGGGGTCAGCGGGCGGCGATCGTCCCGGCGTTGGCGTCGACCGGCCGCGCGGTCCAGACCAGCCGATAGGGGGCGTCGCCGATCCAGCGGAACGGATAGCAGGTCACGAGCGTGAGGCGGCCGTCGGACGTCGGCCCGAGGACGTCGAGCTGTTCGGGACGGACGACGCGGCGGCCCTCGAGCCGGTACGTCGTCACTCGGCCGGCGGCGAAGAGGCGCACCAGATCGCTCTCGCGGGCGCGCGCGAGCCGCCGGAAAAACGTGTCGCGGTGCCCGGCGATGACGCAGTTGCCGGGCGCGCCGGGCCGGACCGTGCCCGAGAGGTGGCCCGGTCCTTTCCGCAGCGTCGCGTCGGACGTCCCTTCGAAGACGACGAGGTCGACGCCGAGCCGGGGCAGTTCCAGGCGCCCCACGGGGTCTCCTTCGCGCGGGCTCGGGCTCGGGTTCGAGATCGACCTCGTCGGCGCGGACGCGGCCAGATCGGGAAGTCCGCGCGACTGAGCCCGCCAGCCGGCCGCGAAATCCGCGGCCGGCCGGACGAGAAGCAGGGCGCCGGCGACGACGAGCAGGTTGGCGACGTCGAGCCAGCGCCTCGGGTTGACGGGAACCTTCACGCGAAACGGCGCAGGGCAAATCCGCCGGCGAGAAGCGCGAGGCCCGCGAGAACGAGGAGCGGATCGTTCGTGGCGGTCTTCGGCATCTGGACCTCGGGGGCGGGTGCCGGCGCGGGCGGCTCCGGAGCCGGCGGCGGAACCTCGACGCGAGCCGGAGGCGGGGGCACCGGGCGCTTCGCCGCGGGCGCGGGCCTGGCCGGAGGCGCCAGGGCGATGATGTGGATCACCTTCCGGTCGATGACCTCGTTGGCGCGGTTCAAAGCGAGGAGCACGATGGTGTGCGGTCCCGGCGTCACGTTCTCGAGCTGAACGACGTTGTTCTCGTCGCGCATCCGTCCGGCGACGGCGTCGTCCAGGTACACCTGAACGTCCGGGCGCGGCATCGAGTTGACGTCGCGGCGCACGTCGGTGTCCCCGGGAATCTCGGTGTTCACGATGACCTGGACGATCGGACCGACGACTTCGGCGCCCTCGAGCGGCTGGACGACGCCGAGCCGGTAATCGTTCCGGGTCGGTCCGGCGCTGTTCTTGTCGGCGTTCTGGGCGAGTGCGAAAACGGCAACGGCGCCCGCGAGGATCGCGAGTCCGGCCACCCTGATGCGTGTCATAGGCACCTCCTTGACACCTTCTAGGTAGCAGGCGCGCCCGGGCCTCCATAGGCGCATTTGCATCAGGACGAGGCCGGCGCCTCGTGGGAGACTGAGAACCCGGAGTGATCGTGCCGGCGAGCCTTCAGAAGCCCGGTGGTTTTTCCGCCGCGACGCCGAAGGTTCGCTCCAGGGCCAGACCGGCCGTCGCGATCGTGCCCTCGTCGAACATCCGCCCGATCAGGCAGATCCCGTGCGGCACGCGGCGCGGCGTCGAGAACTTCGGCATCGGGTTCTTCGGGTCCGGGGCCCAGTCGCTTCGAGCTTCGCTGACCTCGATGAATCCGGCTCGCACCACGAGCGCGGGATGTCCGGTGAAGTTCGTGATCGTGAGGATCTCGTCGCGCAGCGACGGCACCAGCAGCACGTCGACCGTGTCGAAGATCCGGCGCATGCGGTCGGCGACCTCGCGGCGCATGCGGTCGGCCTGGACGTAGTCCACCGCGGACAGAAAGCGCGCCTGGCGAAAGGTGTTGGGCCAGGCGTCGGGGACCTGGGCCTTCAACTGGCTCAGGCCTCCCGAGAGCGTCAGCTCCTCGAACGCGGCGGCCGCCTCGGCGAAGAGGATCGTGTTGAGCGAGCCGTACGGCCAGTCGGGGAGCGACACCTCGACCGGCGTCATGCCGAGACGGCGCACGGTGCCGAGCGCGGCGCGGTCCACCTCGGTCGCCGGGCTCTCGTTCATCCACGCCGGGATGAAGCCGACCTTGAGGCCCTTGACCGGGCCGTTGGCGTCGAAATCGAGGTGCGACGGCAGGCTCGAGAGATCGCCCGCGTCGGGGCCCGTGATCGCGGAAAGGACCAGCATGGTGTCTTCGACGCCGCGCGTCATGGGCCCGAGCTTGTCGAGCGACCAGCAGAGCGTCATCGCGCCGGTGCGCGCCACGCGGCCGAACGTCGGCCGCAGGCCCGCGAGGCCGCAGCGCATGGCCGGGTCCACGATGCTGCCGCCCGTCTCGCTGCCGACCGAGAAGGCGACGAGCGCCGCGGCGGTGGCCGCGCCCGGGCCGGCGCTCGAGCCGCCCGAGCCTTCCTCGAGGAGCCAGGGGTTCATCGTCTGGCCGCCGAACCAGACGTCGTTCAACGCGAGGGCGCCGAGCGAGAGCTTGGCGACGAGCACCGCGCCCGCGTCGTAGAGGCGCTTGACCACGACGGCGTCGGCGTTGGGAATGCGGTTGCGGTACGGCTCCGCGCCGTACGTCGTCAGGATGCCCCTGGTGTCGAGGAGATCCTTGACCCCGAACGGGATGCCGTGGAGCGGCCCGCGGTACTTGCCGGCCGCGATCTCGGCGTCGGCCTGAAGCGCCTGCGTCAACGCGAGCGCGGGGGTCGGCGTGATGATGCACCTGAGCTTCGGGTCGAAGCGCTCCATCCGCCCGAGATAGATCTTCGTCAGCCGCTCCGACGAGAGCGCGCGCGACTCGATCCAGCGCGACTGCTCGGCGACGGTCGCAAACGCGATGTCGTCGTCCTTCTTCGGCAGCGGACGCGGCGCGGCCGACGACCGGACGAACCGGTCGCGCGTGGGACCGGACGAGACGCCCGGGATCAGCGGATTCCAGCGCGACGCGGGGGAGATCGTCGTCTCGAGGGCGACCTTGCGCGGACCCGTGCGCCGCTCCATCGTCGCCGCCATGGACTGGCGCCAGTTGCCGGCGACCTGGTCCTTCTCGGCCGGCGTCAGCGTGACGCGCGCGAGCTTCTCGGCCTCGGTGACCGTCGCGGCGGTGACCTCGGGGCCGACCGGCGGCGCCGTGCCAAACGCGGGCGGCGTGCCGGCGGCCGGCGTCGTTTGCGGTGCGGGCTGCTGCTCGGCGAGGGCTTTGCCGGCGGCGGCGGCCCCGACGAGCCCGGCGGCGGTGCGCGCGAGGAACTCCCGGCGGGATCCTGACATGGAGGGGCCTCCCTGGCGGCGGATCGTACATCGGTACCGCGGAGGGGCTCGTGCTGTGAGAAGCTGGCCGCACTCTTTTCCGGAGGCCCGATGGACCGGACCCAGCGCTTCACGCTCGCCGCGACAGGCCTCGGCCTGTTCATGATTTTCCTCGACGCGCTGATCGTCAACGTCGCGCTGCCGTCGATCCAGGACGACTTCCACGTCGGCGAGTCCGGCCTCCAGTGGGTCGTGACGGCCTACAGCCTGGGCATGGCCGTCGCGATCATGTCGGCGGGGACGCTGGCGGATCTCCGCGGCCGGCGCAAGCTCTACCTCGCGGGCATCGCGCTCTTCACGGCCGCGTCGATCGCGTGCGGCCTCGCGCGCTCGCTCGACGTGCTCAACGCCGCGCGCGGCGTCCAGGGCATCGCGGCGGCGACGGTCAACGTCACGTCGCTCGCGCTCGTCAGCGCCGCCTTCGCCGACCCGAAACAGAAGGCCTGGGCGATCGGCATCTGGACGGCCATCGCGTCGACGGCGATGGCCATCGGCCCGACGCTCGGCGGGTTTCTCGTCCAGCGGGCGGGGTGGCGCCTCATCTTTCTCGTCAACGTTCCGGTGGGCCTCGCGGTGCTCGTGCTGACGTCCCGCTTCGTGGCGGAATCGCGCGACGAACGGCCGCGGCGCTTCGACGCCCCCGGCCAGCTGCTGTTCGTCGCCGCCGTGGGAGCCTTCGCGTACGCCGTGATCGAGGGGCCCCGCGCCGGCTGGACGTCGCCGGAGATTCTCGGCCTCTTCGGCGTCGCGGTGGCGGCTCTCGTGGCGTTCGTCGTGGTCGAGCGCGCCAGCCGCGACCCGATGATGGACCTGTCGCTGTTCCACGACCGGACGTACTCGCTCGCCATCCTCACGATCTTCACCGTGCTCTTCGCGGTCTACGGAATGCTCCTCGTCATCACGCAATACCTCCAGAACGTCCGCGGCTTCTCGCCGACGCAGGCGGGCCTCCTGCTGCTTCCCTACAGCGCGACGTGCACGCTGGTGTCGCTGCGCGCCGGGAAGATGATGGGCGTCGTCGGCTCGCGGCGGCTGATCCTCGCCGGGCTCTTCTCGCAGATCGTCGGTTTCGGCGTGCTGATCGCGGGGATGGGCCACGCGACGCCGGTCGTCGTCGCGGGCATGGTCTTCTCGTCGCTCGGGAGCGCGCTGTGCCTGACGCCGATCACGTCGCTCGCGATGACGGCGGTGCCGCCGGAGCGCGCCGGCATGGCCTCGGGGATCATGAGCGCGCAGCGGGCTCTCGGCTCGACGGTGGGATTCGCCGTCCTCGGCTCGGTGCTCGCGGCCTCGCTGACGGCGACGCTCTCGGCGCACCTGGCCGCCGCGCTGCCGGATCCGGTCGAACGGAAGGAAGTCGCCGCGACGATCATCGGCAACGCGAACCC
>DATJPZ010000020.1:0-76178 GCA_035506175.1 Thermoanaerobaculia bacterium | reverse complement strand
GGCCCCGGGGCCTCGGCCGAGCGGGCGCGCCTCCTGTCCGGCGAGATCGGTCTGCGGGCCCTCGCCGAGCCGCTCGTCCGGGACGGCCGGACGCTCGCGCCGCGCGAGTACGTGACCCGCGTCTATCGCACGCTCCTCGGGCGCGAGCCGGACGAGGGCGGCCTCGCGTTCTATGCCGGCGAAATCGAGCAGGGCATCGCGCGCACCAACGTCGTGGACTGTCTGCTCGCCTCGGACGAGTTCGACGCGAGCCACCGGCCGCCCGCGGCCGGCTGAACGACAACTTCATGCGCCGCGTGAGAGGCTGACGCCATGGACTCCAACTCCTACGACCTGGTCGTCATCGGCACCGGGCCCGCCGGCCAGAAGGGCGCCATCGCCGCGGCCAAGCTCGGCAAGAAGGTCGCCGTCATCGACCGCAAGGAGATGGTCGGCGGCGTCTGCCTCCACACCGGGACCATCCCGTCGAAAACGCTGCGCGAGGCGATCCTCTATCTGTCCGGTTTCCGGGAACGCACGTTCTACGGCCGCGACTACACCGTTTCCAAGGAGATCACGGTCGCGGACCTCGCCTTCCGCGTCCAGAAGGTCCTCGCGCGCGAAGTCGAGGTCGTCCGCGCGCAGTTGAACCGCAACCGCGTCGCCACGCTTTCGGGCGTCGCGCGGTTCGTCGACCCGCACACCGTGGAGATCGAGTCGGTCGAAGGCGCGTCGACCGTGCGCGCCGACCGCATCCTGATCGCCTGCGGCACGCGGCCGGCGCACAGCGACACGGTGCCGCTCGACGGCAAGCGCATCATCGACTCCGACCAGCTCCTCCAGGGAGACTCGCTGCCCCGGGACCTGATCGTCGTCGGCGCCGGCGTCATCGGCCTCGAGTACGCCTCGATGGTCACGGCGCTCAACATCAAGGTGACCGTCATCGAGGCGCGCCCCGCGGTGCTCGACTTCGTGGACCGCGAGATGATCGACTCCCTCCTCTACTTCATGCGCCAGCGCGGCGCCGCGTTCCGCCTGGGCGAGAAGGTCCTCTCGGTCGGCTACGACGAGAAGGACCGCGTCGTCGCCACGCTCGAAAGCGGCAAGGAAGTCCACGGCGATACGCTGCTCTACACCGTCGGGCGGCGGACCAACGCCGACCTCCTGCGCCTCGACGCGGCGGGGCTCGCGGCCGACGAGCGCGGGCGGATCGCCGTCAACGAGTTCTTCCAGACCGCGGTGCCGCACATCTACGCGGCCGGCGACGTCATCGGCTTCCCGGCGCTCGCCTCGACCTCGATGGAACAGGGACGCCTGGCGAGCTGCCACATGTTCGGCGCCTACTGCGAGAGCCGCAAGGAGATCCCGTACGGCATCTACACGATTCCGGAGATCTCGATGGTGGGCAAGACCGAGCAGGAGCTGACGGCCGAAAAGGTGCCCTACGAGATCGGCCTGTCGAAATTCGAGGAGCTCGCCAAGGGACAGATGCTCGGCGTCGACACGGGCCTGTTGAAGCTCCTCTTCGACCGCAAGACCCGGCGCCTTCTCGGCGTCCACATCTTCGGCGAGCGGGCGACCGAGATCATCCACATCGGCCAGGCCGTGCTCGCCTTCGGCGGCACGATCGACTTCTTCCGCGACTCCGTCTTCAACTACCCGACGATGGCGGAGGCGTACAAGGTCGCCGGCCTCGACGGCCTCAACCGCCTGTAGCCGAAGGGCGGGAGCCGGGAGGCTGTCGGGCGATTCGGCTCGTCCTGCCCCCGGCTTCGCGCCGCCCGCTCAGAACGTCCTGTTGAGATAGAGGTACGCCGAGCTGTTGTTGCTTCCCGAGTGCCCGTACCCGATGAAGAACGGCCCGATGAGGGTATCGGCCACGACGTAGACGCTGCCGGCCGACTTCAGGCTCGAGAACGTGACCGGGGCCTGGTAGGCCCAGGCGTTGCCTCCCTCGATCGAGACGCCGACGGAGAGATTCTTGACGATGATGCCCCCGGTGGCGGAGAGCCGGTAGTAGAGCAGCGCGGCGGCCAGCGCGTACGTGTTTCCGTAGAGTTGCCCGACCGGCCGGCCGGAAAGCCGGAAGAGCCCTCCGAGCTGGAACTCGTCGTAAAAGGGAATCTGCGTGCCGAGGCCCGAGCCACCCTCGACCTTGACGAGACCGGTCCAGCGCCCGATCGTCTGGACCCCGATCGCGCCGGCGCCGAGGCGGTCGTAGGACGTGCTCCCTCCCAGGCTCTCGCGATTGGCGAGAAAAGCGACGTCCGAAAAGTAACCCGAGTGCGGCAGGTTGACGTTGTCGAGCTGGTCGACCTCCATGCGCGCGGTCAGTCCGCCTTCGTCCCAGTCGAGATCCGGGAAGGCGGGGTCTCCCACCTTGCGGCGCCCCTGGCCCCACGCGCGGCCGTAACCGACGCGCAGCTCTCCCCACGTCCCGAAGTCGTAGCCGGCGTCCATGCCGACGACGGTGCGAGAAACCTGGTAGGTGCCGAGCGCGAGCTGGTTCTGGTCGTACACCTGCGCGAGGTCCTGCTTCCAGCCGGCGTAGGGCGAGAGGAAAAGATGGCTCCGGTAGGTGAGCGGCTGGTAGAAGCGGGTCTTCAGGTCGATCGGGTTGCCGACCGTCACGACCGTCTTCCACTCGCCGCCGAGCCCGTTCAACTCCGTGGCGTCCACGAGCGCGGTCACGCCGAAGTTCGTCGTCAGCTGAAAGTCCGTGCCGAGATTGAGGCCGAGCTTGAGATACGTCGGGCCCCAGGATTTCGGGGTCGCCGTGATCCTCAGGATGCGGCGCTGCCCGTCCTCGACGATCGCGTAGCTGACGATCTCGAAGTAGCCCAGTGAATAAATGCGCTTGAGGTCGTGTCCCAGCGTCTCCGTGTCGAGGAGGCGGCCCGCCTTCGTATGGACCAGGTACTCGAGCCGCCTGGGGTCGATGCCCGGAACGGGGTCGATCACGACCTCGTCGATGAACGGCAGCGGCGGCAGCGTCGCATCGTGGTGCTGCTTCCAGGGGGCGTAGACGCTCTCCGGCGCGGACCACTGCTCGAGCTGGCTCTTGTGGGCCTCCGCGGCCTGGTACCCGAGCGGGATCATCTTCAGGCCCTTCATGAAGTCCGCGGAGCTGTAGCCGTCGAGGTCGGGCGTGATGACGAGGGTCGCGAGCTTCGCGGAGGCCATCGTGTTCTGCTGGAGCGGCAGGTCGATGAGGCGTCCGATCATCGCGCCCACGTTCTCGGGCTTGGCCGCCGTCTCGGCGCCCGACGAGCCCACGTTGACCGCGATGACGATGTCCGCGCCCATCGCGAGGGCCGTCTGCACCGGAAGGTTCTCCGACTCGCCGCCGTCGATGAGCAGGTGGCCGTCGATCTCGACGGGCGTGAAGCCCGCCGGGATGGCCATGCTGGCCCGGATGACGCGGGCGAGGTTCCCGCTCGACATGACGTAGGGCTTCCCCGTCTGGATGTCGGTCGCGACGGCGCGAAACGGGATGCGCAGCTGGTTGAAGTTCGTGACCGAGGCGCACGGCAGGGTCGCGTTCTCGAGCACGAAGCCGAGCTTGCTGCCCGCGATCAGGCCCGGCGGCAGCAGGAGCCCGCCTTTCTTGAGGTTCAAGCCGAACTCGAACGGGATCAGGCGCTCGAAGTCGTCTTCCTTCTGCCGGAAGGACTGGTCCTTTCGCTCGGGGGCGTCCCGGAAGAGCGTGTCCCAGGGAATCGAGCCGATGAGCTTCTCCATCTGGTCGGGGGTGTAGCCGCAGGCGTAGAGACCGCCGATGATCGAGCCCATGCTCGTGCCCGCGATGTAGTCGATGGGGATGTGGAGCTGCTCGAGGTAGCGGATCACCCCGATGTGAGCCGTTCCCCGCGCGCCGCCGCCGCCGAGCGCGAGGCCGATTTTCGGGCGACCGACGACCGGCGTCGCCGGCGGGACCGGCGCCTGGGCCGGCGGCTCCTGCGCGAGCGCCACGAAGGGCGTCAGTGTCCCAGGACACACCACGAGCGTGAGGACTGCGGCCAGACGACGAAAACGCATGCCCTCAGCCTATCGGATTTCAGCCGCGACCGGTCGGGTCGGCTTGCCGATCGGCGACAATGAAGGCCATGTCCGAGAGCCTCGTCCCGGCGGCCGCGCCGCCCCGGGCCCGGCGAGATCGCGGGGCGCTGCTGCTCGGCGGCCTCGCGATCTACGCCAGCGCCTATGCGATCTGGCTCCTGACCTCGTCCCTGCCCGCCCGCGAGCGCTCGTTCTCCAACGACGTGGCGTTCCTGCCCGTCGGGCTCGTGGCCGTCCTCCTGGCGATCCGCACCGCGCGAGTCCCGGAGCTCGACGACGCCACGCGCCGGGCCTGGCGCTTTCTCGCCGTGGCCTTTCTCTGCCTCTGGCTGGGCGACGTCCTCTGGTTCGCGGCCCTCTGGCTCTGGCCGAGCAGCACGACGGTCTACACCGCCAGCCAGTGCGCGTACGTCGGTTTCTACGCGCCGGCGCTGCTCGGCCTGCTGTCGTTCCCGCGCTTCCTGCGGACGCGGGCGGAGTCGCTCCAGTTCTGGCTCGACGTCGCGACCGTCTTCCTCGGCGGGCTGATGCTTCTCTGGTCGGTTCTCCTCGCGCCGATCGCGAACGCGGGGACGGCCACGCCGGGGACATTCCTCCTGACGATCGGCTACACGATGGGCGACCTCGTCCTCATTTTCGGCGTCGGCGTCGTGGCGGTCCGGCGCCGCGGGGACGCCGCCCGCTACGTCCTGTTGCCGCTCGCGATCGGGATCGTGGCGATGCTCTTGAACGACACCGTCTCCAGCGTCTACGCCGCCGTCGGCGAGGCATACGAGAGCGGCACGTCGGTGGACCTGATCGGGATGATCGCGTGGCTCCTCCTCGGCACGAGCGCCGCGGCCCAGGCCCGCAACGCCGGCCTGGCGGAGGAGCATCGGGCGGCGGAGACGAACCCCGGGACCATCAGCCTGCTGCCCTACCTCGCCGTCGTCGTCGGCTACGGGTCGCTCTTTCTCGCCGCGCTCGACCGGAGGACCCCGACCCTCGGCGGCATCGTCGTGGGCGCCATCGCCCTGACGGCCATCGTCCTGCTCCGCCAGGTCGTCGCGGTGCGCGAGAACGTCCGGCTCTCGGCCGAGGGGGCCGCGCGACAGAGCGAGGCCCGCTTCCGCACGCTCGTCCAGCACTCCTCCGACCTGATCGCCGTCGTCGACCTCGACACCACGATCCGCTACCAGAGCCCGTCGGTCGAGCGCGTTCTCGGCTTCCGGCCCGAGGAGCTCCAGGGCACGCGCCTTTCCGATCTCGCGCACGCCGACGACGTGGGCCGGGTCGCCGGACTCGTGTCCGAGGCGGCCGGCCGCCCCGGCTCCTCGGCGCCTGCCGAGTGGCGGTTGAGGCGGCGGGACGGCCACGTCTTCTTCGCCGAAGTCATCGCCACCAACCTGCTCCACGACGTGTCGATCGAGGGCATCGCGTTGACCATCCGGGACATCCAGGAGCGCAAGAGCCTGGAGGAGCAGCTGACGCACCAGGCCTTTCACGACCCGTTGACCGGACTCGCCAACCGGGCCCTCCTTTCCAACCGCGTCGAGCACGCCCGGGCCCGCAACCTCCGGGGCGGCAAGCCGTGCGCCGTCGTGCTGCTCGACCTCGACGACTTCAAGGCGATCAACGACTCGCTCGGCCACGCCGCCGGCGACCAGGTCCTGATCGAGGTCGCGCGGCGCCTCGAGACCTGCATCCGCGCCGGCGACACGGCCGCGCGACTCGGCGGCGACGAGTTCGCGGTGCTCCTCGAAGACTCGGCCGACGCGTCGAGCGCGCGCGAAGTCGCGCAGCGCATCGCCGCGTCGCTGCGCCCGCCCGTGCGTCTCGACCCGCGCGAGGTCTTCCTGACGGCGAGCATGGGGCTCGCGGTCAGCGCGCCCGAGGAGGGCGAAGGCGAGCTCCTCGGAAACGCCGACGTCGCGCTCTACCTCGCCAAGGGCAAGGGCAAGGGCCTCTGCGAGGCCTTCGAGCCCGGGATGCGGATGGCGGTCGTGCGCCGCATCGCGCTGGAGACCGACCTGCGCCGGGCGCTCGAGCGGCGCGAGCTGGTGCTCCACTACCAGCCGATCATCGACCTGCCCTCCGGACGGGCGGTCGGCGCCGAGGCGTTGCTGCGCTGGCAGCACCCGGAGCGCGGGCTCATCCCGCCCCTCGAGTTCATCCCGCTCGCCGAAGAGAGCGGGCTGATCGTCCCGATCGGGTACTGGGTTCTCGAGCAGGCGTGCCGCGACGCGGCGCGCTGGCCGCGGGCGGGCTCGGGGCCGCTCCACGTCAGCGTCAACCTGTCGGCGCGGCAGCTCCAGGAACCGGACCTCGTGGACCGCGTCCGCGAAGCGTTCCGGGCCGCGCGCCTCGAGCCGTCGCGGCTCGTCCTCGAGATCACGGAAAGCCTGATCATGCTCGAGACGCGCACGATCATCCCGCGGCTGCGGGCCTTGAAGACGCTCGGGCTGCGGCTCGCCATCGACGACTTCGGCACCGGCTACTCGTCGCTCGCCTACCTTCAGAACCTGCCCGTGGACATCCTGAAGATCGACCAGTCGTTTCTGCGCGGCCGCGTTCCGTCCGGCGCGCGCGGCCTGACGCCCCTGGCGCGCGGCATCGTCGACCTCGGCAAGGCCATGCGTCTCGTGATGGTCGGCGAAGGCATCGAGCGCCTCGAGGAGGCCGACGCGCTGCGCACGTCCGGCTGCGAGCTCGGCCAGGGGTTCCACTTCAGCCGGCCGGTTCCCGAGCCGGACTTCCGGCGTTTTCTCGAGAAGGGCGGCCCCGCGTGACGACCCTCGGCGCCCACTGGCTCGCCGACGCGACCCTGCAGTTCCGCAAGACCAAGAAGCTCGCCGAGGACGCGCTCGCCCAGGTCGCGCCGGAGGACTACTTCCGGGCGATCGACCCGGAATCCAACAGCATCGCGCTCGTCGTCAAGCACGTCGCCGGAAACATGCGCTCGCGCTGGAACGATTTTCTGACGAGCGACGGCGAGAAGCCCGACCGCGACCGCGATCGGGAGTTCGAGAACCGCTCCGGCGACACCCGGGAGAGCCTGACGGCCGCCTGGGAAGCGGGCTGGTCGGCTCTCTTCGGCACGCTCGAAGGCCTGCGCGAAGAGGATCTGCTCCGGGAGGTCCCGATCCGCGGCGAGGCCCACACCGTGGTCCAGGCGATCCACCGCCAGTTGACGCACTACGCGTACCACGTCGGCCAGATCGTGTTCCTCGCGCGCCACTTCGCCGGCGAGCGCTGGAAGTCGCTCTCGATTCCGAAGGGGCGATCGAAGGACTTCGACGTCGCCCGCAGCGGGGCGCCCTACCGTCTCGGCTGAGCCGCGGCGAGCCGCTCCTCGGCGATCCGCCGCGCCGCGGCGTCGGTCGTGACGCCCTCCCGGTCCGCCAGCGCGAGGACGCGCGTCAGGGTCTCGCCGATCGCGCCCACCGCCGCCTCCGCCCGCGCGGGCGTCCAGCCGAGCGCCTCGATCCCGGTGACCGCGACCGCGCCTCCCGCGTTGACGACGAAATCCGGCGCATACAGGATCCCGCGCGCCCGCAGGCGCTCCGCGTCCGCGGGATCGGCGAGCTGGTCGTTGGCGGCGCCGACGACGGCGCGGCAACGCAGGCGCGTAATCGTCACCGCGTCGAGCACGCCGCCGAGGGCGCACGGCGCAAAGACGTCGGCCTCCGCCTCGAGACAGGCCTCGGGCGACACACGCTCGACGCCGCGCCTCTCGAGCAAGCGCCTCCCCGCCTCCGGGCTCGGATCGCCGAAGACGACCCGCGCCCCGGCCTCGAGGAGACGCTCGATCAGCGGGCCGCCGACGCTCCCGGCGCCCTGCACCGTCACGCGGCGGCCGCGCAGGGAGCGGCCGCCGAAAAGGCGCTCGCCCACCGCTTCGATCGCGGCAAAGACGCCGAGCGCCGTCCAGGGGCCCGAGCCTCCGGCGCCGCCCCGCGCCGGCGTGCGGCTGAAGACGTACGGCGCGCCGGTTTCCGCGATGACGTCCATGTCCGCCGGGGACGTGCCGACGTCGGGACCGGTCGCGAACCGGCCGGAAAGCTCCCGGAGGAGCGCCCCGTAGCGGCGCAGCAGGCCCGTGCGCGCCGCGTCGCCGAAACCCGCCGGCACCGCGAGGACCGCCTTCCCGCCGCCTCGGGGAAAGTCCGCCGCCGCCCACTTGCAGGTCATCGCCTCGGCCAGACGCCGCGCATCCTGTCGCGCGAGGTCGTCGGACGCGTACGTCCTCAGGCGCGTCCCGCCGGTCGCGGGGCCGAGGCGGGAGGAGTGGATCGCGACGAGCATCAGCGCGCCGGTCTGCCCGTCCCGGCGCTCGACCAACGCCTCGCCGTTCCAGCCGGACGCCGCGGCACTCACCGCCCCGCCGCGCCGCCCGCGGCCGCGAGGGCCTCGTCGAGGTTCGCGACGATGTTGTCTCGTCCATAGGCGTCGATCCGCCCGGCGCGCTCCAGCGCCGCGAGCGGCTGGGCCTGGATCCCGGCGATCACGAACCGGATCCCGTGGTGGGTCAGGGAACGGTGGAGATCGTCGAGAACGCGCAGGCCCGAGGCGTCCATGGCGGGCACGTTGCGCATGCGAAGGACGAACACCCTGGGCTTCTTCGCGACGAAGTTCAGCACGTCCTTGAGTTTGTCCGCCGCGCCGAAGAAGAACGGCCCGTTGACCTCGTACACCTCCACGCCCTCCGGAATCCGGCGGCGCGACACGCCGTCGGCGTCGCCGTCCATGGTTCCGTCGGGCGCGTCGACGAGCTCGCGCGTGACGGCGGAGACGTTCGTGACGTCGGCCATGCGTTTGATGAAGAGGAACGCGGCCAGCACGACGCCGACCTGGACCGCCACGGTCAGGTCGATCAGGACCGTCAACAGAAAGGTCGTCAGGAGGACGGCGACGTCGCTCTTCGGCGTCTTGAAGAGGTGCGCGAAGGCCCGCCATTCGCTCATGTGGTACGAGACGACCGTCAGGATGGCGGCGAGCGTGGCCATCGGGATGAAGCGCGCCAGGGGGCCGAGGAAGATCAGGACCAGAAGGACCGTCACCGCGTGCGTCATGCCCGCGACCGGCGTGCGGCCGCCGTTCTTGACGTTCGTCGCGGTGCGGGCGATGGCGCCCGTCGCCGGCATGCCCCCGACCAGCCCCGACGCGACGTTGGCCAGGCCCTGCGCGACGAGCTCGACGTTGGACTTGTGGCGGCTCCCGATCATGCCGTCGGCGACCACCGCCGAAAGCAGCGACTCGATCGCGGCGAGCAGGGCCACCGTCACCGCCGGCGAGAAGAGCTCGCGAACCCGTTCGAGCGTCACGGGCGGCAGCGACGGCGCGGGGATCGACGCGTGGATCGCGCCGAAGCGCGAGCCGATCGTTTCGACCGGCAGGCCGAGGGCCGCGACGCCGAACGAGGTCACGAGGATCGCGACGATCGGCCCGGGAATCTTGCGGGAGACCTTCGGCCAGAGAATCAGGATCGCGAGCGAGAGAAGCGACACGCCGACCGCGGCCGGCGCCGCCGTCGGGAGGCTCGCCGCGAGCGCTTCCCATTTCGCCACGAACGGCGCGGGAACCGCGGCCATCTTCAAGCCGAGGAGATCCTTGACCTGGGAAGAGAAGATGATCACCGCGATCCCGCTCGTGAAGCCCGTCACGACCGGGAACGGGATGAACTTGATCGCGCCGCCGAAGCGCGCGAAGCCCATCGCGACGAGCAGCACGCCGGCGAGCACGGTGCACAGCGTCAGCCCGTCCAGGCCGTACTTGGCGACGATGCCGTAGACGATGACGACGAACGCGCCGGTCGGGCCGCCGATCTGGACGCGGCTCCCGCCGAGAAACGAGATCAGGAAGCCGGCGACGGCCGCGGTGACGAGGCCGCGTTCGGGCGGCACGCCCGACGCGATGGCGAAGGCGAGCGCGAGCGGGATGGCGACGACGCCGACGACCAGCCCTGCCTGAAGATCGCTCCAGAACTGCGCGGCCTTGTAGCCGCGCAGCACGACGAAAGTCTTCGGGAGCCACGCCGGAGACACGGATCGATCATACCGGCGCCCCCGCGCGGTTTGATCCGTTCAGTCGTTGTTCGGCTGGACGTTGACCAGGATGTTGTTGTCGAGCGTGATCTTGACGCGGTCGCCCTCTTCGAAGCGGAGGTACTGCTGGTGCGTCACCTCGAGGCGGTAGCGCGACGTCGCCTGCCCCTCCCGAGTCTCGAAGACCATGTAGTAGCTGCCGGTGCCGCTGCCGCGGTACGACGACGCGCTCGAGCCGGCCGAATCGTGCTCCCGCTGAACCACCACGCAGTCGAGCGTCCGCCGTCCGAGGCCGGGGTCCGTGTGCCCGGTCCCGCCGCTCGCGCAGCCGGCCGGGAGCCCGGCCGCGAGCAGCATCGACGCCAGCAGGAGCGCGCGTTTCATCACCCCCCGTTAACCCGGGCCGCCGCCGTTGGATTTCCATTTTCCGGGCCCGCCGCGACCGTCGTCTTGCCTGTACAATCCCCGACCCATGAGCCGGTCTCCCGCCGCGCGCGTCGCCCTGATCGGCCTCGGGCCGATCGGCGTCGAAGTCGGCAAGGCCCTGGCCGGCCGCCCGGGAATCGCCTTTCTCGGCGCCGCGGACCCCGCTCCCGACAAGGCGGGACGGCCGCTCGGGGAGATCCTCGGCAGCGGGTTCTCCGGTGTGGCGCGGCCGAGCGCGGCCGCGCTCTACGGGGAGACGGCCTCGGCGCGCGGTCGCTCGGACGTGGTCCTCCTGTGCACCGGCTCGCGCCTCCACGCCGTCCTGCCCCAGATCGAGGAAGCCATCGCCGCGGGCTTCCACGTGGTGTCGACGTGCGAGGAGCTCGCCTACCCGGAGCTGCGGCACCTGCCGATGGCGCGTCGGATCGACCGCGTGGCCGCGGCGAAGGGCGTCGCCGTGCTCGGCACCGGCGTCAACCCCGGCCTCGTCATGGACCGCCTCGTGCTCGCGGTCGCGTCGGCCTGCGTGCGCGTCGACTCCGTTCGAGTGACGCGCGTCGTCGACGCCGCCAAGCGGCGCGGGCCGCTCCGGGCGAAGGTCGGCGCGGGCCTGACGCCGTCGGAGTTCGCCGCCGGCGTCGCCGCGAAGAAGCTCGGCCACGTCGGGCTGTCCGAGTCCGCGGCGATCATCGCGCTCGGCCTCGGTCTGCCGATCGACGAAATCACCGAGACGATCGAGCCGGTCCTCGCCGCAACCGAAACCGACGGCGTCGCGCCCGGCGGCGTGCTCGGCCTCCACCAGATCGCTCTGGTCCAGGCGGGCGACGAGGTCAAGGTGGGGCTCGACCTGACGATGGCCGTCGGCGCGAGCTCACCGGCGGACCGGATCGACATCGAGGGCGACCCCCCCATCCACGTGACGGTCGCGGGCGGTTTCCACGGCGACCGCTCCACCGTGGGTACGGTCGTCAACGCCGTCCCCTTCATCGTCAGCGCCCCGCCCGGCCTGAAGAACGTCGTCACGCTGCCGCTCTTCGGGCTTCAGCCGCTGCCCTGACCCCTCGCGCGGATCTCGACAGATCCCCGCCTGACCCGGCCCGTGGGCTACGCTCTCCGGCGGTGTACACGCTCGACCGCCGTCAGAGGATCGAGGCCCCGCTCGCGGAGGTCTTCGCGTTCTTCTCCGATCCGGCCAACCTCGCCCGCATCACCCCGCCATGGCTGTCCTTCCGCATCCACGGCGAGGCCCCGCGCCCTCTGGAAGCCGGCAGCCGGATCGAGTACCGCATCCGCTGGGGCGTGCTGCGCCTCGGATGGATCACGCGCATCGCGCGCTGGAACCCGCCCGCCGAGTTCGTGGACCTGCAGGAAAAGGGGCCCTACGCCGCCTGGGTCCACACGCACCGCTTCCGCGCCGACGGTCCGGCGGTGATCATGGAAGACCACGTGGAGTACGCCCTGCCCTTCGGTCCTCTCGGCCGGATCGTCCACGCCCTGCGCGTCCGGCGACAGCTCGAGGCGATCTTCGACTACCGCCGCACGGCCATCGCCGGGATCTTTCCCGGGAGCCGGCGATGAGCCGAACGTTCGGCACGGGTCTCGCGCTCGCGGGCCCGCTGGTCCTCGCGGCCGCCGTGCTCGGCGGCCGCTTCACGGCCATGGGCATCGGGCCCTGGTACGACGGCCTCGCGAAGCCCTCGTGGACCCCGCCCGGCTCGGTCATCGGCGCGGTGTGGACGGTCCTCTACGTTCTGATCGCGCTGGCGAGCGCGCTCGTGTGGTCCCGCGCGGCCGAACCGCCTCGCGCTTACGCCGCCGCGCTTCTGGTCAATCTCGTCCTCAACGCGGCCTGGTGCTGGCTCTTCTTCGGCCTGCGCCGGCCGGACCTCGGCCTCGCGGAGATCGCCGTTCTCTGGATCACGTGCGTCGCCCTCGTCCTTCTTGCCGCCCGCGCTTCGGCCGCGGCGGTGGCGATGCTGATCCCGTACGCGGCCTGGGTGGCCTTCGCCGGGTTCCTCAACGCGAGGATCGTGGCGCTGAACCGGTGACGGTCCTCGTCCACTGGTTTCGCCGCGACCTGCGCGTCGAGGACAACACGGCGCTCTCGCGCGCGGCGCGGGACGCCGACCGGGTCGTGACGGTCTTCGTCCTCGACGACCACTACGCGAGGGATCCCCGCGTGGGCCCGGCGCGGTTCGCGTTTCTCCGGAGCAGCCTCGAGGACCTCGCGGCAAGCCTCGCGAACGCGGGCGGACGGCTCGTGCTCCGGAAGGGTCCCGCGGCGCTCGCGCTGCCCGCGCTCGTCGCCGAAACGGGGGCCTCGGCCGTCTACGCGAACGCGGAGATCGGCCCGTACCCGGAGCGGCGCGACCGGGAGGCGGCCGCGGCGCTCGAGGCCGCGGGCTCCTCGCTCCGCCTCTTTGCCGACGAGCTGCTCGTCGCCCCCGACGCGATCGCGACCGACGCCGGCGATCCCTACACCGTCTACACGCCCTTCTCCAGGAAGTGGCTCGCGGCCGAGAAGGCCGCTGTCGCGCCGGCCCCGGGCGATCTCGCGGCGCCCGAGCTCCCGTCGGTCCCGCTCGCCCGTGTCGGCGCCTGGCGTGACCTTCCCGATGATCCCCGCGCGCCGCGGGGCGGCGCCCGGGAGGCGCGATCGGGGCTCGACCGGTTTTTCGCGTCGGCGGCGGCGCGGTACGCGGAGGATCGCGACCGGCCGGACCTCCCCGGCACGACGCGCCTGTCGCCGCATCTCCACTTCGGCACGATCTCGGCGCGCACGATCCGGGCCGCGGTCGAGGCCGCCTGGGCGGGCGCGCCGCCGCGCGCCCGGAAATCGCTCGAGAAGCTCGTGCTCGAGCTCGCCTGGCGCGACTTCTACCACCACGTCCTCTTCCACTTTCCTCGCGTCGCCGTGGAGAGCTTTCGCCCCGAATTCGAGCGGGTCGCGTGGCGAAGCGAGCCGGCCGGACTCGAGGCGTGGAAGGCGGGACGGACCGGCTTCCCGTTCGTGGACGCGGGCATGCGGGAGCTTTCGACGACGCACTGGATGCACAACCGCGCGCGGATGGCCGCCGCCTCGTTTCTCACCAAGGACCTCCACGCGCACTGGAAGGTCGGCGAAGCGTGGTTCGAGCACGAGCTCGCCGACGCCGACCTCGCCAACAACAACGGCGGCTGGCAGTGGGCGGCTGGCAGCGGAACCGACGCCGCGCCCTACTTCCGCGTCTTCAACCCCGTGCTCCAGGGCAGGCGCTTCGACCCCGACGGCGCTTACGTCCGCCGCTTCCTGCCGGAACTTTCCCGGGTGCCCCGCGCGAAGATCCACGAGCCCTGGACCATGACGCCCGACGAGCAGAAGGCCGCCGGCTGCCGGATCGGGACGGACTATCCCGCGCCGATTCTCGACCACGCGAAGGAGCGCGAGGTCGCGCTCTCGATGCTCCGGGATTCCTCGGGGCGTTAGCGGCGACTCAGGGCTCCGGAGAGCGTCCGTTCGCGACGCTCCCTCTCTCTCCGGTTGGCCCGCGAAGCGGGCCGCCAGGAATCTGAACCCCAAAAAAAGGCGGCCCCGACTTATTTGTGTCGGGGCCGGGAAGGAAGGTATCGCGTGCTGGCCTGAACAACGGCTCCGGCGGGGTGATTATTTCAATGGCCAAACCATTGATTACAATAGACTTACCCTCTAGATATCGAGAAGCCTCCGGGCGGCGCCGCGTCGTCCACCTCGAGCTCGACCTTGATGTCGAGGGTCGTTTCCGCATCCGCCAGAATCGCGGGGTCGTCCGACACGGCCTCGGCGACTCCCCGGGAAACTCGAACCCGGACCTTCTCCCCCGGCGAAAAGAGACTCGGCGGCCGGAGGAGGGCGCGCCGCAGGTCGAGCGCCCCCGTCACGTCGGTCCGGACGCGCCCGCTGCCCCCGCACGTCGGGCACGCGCGCGTGAGCACGCGCTCGAGGTTCCCGCGCGAGCGCTGCCGCGTCATCTCGATCAGGCCGAACTCGGACAGCGGCAGCAGGCGCGTGCGCGCCCGGTCGCGCGTGAGCTCGGCCTCGAAGCGCTCGAAGAGCTCCTGGCGATGCTTCGGATCTTCCATGTCGATGAAGTCCACGACGATCAGGCCCCCGAGGTCGCGCAGGCGGATCTGCCGCGCCACCTCGGGCGCCGCCTCGAGGTTCGCCGCGAACACGGTCTCTTCGAGGCCGCTCCGTCCGACGAACCGCCCCGTGTTGACGTCGATGGCGACGAGCGCCTCCGTCTGATGGACCACGATCGACGCACCCGAGGACAGCGTGACGCGGCTCCTCAGCGCGTTCTCGATCTCGGCCTCCACGCCGAACGCGTCGAAGAGCGGCACCGGCTCGCGCCAGAGCTCCAGGCGCCGCGACAGCGCGGGGGCCACGGCGTCGAGCAGCTCCTTGACGCGCGCGTGCGTCCCGGGGTCGTCGACGCGGATCGCGTCGCAGTCGTCCGCGGCGACGTCCCGGACCGAGCGCAGCGCGAGGTCGAGCTCGCGATGGAGAAGGGCGGGCGGTCCCGAGCTGTCCCGCCGCCGCCGGATCCGCGCGGCGAGCTCGGTCAGATAGGTCCGGTCGGGCGCGAGCTCTCCCGCGCTCTTGCCGAGCGCCGCCGTGCGCGCGATGAAGCCGCCGTCGCCGCCGAAGCCCTCGAGGAGACGGCGCAGACGCTCGCGCTCGGCCTCGTCGGCGACCCGGCGCGAGACGCCGATCTCGCGCGCCTCGGGGAGATAGACGAGCGTGCGGCCCGCGAGCGACACGGCCGTCGTCACGCGCGGCCCCTTTCCGCCGAACGGGTCCTTGGTGACCTGGACGACGACCTCCTGGCCCTCGCGCAGCAGGTCGTCGATGCGCGGCCGCTCCGCCGGCGCCTCGGCGGCGGCGGCGCTACCGTCGCCGAAGTCGAACTCCTCGGCCCGCCGCGCCACGTCCTCGACGTAGAGAAACGCGTCCCGGTCGAGGCCGATCGAGACGAAGGCTGCCTGCATTCCGGGCAGCACGCGGTGGACCCGGCCGAGATAGACGTTGCCGACGAGTCCCTGGCGGCCGCGGCGCTCGTGCAGCACCTCGACGACGCGGCCGTCCTCCGTCAGCGCGACGCGCGTCTCGGGGGGGGCGGCGTTGACGAGGAGTTCTTTCCTCACGCGTTGGCGAAGCGCCGGTACTGGACGCCGAGGATCAGGCCGATCGCGAGGAAGGTCGTGGCCACCGACGAGCCCCCGTACGACACGAACGGGAGCGGAATGCCCGTGGTCGGCGCGAGCCCGATCATCATGGACGCGTTGATCACGACCGAGAAGAACATCATCCCCGTCAGCCCGAGGACGAGGAAGACGCCGCCCCGGTCGCGCGCGGTCTGGGCCAGCTTCAAAGCGCGCAAGAAGAGCGCGGCAAACAGCGCGAGCACGAGGATCACGCCGAGGAACCCCCACTCCTCGGCGATGACGGCGAGGATGAAGTCGGTGTGCTGGACGGGCAGGAACCGCAGCTGGCTCTGCGTGCCGCCGCGGAAGCCCTTTCCGGAAAAGCCGCCGGACCCGACGGCGATCTTGGACTGACGGACCTGATAACCCGAGCCGAGCACGTCGGCGTCGGGGTTCAGGAACGTCCCGATCCGCGCCTTCTGGTAGTCCTTGAGCATGAACCAGCCGCCGCCCGCGATCACGACGACGACCAGGACGATCGCGACCCAGCCGCGCGCGGGCAGACCCCCGAAGAAGAGCCCGACGAAAATGAGCGGCAGGAACGTCAGCGCCAGCCCCATGTCCGGCTGGAGAAAGACGAGCAGCACCGGAAGCCCGACGATCACGCCGAGCTTGAAGACGGTGGAGAGGTGGAGGCGGGCATCGTCCTCGTTCTCGAAGAGGTACGCGACGAGAAGCGCCGTGGCGATCTTGGCGAGCTCGGCCGGCTGGAACTGGAACTGGCCGAACCGGATCCACGAGCGGACGTTCGCGATGCGCGCGCCGAAGGCGAGCAGGTAGACCAGCGGAAGGAGGCAAGCGCAATAGATCGCGAACGAGAACTTCAGGAGCATCCGGTAGTCGAACAGGATCGCCGCGACCATCGCGCCGAGGCCGACGGCGATCCAGATCGCCTGCCGGGCCGCGAGGCCCTGGAAGCGCGTGCCCGTCGTCGCCGAGGCCACGAAGAGGACGCCGAGCGCGGCGAGGCAGAGCGCGGAGCCGAGGACGACGAGGTCCAGGCGCCGGCCGGTCTGGAGCGGACCGCCGATCACGGCGCCCGCCTCTGCGCCGCCGGCGCGAACCCCGGCGCGGCCGGCCCCGTGGCGCGGACGGACGGCGGCGGCGGCGCCGGCGCGATGCCGTACCGCGCTTCGACCAGCGCCTTGGCCAGCGGCGCGGCCGCGAGGTTGCCGTGGCCGCCGTTCTCGACGAAGACGACCACGACGATCCCGGGATCCTGGATCGGCGCGAAGCCGGCGAACCACGCGTGGGTCTCGAGCTTGGACTTGTCGGCACCGGCCTTGATCGCCGTGTCGTGGCCGACCACCTGCGCCGTGCCGGTCTTGCCGCCCATTTCGACCCCGTTCACGCGCGACCCGTAGGCGGTGCCGCCCGGTTCGTTGACGACGGCCCACATGCCGGACTTGACGATCGCGAGCTTGTCCGCCTCGAGCGTCGGCCCCTGGAGAAACTCGGCCTTGTACCGCAGCTGGGCGCCGGTCCGCGGGTCCTGGGACGCGTAGAAGAGGTGCGGCGTCGGGAGGCGCCCGCCCTCGAGCAGCCCGGACAGCGCGCGGGCGACCTGCATCGACGTCACCAGGATCGGTCCCTGCCCGATCGCGACCGAGATCGTCTCGCTCGGGTACCAGCGCGAGCCGCGCTTCGTGCGCGCCCACTCCTCCGACGGCACGAGCCCGGCTTTCTCGAAGGAGAGGTCGACTCCCGTCGCCGTGCCGAATCCGAAGCCGGTCAGGATCTCGTTGATCCGATCCACGCCGAGCTTCTGCCCGAGCGTGTAGAAGTACACGTCGCAGGACTCCTTGATCGCCTCGCGCAGGTTCACGAGCCCGTGGCCGCCCTTCTTGTGGCAGTGGAACTCGCGCCCGTAGAACGTCGCGTGGCCGGGGCAGAACACCCGCCACTCCGGATCCACGAGGCCGCGCGCGAGCGCACCGTAGGCGAGGAACGGCTTGACCACCGATCCCGGCGAGTACATGTTCTGAATCGCCCGGTTCTGGAGCGGCCGGTCGGGGTTCTCCAGGAGGCCCGCCCACTCGGCCGACGTGACGCGGCGGGTGAACCAGTTCGGGTCGTAGGACGGCGAGGAGACGAGCGCCAGGATCTCGCCCGTGCGCGGGTCCATGGCGACGACCGACCCGACGCGCGTCTTGAAGTATTCCTCGGCGACGTCCTGGAGCTTCGAGTCGAGCGTCAGGAAGAGGTTCTGTCCCGGGCTCGCCTCCAGGCGCGCCTCCTCGGCCACCTCGCGCCCGTGCGAATCCACGATGACGCGCCGCTCGCCGCTGGTTCCCGCGAGCAGACGCTCGTACGCGCTCTCCACGCCCTTCTGGCCGATCCAGTCGCCGACGCCGTAGGCGTCGTTGGAGCTCTTGATCTGTTCGGGCGTCGCCTCCGAGAGATAGCCGAGCGCGTGGGCCGCGGCGCCCGCATGCTTGTAGAGACGCCGCTGCGACACCGTGATCGCGAACTCGGGGTGTTCGGCGGCGCGCGCCTGCACCGCGGCGACCTCGTCGATGCCGAGGTTCTCGGCGATCGGGATCGGCACGAACTCGGGGTCGCGGCGGCCGCGCTCGACGCGCGACCGGACGACGTCGGGGTTGAGCCCGAGCAGGTCCACGATGAAAGCGACGGAGGCGTCGAGGTCCTTCGCTTCGCGGCGGTAGAGGTGGAGCGTGTACGCGGGCTCGTTCTCGACGAGGGGCATGCCGTGCCGGTCGAGCACGTAGCCGCGCGGCGCCGTGACCTTGACCGCGCGGATGCGGTTGTTCTCGGAGAGCGAGAAGTAGTAGTCGCCGTGGACGATCTGGACGATCCAGTACGCGACCGCCAGAAGCGACAGCATCGCGCCGACCGCCACGCGGGCGACCTCGATGCGCCGCGCGACGGCCTGCCGGTCCTCGCGGATCCTCAGCATGCCTTCTCCACGCCGCGCCTCATCGCAACCGCCGCAGCCGCCGCCGCTGCCACCACTCGCCCCACGGGAAACGCCACGCCGACTCGAGCGCGCCGCCGGCGATTCCGGTCGCCAGCGCGCGCCACAGCGCATCCGGCGTGACGATCACGAGCGGGGCCTGCGCCAGGAGGGCCGACAGCAGCGCGACGATCGCTTCGTTCGCGATCGACGCCGCAAAGAGCGCGAGGCCCACCGCGAAGGCACCGCCGAAGACCACGCGCACCGACACCAGCGCCAGCGCGTAGCCCAGGATCGCCTTCGCGAACGCGTTCACCCCGATCAGGGGCTGACCGAGCAGCGCGTCTTCCAGGGCCCCCGCGGCCGTCCCGGTCAGGACCGCGCGCACGAAGTCGCCGCTCCGGGCTACCGTCGCGGTCGCCAGCAGGAACCAGTCCACCGGCAGAAAACGGCGGTACGGCGACCGGCCGACGAAGAACTCGAGCACGACCGCCCCCGCGAGAAGCAGCAGGATGCGGCCGGCCTTCACCGCGCCGCACTCCGCCCCGCCTCCGCGCCCTCTTTGATCGCCGGCGAGGGCGCCAGCAAGAGCACGTCCGTCAGGCGCGAGAAGTCCGCCGAGGGCGTGACCCGGATCTCCAGGAACAGTTTGCTGCCGCGCGACACCGACTCGACGCGCCCGATCGGGACGCCGCGCGGGTAGATGCCGTCGATCCCCGCCGTCTCGACCATGTCGCCGCGGGCGACCGACGACGTCGTCGCGATGTTGTTCAGCACGAGGGAACCGTGGCCATCGCCGCGCACGACGCCGAGCTCGCCGGTGCGCGCGAGGCGCGCGCCCGCCGCCGCCGAGGCGTCGAGCAGGAGCTGGGCGCGGGAAACGCCGCGGCCCACCGTCACCACCCGCCCGACGATCCCGGCCGGCACCGCGAGCGGGCAGCCCGGCGAAACGCCGTCGGAGGACCCCGCTCCGATCAGGGCGTTCTGCGCGCCCGCGCGGTGCTCGACGAGCAGGATCGGCACGCTGCCGAGCACCCCGGGCAGGGCCGACCCGGCGCCGAGGAGCTTGCTGCCCTCGGCGACCGCCAGCGCCTCGGCGCGGAGCTGGAGGAGCTCGCGCTCGCGCGCGTCGAGCTCGCGGCGAAGCCGCTCGTTTTCCTCCCGGGCGTGGAAGAGGGCGATCGTCGAGCCGATCGCGTCGGAGACGCCGTGCGACACCGATCCGACCGCCCCGGCCACGGGGGCGGAGAGCGAGAGGACCCAGGACTGGAGGACCGACCCGCGGCCGCTCCGCGCCGGCGCCTGCGCCGAGAGGGCGAGCACGCACGCGACGAGGACCGTCGCGAGCACGGCCCCGCCGCGCCGGGGGTTGACGGCGGCGATCTCGACGCGGGCGTTGTGGGGTCTCATGCTTCGGAACCGCGACTCCGGGTCGCGCCGGTCGTCCTCACGTGATGCTGATCTTCCTCAGGAGGTCCATGTCGGTCAGCATCGCGCCGGTCCCGAGAGCCACGGAGGCCAGGGGGTCTTCGGCGTAGGAGATCGGCAGGCCCGTTTCTTCCGAGAGACGGCGGTCGAGGTTGCGCAGGAGCGAGCCGCCGCCGGTGATGATGATGCCCTTGTCCATGATGTCGGCCGAGAGCTCCGGCGGCGTCCGTTCGAGCGCGACGCGCACCGTCTCGACGATCGCGGCGACCACCTCGGAGAGCGCTTCGCGCACTTCTTCGTCCGAAAGCATCAGCGTCTTGGGCACGCCCTCGACGAGGTCGCGTCCCTTGACCTCCATCGTCAGCGGCTCGTCGAGCGGATGCGCGGACCCGATCTCGATCTTGATCTGTTCGGCCGTCCGTTCGCCGATCAGGAGGTTGTACTTGCGCTTCAGGTACTGGATCAGCGCCTCGTCCATCTCGTTCGACGCCGTGCGGACCGAGCGGCTGTAGACGATGCCGGCGAGCGAGATCACGGCGACGTCCGTCGTGCCGCCGCCGATGTCGACGATCATGTTCCCCGTCGGTTCCGTGATCGGCAGTCCCGACCCGATCGCCGCGGCCATCGCCTGCTCGATGATGAAAACCTCGGAGGCGCCCGCACGGAGCGCCGAGTCCTGCACCGCGCGCTTCTCGACCTGCGTGATGCCCGACGGCACGGAAATGACGATCCGCGGCCGGACGAAGAGGGACCGGCCGTGCGCCTTCTTGATGAAGTGGTCGAGCATCTTCTCCGTGACCTCGAAGTCGGCGATGACGCCGTCCTTCATCGGCCGGATCGCGACGATGTTGCCGGGGGTGCGGCCCAGCATCTCCTTCGCGTCGGTCCCGACCGCCTCGACGCGGTTGGTCACCGTGTTGACGGCGACGATCGAAGGCTCGCGCACGATGATGCCCTTGCCGCGCGCGAAGACGAGCGTGTTCGCGGTGCCGAGGTCGATCGCGAGGTCGTTCGAAAAGATCGAGAAAACGGATTTCCAGGCCAAAGAGAACCTCCTACCCCCGAATCACGTTACAGGGACTCCACGAACACTCTCACACGCCGCACCGTTTCGTTGCCCGAAGCGTCGACCGATTTGACGACGAGCACCGACGCGCCGTCGCGCTCGATCGTGATCGTCTTCTTGAAGGAGCCGTCGGCCTCGACGTCGGCCGGTTCGGCATTGACGGTCACGACCGCGCCGGGCTGCGTCTTTCCGTAGACCAGAAAGAGGTTGCCCATCTGCTGCGGCGGGAAGACCGTCAGCTCCGGCGGCGTGCCCTCCCCGGTGCCCGCCTTCAGCGGCTCGGTCATCATCTTGAAGCGCCGGACGGGGCTCCAGTCCGACGTCAGCCCGTTCGCGTCGATCGCCGCGACCCGCCAGAAGTACGACCCCTCCCTGGAAACCTTCACGCGCGCCGTCGTCTGGACCCGGTCGTCGAGGTCCACCTCGGTCGAGTCCGGCACGAAGAGGCGCGACCGGGAGATCTGGAGACGGTAGCGCGTCGCCTCCGGCACCCTGGACCATTTCAGCTCGACCTGGTCGCCCGTCTTCAGGTCGTAGATCCGGTTGTCGGCCGGGAGTCCCGGCTGCGGGGTGTCCGGCAGCGCCAGCTTCGGCGTGAAGGTGCCGCTCGACCCCGCCGCCACGCGCTCGCGGCCCTCGAGGGTGACCGTCTCCTTCGCCGTGGACACGGTCGTGTGCCCGCGGAAGCTCGTGACTTCGGTCTTGTCGCCGGGAGCGACGTCGACCGACACGCGCGAGTCGCGGCCGATGGCGGCGGTCGCCACGTCGGTCGACACCGTCGAGTTCGACGCCGAGGTGTAGACGTTGACGGCGCCCGAGATCATCTTGATCTGGCTCCCCGAGACCTCCGAGGCGGCCGGCTTGCGGCACTCGAAGAGGGAGCCCGGGCGGATCGTGTAGAGCGTGCCGTCGTAGAACATGATCTCGGCCGACCCCGTGCGCCCGGCTTTCACGAAGTCGCCATCGAAGAGCGGCTCCCGCTGCCGCGCCGGCTCGAAGGTCGAGCGGCCCGCGCGCTGGAGCGACACGTCCCCCTCGACGAACACGAACGTCGCATCGCCCTGCTCGCCGGAGCCGGAGCTCCCGAGGGCGCGCCGCGAGTACGACTCCGACTCGACCGCGAGACGAAACGCCTCCTCGTAGCGGGTGTTCGTGAACGACTCGCGGGCGTCGCGCAGGAAGTCGCGCGCCTGCGCGGTGTTCGAGCCCGGCTTGGCGGCTCCCGTCGACCGCGTCGCGCGGGCGAGCAGCGCATCGGCTTGCGCGATCTCGGCGCGCGCCTTCTCCTGGGGTGAGCGCCGGTTGCGCACCGTGATGAAGTACCCGACGCCTCCCGCGACGAGGAGAAGGACGATGATGACGGCCCACTGGCGGATCTTCTGGATCGGGATGACGAACCAGTCCAGATCGGTTCCCGCCGGCTGGCCGGACTTCCGCTTTCGCATAAACTCCCGAAACTGCGGGACTTACCCCGTTTGCTTATAGCACACTTGGCCCGCCATCGCAGGTGTCCCAGACCCCCGGCGACGCTTCCGGACCTCGGCCGAGCGTCTCCCCGAGCCGAGGTCGCCCTGCTATAGTCGCGCGTTCTCGAACGAATCGGCGGAGGGGTTTCCGATGCTCAAGACGATGCGCAACAGCTTCCACCACCTGAAGTGGACGCTTTTTCTGGTGATCGCGGTGTTCATCCTCGGCTTCGTGTTCTGGTCCGGCTCGAGCACCGATCCGTCGAACCGGGGCAGCCAGATCGTGGCCCGCGTCGGCAACGAACGCATCACGGCCGTCGACTTCGACCGCCAGTACCGCGCCCAGGTCGAGCGCTACCGCCAGATGTACCAGGGCAATTTCTCGCCCGAGCTCGAGCGCGCCCTCGACCTGCCGCGCAACGTCCTCGAAGGGATGATCGAGCGCATGCTCCGCCTCGAAGCCGCGAAGAAGCTCGACCTGCACGTTTCCGACGACGAGCTCGCGCAGAAGATCGTCACGCTGCCCTTCTTCCAGGACAACGGCCAGTTCATCGGCCGCGACAAGTACGAGAAGATGCTCCGCTCCAACGGCATCATGCCCGACCGCTTCGAGGAGGAGCTCCGCGAGGACATGCTCCTCGAGAAGTACGCCGGCCTCGTCAAGGCTTCCGTCGTGGTGCCGGACGCCGACATCGTCCGCGAGTACGCGGCGCGCAACGACAAGGCCACCATCGAGTACATCCTCATCCCCGCGGCGCGGCTCGACTCGAACGCTCAGCCGACCGACGCCGACCTGCAGGGCTACCTCGACAAGCACAAGGAGCGCTACCGCGCCCCGGTGCAGCGCAAGATCAAGTACCTCCTGATCGACCGCGCCCGCGTCCGCTCGAAGGTCACGCCGACCGAGGCGGAACTGAAGGCGGCCTACGAGCAGCGCAAGGACAGCTTCGCCGCGCCCGAGCAGGTCAACGCGTCGCACATCCTCATCAAGCCGGGCGAGGGCGACAACGGCGACGCGGTGGCGCGGGCCCGCGCGGAGACCCTGGCGGCGCGCGCGAAGCAGCCCGGCGCCGACTTCGCCAAGCTCGCCAACGAAAACACCGACGACCCGAGCGGCAAGACCACGGGCGGCAAGCTCCCGCCGTTTTCGCACGGACAGATGGTCCCCGAGTTCGAGGAAGCGGCCTTCAGCATGGCGCCCGGCGAGATCCGCGGCCCCGTCAAGACGCAGTTCGGGTACCACATCATCAAGGTCGAGTCGAAGACGCCGGCGCGCCAGCGCACGTTCGACGAGGTGCGGGCTCAACTCGCGGCCGAGCTTTCCGAACGCCAGGGGTCCGCGGAGGTCGATCGGCTCTCGCGCGAGCTCGCCGAGAAGTTGAAGGGCATGCGCTCGGCCTCCGACGACGACCTGCGCAAACTCCAGTCCGAAGCCGTCACCTACAACACGACCGAATGGACGGCCCGCGGCGATTCGATCCCCGGCATCGGCACGAACCAGAAGTTCGCCGACGAAGCCTGGACGACGCCGGTCGGGAAGGTCTCGGACACGCCCATCACGACCGCCCGCGGCATCGTGTTCGTCCGCCCCGCCGAGGAGCGCGCCGCCGGCGTGCCGCCGTTTTCCGAGCTCAAGGCTCGCCTCGAGGCCGACTGGAAAGCCGAGCGCCGCGAGAAGGACGCCCTGGCCCAGCTCGAGCCCGCCTCGAAGGAGCTCGCCTCGGGCACGACGCTCGCCTCGCTCGCCGGCCGCTACGGCACGGAGGTCAAGACCACGACCGAGTTCGGCCCCGCCGGCCCCGTTCCCGAGGTCGGCGCGGCGCCCGATCTCGCGGCCGCCGTCTTCCGCACCGCGCAGGGCCAGTCGGGTCCGCCCGTGGCCGTCGCCAACGGCTACGTGCTCTTTCGTGTCCTGACCCGGACCGAGGGCAACAAGACGACGTTCGAGGCCCAGAAGGAACAACTCCGCGACTCGATTCGGACGCGGGAGGCCGACCGGCTGACGCGCGCCTACCTGCAGCAGGAGCGCGCGGCCCGCAAGGTCGAGGTCAACGAGACGCTTCTCGCGACGTTCCTGCGGGAGCCGACGACCAACCGCCGGAGCTGACCGCCGCGCCGCATTCGCGGCGGTCATCCCGAGGCGCGTGGGCGCCGAGGGACCATGAACGTCGAAAGTAGAATCGTTCCATGATCGGCCGCCTCACCGGCCGCCTCGCGGCCAAGGCCCCGGACCAGGTGCTGCTCGACGTCGGCGGCGTCGGCTACCTCGTCCACATCCCGCTCTCGACGTTCTACGAGCTGCCGGACGCGGAGTCGCCCGCGTCTCTCTTCATCCACACCCACGTCCGCGAGGACTCCCTCGCGCTCTACGGTTTTCTGACCGAGCGCGAGCGCACCCTCTTTCTCCTCTTGAACGCCGTGACCGGCATCGGGCCGCGCGTCGCGCTGACCGTGCTGTCCGGAATTCCACCGACCGAGCTCGTCGCCGCCCTCCGGTCCCAGGACGTGCGCCGTCTCGTCGCCGTCCCGGGCGTGGGCAAGAAGACCGCCGAGCGCATGGTCCTCGAGCTCGCCGACAAGGTGGCGAGGCTGCCGGGCGAGACGCCGGCGAAGGCCCCGGCCGCGGTGGCCGCCGACGACGTCGTCTCGGCGCTGGTCAACCTCGGCTACCGCAGGAGCGAGGCCGAGCGCGCCGTCGATGCCACCGCCCGCACCGGCGGCGTCCGCGAATTCGGCGAGTTCCTGAAGGAGGCGCTGCGGCGGCTGACGTCGGTCTAGGCGATAGACTGAAGGCGTCGTGACCGACGCACGGGAAATCCTGGCCGGCACCGCGCTCGAAGACGACGCGGCCGTCGAGCCGAAGCTGCGGCCCCAGAGCCTCGGCGAATACATCGGCCAGACCAAGGTTCGCGAGAACCTCTCCGTCTTCCTCGCGGCGGCGCGAGGACGCGGCGAGCCGCTCGACCACGTCCTGCTCACGGGACCGCCCGGCCTCGGCAAGACGACGCTCGCTCACATCGTCGCCCGGGAGATGGGCGCGGGCCTGCGCCTGACGGCAGGGCCGATGATCGCCCGCGCCGGCGACCTGGCCGGCATCCTGACGAACCTCCAGCCGCGCGACGTGCTCTTCGTCGACGAGATCCACCGACTGTCGCCGACCGTCGAGGAAATTCTCTATCCGGCGATGGAGGACTTCCGCCTCGACGTCCTGATCGGCGAAGGACCGATGGCGCGCACGATGAAGGTGGACCTGCCGCCCTTCACCCTCGTCGGCGCGACGACCCGCCCCGGGCTTCTCTCCCAGCCGCTGCACGGCCGGTTCGGCATCACGCTGCGCCTCGACTTCTACGACGTCGCCGCGCTGTCGGAGATCATCGAACGCTCGGCGCGCATCCTCTCGATCCGCATCACGCCGGAGGCCGCGCGCGAGATCGGCGCCCGCAGCCGCGGCACGCCGCGCATCGCGAACCGCCTGCTGCGCCGCCTGCGCGACTTCGCCGAGGTCGCGGGCAAGAACGAGATCGCGCTCGACACCGCGAGGCAGGCGCTCGCGCGTCTCGAGGTGGACGAGCACGGTTTCGACGAGCTCGACCGGAGGATTCTCGCGACGATCATCGAAAAGTTCGGCGGCGGCCCCGTCGGCGTGGGGGCGCTGGCGGCGTCGCTCGGCGAGGACCGCGGGACCCTCGAAGACCTCTACGAACCGTACCTCCTGCAGGCCGGGTTTCTCCAGCGCACGCCGCGCGGCCGCGTCGCGTCGCCGGCCGCCTACCGACACCTCGGGGTCGTCGCGCCCCGGCGCGACGGGGATCTTTTCTAGCTACCCGGATGAAGCGCGGCGTCCTCGTCTACAACCCGACGGCCGGACAGCGCGACCGTCGAGGCGCGATGAGCGCGCTCATCGACCGGCAGCGACGGCGCGGTCTCGAGCTCGTCAACGCGCCGACGAGCGGACCCGGCGACGCGGCCGAGATCGTCCGCGCGTTCGTGCCGCGCGGGCTCGACGTCGTCGCCGTGTGCGGCGGCGACGGCACCATCTCGGAAGCCGCCTGGGGACTCCAGGGGTCGAGCGTGCCGCTCGCCATCCTGCCGGGCGGCACGTCGAACGTGCTCGCCATCGAGCTCGGGATCCCGACCAACCTCGCCCGGGCCGAGGCGCTCCTCCACGAAGGACGGCCCCACGTGCTCCGCCTCGCGCACGCCGACGGCCGCCCGTTCCTGCTGTGGGCCGGCGCGGGGCTCGACGCGCGCGTCATGGCCAACATGCGCTTCCCCTGGAAGCGGCTCCTGGGCCGGACGGGGATCCTGCCGACGGCGCTCGCCCAGTTTCTCGTCTACGACTTCCCGCGCCTCGAGGTGACGATCGACGGCGACGCGCACGCCGCGACCTTCGCCGTCGCCTGCCGCGCGAGCCACTACGGCGGGCGGTGGGTGATCGCGCCCGACGCGCGCCTCGACGCCGACGTTTTCGACGTGCTGCTCTTTCCGCACCGCAGCCGCCGCAAGCTCGCGCAACTCTTCCAGTTGATGGCCGCGGGCCGCGCCGAGCACCTCAAGGACGGCCTGGCGCGCATCGTGCGCGGGCGGCAGGTCGCGATGCGTTCCCTGGACGGCCCGGTCGAGGTGCAGGTCGACGGCGACGCCGTGCTCGAGACGCCGGTCTCCTGCCGCGTCGGCGAGGAGACCGTCCGCGTCCTCGTCCCCGCGCGCTGAGACGCGGACGGCCGAGGGACCGCCCTACTTCCTGCCCGACTGGACGGTCTTCTCGACCTCGACGACCTCGCGCGGCGCGCCGCACGAGAGACAGTCGTAGCCGTCGTTCGTGACGAGCACCGTGTCCTCGATGCGCACGCCGATGTTCCACCACTTCGGGTCGATGCCCGCCGAGTTGGCCGGGATGTAGATCCCGGGCTCGATCGTGAACACCATCCCGGGCTCGAGCACGCGCGACTTGCCGTCGGCGCCGCGGTACGCGCTCGAGTCGTGGACGTCGAGCCCGACCCAGTGCGAGACGCCGTGGAGCGTCAGCTTGCGGTGGCCGTAGCTCTTGATCAGCGTCGCCGGGTCGCCCGTCAGCAGGCCGAGCCTGACGAGCCCTTCGGCCTGGGCGAGCGCCGCCGTCTTCTCGATGTCGTCGTGGGGAATGCCGGGCTTGACGATCGCCATGGCCTTCTTCTGGGCGTCGAGAACGATCTCGTAGATCGCCTTCTGCTCCGGGGAGAAGTGGCCGTTGACCGGATACGTGCGCGTGATGTCGGTCGCGTACATGCCGTACTCGGCGCCCGAATCGTTCAGGAACAGCTCGCCATCCTTCGCCTGCCGGCTGCTCGCCTCGTAGTGCAGGACGCACGTGTTCGGCCCCGAGCCGTCGATCGAGGGATACGCCATCCAGCGGGCGCCGTTTCCGTAGCAATAGCCGTCGAGCGCGGCCTGGACCTCGAACTCCCACTTCCCGGGCGCGACGGCCTGCATCGCCTTCACGTGGCCTTGCGCGGACATCTCGGCGGCGCGGCGCAGGAAGCGCAGGTCCTCGGCGTCCTTGATCAGGCGCATCTCGTGGATGATGCCGCGCGCGTCGACGATCGCGGCGGGCCCCTCGTCGTGGCCGCGGAGCTCCTGGAAGGTCTTCTCGAACTCGGCCGCCCACTTTTCGTCGTGGCCGTCGGAGAGATAGAGCTTGTCCATGCCGATCAGGTAGCCGCTCGTCTTGTAGGTGGTGCGGTCGAAGTCGGCCATCTTCGCGTCGAAGTCCTTCAGGGCAAAACCGGCGTCGGCGCCGTAGGCGGCGACCGCCTCGTCCGGTCCGACGCGCACCCCGGCCCAGGCCTCGCGGCGCAGGTCGCGCGGCCGCAGGAACAGGACGTACTTCTTCCCGTCGGGCGCGTCCGGCCGCAGGACGGCCGTCACGTCGTCCTCGGTGATCCCCGTCAGGTAGTAGAAGTCGGAGTCCTGCCGGTACGGATACTCGACGTCGTTCGACATCGTCCGCATCGGCGCCGAGCGCAGGATCGCCACCGACTTCGGCGGAAGCGCCGCCATGAACTTGTCGCGCCGCGCCTTGAACGCCGCCGGATCGGGCGTCAGCGGCGGATAGTCGACCGCGCGGGCCGCCGCCGCACCCAGAAGGAGCGCGGCCGCGAGCCGGAGCGTCCGGCCCCGGATCGCGGATTTCGGGTTTCGAGCTTCGAATGTCTTCACGTCTCTCCTCTCAGCGCTTCGCAATGAAACTCCATGGGGCGGGCGACGCCGGCGGCCGGACGCTTCCGGGGCGCACGACGGCGGCAATGCGATCGCGATGGGTCTTGAGCAGGCGGCGCACGGGCGTGCCCGCCGCGGCCTCCTCGAGGATGTCGGCGCCGGACTCGTCCACCCTGGCGAGAAACGCCTCCCACACGGCTTCGCCGACGGGCATGCCGCGGAAGACGACGTTGGGGATCTTCGGGAGCTCGCGCTGCAGGAACGCGAGCTTTTCCTGCAGCTCCCCCTCGTCGTGGAGCGCCTCGTCTTCGTAGGGGGTGTGCGGCTTCGGAATGAAGGCGTTGACCGACGGCACGATCTCGGCCACGCGCCCGAGACGCCGGCCTTCGTCCACCGCGATCTCGTGCAGGCGCGCGACCAGGCCGACGATGTCGGCCACGTCGGCGTCCGTCTCCGACGGCAGGCCGACCTGGAGGTAGAGCTTCAGGCGCGTGAACCCGCGGGCGAAGACCAGGCGCGCCTTCTCGTCGAGCATCGCGTCGGAGACCTTCTTGTTGATGAAGCGCCGGAGCCCCTCGTTGCCCGCCTCCGGGGCGATCGCGAGCGCGCGCTCGCCCTGCCGGACGAGGACCTCGAGGATCCGGTCGTCGATCGCGTCGATCTTGATGGACGAAAGCGCGATGTGGTACCCGAGCTCCGCCAGGCCCGCGAGGATCGTCGCGATCTCGGGATGGTCGCAGACGGCGGTCGCGATCAGGCCGACGCGGTCGGTCAGCGGCCGGGCGCGGCGCGCCGCCTCGAGGATCGACGCCGCCGGGTACTGTTTCACGGGCGCCATCGCATAGGCGGCCCAGCAGAAGCGGCACATCTCGGTGCAGCCGCGCGAGATCTCGATCAGGAGCTTGTCGGCGAGCTCCGTCCGCGGCGTCAGGATGGTCGTGTGCGGCACCTCGAAGGCCGGGCCGATCTCCTTGCGCGACATCGGCTGCTGCACCACGACGCGGCCCTCGGCGGCGGCCTCGGCGCGCGCGCCCTGCACCCCCGGCACGAAGAATCCCGGCAGCGCCGCGGCGGCGTCGAGGAAGGCGGCGCGGTCGAGGCCGGCCTGCAGCAGCTCGGCGATCCGCGGCACGAGGCGTTCCCCGTCGCCGAGCGCGAAGACGTCGACGAACGGCGACAGCGCCGCCGGGTTCATCCGCGCGATGTCGCCGCCGACGAGGAGCAGCGGATGCCGCTCGTCCCGGCGCTCGCGGCGCCGCGGGATGCCGGCCGCGTCGAGTGTCCGGAGGATGTTGACGATGTCCATCTCCCACGACAGCGACCAGGCGAGCAGGCCGAACTCGGAGAGCGGCGTGCCCGTCTCGAACGTCGCCGCGGGCTCGCCCTCCTCGAAGAAGAAGCGCTCGCACGCGAGGTCCGGGACGCGGTTGAACAGGCGATGGACCCACTGGAACCCCAGGTTCGACATCCCGACCTCGTAGGAATTCGGGAAACCCAGGGCGAGACGGTAAGCGCCGAAACGGTTCGGCTCCTCCGTGTACCGCTCGAGGGCGGCGCGCTCCCGGTTCCTGGGCGTTGTCGGCATGGGCGAACGGCGGATTATACGGGGCGCCGCCGAAACGGTTTTCGGGCCAGAAACACCCAGTCGCCCACGTTCCCGCCGGTTGGACCGGTCACGAAGAGGTCGCCCAGGGCCGCAAAGAGAGCCCGCGTGTCGTGCCGCGCGAGCGCCTCCCGGGCGTCGCGGCGCCGGCGCCGCGCGCGGCCGACGGTGCGGCCGTCCGCGAAAGCCCCGGCGGCTCCCGAGCTCCCGTCGAGGCCGTCCGAGCCCGCCGCCAGAAGGGTCACGCCGCCTCGCGCCTCGAGAGCGAGCGCGGCGCCGAGCGCGAGCTCGAGACTCCGTCCCCCGCGGCCGCGTGGGCGGGAGAGCGTCACGGTCGTCTCGCCGCCCGCGATCAGCACGCTTCCCCGAGGGAGCGCCGACGCGGCGCGCCCGAGCCGTTCGCCCGCCCGCCGCGCCTCTCCCGCGAGCCGCTTCCGCCACCGCACGACGCGCAGGCCGGCGGCACGCGCCGCCCGGGCCGCGGCTTCGAGGCCGGCGCGGTTGGACGCGACGACGCGGACGAGATCGCCCCGCCGGCCGCGGATCGTCGGCCCCGACCCGACGGAGGCCGCGCGGTCGCCGGGCACGTCCGAGAGCACGAGCGTCACGAGGCGCGCGCGGGTCTCCCGCCCGAGGCGGCCGCCCTTCACCGCCGAGAGCGACGTCCTCAGCCGGTTCAGCGCGAGGATGGAAGCGCCCCGGCTCGCGAGCGCGCGCACCGCGCGGCGCTTGGCCGCGAGGGTCAGGCCCGGGCGCGGAAGCGCCAGGAGCGAGGACGTCCCTCCCGACACCAGGCAGAGGATCGCATCGCCTTCCGCGAAGCCGCGAAAGAACCGGCGGGCGCGGCGGGCCGCGCGCACGCTCGTCGCGGCCGGCTCCGGATGCGACGCGAAGACGACGTCCCCGGCCGGCAGACCGAGCCTCGGGTGGCCGCGCGGCAGGACGACGAGACGCCGGGAGACGTCGACCGCGCGGGCGCCCCGGGCCATCGCCGCCGCGGCCTTGCCGACGGCGAAGAGGCCGAGGCTTCTCGCCCCGGCGAGGGCGCGCGCCACGTCCGGCCGCGCGAGCGCTTCACGCACGGCCGCTTCGGGATCGGCGCCGTCGAGCGCCGCGCGGTAGAGGCGGCCGAGCAAAGCGCGCGAGTCGCCCACGGCCGTAGAATAAGGCCGTCTCCCCGGAGGTTCTCCGGGGTCGACGCATCGCATGAGCGCCAACCCGACCGCCGCAACGCCCCGCCCCGACGAGCTCGCGCCGGGCGAGCACCATTGGGCCAGGGCCTCGAAGGAGCTGCGCCACCGCCTGAACAAGGCCATCCCGCACGAGCTCTTGAAGGAACTCCACCGCAAGAGCCCCGCCCGCCACGCCGCCGTCGCGGTGCGGCAGTTCCTGATGGTCCTCGCCGCCTCGGCCGTCGCGTGGCGATACCCGCAGCCGTGGATCTGGATCCCGGCGGCGCTCGTCTCGGGCTGGACGGTCTTCAACTTCACGGTGCTGCTCCACGACGCCCTGCACCACGCGGTCTTCAACGGCCCGCATCCGCGCGGCGATCGCTTCCTCTCGCTCCTGTATGCGGTGCCGTCCGGTATTTCCGCCACGCAGTTCACGCGCTGGCACCTGACCCACCACGCCGAGCTCGGCGACGCGGTGGCGGATCCGAAGCGGCACTACCTCTCCCCGAAGATCAACCGCCCCTGGTACAAGCTGCTCTACTTCACCCCCGCGCTCTTTCCGATCTACTTCCGCGCCGCCCGCCAGGAGACCGCGACCTACCCGCCGGAGATCCGGCGGCGCATCGCGTGGGAGCGCCGCGCGACGATCCTTTTCCACGTCGGGATCATGGCGGCCCTGTACGGCCTCGGCGGCTTCGGGGTGCTCGCCCGCGCCTACCTCGTCCCCGTCTTTTGCGTCTTCCCGATCGCGTTCGCGCTGAACCGGCTCGGCCAGCACTACGCGATCGACCCGACCGATCCGGCCAAGTGGGGCTCGATCCTGAAGCCGTCGCGGTTCTGGGAGTTCTGGTACCTCTCGTCGTCGTACCACCTCGAGCACCACTACTTCCCCGGCGTGCCGTTCTACAAGCTGCGGCGCCTGCACTTCGCGCTGCGGCCCTTCTTCGACGAGATCGGGTGGCAGCCGACGACCTACGGACGGCTCTTCCGCGGCTGGATTTTCGAGAACCACGCGCCGCACACGGACTGGCGGCTCCCGCTCGAGGGCTGAGAAACGTCTCCCCGTCTCTCCCCATCCGGGAGCGGGGTGAGAGGGGCACCCGGGGCTGCTACAGCCCGAGCTCGCTCAAGCCCGGGTGGTCGTCCGGCCGGCGGCCGAGCGGCCAGCGGTACTTGCGGTCGGCCTCCGCGATCGGGAGGTCGTTGATCGACGCGATCCGGCGCCGCATGTAGCCCTTCTCGTCGAACTCCCAGTTCTCGTTGCCGTAGGACCGGAACCAGCTTCCGGAATCGTCGTGCCACTCGTACGCGAAACGCACGCCGATCCGGTTCGCGTGGAAGGTCCAGAGCTCCTTGATGAGCCGATAGTCGAGCTCGCGCGCCCACTTGCGCCTCAGGAAGGCGACGATCGCGTCGCGTCCCGAGAAGAACTCGGCGCGGTTGCGCCAGAGGCTGTCGGGCGTGTAGGCCAGGGCCACCTTTTCGGGGCTCCGGGTGTTCCACGCGTCCTCGGCGAGGCGCACCTTCCGAGCCGCCGTGGAAGCGTCGAACGGGGGCAGCGGCGGCCGGGGTGCTTCGGGATCGCTCATGGCGGGCCTCCGGATTGCCCTAAGCTTATGCCCTGGACGAAACGAACGCCCCGTCCGTATCCGTTCGAAGGAACAATGGAAGACGACACCGAGGACATCAACCGACTCATCCGCGAGCTGAACGCGGACCAGCCCGTCTCCGGCCCGCGGGCGATCCGGGCCGAGCCCGCGGACGCCACGCGGCTCGACGCCTGGCTCGAAGAGCTGGTTCGACGCGCGGGCAGCGACCTCCTGCTCGTCGCGGGCTCGCCGCCGGCGGTCCGTCTCGACGGCCGCGTCACGCCGCTCGCCGCGCCGCCGCTGTCGGGCGAAGAGATCGAAGAGGCCGTGCTCCCGGCTCTCGGTGCGCACGCGCGCGGGCAGTATCGCGACGCCGGGATCGCCGACGGGTCCCACCGCGTGCGCGGCGTGGGCCGCTTCCGCGTCAACCTGCACCGCGAGCGCGGCCGCGCCGCGGCCGCCGTCCGCGCCCTGCCGACCCAGCCGCCGCGGCTCGCCGCGCTCGGCCTTCCGCCCGGCACGGAGGCGCTGACGCGTCTGCCCCGCGGCCTCGTTCTCGTCGGCGGCCCGACCGGCTCGGGCAAGACCACGACGCTCGCCGCGCTCGTCGAGGAGATCAACCGGCGCGACCCCCGGCACATCGTCACGATCGAGGACCCCGTCGAGTACGAGCACCCGCACCGCATGAGCCTCGTCGAGCAGGTCGAAATCGGAATCGACGCGCCGGACTTCCCGACCGCCCTGCGGGCGGCGCTGCGCCAGGCGCCGGACGTCATCGTCGTCGGGGAAATGCGCGACCCCGAGACGATGCGCATCGCTCTGGCCGCCGCCGAGACGGGGCACCTCGTTTTCTCGACGGTCCACACGACCGACGTTGCCTCGACCGTCTCCCGCATCGCGGACTCGTTCCCGGCGGAGCGGCAGAATACGATCCGCCAGGAGCTCTCGATGTCGCTCGCCGCGGTGCTGACGCAGACGCTGCTGCCGAAGAAGGGTGGCGGCCGGGCGGCGGCGGCCGAGCTTCTCTTCGTCAGCTACGGCGCGCGGCAGCACATCCGCAAGAACGCCCTGCAGCACCTCCACCAGGAGATTGCCATCACGCGCAAGCAGGGCTCGATCACGCTCGAAGAGTCCCTCGCCCGCCTCGCCCGCGACGGCGTCCTGGAGCCCGAGGAAGCCCGGACCCGCGCGGCGCACCCGGAGGAGTTCGAGAACTACTTTCGCGGCGCGTAGCGCCGCCTGCCTTCCGGTCAGACCTCCCGCCGGAACAGAACCTTCGTCAGCACCGCGGCGACGAGCGTGAAGGTCGCCAGAAACACCCAGTCCGCGTAGACCGCCGGCGGCGAGGCGCCGCGCAGGAGGAGGTTGCGCAGGGCGCGGACGCCGTAGGTCAGCGGGTCGGCGGCCGAGAGCCTGGCGAGCCACGGCGGATACGACTCGACCGGGTAGAGCGCTCCCGACGGGAAGAACAGCAGCACGTTGATGATGCCGAACATCCCGCGCAGCAGGCTCGCGCTGCGGGCCCGGGCGAAGAGGAGGAACCACAGCGCCGCGATCGCGAGCGAGGTCAGGAAGACCGTGACCGCCGCGGCCGCGATGCTCGCGTTGCCCGCCATGGGAAGCGGGGTGATGATCAGGATCGCGGTCAGCACGAGGCCGCCCGCGAGCGAGGCGACGATCGCGCCGGCCAGGACGTGCCCGGCCACGAGCGTCCCCGTGGTGATCGGCGTGACGAGGTAGCCCTCGTGATACCCGTACATCCGGTCCTCGAGGACCTGCAGGCCGCCCGACACCATCGAGCCCATGAAGATCGCCAGGCACACGACGGCCGGCCCGAGGTACGTCAGGTAGTCGAGGTACGGGTAAGCCTCCAGGCGGACGGCCGGCGCGGCCGGCGCGACGTCCGGCGGCGCCGAGACTTCCTGCCAGACCTGCCGCAGCGCCGCCTCGAGCGTCTCGAAGGAGAAGCGGTCGGTGTTGTCGCCGATGAACGACGGCGCGGGGCCGCTCGGCGAGAGCCCGAAGGGCAGCACCCAGACGCCCCGGTAGCGGCCGCGGCGCAGCCCGTCGAGCGCCTCCGCCCGGTCGGCCACGAGGCTCGCCGCGACGAGGCCGCGCCCCGTCTCGAGCGCCAGGACGGCCCGCCGGCACTCGGCGGCGTAGGCATTGCCGGCCTCGTCGACGATCGCGATCGGCACGCGCTCGAGCGGCCGGTTCATCGCGTTGCCGAGAACGAGCAGGTAAACGACCGGAAAGATCATCGTCGACACGACGAGCACCGGCTGACGCCACAGCGTCAGGAACGCACGCTGCCCGATCGCCAGGACGCCGAGCAGGGCGAGCATCGGCCCACGCGCCGCGCGCTCCCGGCTCACGACGCCGGGGGCTGCTCGCGCAGCGCCCGCCCCGTGTAGGAGAAGAAGACGTCCTCGAGCGTCGCCAGGGCGATCATCAGGTGGACGATGTGGTACCCCTCGATCTCGAGCAGGCGCGCGACGCGGCGGCCCGTCGCCTCGCCGGGCTTGGCGGTGAACGACACGAGCGTCGGCGACGCGAACACGACGTCGGTCGCGCCTTCGTCGACGATGCCCTGGCGGTCCTCGTCGGTGATCGGGCGGTCGGTCTCGAGCTCGACCCGCTCGCCCGTCGCGAGGCCGCGCTTCAGCGCCGCCGGCGAGTCCGCGCACAGGATTTTCCCCTGATCGAGGATCGCCACGCGGTCGCAGAGAACGTCGGCCTCCTCCATCGCGTGGGTCGTCAGGATGATCGCGAGATCCGGGTCGTGGGCCTTCAGCTCGCCGAACATGTCCCAGATCGCGCGGCGGCTCTGCGGGTCGAGCCCGGTGGTGGGCTCGTCGAGGAAGAGAACGTGCGGCCGGTGCAACACGCCGCGGGCGATCTCGAGGCGCCGGCGCATGCCGCCCGACAGGTGCCGGGAGACCTGGTTGCGCCGTTCCCACAGCCCGACCTGTTTCAGGCGCTGCTCGATCCGCTGGCGCAGCGTCCTTCCCCAGAGGCCGTACATCTTTCCCTGGACCGCGAGGTTCTCGCGCACGGTCAGGTTCTCGTCGGTCGTCTGCGCCTGGGAGACCGTCCCGATCGCCCGGCGCACCGCGGATTTCTCGCGGACGACGTCGCGGCCCGCGATCCGCGCCGTCCCCGAGGTCGGGGGCAGCAGCGTGGTCACCATGCGGATCAGCGTCGTCTTCCCGGCGCCGTTCGGCCCGAGCAGGCCGAAGGTTTCCCCGGGTCCCACGGAAAACGTGACGGCGTCGTCGGCGACGAAATCGCCGAAGCGACGGGTCAGCCGCTCGACCTCGAGGGGCCGGGGCGAGCTCACGCTTTGGGCGGCGATTGCCCGGCTTCGACGACGAAGGCCTGGCCCGAAACGACCGCGCCGTTGAGCGGCTGGAGGCGCACCGAGAAAGTCTGGAGGTCGCGGCTCTGGAGTCCCCAGTTCTTGCGCGTCGCGAACTCGGAGCGCGGCTTGATCGACACGATCTTCGCCTGGAAGCGCGCGTCGGGGCGAGCCTGCGGCCAGACGGTGACGCTCTTGCCGACGGCGAAGGCCGAAAGGCGTTCCTCGGGAACTTCGAGGCGCAGGTACGGCGCCTCGATCTGGAGCGTCACGATCGGCTGCCCCGGCTCGATCCATTCGCCGAGCCGGTGGTGGCGCGTCAGCACGACCCCGCCCATCGGCGACGCCAGAACGCCTTCCTTCTCGAAGTGGCGGATCTTGTCCAGCCGCACCGCGAGCGCCTGCTGCTCGGCCTCGAGCTGTCCCTTCTCCGCCTCCCGCGCGCGGATGTCGGCGGCGATGGCCTCGCGCTGGTGCTGGAGCGACTCGAGGCTCGCCGTCGGCGACACGCCCTCCTTGACGAGCTTCGCGATCCGACGTTCGTCCGAGGCGACCGACGCGAACTGCGCGCGCAGCTTCTCGATCTCCTCGAGCCGCGTTGCGTCGCGCGCCTTGACCTGCGAGATCTGCCGCTCGATGTCGGAGGCGTCCTCCGACAGGCCGGGCTCCTCGATCCGCGCCACCTCCTGGCCCGCAGCGATCGCCTCGCCCTCTTCGGGCACGCGCGTCGTCAGCCGTCCGCGGCGGGAGAAGGACAGGGCGAGGCTCTGCTCTTCGGCGATCGCGAGCAGGCGCAGGGGCTGGCCCGTGTCGTTCTCCCGCCGCACGAGCTCGCCGTAACCCCAGGCTCCCGCCACGGCGATCCCCACGGCCAGGAGGATCCAGAGGACCCGTTTCACCATCCCCAAGATTAAACCCGAAATCGCGCCCCGGCGCCCGTCAGGACGGCCGGAGGCGGCGTTCGATGGCGTCGAGGACCTCCTCGGCGCGGCCCTCGATCGCGAGGCCGACCCGGCCCGACGCCGGCGTCGCCTCGGGGTTGATCTCGACGGTCTGCGCCCCGCGCGCGGCGGCGGCGTCGAGCAGGCCGGCCGCCGGAGAGACGAGCGCGGAAGTTCCCGCGACCAGAAAGACGTCGCACGCGAGCGCCGCCTCCGCCGCCGCGAGCGACTCCGGGTCGATCGCTTCGCCGAACCAGACCACGGCGGGACGCAGCAGCCCGCCGCAGTGAGGACAGCGCGGCGGCAACTCCTCGAAGGGCGCCTCGTGGCGCCAGCGGCGCGGCGACGCCGCGCATCGTGCGCGGCACGACACCTCGAAGAGCGAGCCGTGGAATCGAACGACGTTCCCGGTGCCGGCGCGCTCGTGGAGGCCGTCGACGTTCTGCGTGACGAGATGAAACCCGGAGAAGCGGCGGCTCCAGGCCGCGAGAACCTCGTGCGCGCGGTTGGGCGCGGCCTTCGCGACCAGCTCCCGGCGCCACGCGTACCACTCCCAGACGAGCGCCGGGTCGCGGTCGAACGCCCCGGGCGTCGCGAGCTCTTCGGGGCGGCGCCGGCGCCACAGGCCTCCGGGGCCGCGAAACGTCGGGATCCCGCTCGCGGCGGAAACGCCCGCGCCCGTGACGACGGTCAGCCGCGGGTTGCCGGCGAGCCGCTCGGCCATTAGGGCAATCGCATCATTCGTGGGCACCGGGAGCTTCGATGATAATTTCGGGGCCCCGTCTTCAGGGGCGGAAAACGGAGACGCAAACGACATGGCGAACCTCGTTCCGATCACGGTGGCCCGCGGCGACGGCATCGGCCCGGAGATCATGGCGGCCACGCTGCACATCCTCCAGGCCGCGGGCGCGCGCCTCGCGATCGAAGAAATCGAGATCGGCGAAAAGGTCTACCTCGCCGGAAACACCGCCGGCATCGCGCCGGAGGCCTGGGAATCGCTGCGCCGCACGAAGGTCTTCCTGAAAGCGCCGATCACGACGCCCCAGGGCGGCGGCTTCAAGAGCCTGAACGTGACGACGCGCAAGACGCTCGGCCTCTACGCCAACGTGCGGCCCTGCGTTTCCTACCACCCGTTCGTCCGGACGAAGCACCCGGTCATGGACGTGGTCATCGTCCGCGAGAACGAGGAGGACCTCTACGCCGGCATCGAGTACCGGCTGACGCCCGACGTCTACCAGTGCTTGAAGCTCATCACGCGCCCGGGCTCGGAGAAGATCGTGCGCTACGCCTTCGAGTACGCCGTGCGCCACAGCCGCAAGAAGGTCACGTGCTTCACCAAAGACAACATCATGAAGATGACCGACGGGCTGTTCCACAAGGTCTTCGACGAGATCGGCGCGGACTACCCGGACATCGAGAAGGAGCACTGGATCGTCGACATCGGGGCGGCGAAGCTCGCCGACTCGCCCGAGGCGTTCGACGTGATCGTGATGCCGAATCTCTACGGGGACATCCTCTCCGACGTGGCCGCCCAGATCGCGGGCTCGGTGGGGCTCGCGGGCTCCGCCAACATCGGCGACCAGTGCGCGATGTTCGAGGCCATCCACGGCTCGGCGCCGCGGCGCGCGGGGCAGAACCTGGCGAACCCGTCCGGCCTCCTGCTCGGGGCGGTCATGATGCTCGTCCACGTCGAGCAGCCCGACGTCGCGCAGAGGGTCCACAACGCGTGGCTCGCCACGATCGAGGACGGCGTTCACACGTACGACATTCACAAGGACGGCATCAGCAGGCAGAAGGTCGGCACGAAGGAGTTTGCCGAGGCCGTCGTCGCGCGGCTGGGAAAGCTGCCGCAGAAGCTCAAGGCCGTCGGGTACGGCGCCGCGCGCCGGCCCGTCGCGGCGGTCGCGCCGCGCCCGGCCGCGAAGCGCGCCACGCAGCGCACCGTCGGCGTCGACGTCTACGTCGGCTGGGACAACCCCGACAGCGACGCGCTCGCCCGCCGGCTCCAGCCCCTCGCGGCGCCGCAGTTCGAGCTCCGCATGCTGACCTCGCGCGGCATCAAGGTCTGGCCGGACGGACAGCCCGAGACTTTCCGCGTCGACGAGTGCCGCTGCCGCTTCCTCGCCGCGCCCGGAACCCGGGTCCGCCACGCCGACATCGTGGCCCTGCTCTCGCGAATCGCGGACGCCGGGCTCGACTTCGTCAAGACCGAAACGTTGAGCGAGTTCGACGGCGAGCGGGGCTTCTCGCTCGGACAGGGGGAATGAGATGACCGCACCCGGCGGGAGCGGCCCGCTCGTCGGCATTCTGATGGGATCGAAGTCCGACTGGGAAACGATGAAGAACGTCTCCGAGACGCTGGCGAAGTTCGGCGTGTCGAGCGAGAGCCGCGTCCTGTCGGCGCACCGCACGCCGAAAGAGACCTCCGAGTACGTCGCGTCGGCCGCCGACAAGGGCATCGAGGTGCTCGTCGCCGGCGCCGGCGGCGCGGCCCACCTCGCCGGCGCGGCCGCGGCGCACACGACGCTGCCCGTCCTCGGCGTGCCGATGGAGAGCGCGTCCCTGAAGGGGCTCGACTCGCTGCTTTCGACCGTCCAGATGCCGGGCGGGATCCCGGTCGCGACGTTCGCGATCGGCAAACCGGGCGCCGTCAATGCCGCGCTCTTCGCCGTGGCGATCCTGGCCGGCAAGCGGCCCGAGCTCGCCCGGAAGCTCGCCGAGTTCCGCGCCGATCAGGCGGCACGCATTCTGCAGGAAAAGCTTCCGTAGGGCGTCCGCGGCTCGGAACTGTTCTAGAATGACCCGAGGGGCGCCGCCCGGCGCCTTCGGAGGGGTTTCATGGACCTTCAGGAGTACTCGGACGAAGAACTGCTCGAAGCCGGCCGCGAAGCCGTCAAACGCGAGCAGTGGCCGCGTGCCAGGGACTTTCTGTCCGCGTACGTCGACCGCCACGCGGCGCGGCACGAGAACGTTCCGGCCTCGGCCATGGCGACCTACGCCCTCTGCGTCGCCCACCTGAAGGAGCAGAAGAAGGGCCTGGAGCTCTGCAAGAAGGCTCAGTACGCCGATCCGCGCAACCCCCACATTTTCTGGTGCCTGGCGCAGATCCACCTGCTCGCCCGGGCGCGCAAAGAAGCGATCGAGGCCGTGGAGAAGGGCCTCCGCGCCGCGCCCGACAACTTCGTGCTCCTGCGCATGCGCCGCCGGCTGGGGGTCCGCCAGCCTCCCCCGCTCCCGTTTCTCGACCGCCGCCACGCGCTCAACGTGCGCCTCGGCCGGATCATCCACAAGTTGAAGGGGTCCGCCGCCGTCCTGGCCGTCTGAGCCGCCACCCCCGGGGGCGGGCCGCCCGGTTCTGTTCATGTTCGGTTCATCGCCGGGGGAAGAGTCTTCCCGCATCAGAAAGGGGAAGACGACCATGCTTCACTCGACGCATCGAGCGCACCGGTTCCTCGCCCTGCTCCTTTCGGCGCTGCTCGTCCCGGCCGCCTACGCGTCCGCGGCCAAGAAGTCCTCGAAGGTCGACCTCAACACCGCGACGCAGCAGGAGCTCGAAGCCCTGCCGGGCGTCGGCGAAGCGACGGCGAAGAAGATCATCGCCGGCCGCCCTTATGCCTCGGTCGCGGATCTCTCGAAGGCCGGCGTCCCGGCCGGCACGATCGACAAGATCTCCTCGATGGTGACGGTCTCGAAGTCGAAGGCCAAGGCCGCGCCGGCGGAGTCGACCGCTTCCGAGAAACCGGCGAAGACCGGAAAGGCCCCCGCCTCCGAGAAGACCGCGGCGCCGGAGAAGGCCGCCGCGCCGGCGAAGTCGGCGAGCGCGGAGAAGGCCGCGTCCGCGGCCGGACCGGTCGACCTGAACACCGCCTCGGAGAAGGACCTCGAGGCGCTGCCCGGCGTCGGCCCCGCGACGGCGAAGAAGATCGTCGCGGGACGGCCCTACGCCTCGGTCTCCGATCTCTCGAAGGCGGGCGTCTCGGCGAGCACCATCTCGAAGATTTCCTCGCTCGTCGTCGTCAGCGGCGGCGCCGCCGCCGCGTCGAAGTCGGCCCCGGCGGCCGCGAGCTCGGCCTCCGCGCCGGCGCAGTCGACGGCGAAGACGCAGCCGAAGGCCCCCGAGGCGGCCGCCGGCGCGTCGAGCGGACCGTCGACCGCGGCGAGCGGCGCGACGGCCGCGGCGCGTCCCGCCCCGGCCAAGGGAATGGTCTGGGTCAACACCGAAACCAAGGTCTACCACTACGAGGGCGACCGGTGGTACGGAAAGACCAAGCAGGGTCAGTACATGACCGAGCAGGATGCGATCAAGGCGGGTTACCGGGCCTCCAAGGAAGGCGCCCCGAAGTCGCAGTAGCCGATTTCGAAAGTCTCGCCGGGGGCCGCGTTCCGCGAGGGGCGCGGCCCCGTCGTTTCGGACGCGATTCGCCCTACGGCGCCGGCGCGACTGCCGTGACCGGGTGGATCTCCCAGGGCGTGCCGCGCGGATCGGGCTGCTCCTCGTCGGGCTCGTAGTAGAGCCAGCCCGTCACCCGGACCTTCGTGCCGGCGAGTTTGCGCAACGCCGCGGGCGAGAGGGTCGGCGCCTTCTTCTGCCAAGCCGGTGTGACCTCGACGACGACCCACTTGCGCGTGTCCGTCTCGCCCTTCGCCGGCGCGAGCGTCAGGTGCATGTCGCCGTCTTCCTCCTGCTCGACCTGCACGACCCAGCCCACGACCGCCGCGCCCCTGGACTCGGAGAAGGCTCCCTTGTCCTTCTTCGCCAGCAGGGCGTCGAGCGTCGCGGCGGCGTCCACGTCGCTCGCGGCCGGCGCGGTGGTGCGGCCCTTGAGCTTCGCCTCCTGCGCCGACTCGCCTTTGTCGCCCCCGCGCTCCTGCGCGCGGGCTCCGGCCGCCAGGACGAGACCGACGCCGAGGGCAAGCAGGATCCGTCCGAGGGTCGAGGCCGAGCGCTGCATCATCGTCGCCTCCGTTTCCAAACGCGCCGCACGAAACTCGTGCCGACTAATGTACTCCGGTCGCGGCCGGGCGGCCGCATGGCGGAGCGCCGGGGCGGGCCGGAAAGCCCGGCCCCGGCGGACGCGAGGCGGGACTACTGCGAGATCTGCCTGATCTGCATCAGGCGGGTCGGCTGCCCCGAATAGTTGTTGACCTCGATCTTGCCCGTCTTCTCGTCGATTTTCGCCATACCCTGGACGATGACCTTGCCCTCGCCTTCGCCCTTCGGGGGAATCCGCAGCTCGGCGATGCCGAGGTCGTACTTCTGCTGCGCTCCGGGAGCGATCGCGCCCGCGAACGTGAGGGGCCGGTTCGTCGCCAGGACGATCTGCTTGGTCCCGTCCGGAAGAACGTTCTCTCGCGCGTAGAAGAGGGCGTAAGCGAGCGTGCCCTGCGTGTAGATGTAGCCGACCTGCGGCAGCTGGCTCATGTCGGCCACGAGCTCGGCGTTGCCCTCGGTCTTCAGGACGTTGATGAGAGCGGACCGCTCGGCGTCCGTCGTCCACCGATAGATCCCGATCGTGACGGTCGTGCCGCCGCCGCCACCGAGCATGTTGAGCGCCCAGGCCTGGTAGACGACCATGGGCTTCGGTCCGTCGACCGCGAGGGTTCCGCCCTTGGGCGCCGTAGTCGAAGACGTGGAAGACGACGAGGAAGAACAGGCCGAAAGAACGAGGACGAAGGCCAGGGAAAGGAGGACCGAAAGCTTGCGCATGGAGACGCTCCTTCTGATTTCTCGGCGCTCGGCCTGCAGCGGCCGGGCTCTCCCCGAACTTTATACGACAATGGCCGCGTGGTCCCGGCCGAACGCGTCTAAACTCGGGACCCCATGCGAGCCCGCCCCGCCGTCCTGCTGACGATCCTGACGGCGGCGGCATGGGCCGGCTGCCGCACGATCGCTCCCGAGCCCATCCGCGTGCCCCGCGTGGACCTTTCCCGCCTCATGGGCGACTGGTATGTCATTGCCAACATCCCGACGCCTTTCGTCAAGGACGCCTACAACGCGGTCCAGACGTACACGCTCAACGAAGACGGCACGGTCCTGACGACGTTCACCTACCGCGAGGGCAGCTTCGACGGCAAGCTGAAGACCCTGAAGCCCCGAGCCTACGTGGGCGAGGACGGTTCGAATGCGAAGTGGGGCCTCCAGCTCGGGCCCATCCTCGCCGAGTACCTGATCGCCTACGTCAATCCCGACTACACGGAGTCCATCATCGCCCGCAACAGCCGTGACTTCGTGTGGATCATGGCGCGCACGCCGGCGATCTCCGACGCCGACTACGACTCGCTCGTCGAGAAGATCGGCAAGTGGGGATACAACACCGAAAAGCTCGAGCGCGTTCCGCAGCGCTGGTAGGTTCACGCCGAATTGTCCGTGCCGTCGCGGAGGGGCCGTGCCATGATCCCTCCCGAATGAGAGCGCTGCGCGCGTCGGGGAAACGCCGTGTCGCCTGACCCTGCGCGCCCCGGCTCGCTGCGCGCGCGTCTCTCGCGCTGGCCCGAGGTCGTGGTGCGCCGCCCCTGGGCGGTCGTCCTCTTCTGGCTCGCGGCCGCGGCTCTGATCGTCCCCGGCGCGCGGAACATCGAGAACCGCCTCGAGGTCGCGGCGCGGATGCCGTCGGAACAGGCCCAGGCCGTCCACGACGAGCTCCAGCGGCGGTTCCGCTCCCCGTTCACGGACCGCGTCCTGCTCGTGGTGGAGGGCGTCCCGCTGCCGACGACCCCGGAGGGCCGCGAGGCCCTCGAGACGATCGTCCGCGAGGTCAAGAAAACGCCGGGGGTCGTCGGAACGCTCTCGTCGCTCGACACGCGCGACGCGATCTTCGCCGGCCGACAGGGCGGCTTCCTGGTCGTCGCCGGCCTCGACTCCGGGGGGCGCGCGGTCGAGGAGCTCCTGCCGAGCCTGCGCGAGACCACCCGCGGGCTGACCGCGAAGCTCGCGCCGACCTATCCGAAAGTCTGGTTCGGGTGGACCGGCGAGGTGCCGCTCAACTTCGACCTGCGCATCGCCAGCGCGGCGGACGCCCGCGGGGCGGAGCTCCGGGTCCTGCCCCTGACGCTCCTGCTGCTGCTCCTGGCCTTCGGCGGTGCGCTCGCCGCGGTCCTGCCGATCGGCGTCGGCCTGCTGTCGATCGCCCTGGCGCTCGGAGTGGCCGCCTTCCTCTCCCGCTTCTTCACGATCTCGATCCTGATCCAGACGATCGCCTCGATGATCGGCCTCGGGCTCGGCATCGACTACGCGCTGCTGACGGTCAGCCGCTTTCGCGAAGCCTTCGCCGCGCGCGGCGCGACACAACCGGCCGCCGAAGAGGCCGCGCGGCGCGCCGGATGGACGATCCTGCTCTCCGCCTTTCCCGTCACGATCGGCTTCGCCGCGCTTCTGACGATCCCGCTTTCGGAACAGAGCTCGGTCGGTCTGGCGGGACTGCTCGTCACGGTGTTCGCCCTGCTGCTCTCCGTGACGCTGCTGCCGGCTCTCCTCGCCCTGCTCGGGAAACGGATCGACTGGCTCCGGATCCGACGCCCGCGCCCCGAGCGAGCGGCCCACGGCTCGGCGGCGTGGCGGCGCTGGGGTGCCCGCGTCACGCGCCGGCCCGTCGTCGCCCTCGTCCTCGCGAGCGCCCCGCTCCTGCTGCTCGCGGCCCAGGCCCGGCGCCTCGAGACGGGGATCCCGTTCGGCGACTGGCTCCCGAAGGGCTCCGAGTCGGTCCGCGCGTACCACGCCCTCGAGACCATGGGCCGCGCGAACCTGATCCATTCGCTGCGCGTCGTGCTCGACCTTCCGCCCGGCGTCCTCCTCGACAGCCAGGAAGGCTGGAACGGCGCCGTCCGTCTCTTCCAGAAGCTGCGCCAGGACAGCCGCTTCGAGCGCATCCAGTGCCTGCCCGCGATCTTCGACCGGCCCGACGGCCTGCGGTTCCTGCCGCTGCTGTCCCCCGCCGTCCGCCGGACGCTCGAGGCGAGCGACGGCACGGCCACGCTCTTCGAGTGCATTCCGGCGCTGCGCCTGACGCCTCGCGACCAGGGAACCCTCGCCCGCGAGCTGCGCACCTGGAACGCCGCGGAGATCACGGGCCTGCCGGGCGCAAAGATCCGGGTCGGCGGCCGGCCCGCCTTCGACGCCGACTACGAGGACGTCGTGGCCCGCCACTTCCGGCGCGTCGTGGTGCTCGTCGTCCTCTGTACTTTCCTCGCCCTCTTCGCGGGCTTCAGGTCCCTGCTCGTCGCGATCAAGGCGGTTCTCCTGAACCTCCTGTCTGTCGGCGCGGCGTTCGGGGCGCTGGTGCTCGTCTTCCAGGAAGGCTTCGGCGCCCGGCTGGTCGGCCTCGACGGGGCGACGGGAAGCGTGTTTCCGATCATCCCGGTCATCGTGTTCTGCATCGTCTTCGGGCTGTCGATGGACTACGAGGTCATCCTGGTGGCGCGCGTGGCCGAGGCGCGCCGCGGCGGCCTCGGCGAATCCGAGGCGATCGCCGAGGGCCTGGCCCGCACGGGGTCGGTCATCACGAGCGCCGCCGCCATCATGATCGTCGTCTTCGCCGGCTTCACCCTCGGCAGCTTCCTGCCGATCAAGATGCTCGGCTTCGCGCTCTCGGTCGCGGTTCTCGTCGACGCGATCGCGGTGCGCATGGTGATCGGCCCCGCGCTCCTGCGCCTGGCCGGACGCTGGAACTGGTGGCCGGGCGGGCTCAGGTAGCGGCCGGCCCGACCACGCGCGCGAGGAAGAGCTCGGTGTTCAGGATGCCGCGGTCCGGATAGTCCTGCTTCGTGTACGCGACCTCGAACCCCAGGCGCCGCAGCTTCTCGTCGAGGTCGATTCCGAACGAGCGGTAGGCCAGCGCGCGGCCGTCCTCGGCGTTGGCGTCGCCATGGTACTCGCGCGGCAGGACGTCCTCGTCGCGCGTCGGGTCCGCGGGGTCGACGATCCGGACCCGCTCCACCGTGGGCCGGTCACGGAAATGCGGCACGGTGAAGACGTAGTATCCGCCCGGCTTCAGGACCCGGCGGATCTCCCGGTGCGCCGCCGCCTCGAGGCGGACGTGCTCGAGCACGTCGCTCGTGAGGACGACGTCGAACGCGGCGTCCGGAAAGGTCAGCCGCTCGAGCGTCTGGTTCGTGACTCCCGCGCCGAGCGCTTCGCCTCGCGCGCGCGCCGGGTCCCACCGGGAAACCGTCGGCGCGATCCACGAGCAGCGCGCCAGCAGCGCCGGGATCGGGTACGCCGAGCCGCCGTTGTCGAACGGCACCTGCGTGTCGTAGACGGCGATGGCGCGCCGGCGGCCGCCGCGCGGCAGCTCCGCCAGGCTCCGCGCCCGCACGCCCGAGAGCCGCTCGAGCACCGTCAGAAGGCCGCGCGCCATCGAGCGATAGCGGCTCGTCGTCAGGCAATGCGCGCACAGGAGCGATTCGCGGTAGAGCGCGGGGTCGTCGTACAGGAAGAGCGTCCGGCGGCCGCAGACGTTGCACCGTCCGGAATGCGCCGGGCGGCCTGCCGGATCGAGCCGCGGCGGCGGCCCGCGCCGCAGGAGGTTCCGGAGGCGCGCGGCCAGGTCCACGGCGCAACGCTAACGCGTCCCGGCCGGCGCGATCCAGTCGCTCGGAGGTCAGCCGGCGGCGGCCGCCGCGCCGTCCTCGCGGGCGTACCGCTCGATCTCGGCGAGCGCCGCCTCGGAGGCGGCCAGGCTCCCGCCGCCCAGAACCGCCAGCACGCGGCGTCCGAACCCCGGCCCTTCGAGGGCGCCGGCGTAGCGGCGCGCGCCCCAGACCGCGGCGCCGAGAACGGCCGCGCCGAAGAGGAAGTTCGCGGCGATGAAAGGCGCGCCGAAAGCCGCCCACGCGTCGACGCCGAGAAACCCTTCGAGGGCCACGATCAGCAGCGGCGGCCAGAGCAGGGGCGCGACGGCGAGCGTCCACAGGGTCAGACGCGCGCGGCCGAGGCGCACCGTGGCCAGGCGCTTCTGGATGTCCACGACCGGCCCCGCCCAATCGAGCGCCGAAAGCGCCGCCCGCTGCCGCGCGAGCCTCACGACCGTCGCGATCGCGAAGACGTCGAGCGCCGCGGCGGGAAAGAAGAACCGCGGCGACCGGACGTGATCGGCCGCAAATGATCCGAGCCAGAAGATCGGCACGAGCGAGAGGACGAGCTCGAACACGATGCCTCGGCCCGCCCGGCGTGCCGCCGTCTCGGCGCGCCCGGCCGCCGCGCCCCGGACGGCGCGCGCGCCGGCGCGCCGCAGTTCGTCGAGCTTCCGGTCCTGCTCCTGCCAGCGCTCTCTGAGTTCCTCGAGGTCCATGGTCGCCGTCCTTTCGCGCGTCACGCGTTCTCGTCGAGCTCCCGGCGGAGCCGCTCCTTGAGTCGGCCGAGCCGGGTCCCGACGTTCGTTTCGGAAATGCCGAGGACTTCGGCGATCGCCGCGTGGGGCTGCCCGTCGAGGTAGAGGAGCAGCAGTGCCCGGTCGAAGGCCTCGAGTCCCGCCAGAAACCGCTCGAGGAGACGCAGGTCCCGATCGCCGGGCGAGGCGTCCGTCGCCGCCGCCCCGGCCACGAGAATCTCCGGATCACCGGGCGCGGCGTGTCGCGCCCGGACCGCCTCGCGCCGCACGAATGAGATCGCGACGTTGAACCCGACCCGGTACATCCAGGTGGAGAAGCGCTGCCGCTCGTCGTAGCGCGGGAACGAGCGCCAGAGCTGCGCCGTCATTTCCTGCACGAGGTCCCGTCGGTCCTCCGGGTTGCGGCAGTATGCGGCGGCGATCCGGCGCAGGATTCCGCGGTGAGCCTCGAGGAGCGCCACGAAGCGCTCCGACGGGCTCTCGTCCGGAGCGGGCGGATCCTCGGGGATGGTGCGCGTCATCGGCATCTCACCGGGTGGTTCGCCCGGGCGCCCCGGAAATCACGGCGGCCGCAGGCACGAATCCTGCTTCGACCAGGGGTGTGAAACCCGCTCGCGCCGTCCGCTCGCGCACCGCCCTCGGAATCGCCGCCGTCGCCGCCCTGGTCCTGTCGACCGGCTCGGGCGGTCCGGCCCCGCCCGCCGGCCCGCCGACGCCCCGCCCCGGCGTCTCGGTCGAGCGGGGGCGCTACCTCGCGCACGACGTCGCGATGTGCGTCCAGTGCCACTCGCCGCGCGAGGAGGACGGCCGAATCATCGCGAGCCAGGAGTTTCGCGGGGCTCCGATGCCGCTGGTCTCCCCGTACCCGGCGGCGCGATTCGCGCTGAAGACGCCGAACCTGCGCGAGCTCGCCCTGTCCGATCCGGAAGCGATCGTCCGCCTCCTGCGCACGGGCATCGCCCGCGGCGGCAAAGCGCCGGACCTCCCGATGCCGCCCTTTCGCATGACCGCCGAGGACGCCGACTCGATCGCGCTCTACCTGCGCTCGCTCGACTGAGGCAGGGGCGTCAGCTGGCGCGGGCACGGACGGCCGCGCGAAACTCCCGGCGCTCTTCCTCGTCCGGGATGTTGTCGGCGAGCGCGGCGCCCAGGGCGACGAGGTTCGACGCCGACTTCGCGGCCCGCTTGACCAGGACCTTGGCGAGCGGGCCGATCCGCCGCGCGAGCTCCACCTCGACGAAATGCAGGTCCTCCTCGCGAAAGGCCGGTGCCGCCCCGGGCGCGGGCGAGGCCGGTTCCGCCGGCGCGGCCGCCCGGGCCTCGGGGACGGGCGCGGCCTGAGACGGCGCGGGCGGCGGCGCCGCCGCCGCGCGGTCGTGCACCGGGGCACGGTGCTCGGCCGGCGGCTGCTCGGCGCTGACGAAGGTCGCGATGCCGCTCGCCGACGGCTCGTCGGGCTCGGGCGTCTCGCCGATCTGGAGTCGGTAGAGGTCGCGGTCGAGCGCCTGCACGTCCCGATATCGCTCGTCGCGGTCCTTGGCCATCATCTTGCGGAGCACGCGGCAGACCCCGATCGACAGCTCCGGGACGTACGTCCTCGGATCCGGCAGCGGGTGCGTCAGGTGCATCGACATGATCAGGGCCCCCGACGTCCCCTCGAACGGCGCGTGTCCCGTGACGAGCTGGAAGAACGTCGCGCCGAGCGAGTAGATGTCGGCGCGCGCGTCGATGTGCTTGACGCCGCGGATCTGCTCCGGCGAGATGTACTGGGGCGTCCCCACGGCCTGCCCCGTCTGCGTCAACCCCTGGTCTTCGTCGATCCGCTTGGCGATGCCGAGGTCGACGAGCTTCAGCCGGTCGCGTTTGGCCGTGAGCATCAGGTTGTCGGGCTTGATGTCGCGGTGCACGAGGCCCTGGGCGTGCGCGACCGCGAGCGCGGCCACGGCATGGCGAATCAGGAGGACCGCGTCGCGCTCGGCCAGCCGCGCGTGGCCGAGGAGCTTGCGCAGCGACGGGCCGTCGACGTATTCCATCGCGAGGAAGTACACGCCCTCCTCGCAGCCGAAGTCGTAGATCTGGACGATGTTCGGGTGGTTCAGCCGCGCCGCGGCCCGCGCCTCCTTCAGGAAGCGCTGCACGAACGCGTCGTCGGTGGAGAACTGCGCCGCCAGGGTCTTCAGCGCGACGACCCGTTCGAGCGTGACGTTGCGCGCCTTGTAGACCTTGCCCATCCCGCCCGTGCCGAGCACCTCGAGCACGTCGTAGGCGCCGAAGCGGCGGCCGACGAGGTCCTGCTCGGTCAAGCGGACGCGCTCCCCGTCACGCCCTACTCGTCCTCGAGCATCTTGAGCGCCTTGACGAGGCTGATGCGCATCCGGTTGAACGAGCCCGCCAGAACGCCCACCTCGTCGTGGCGGTGCAGGCGCACCTCGGGGACGTCGAGGTTGCCCGTCGACACCTGGTCGGCCATGTGCGAGAGCCGCCGGATCGGCCGGATGATCGAGAACCAGAGCAGCACGTTCAGGAGGAGAAGCAGGAAGAGAAAGACGCCGATGAGCGACACCAGCATCGCCTCGTGCGCCTGCGACGCCATCTTCAGCGGCACGGCGAGCGGCACCGAGACGATCTGCGCCCCGATGATCTCGTGCATCTTCCAGCCGTAGCCGCCCGAGGAGCCATACCGCCGGACGACCGAAGCCGGCGTCGCGTCGGGCGTCGTGTGGCAGGAGAGACACCCCGGATCCGTGATCGCGATCGGCCGCGCGAGATACAGCGCCCGGCCGAGCGGCGCGTCCCGTTCGCCGACGATCTCGGGCAGCTTCGGGTCGGCGCGAAACGCGTTGACGACGTCCGCCTCCCAGTCGACGGTCCGGTCGCGCGGGTTCGTCGGGTTCAGGGTCGCTTCCTTGTAGGTGTACTCGGGGTGCGTCTCGCGGAGCGTGTTGAAGATCTCGGTCGCCGCGTAGGCCGGAACCGTCTGCGGCAGGAACTCCTCGGTCAGGCGGTCGGCCAGCAGCGGCTTGATCTGCTTGTTCGTGTAGCCGCGGGTCGCGAGCGCCGTCTGCATCATGAGCCGGGCGTGCTGCGTCACCTGGGTCCGCGCCTGCTTCTGCAGGAGCTCGCGCGTGATCAGGTGCGCCGGGACCAGGGCGATCCCGAAACAGAGAATCAGGATCAGGTTGAACTTGACCAGGAGCGACATGGCTTGCGTCTCCCGTGGGAACGCGAAATTCTACCCCGGCCTAGCCCTCCTTGCGGATCAGCTTCCAGAGGGCCACGCGATCCGGCGCCAGCAGCTCCTCGACCCGCGGGTGGTTGACCTCGGCGACGATGATCTGCCCGACCTCGGTCTGGACCGTCGCGAAGAGCCCGTGCGACTTCATCTTGGCCGTCTGATACTGGTTGTCGTCGGTCGGGGTGACGTAGTGCACCGTGTCGCTCCTGTAGCGGTGCACGAGCCAGAGGTGGACCAGCGACATCAGGCGCTTCTTGCGGAGCGATTCCTCGAAGGTGTTCTGGTCGCGCACGGACAGGATGTTCCGCCCGCGGCGGTCCTGGATCGGCGCGAACACGACGTTGGCGAGCCGGTCGTGGCCGTCGCTGCCGATCGTCAGCTCGAGCAGCTCCGAACCCGACCGCTGGGGCAGCAGCTTCACGGCGAGCTTCTGCGGAAGCCTGTAGTGCTCGCTCCACATCGCGAGCCACTCCTCGAGCAGCTTCTTCGGCACCTCGGTCTGGACGAGGTGCTGGTGCTGCGTCGAGCCCTTGCCCATCGCCTGCGTCGTCGCCGTGCGCCCCGACGAGGCCAGAAGCGCCGCGTCCACGCGCGGGCCGCCGACGAGGGTCTGCGGCGTCTTGTAGGGCGACTCGACGAGGCGGATCTTGCGCTGCAGCCGGGCGAGCGCGAGCATGCCTTCCTGCTTCAGGGCACTGGCGAATTCTTCGGCCGCGACGCCGTCGATCTGGTGGCCGCCGTAGGTGATGAAGTTGAACACGAACCCCATCTTGCCGAGCTCTTCCGGGAACCGCCGCATCTGCTCGTCGGTCATGCCGGTCGTGTCCCAGTTGAAGGAGGGCGACAGATTGTAGGCGAGCATCTTGTCGGGATAGACCGCGTGGATCGCGTCGGCGTACTGCTTCGCGTCGGCGAGGTCCGCGGTCTTCGTCTCCATCCAGAGGAGGTCGGCGAACGGCGCCGCCCCGAGCGACTTCGCGATCGCGTACGGAATGCCGCCGCGGATCTGGTAGTAGCCCTCGGGCGTCTTGGCGTGCTCGCAGTCCCAGATGATCTGGATCCCGAGGGAGCGGGCTTTCTCCTTGGCCGCCCACAGCGACGCCCGCTCGGCGAAGCGCCGCCACTGCGCGGCGCTCATCTCGAGCGGCTCGCCCTCGGCGGCCCGGAACTCCAGCACCTCGGCGACGGCTTCGCCGTAGGTCTCGAGGCCCGCCTCCTCTTCCCACGCTTCGAGGAAGCGCTGGGCGACTCCGTCGAACGCGGCGTCGACGCTCACCTTCTTCTCGCGCCACGCCGCGGCGTTCTCGGCCGCCGCCTGCGCGAGGCCGCGCCGCTCGAGCCACGCGTCGGCCGCCCTGTACTCCTCGTCGCTCAGCGCGTAGAGCAGGTGCCCGTTCAGCTCGCGGACCCCGAGGTCGTCGAAGCGCTTCAGGATCGCGAGGTAAGCGGCCTTGTAGGACGGCAGGCTCACGTTGGTGGCGCCGAGGATGAACGGCTGGTCGCGCTCGTCGCCGCGGCCGTCGATCAGGTTCGCGGCCTCGGCATCGGTGCGCGCCACGATGATTCCCGGCACCTTCATGACGTCGAGCTGGAAGCGCGCCGCGTTCAGGCGCTTGATCTGCTCGTCCTCGGGAACGAGAACTTTGCCGCCCTGGTGGCCGCACTTCTTCGTGCCGGGCCGCTGGTCCTCGATGTGGTATCCGGGCACGCCGGCTTCGACGAAACGGCGCACGAGGTTGCGCACGTGCGGGTCGCCGCCGTGTCCCGTGTCCGCGTCGGCGATGATGAACGGGCGGAAGTCCGCCGCGGGCGTCGACGCCCGCTGCTTGTCCGTCATCCGCAGGCGCAGGTACTGCTGGTTGCGGTCCGCGGTCAGCAGCGCGCGCACGAGGACCGCGGCCTCGTCCGGCACCTGGGACAGCGGGTAGCTCGCCAGGTCCGGTCCCGGATCCTCGGTCATGGAGCCGCGCGCCGACGTCGCCCAGCCGCCGAGGTAGATCGCCTCGATCCCGAGCCGCTTGATGACGACCGCCTGGCCCGGCGAATACGGGCCAAACGTCGTCACGCACTTCCTTTCGGCGAAGAGCTCCCGGAGGCGGGCGTGGAACGCCGCGGCGGCCTCGCGCGCGACCGTGTAGTCGTGCGCGATGGTCCCCCGCTGCTCGACGACCTGCCGCGCCGAGTAGAGGCGCGTCGTCTCCGCAAAGCGCGGGCTCTCGAACCACTTCTGGGTCTCGGCGACTTCCTGCTCGAAAGCGTTCATGGCGGCGCTCCTGCAGAATTCACTCTAGTACCGGCCGGGGGCGAGGCACATCCAACGAAAACGAATCGCCGGCATCCTAACCCTCTCCGCGAGAGTGTGGTACTGAAAGCCGTGATGAAGCGTCCCGCCGCCCGGAGCGCCCGCTTCGGCCTGCCGCTCGCGGCCCTCGTCCTGGCCGCCGCGGGATGCGCCAGCGGCGGGCCGCCCAAGGCCGGCCTCCTCGCCCAGGTGGGATCCGTGCGCACGGTCCTCGGCAACTGTCTGGGCGACGACCCGTCGTACTGCCATGGATTCGTCACGGCGGCGTTCGACTTTCTCTACCAGGGCAAAGCGATCTGCCCGCCCCCGCTGCAGACGGACGACCTCGAACGGATCGTCGTCAACGCGCTCCGGCGCGCGGACCCCGACGCGCCCGCGATCACCGCGGCGACCGGTGCGCTGTCGCGCGCCTTCCCCTGCCACGACACGCCGACGCTCGACACGACCAGCCTCGAGCCCGGAACGCTCACGCCGTCTTCGATCGGGGTTCACGCCGTCTCCGCGCCGCCGCTCTAGTCTCCAACGCGGAGGGTTCGAGCCATGTCCGAGCGACGCCCCGTCTCCTGGCCCCTGAGCTGTCCGGCATGCGGCGACCGGATCGACGTCGAGATGCCCACGGACCGCGACGCCGGGTTTTCGCTCGGCGCTTCGACCTGCCGGCGCGGCCACACCCTGCGCTATCGCTACGACGCCGTCTCGCTGACCCGTCTCGAGTTCTCCGAGAAGCACGTCCGCATTCCCTGCCGCACCTGCTTCACGATGACGCTCGTCACGGGGAACCGGCCGCGCCCGTCGGAGTGCGCCCGGTGCGGCGCGCCGTTCGATCCGGCCGCGCTCAGCTTCGGCCGCGCCGCGCGAGCGGCCGCGCCCGCGGCGGGATAGAGCGCGCGTTCAGGTCGGGGACCGATTGAAGGCGCTCGGCGCGGCGGGACCTCCGTCCGCGGAGAGGTCCCGTGAAGCGACTTCCGGTCCGCGCCGCCCGGCTGGCGGCCCCGTTGATCGCGGCGATCGGCGCGCTGTTCCCGGCCGCGGACCGCGCCCCGGCCGCGACGTTCGTCGTGAGCATCGGACGAAACGGGACGAGCTTCGTCGACCAGACGAGCGGCAACGGCACGACGACGATCCACGTCGGGGACACGGCGGCCGGGATTCGGGACAGCACGCGTCCGGCTACGGCGACCACACCTTCACCACCGTCGGGAGCTTCGACGACGACTGCAGCGTCCAATCTGTCCATGATGCAGGGAATGATCGTCGTACAGGCGGCCGGCAACCCGCCCTCCGCGAGCTTCCGCTCCTCGCCGACCAAGCCGGTCGCCGGCTGACCGTGCTCGACACGCACACGGGAGCCTCCGAGGACTACGTCAACCGGCTGAACGCCGCCTTCCAGCCCATCCAGGACACCGGGGCGTTCGCCGCGTATCGGTGAAAAGGTCCGCCTAGGCCAGGATCGTCCAGCCCGCGAGCGCGATGCCGGAGAGGCCGAGGGCGAGCGAGCCGAGCCAGACGGGCTGGCTGCGGGTCAGCGCGGCGACGGCGCCGAGAGCAATCGAGACCTGAAAGATCGCCACGGCGTACGCGAAGCCGTGATGCCGGTGGAGCAGGTGGGCCGACTCCGTGAGCTTCTCGTCGCGCTCCTTTTCCTTTTCCCGGGCTTTCGCCTCGATCTCCCTCTGCTCGGCGGCGTACCGCTCCCGGCGCTCGACGTACTCGGCGGGCGGCGCCTTCTCGACGGCCAGCCACGACGTGCGCGAGGCCTCCTCGATCGCGGCCTTGATGCCCTTGGCCTGGTAGAAGGACCACTGGTCGGACGCCTCGGCCTGCAGGCGCGCCGCCTCGGTCCGCAACATGAGCGCCTCGTTGACCGTCGCGCCGGCGCGCAGCGCCGAGATCGCGGCGAAGGCGGCGAAGATCGCGGTCGTCAGCGCGATGCGCTTCAGGAACCCTTCCTTCGCGCGTTCGCTCTCCTCGCCGATCGTCTCCTGAAGGCTGTCGGTCTCGACCTCGGGACCTTCGGGCACGGCGGGAGTGTACTCCGTCTCGACGGCGGCGCGACTCCTCCCCGCGCTACCGTGTTCAGTATCATTCGACCGCCACATGCCACCCGACCCCGGCGTGAGTTACCGATTCGGAGCCTTCCGATTCGAGGTCGGCGAGCGGCGGCTGCTGCGCGACGGAACCGTCGTTCCCCTGACTCCGAAGGTCTTCGACACTCTCGTGCTGCTGCTGGAAAACGCCGGGCACCTCGTGACCAAGGAGCGCCTTCTTCAAGAGATCTGGCCGGGATTGGTGGTCGAGGAGGCCAACCTCACCAAGAACATCTGGTCGCTGCGCAAAGCGCTGAGCGAGGCGCCCGGTCAACCCGACTATATCGAGACGGTGCCGAAGGTCGGCTATCGCTGGATCGGACCGGCCGAGCTCGCCGACGTCTCGGAGGCGGGGCCGAGAGCGATCGGGGCCGAGCCGCCTGCGGCGGCGCCCCCCGCCTCGCCGCCCGCTGCCGCGGCCAGCGCGGCGGAGCCGGAGCCCACTTCGCCGCGGCTCGAGGCCGTGGCGACTCCCCCGCTCGGAGCGGGCCTCGGCGTTCGCCTCGGTCTGGCAGCGGCCGTCGCCGTGGCCATCGCGCTCGTCGTCTGGGCGGTCTGGCGGAGAGGCACGATTCCGACGATGCCCGCTCCGCCGGCGCGCGGGCGGCGGTCGATTGCCGTGCTCGGGTTTCGCGACCTCGCGCCCCGCGACGGGACCGCGTGGCTCTCGACGGCCGCCACCGAGATGATCGGCGCCGAGCTCGGCGCGGGCGGTTGGGTCCGGCTCATCGCCGCCGACGACGTGGCGCGCGAGCACGTGGCGCTTCCCGCGGGGACTCTCTCTTCGGACGCGCTCTCGTCTCTGCGTCGACACCTCGGACCGGACCTCGTCGTCAGCGGCTCGTACGTCACGGTTGCCGCGCCGGCCGGCCCGCGCCTGCGCTTCGACGTCGTCGTGCAGGACGCGGCGAGCGGCGACGTCGTCGCGTCCGTTACCCAAACCGGGACGGAGGCGGACGTTCTCGACCTGATCGCCACCCTCGGCGGAATCCTCCGGGCCCGTCTCGGCCTTCCGCCGACAACCGGCGCGCAATCGGATTCGGTCGCGGCGGCGCTGCCCCGCCATCCGGACGCGGCGCGGCTCTATGCCGAAGGCCTCGACCGCCTGCGCCACCTGGACGCGAAAACGGCGAGAGACGACCTCCGGGCCGCCGTCGAGAAAGAGCCCAACAACGCGCTCGTCCACCTGGCGCTCTCGCGAGCCTGGTCCGCGCTCGGCTACGACGACAACGCACGCGCCGAAGCCCGGAGGGCCTCGGAGACCGCCGCCGGACTCTCGCGCGAAGACCGCCTGGTCGTCGAAGGCCGCCTTGCCGAAACCGAAAAGAACTGGGACCGCGCCGTCGAGATCGACCGCAGCCTCGTCCTGCTCTTTCCGGACGATCCCGACCATGCGCTCAAGCTCGCATCCGACCAGACCGCGGCGGGAAAGGCGAGGGACGCGCTCGAGACGATCTCGAACCTGCGGCGAATGCCCTCGCCGGAGCGCGACGATCCTCGAATCGATCTGGCCGAGGCCGCAGCCGCCGCCGCGTTGTCGGACTCAGCGAGAAGCCTGGCCGCCGCGCACCGCGCCGGCGAAAAAGCGGCGGCCGAGGGCCGGACCGGCCTGCTCGCCCGCGCTCGGATCCAGGAGGCCGGGGCTTTCGAGAGCCTCGGCATGGCGGACCGCGGCCGCGAGGCCCGGCGCGAAGCGGCTCGCCTCTACGAATCCGACGGCGACGTCAACGGCCTCGCCACGACGCGCATCGGCATCGGAAACGAACGTTTCGGCGCCGGCGACCTCGAAGGCGCGGTCGCCCTCTACTCCCAGGCCCTCGAAGCCTACGAAGTCATCGGCAACAAGGCGGGGATCGCCACCGCCTATGCCGACCTCTGCCTGGTCGAATGGCTTCAGGGGAAAACCGATGCGGCCCGCGCGCACGCGGAGCGCGTCATCGCGCTCCGGCGCGAGACGAACGACCGGGCCGGCACCGCCTGGGCGCTCAACGTCCTGGGAAACCTCCTGGTCGAGGACGGCGACTTCTCGGGCGCCTCGCGCCTGCATGCGGAGGCGCTCTCGATCAGCCGCGAAATCGGGGACCGCGGGTACGAGGCCTACAGCCTCGACGCCATCGCCGACGCGTTCCGAGCCCAGGGGCGACTCGACGAGGCCGAGAAGGCCTATCGCCAGTCCCTGGAGGTTGCCGAGAAGATCAACGACCCGGAGGCCATCGGCGGACGCTACGAGGATCTCGGAAACATCGAGCTCGACCGGGGCAACCTCGCGCAGGCCGAACGCCGATATCAGAAGGCGCTCGAGCTGCAATCGACGTCGGGAGACGCTCTCGGAGCCGCCGACACCCGGATTCAGATCGCGCAGCTCCGACGCGCCCAGGGCCGCCTTGCCGACGCGCTCGAGCTCGCGTCCCGGTCGGTCGTCGAGTTCGAAAAGCAACATCAGGCCGGTAACCTCGCGATCTCCCACGCCACGCGCGCGCGCGCCGAGCTCGACCTCGGACGCTATGAACCGGCCCGGGAGGACGTCCGAAAGGCCCGTGCGCTGATCGCCGACAGCAACCAGAACGAGGCCGTTCTCCCCGTTCTCCTGACCGCCGCGCGGCTCGAGGCCGCCTCGGGCAACCCCGACCGCGCCCGGGCCCTGGCGGCAGAAGCGCGGCGCCGGGCCGAGCGCGCGCAATGGCTCGCTTTCGTGCTCGAGGCCCGGCTGGTCGAAGCGGAGATCGACCTCGCGGGTCCCCGCCGCGTGGAGGCCGTTGCGCTGCTTTCCGCCGTCGCGAAGGAGGCTCGCTCCGCCGGTTACGGCCTGACGGCACGGGAGGCCGAACGCGCTGCCCGAGGGGACCCGCCCGTCTGAGGCGCGGTCCCGCCACCCGCTCACCGCTTCCAGAAATTCAGAAGAAAAATCGGACGCCGGCAGGAAAGACCGGCGAGCCTCCCGGCCGCGACACTCGGGCCCGTCCGCGGACTGACCCGTCCGCGACGAGGAGGAGCCCCGCCGATGAGACGCCGCTTTCATCCGATCGTCGGACTCTCGTTCGCCGCCGCCTCCGGCGTCCTGGCCTCGGGTTGCGGGAGGGCGGCCGAAAGTCCGGCCGGCGCGGCCGTCCCAGCGTCGCCGTCGGCGCGCACCGCAGGACCTCGAGAAGACGTGTGTTCGCTTCTGACGGCCGAGGAAGTCGGCGTCATCTTCGGCAAGCGGGTCGACGCGTCCCCCTCCTTCCGCGCCTGCGAATACGACATCTCTCCCGACCGGGCGAGGCCGCTCGAACAGCTCAGGGTCCGGCTCGAAGTCTCGGGCGGCGCGGCAGCCGAGGCGGACCCCGGGGCCCGCCACCCCCGCCTCGGACGAGACGTCATGCGGACCGTCCATCCCGGGACGAGCGGTCCGCCCGACAGCCTCGCCCTCGGCGACGGCGTCTCGGGCGTCGGCGACTCGGCATCCGCGGTCGACGTCGCGGCGGTCGAGCGCGAATCGGGCTTTTCCTCGCGCGGCCGGATCCTCGAGGCCCGGCAGGGGTCCGTCCACCTGACGGTCGGCGTGACGATTGCGCCCGATCCCGGCACGCGGGAGCTCGACGCGAGCCTCGCCGCGGTGGCGAAAACGGCCCTTGCGCGCCTCGCCCAGGCGGCCGGAACGAAAAAGCCAGAGAAATGAAAGCCGGACGCCCATGACGCCAGCGGCGCGGCCGCGGAGACTCGCTCCATGGAAGGGGGCGCCCCATCGAAACCGCTCGAAGCCTGTGGACGCTGCGGCTGCCCACTCGTCGGCAACGAGGTCTATTGCAGCGCCTGCGGGCGGCGGCTCATGCCCCCGGATCGGCGCCGCCGCATCGGCCTGGCCACCCTCGGGCTCGCACTCCTCGGAGCGCTGGCGGCGTCCCGCACGTGCGGCCCAAAGGACCGTCCCGCGCCCCGGTCGTCCGGCGCGGCAGAGGCTCCCCCGGTCATGAGTCGCCCGTGATCCGCCGCATCGAAACCCCTCGCGAAAGGAGAACCGACATGCGCGCTTTGCCTCGAGTCCTTGTCCGGATCCGCATCGTCTTCCTCGTGCTGCTTTCCCTCGCCGGATTCCACGCGACGGTCCGCGCCCAGATCGGAACCGCATTCACGTACCAGGGACAGCTCCAGAACGGCGGCACGCCGCAGAGCGGGCCCTGCGACTTCCGCTTCAAGCTCTACGACGCCGCGACCAACGGAAACCAGATCGGCTCGACGCAAACCCTGTCGAACACGTCGGTCGCCAACGGTCTCTTCACGGTCTCGATCGACTTCGGTTCGTCCGCTTTCACGGGCGCGCCGCGCTGGCTCGAGACGGCGGTCGCCTGCCCGAGCGGCGGCAGCCTGACGACGCTGTCGCCGCGGCAGTCGCTGAAACCCGCGCCGAGCGCGATCGTCGCGTCGACCGTCGTCGCGCCTCTGTCGCTCTCGGGAGGCGGATCGGCCACCGTCGGAGCGACGAACACCGGCGGCGGAAGCGGCGTGTACGGTCAGACGCAGGGCGCCACCGGATTCGCGGGCGCGGCCGGCGTCTGGGGCGACAGCAACGCCTTCTTCGGAGTCTGGGGCACAAGCAACACGAATGCCGGTGTCTGGGGCGAGAGTGCGGGGGCCGATGGCGTTCACGGTCACACGGGATCCGGCTCGGCATCGGGCGTCGCGGGCTTCAACAGCGCCAACGGGAACGGGGTCTACGGCAACAGCTCGTCGGGTACGGGCGTGTGGGGCGAGAGCGGCGGTTTCGACGGCGTCCACGGCCACACGACGGCCGGATCGGCGGCGGGCATCGCGGGGTTGAACGACAGCAGCGGCGCCGGAGCATTCGGATCGAGCGCATCGGGCGACGGCGTGTACGGAAACGGCGCGACCGGCGTCCACGGAAACAGCACGTTCGGCTGGGGCGTGTACGGCCACAGCCAGGCAGCCGACGGGGTTCACGGCGATACGCCCAACAACAACAACTCCGGGGTTGCGGGAATCAACACCGGCAACGGTTTCGGCGTCTACGGATCGACCAACAACGGAATCGGGGTGGCAGGATTCGCCGCCCAGGGCGATGGCGTCTTCGGAAGCGCGTCGGGCGACGGCCAGGGCGGCGGAACGGGAAACGGCGTTCACGGCGCCGGGACCGCGCAGTGCTTCGATGAGTTTTGCTCGGCCGGAACGGACGCCGTCATGGCGGACGGCGTGCTCAACGTGAGCAACGCCGCAGAGATTCACACCGACCTCTGGGTTTTCGGCGACAAGCACTTCGCGGCGCCCGACCCCACCGATCCTTCGAGGCAGATTACGTACAGCGCACTCGAAGGCCCGGAGGCCGGCACGTTCTTCCGGGGAACCTCACACCTGGTCGGAGGTTACGCGGAGGTGGAGGTTCCCGAAAGCTTCCGCCTGATCTCGGCGGATCGAGGTCTCACGGCAATCGCGACACCGGTGGGGAGCCCGGCGATCATCGTGTGCATGTCGAAGTCCCTGGACAAGATCGTGTTCCAGGGCTCCGCCGACGTGGACTTCGACTACATGGTCAACGGCATTCGGAAGGGTTACGAGACCTACAAGGATCTCCGGAACAATTTCCTCTTCGTGCCTCGCCGGTCTTCCGACGCCTGGCTGGCGAAACTGCCGCCGGAAGCCGTCCGGCGTCTCAAGGCGAACAAGATCCTCAACGACGACGGCACGGTCAACGCCGAAACCGCGCACCGCCTGGGCTGGGACCAGCGTCCGGGCTGGAACGAGCCGGAGCGAATGCTCCCCAGCCAGAAGTAGGAGGCCGCCGTGAAGCCTCTCGCTCCCATTCTCGCGGCGGCCGCCGCCCTGGCGGCGCCGGTGCTCCTCGCTCAATCCGGGGGTCCTTACACCGTGACTTCGTCCGTCGTCGCGGGCGGCGGCGCGACGTTCGAGGCCGCCGGTCCGTACTCCCTCGGCGAGACGTCCGGGCAGGCCGAGGCCGGCGCCTCGTCGGGCGGCGCGTACGCGCTTTACGGCGGCTTCTGGGTCCCGACGTCGTGCGGCGTCGTGTCACCCGCGATCACCGCGCCCGTCTCGGTCGCCGTCGGTGCGACCGGCGTCTCCGCGAGCGTTCCGGGGACGGGCGGCGCCGTGTACGCCTGGACGCTGACGGGCGGCACGATCACGTCGGGACAGGGGACGAGCCAGATTCTCTTCAGCGCCGGCCCGCCCGGAACCACGATGGCGCTCTCGGTCGGCGTGACGCTCGGCGCCTGCACCGCCGCGGCCTCGGCCGCGATCCAGGTCGACTTCCTCGACGTGCCGCCCGCCGACGCGTTTCACGCGTATGTCGACGCGCTCGCCCGCGACGGGGTCACGAGCGGGTGCGGCGGCGGCAACTACTGCCGCAACAACGACGTCACGCGGGCGCAAATGGCCGTCTTCCTCCTGAAGAGCGAGCACGGCGCGACCTACACGCCGCCGCCGTGCACCGGGATCTTCCCCGACGTCGAGTGCACGCCCGCTCCGGCCTTCGCCGTCGACTGGATCGAGCAGCTCGAGCGCGAGGGCGTCACCGGCGGCTGCGGCGGCGGCGACTACTGCCCCGGATCCCCCGTGACGCGCGCCCAGATGGCGGTCTTCCTGCTCAAAACCGAGCATGGCTCGTCGTACGCGCCTCCGGCCTGCACCGGCGTCTTCGCGGACGTCGCCTGCGCGCCCACCCCGGCCTTCGCAGCAGACTGGATCGAGCAGCTCTATGCCGAAGGCGTGACCGGCGGCTGCGCGACCTCACCCCTCCGCTACTGCCCCGGAAACGCCGTCACGCGGGGGCAAATGGCGGTCTTCCTCGTCAAGGCGTTCTCGCTTCCATGAACCAGCTCGCCGACGCGTTCTTTCAAACGCGCTACGAAAGGAAAATGCCGATGAACAGGCCCTGGATCCTCGCGACCGGAATTCTCGCGCTCGGAATGGCGGCGGCCGGAACCGCCGAAGAGAAGCGCCTCGACACGTTCGGGACGACGTCGTTTTCATACCTGCGCGTCGGCTTCAGCAGCTTCTCGCCGCTCGACTCTTCGATGACGTACTCGGACCTGAACTTCTCCCGGTCGGTGTTTTCGCGGTTCCCGACCAACGCGAACGGCTCCGGCAAGTTCGTGGCCGTGCCGTCGCTCCCGTCGGGAGCCCTCGTCAGTGCGGTCGAGTTCGATTGGTGCGACACCAGCGCCGCCTCCGACCTGCAGTTCGACGTGTTCTCCTCGGGCTACACGGGCGAGACGATTCAAGGCCTCGGCTCCGGCAGCAGCGACGGCTCGCTCGGCTGCAGCTTCACGGTCGTCGCGCTCGACACGCCGTTCACGGTCAACAACGACGGCACGCAGCTGATCCTCCAGGCCACGCTGCCGACCCATGACGGCACGACGTCCATCTCGGGCGGCGTCGTCCGCTACGTTCTGCAGGTCAGTTCGCCGCCCGCGACGCCCTCCTTCAACGACGTTCCGACGAACGACCAGGGCTATCAATACATTCAGGCGTTGCTGGCCTCGGGGATCACCGGGGGATGCGGATCGCACCCGCCTTTCTCCCCGCCGGTCTACTGCCCCGACAGCTTCGTGACCCGCCGCCAGATGGCGATCTTCCTCGCGAAAGCCCTCGGCCTGCAGTGGCCGTAATGCCGGTTCCCGCGTCTCGAAAAGGAATCGCCCGCGGACCATCCGGCCCGCGGGCGATTTTCGAATCTCGTGAACGCCGACGCCCCGATCAGAATGCGGCGGTGTCCGCGCCGCTCGAGTTCTGACCGCTGCCCGTGTAGGTCCTGGTCGCCCCGGTCAGCGTGTCGGTCACGGTCACGGTGAACTGCTCGGTCGTGAGGGATCCGTAGAACACCCAGAACTTGCCGTTGACCGCGCGGCCGTCGACGACCTTGACGACGAGGTCGATGTTGTCCGGCGAGAAGAACCAGAAACCCTTCGTGTCGGCCGAGATGGGGGTCAGGTTGCCCGAGCCCGTGGCGGTCGGCGACGTCCAGGTCACCGTCGTCAGGAAGCGGGCCGGGGAGGCGGGGGTCACCTGCGCCGGCGGAACCGCCTCGAAGAGGTCGGTCATCGTCGCCACGTCGCCGTCGCACGCGTGGTTCAGGCACGGCAGCCCGAAGCCCGCTTCGATCGTCTTCAACAGCGAGAAGTGCGTGTAGAACGCGTTGCTCGACACGCCGCTGACACCGTAGTTCGTCTCGACGGTCAGCAGCACCTGGTTCGTGTTCGGGGTCGCGCTGTAGTCGTTCTCATCCCACCAGACGACGATCGCGTTGTGGCCCCAGCCCCACGCCGGCGAGGCGTGGATCGCGCGGACCAGCGTCTCGATCGTCTTGTCGCCCTGGTAGATCAGCGCCGGGTTCAGGCCCTCCTGCGTGCCGGTCGTCGACGGGTCGAAATCGCAGAGGGGGCCGGCGTTGCCGCGGCCATGCTGATCGTTGCACTGATTGGGAACGATGATGGAGAACGAGGGGACCTGCCCCGACGCGAGATCGGCGTAGAGGCCATTGGCGCCGTCGAATCCCACCGTGTTCGCCAGGTTGTTGCCGGCCGGGCCTTCCTGGACGCTCTTGAAGTACGCAAACGGGTTGTGCTTGACGGCGTAGAGGTTGATGAGCGTCTGCGTCTCCGACGGCAGCGAGCTCGTGATCGGGTTCACGTTCGAGTAGTAGCCGTCGCTGTTGTTGACGCCGTCGGCGCCCGTGGGCGGCAGGCTCTCCTGGTAGCTCTTCCACGAGAGGCCGTGCTCGTAGAGCTGGTCCCCGATGGTCTTGCCCACCGTCCCCGACGCGGCCGGGATCGACTTGACGCCGTCGATCTCGGTCACCGAGGTGATCGAGGGCGGCGTGGTCTCGTTCGAGGTGTCGAAGACCGGCGTGGCCGCGTCGGTCCCCGTGCCGGCGATGGGGCAGACGTTTCCGGAGGAGGGGTTGTCGTAGGCGGTCGCGCCGGACACGATGTTCGGCGTGCAGCTCCCGTTGTGCCAGTCGGGGCTGTTGTCGTTCAGGACGCCGAAATTCGAGCCGCCGACGACTTCGAGGTAGTTGGTCAGGCTCGGATGGGCGATCGCGAAGTAGTTCGTCGCGGCGTTGACCTGCTTCATGTAGCCGTTGGTGAAGGGAGAGCTCGGATTGCCGACGATCTGAGCGTAGGCGTGGTTCTCCATCATGATGACGAAGACGTGATCCAGGTGCGGCACGCCCGCCGGAACGCCGCCCTCGCCGGCGCGCGCCGCCGGCGCCGTCATCGCGAACATCCCACCGACCACGGCGACCGCTCTGAGCACGGAAGCACAAGACCGACGATTCATGCTGTCCTCCTCCGTTGCGCGTCCCGGAACGGGACCGCGAACGGCGCGACGTTAGGCGCCGTGCGCTAACGCGGCGCCAAGGCGGCGGCAATCCGGTGTGAAGGGTTTCGCGGCGCTCTTCGGTTTCGATTTACCGAATCCCTGAAGCGGTTGAGCCTCCGTTCAGGTCCGGCCGCCCTGAACTAGACTCGGGCTTCCCGATGAACGCCACCGAGTCCTTCCTTCGGGCGCGCGACTTTCTGCTCGAGAACCGCGAGGACTACGACCGGGCCCGCGCGGCATTTCGCTGGCCGACGCTCACCGACTTCAATTGGGCGTTCGACTACTTCGACGTCCTCGCGCGCGGCAACTCGCGCGAGGCGCTGCGCGTCGTCGGCGACGACGGTTCCGAAACGCGGCGGAGCTTCGCCGCGCTCGCCGAGTCCTCGAGCCGGGTCGCCGCCTTTCTGCGCCGCGTCGGCCTCTCCCGCGGCGACCGGATCCTCGTCATGCTCCCGAACGTCGCGCCGCTCTGGGAGCTGACGCTCGGCGCGATGAAGCTCGGCGCCGTCGTCAGCCCCGCCTCGACGCTGCTGACGTCGGCCGACCTCGCCGACCGGATCGAGCGCGGGCGGATGCGCGCCGTCGTGGCGGACGCCGCGGGGGTCGAGAAGCTCGCGGCGATCCGCGGCGACTCCCGGCGCATCCTCGTCGGCGGCCGGGCCCGGGGCTGGAGCTCGCTCGACGACGCCGCGAGCGAACGAGCCGACTTTCGTCCCGAGGGATCGACGCGCGCCGACGATCCGCTGCTCCTCTATTTCACGTCGGGCACGACGGCGCAGCCGAAGCTCGTCCTCCACACGCACCGCAGCTACCCCGTCGGCCACCTCTCGACGATGTACTGGATCGGAATGGGCGAGAGCGACCGGCACTGCAACATCAGCTCGCCGGGCTGGGCCAAGCACGCCTGGAGCTCCTTCTTCGCGCCGTGGAACGCGGGCGCCTCGATCTTCGTGCCGGGTGCCGCGCGCTTCGACGCCCGCGCGACCCTCGCCCTGCTCGCCGCGCATCGCGTCACCACGCTCTGCGCGCCGCCGACCGTGTGGCGCCTGCTCGTGCTCGAGGACCTGCGGGCGCATTCGATGGCCCTGCGCGAAGTCACGGGCGCCGGCGAGCCCTTGAACCCCGAAGTCATCGCGAAAGTGCACGAGGCCTGGGGACTGACGATCCGCGACGGCTACGGCCAGACGGAGACGACCGCCCAGATCGCCAACAGCCCCGGCCAGCCGGTGCGCCCCGGCTCCATGGGACGGCCGCTGCCCGGCTACGACATCGCCCTTCTCGACGAGGACGGCGGCCTCGCGAAGGAAGGCGAGATCGCGATTCACCTCAAGCCCCGGCCCGCGCCGATGATGGCGGGCTACGACGGCGACCCGGAGCGCAACGCCGCGGTCCTCGGCGGCGACTACTACCGCACGTCCGATACCGCGTACCGGGACGACGCGGGATATCTCTGGTACGTTGGCCGCTCCGACGACGTCTTCAAGAGCGCCGACTACAGGATCAGCCCGTTCGAGCTCGAGAGCGCTCTCCTCGAGCACGACGCCGTCGCCGAGGCCGCGTGCATCCCGAGCCCGGACCCCGTGCGCCTCTGCGTGCCGAAGGCGGTCGTGGTGCTCAAGCCCGGTTGGGAAGCCTCGCGCGAGACCGCCGCCTCGATCCTCGCGTTCGCGCGCCGCCGCCTCGCGCCGTTCCAGCGCGTTCGCCGCCTCGAGTTCGCGGCCCTGCCGAAGACCATCTCCGGCAAGATCCGGCGGGTGGAGCTGCGCGCCATCGAGAACGAGCGGCGCGCCCGGGGCGAGCGCGGCAGCCACGAGTTCTGGGAAGAGGAGTTCCCTTAAGATCGGCCGAGACGGATAGGATCGAGCCATGAAGCCCAGGAAAAAGCCGGCGAAGACGAAGGCAAAAGCGGAGGCGAAGGCGAAGAAGTCGCCGAAGCGGCGCAAGGCGGTCCGCAAACGCGCCGTCGCGCGACAGAAGACCGCACGCAGGCCTCGCCCACGCAAGGCCGCGAGCCGCAAGCGCGCGACGAAGCGCGCCGCCGCGCCCCGGAAAAAGGCCCGCGCCGTCGCGGCCGTCCGCGGTTCGACCGAACGCCCGCGCGCGCTCCCCGACGAGAGCTGGCGGCGCGGCCTCGGCGCCGAGTCCGGCGGGCAGTCCGGGGACATCGAGGACATCTCGCGTTCCGAGATCGCCGATTCCGAGAGCGTGGAGGAGCTCCTCGAGGAAGGGCAGTCCTACGAGGCCGGGATCGTCAGCGGCGTCGAGAACGCGCCCGACGCCGACGAGGCCGAGGTGACGACGCGCGAGGTGCCCGAGGACGACGTTCCCGAGGAGTACCTCGACGAGGACTGAGCGCCGCTCCCGTTCCGCCACCGCGCGATCTTGATTCCGACACCGCTTCTCTGGCTCTGGCTGCTGGTCTCCCCCGCCCCCTCGGCCGTGCCACGGCTTCCCGGGCCGCCTCCGGTGCGGGAAGAAGTGGTCGTCACGGCCGAGAGAGGTCCGGCAGCCGCGAGCGAAATCCCGGCGTCCGTCTCCGTCCTGACGCGCCCGCAGATCGACGCTCTGCCGGCCAACGACCTCGGCGAGCTCGTCGGTTACCTGCCGGGCTTTCACGCCCTTTTCTCCGGCGCGTTCGGCGGACCCCCGCCGATCGTCATGTCCCGAGGCTTCTTCGGCGGCGGCGAGGCCGACTACGTTCAGCTGCGCGTCGACGGCGTGCCCGTCCAGGACGTCGAGTCGGGCCTTGCCGACTGGCGCAACGTGCGCGCCGGGAACGTCGATCGGATCGAGGGGCTCCGCGGCCCCGGGTCGTCTCTGTACGGCGACGCCGCGATGGGCGGCGTGATCCAGGTCTTCACGCAGCGGCCGGCCGACGGCTCCGCTCGCTTCGCGGCCTCGGCGTCGGCGGGCAGCTACGGCACCGCGGCGGCCGGCGCCTCGTGGGACTTCGCGCGGGGAGGCTTCGACGGCGGGCTCGGCGGCACGTACGTGCGGACGGACGGATCCCGCGCGCACGACGCCGAGCGCACGGGCCTCTTCGGATTTTCGCTCGATGGCCCGCTCGCCGAGGGCCAGTGGACGCTCGCGGCCGCGGGCAGCTCGACCCATCGCGAGGATCCGGGCGCGCTCGACCGCGTGCAGTTCGAGAACGACGACCGCGTCTCCGACCCGCTGTACCGCTTCGACGAGACGCAGGAGAACCGCGGACGAATCGCTCTCACGTACCGGCAGGACTCCGGTCCGATTCCGTTTCAGGCAACGCTGTACGGCGCGGCGCGCGAGGCCGACATCCTCCAGACGCTTCCGGTCGCGCCCGGCCTCGGAAATCGCACGCTGCGCGATCTGCACTCGGGCACGGCCGGCGTCATCGTCGAAGGCGGGCGCGGCTACACGCTCTTCGCGGGTTCCGGCCAGGCGCGCGTCGGCGCGGAGCTCTCGCGGGACACCCTCCGGTCGAACTACCGCTTCGTGGACGACGAAGGCAACGCCGGGCCGATCGTCTCCGGCGAGGACGGCTCCCGCGGCCGACAGGCCGTCTTCTTCACCACCGACTGGAGTCCCACGGCGCGCCTGCGCCTCTCCGCCGGCGTGCGCTTCGACCGGCTGGCGTACGACTTTCCGGTCGCCGGCGGGCAGACGCGCAACGAGGCCTGGTCGCCGCGCGCCGGGGTGAACTATCGGATCGGCAACCTGTCCCTGGCACCGGTCGCCGTCTACTTTCAGTACTCGCAGTCTTTCAAGGCGCCGACTCTCGATCAGCTCTTCGACCCCCACCCCTTCGACGACTTCTCCGGCAGCACGTTCTCGATCTCCAACCCGAGCCTCGTCCCTCAGCGTGCCCGGAACCTCGAGGTCGGCGTCTCGCAGGAGGGCCGCGGCTGGCAGTGGCAGGCGCTCGCGTACCGCATGACCGTCCGCGACGAGATCGACTTCGATCCGGCGACGTTCACCTACCAGAACATCGGCCAGAGCCTGCACCGCGGCGTCGAGGCGTCGGTCCGCGTCGCCGTCGGACCGTTCCTGTGGCCGGTCGTCTCTTACGCGTGGACGCGGGTAACCGACGTCGAGTCCGCGACTCCGAACGCGCAGCTCAAGAACATCCCCGAGCACCTGCTGCTCGCCGGCGCCGTCGCCCGACTCCCGGCGGGGCTCCGGCTCGAGGTCGACTGGACGTGGATGGGAGGGCGCTATCTCGACGACGCCGACGTCTTTCCGATCGGGAACGCGTCGGTCGTCAACCTCCGCGCGGCCCGCGACTTCGGGCCGCTCAACGTCTGGTTCGACCTCCTGAACCTGACCAATGCGCGCTACGCGCAGTACGGCTACGCCCTGACGGGATTCGACGGCCGCGCCGTCCCCTACGACTACCCGGGCGCGCGGCTGGGCGCCCGGGTCGGGGTTCGCTGGACGGAGTAGGCGGCCTCAGCCCGGCGCCGACGTCCCGCGCGCGTCCAGGCTCCGGAGCGCCCAGGCGTACGCACCGAGGCTGACCGCGCGGCTCGTGCCGAGGCGCGAGAGGCCAACGCCGGTCCGTTTCTCGGGGTCGTAGGGAACCTCCCGCGTCGAGCCCGGAACGCGCACCGCGCGGGAGCCGGGAGACAGAAACCGCTTCGCGTCGCCTTCGTCCTCGAGGTCGAAGGCGGTCAGCTCGAGGCGCGGCACGGTCTGTCCCCCGACGAACGCGAGCGCGCCGTTGAGCTCTCCGACGAGCGCGGGCAGGAAGAGCGGGCCGGCCCCGGCGAGCCCGCCGCCGACGACGACGAGGCCGTCGACGAGCGTGAGCGCATTGGCGATGGCGTCGCCGGCGACTTCCCCCAAGCGCCGGAACGACTCGCGCGCCGCCGCGGCGTCGCCCGGAACTTCTCCGCGCGCGATCGCCGCGATCGCGCTCGGCTCGGGGGCGTCGGCCGGCGCCAGGCCGGCGAGGCGGGCGTAAACGCTCCGCACGGCGCGGATGCCGACGCCGTCTTCGGCCGGAGCGCCGCGGTCGAGCTTGTTGCGCACCAGCCAGATCTCCGCGGCCGCACGGTTGTCGCCGAGGAAGAGCTCGCCGTTACGCACGATGCCGCCGCCGAAGCCCGTGCCGAGCGTGACGCCGAGCAGGTTGCGGTACCGCCGCGGGTTGCCCGACGCCGCGAGGCGCCGATTGACCTCCGGAAGCAGGCCGTGGAGCGCCTCGCCGAGCGTGAAGAGGTCGCCGTCGTTGTTGATGTAGACCGGGACGCCGAACCGATCCTCGAGCATCGGCCCCAGCGCGACCCCGCCGCGAAACCCCGGAAGATTGCCGAGATCGCCGATCACGCCCGCGCGATAGTCGGCCGGCCCGGGAAACGCGAAGGACAGCGCGGCCACCGTGCCGCCCGCCTCCTGCCGCACGCGCGAAAAGCCCTCGACGATCTGCGCCAGACACGCCGTCAGGTCGTCGGCGCGCGGCGGCAGCGTCACGCCGGGCCCGACCTCGCCTTCGCCCGCGATCGCCGCGAAACGGAAGCTCGTCCCGCCCGCGTCGAGCGTCAGGACGACGCGCGCGTCGGTCACGACGCCGTCCTCCGGCCGCCGGCGAACGCCAGCGCCGTCAGGTACGCGAAGCACGCGAGCGGCACCAGGAACGCGAGCCGGACGCCCGCCCGATCGGCCGCGGCGCCCATCAGCGCCGGCAGGACCGCGCCGCCGAAGATGGCCATGCACATCAGCCCGGAGAGGGCGCCGCTCTGCCCGGGGCGCCGCTCGATCGTCAGCGAGAAGACGAGCGGCCAGACGTTGGCGAAACCGAGCCCGCAGAGGACGACTCCGGACAGCGCCGCGGCCCGGCCGCCGGAAAGCAGGAGCCCGAGGCCGAGCAGCCCGAGGGCCGTGCTCGCGCGGAGGAAGCGCCGCGCGTCGAGGAAGCCCAGCACGACGGAGCCCGCGAGGCGCCCCGCCGAGAGCGCGACGAAGAAGAGCCCCGGTCCCAGACGCGTCGCCGAGGAGCCGAGGTCCATGCCGCAGGTCCGGGCGAGGTACGTCGCGAGCCAGGAGTTCAACCCGACTTCCGCGCCGACGTAGAGAAAGATGCCGAGCACCGCGAGCGCGACCGACGGATCCTTCAGCAGGGCGAAGCTCGCCGCCACGCTCGCCGGCCGGTCCTCCTCGGCGGACGCCCCGGCGGGCAGCGAAAACGACAGGAGCAGCGTCACGAGCGTCACCGCCGCGAAGACCGGGAAGATCCGCGGCCACGACAAGCCGAGCGCGATGACGAGCGTCGTCAGGTAAGGCCCGGAGATCGAGCCGAGGCTCTTCAGGAACTGGGCGAAGGTCAGGTTGCGGGCGTAGCGTCCCGGCGCGCTGACGTCGCGCATCATCGGGTTGCCCGCGACCTGGAGCGCCGCCATGCCGATCCCGATCAGGAAGATCGCGCCGAGGAGCCTCCCGTAGCTCGACAGGGGCAGGCTCGCGACGAGCTGTCCGGCGAGGACGACGGCGAGCGACCCGAGGAGCAGGAACCGCTTCCCCCGCCGGTCCGCGACCACGCCGGCGGGGACCGAAAACAGCGCGAACGCGACGAAGCCGAAGAACGGCAGCAGCCCCGCCTCGGCGCCGGAGAGCCGGAACTCGGTCTTCGCGAGACCGACGAGCGTGCCGACGGCGTCCACGAATCCCATGACGAAGAACGCGAGGAAGATCGGCAGCGTTCGCCCCGCGGCGCTCGGCCCCGACGCGGCGTCCCGGCTCACCAGGTGCGGCGCAGCGGGTGCGCCTCCGTGTTGAAGACGATCCTGTCGAAGTCGACCGGCTCCTCCGAGAACAGCAGGTAGAGGTACTTGAGCGTCTCGGCGAGGAAATAGCTCGGCATCAGGTCGCCCTGCTTCATCGTGTCCACGCTCTCGAGCACGGTGTACCCGGCGTCCGTGCGGCAGCGCGCCCGGAGGCTCTCGAAGAACGTCCGGCCCATCGCGAGGTACCGCGGGTCCTTCGTGAAGCGGTGCAGGTAGAACGCCGACTCGACGATCTCAGGACGGAGCGGGTAGCCCGGAGACGTCACACGCATCGTCCGGTAGTCGAGAAGCTCGGGCTCGATCCCGCGGAGCTGCCACATCGCGAAGCACGACTCCTGCAGGCGCCGCGCGTGCTCGAGGTCCCCGCCGAGCGCGAGCGTGCCCGGGAGGAAGGCGTGGAGCGCGCCGAACTCGCTCGCCGCGCGCTTCCCCGAGTTCATGTCGACTTCGCCGTACCAGAGGCCGGAAGGCGCTTCGTCGGCGAGGTGCGCGTTCAGGGCCCGCAGGCTCTCGGACCACATCCGCGCGCAGTCCGCGTCGCCGAAGAGAAGCCCGCCCTTGAGCAGATATTCGTAGTACGAGTCGATGCCGCCCCCGACGTGGCTCGCGGGGGAAAGCCATTTCCCCGTCTCGACGTCGATCTCTTCGCCGACGAGCCCGAGCGCCGAGCGGCGCTCGTAGAGCCCCGTCAGCGCTTTTTTCGCCTTCTCGTAGTAGACGGGCTTTCCCGTCAGCTTCGCGAGCGTCCCGAACTCGAGGAGCAGGGTGCCGATCTCGGCGGGGTTCGACTTCGCGCCGGACGTCTTTCCCGTCTTGAGGTTCACGAACATGTACGGCATCCCCGTCGGCGACGAAAACGCCGGCAGCAGCCGCGTGCCGAGGTCATCGGCGAGATTCAGGAGACGCGGATCGCCGGTCGCCTGGAACGCCGAGAGGAGGCCGCCGAGCAGGCGGATCGTGATCTCGAAGTTCTTGACGGACACGTCGCGGTCGAAGGAGAGCCTTTCGAGGATCAAGGCCTGCGCGCGCGCCGCCTCGTCCTTCAGGCCCATCAGGAGCAGCGTGTCCAGAGCGTCGACGGGCGTCATCAAGAACGAGTCCTCGTGCCAGTCGTGCGCGGTGCGGGACACCGGCTTCAACTCGTCGTGGCCCCAGGCGTAGCGCTCATAGCCGCGCCACGCGTGGAGCATCTCTTCGCGAACCTGCGCGGTCAGCGCCGCGCGATCCACGCCGGCAGGTGTCGGCGCCGGGCCGGGAGCGGAGGCGGCGCCCGGAATCGCGCCGAGCGCGACCAGGGCGGCGGCGATCAGACTCTTCGGCGAGGGTCCTCCGCGAGCGGGGATCAGGAGGGCACCCACGAGGGCGCCGCGCCCCGGAACGCGAGCAGGCAGGCCGCCATCGCGGTGCCGATGAGCGCGAGAATCGGCGCGGCGACGAATCCGAACCCCATCGGCGAAAGGCCGGGGCGCATCCACGCGAGGAACGCGCGCTCGAAAGCGAGGCAACCGGGGACGTTGTCCTGCTGCGGCGACCGGGTCACTTCACCTCCGGCAAGACGCCCTTCCGTTGACGCTCATCCTAACGGGACTGCCGCCACCGATTCGAGAACGCCGCGACTAGACTCGATGGTCGAGGAGTGTGCCCATGGACCAGCCCGGCGACGGCGCGATTCGGATCGTCCACGACGAGACGGGCCACCGCTTCGAAGCGCGATTTCCGGAAGGCCCGGCGCTGCTCGCGTACCACGTCGACCGTTCGGGGCGCCTGAGCCTCGACCACACCGAGGTGCCTCCCGCGCGCCGGCATCGAGGCGTCGCGGGGCTGCTGGCGAAAGCCGCGCTCGATTTCGCCGACGCCCGGGGCCTCAGAGTCGTGCCGCTCTGCCCGTTCGTCATCGCCTACCTTGCGGAGCACCCCGAGCTCGAGCGGCTGGTCGACCGCGGCCCGCGGCGCTAGGACGGCGCGCTCCGGGCCTTCGCGAGATGGTCATCGTTCCTCCAGATCAGGCGGCCGCATTCTAAGCGCCGGCCGTTCGTCGGGAATGAAGGACAGACTCGCGCGCCCCGCCGAACGTCGGCGCTTTGCGGCGACTAGGAAGGCTTGAGCGAGATCTCGAGGGTCGCGCTCCGGCCAGGGCCGACGACGACCGTGCGCTCCTCGGTCTCCATTCCGGTGCGCGAAACCGTGATGGTGTGTTGTCCCGGGGGAACCTGCAACCCCCTCGTGAGGGTCGCCAGCTCTCGCCCGGTGCCGACGAACTGGTCGTTCAGGAAGACGGAAGCATCGGCGGGCTCCGTCTGGAGAAAGAGGTGCCCCGCGTCCGAGGCCTCTCCGGCAGCCGGCGCCATGCCCGCGTCACCTTGGGATGGTGTGACGTAGTTTCTGGATTCCGCCGACGCTGACGAATCCATCGCGCGCCAGGACTGATCCTGCGGCTGTTCGTCTGCATAAGTCGTGATTCCGGTATAGGCGTCCGCCGTGCCGTAGTCGCCGTCCCAATAGCCGGGCCAGACCCATGTCGTGCCGTAACCAGGCCATCCCCAACCCGAGCCCCAACCCCAGTTCCAGCCCCAACCCCACCAGCCCGTTCCCCAGTACAGTCCCCAGGGCCGGTAGTAGCCGCCATAGTAAGAGCCGTGGCCGCCGTAATACCCGTGGCCGCCGTAATACCCGCCGCCGTGGTGCCCGCCTCCGTAATAGCCGTGGCCACCGTAGTTGCCGCCGCCCTGATGTCCGCCACCTCCGGAGTACCCATGGTTCCCGTAGGTGCCGCCACCATTGCGGCCGCTGCCGCCGTAGTACCCGCGGCCGTTGCTGCTCCCGCCGGAGCGGCCGCCGCCGTAGTACCCGCGACCGCCACCGCCGTAGAACCCATGGCCACCGCTGGAGCCGCCGCCGCTGCGGACGCCACCGCCGTGGAAGCTACCGCCGCCGCCGTGCGATCCACCGCCGCCCCGGTAGCCACCGCCGCCGCCGTGCGATCCACCGCCGCCGTGCGACCCGCCGCCGCCATGGTGCTGAGCCAGGGCAGCCGTCCCCGTCGAAAGCGCCAGCGCGCTTGCAAGGACGAGCAACCGGGCGAACCAGCGGGACCTGAGCGAGGTCGTCATGAGTGAGCTCCAGATTACCTACCAGCAAGAAGGACGCCACGGCACGGGCCGCAAGGCCGTGCCGATGTCACTGTGTCCATTGGGTTCCCGGGCATGTCTCTCGCCGGCGTCACCCCTCGGTTGACCTCCGCAACAGTCAGACTGTCATCAGATTCATCATCCCCGGTCACAAACCAAAATCGCCGGGCAAACGCCCGCGCCTTGTCGGACCGGCCTGATCTTCTCTCCGTCCGACGAGCGGCTGGACTCGATCCCGATCTCGATCGCAGCGGCCTTCGCTGCCACACGAACGGGGTCGTCGGACGGTACCGGAGCCTCGTGGTCCGTCGCCACGATTCAGCACTGCTGGATCGAGGAACTCGTCTCCGGGCAGATCAGAAGCGGGTGCGGCGGAGGAAACTGCTGCCCGACGAACCCGAATGCCCGCGGACAAACGGCGGTGTCCCTGGTCACGACGTTCGGGCTCCTGCTGCACGGACCGTCAGGACCTCGCCGCTTGGCAGCGCGCTCGAGGGTTCAAATCCGGCGGTCCAGAGACGGGATCGCCGGGCACGAGCCGTCGGTCGCCCCAGAACGTCGGGGACGCGCCGATCCGCCGCCGAGGTGCCCGAACCAGAACGGCGCCGGATCCCTCGCGGCGCTCGGGATGACGCGGACGCCGGAAGGACGCCCGCAGGGGCTCAGGATCGCCGGTCTATCGGCGAGGTCGCGGTTCCGAGGCGGCGCTTCGATCGCTCGCCGGTCCCGCCGGCCGGAGCCGCGTCGGGAAGGTCGCGGGAAGGACGACGCCGTCGCGAATCCGGCTTGGCTGTACCGGCGACGTCGCGGAACAGCGCGTGCACGTCCCGGTGCCGTCGATCGGAATCTCCGTCGTGTTGGAACAGCCGCAATGGCGGCACTTCCAGGTTCGCATGGCATTGGACACGATTTGCCTCCATTTCGTCGAAGACCGGCGACGCGTGATCGGGAGTTGCGAAATTGCAGCCCTGATCGCGTCGGGGAAGATCGAGGGCCTTCAGAATAGCACGCCGCAGATGCCGTTCCAGGGCCCCGGCGAGTGTGGTAAAGTGTCGGTGTTCTCGGTTCGCTCGCCTGCCAGACACGATCTGACTTACTCCGATCGACAATCCACGAGAACGCGAAGCCCGTGCCGGCGGCGTCTTCGCTCATTTTCCCCGGCATTTGAGGAATCCATGAAGCTCTACGTCGGTAACCTTCCGTACAACATCTCGGACGATCAACTGCAGGCCATGTTCGCCAAGTTCGGAACCCCGGACTCGGCGCGCGTGATCACCGATCGCGACACCGGCCAGTCCAAAGGCTTCGGTTTCGTCGAGTTCAGCAACGACCAGCAGGCCCGCGAGGCGCTGACGCTGAACGGCACGGACTTCGGCGGCCGCGCGCTCAAGGTCAACGAAGCGCGCCCCAAGAACGAGTCCTTCGGCGGCGGCGGCGGCCGTTCCCGGTACTGAGCCGGGACGGAATCGCATCTTTCGGGTGGGGCTTGACGGCCCCACCCTTCTTGTCCCGGCGCCGTGAGCCGCGGCCCCGGGTTCCCGATGAGCGTATGGAGGACTCGTGCA
>DATJPZ010000019.1:0-15957 GCA_035506175.1 Thermoanaerobaculia bacterium | reverse complement strand
CGACTGGCTTGTGACGCTTCTTCTCGCCGGGGCCCTGGCCCTATCGCTCTACCTCCCGAACCCGCAGCAACCCATTCTGGCCCGGCAGCAGGCCGTCCAGCAGGCCATTGCCGCTCAAACCAGGCAGATCGAGGCGCTTCGCAACCAGATCGCCAACAACCCCGCCCTCACTCAATCGCAAAAGGAGACCTTGACCCAGCCGCTGGCGAATGCGCAGCAGCAGCTGCAGCAGGGCCATCTCACCCAGGAGCAGGCCGTGCAGGTTTTGGCCCAGGCGCAGCAGAGCCTGAACCAGCTTTCCGATACCAATGCGCTGTCCGGTGCCGCCGCGCTGCAACAGGCCGGCCAGGGGCTAAGCCAGAATGCCGTCACCCAGCCTGTGGGCCAGGCCCTTTCGCAAGGCAACCTCCAGGGGGCCGCGCAGGCGCTGAGCAACATCGACCCGTCGCAGATGACTGACGTCCAGCGCCAGGCGCTGGCCAGCCAGCTATCCGCGCTGGCGCAGCAAGTACAAAGCACCAACCCTCAACTGGCCGAGCAGTTGCAGGCCGCCGCCAGCGCCCTGCAGCAGGGCGACAACGCTGCCGCACAGGCCGCCCTGCAACAAGCGGGGCAGACCATGGCCCAAACCGGGCAGGCTGCTGCTCAGGCCCAGGCCGCCGCCCAAGCCGCGGCCCAGGTGGGTCAGGCCGGGCAATCTGTGGCCCAGGCCGGCGGCCCGCAAGGCCAGGGGCAGAGCCAGGGAACAGGGGGAAATCAGGGACAGGCGAACGGCGGCACTCAGGGGCAGGGGAACGGCAGCAACCAGGCACAAGGTCAGGGCGGCGGCGGGGGCGGAGCGGGCCGGGGCAGCGGCAACGGCCAGAGCCAGGGCGGGCCGGCCGGCACAAGCCCCATCAGCCAGAACAACGGCCCCGGCGACGGCGGCGTGAGCGCCTATGAGCCCATCTACGCACCCTCTCACATCGGCGGATCGGGCACAGCCCAGATGAACCTGCCCCAAAACAACAGCGGCACGCCCGGCCAGGTGTTGGGCCAGGGGCCGGCCAGCTTGCAGAACCCCGGCCAGGTGACGGTGCCATACAACCAGGTCTACTCCAACTACGCCGATGCCGCGCACGCCGCCATCGATAACGGGCAGGTACCGCCGGACCTCCGCGACGTGGTCAAGAACTACTTCAGCTCGCTGCAACCGTAAACAGGCGGCGGCCGCTGCGGGTGCGCCGTCGCTCCTTCCCCTTGAATTGGAGGCTGCCTGATGAGTGAGCTTACCCCCCAGCAATTCCGCGACACGGCCGGGGCCATCGAGGCCGAGGTTGGCAAAGTGATCGTGGGCCAGGCCGGCGTGGTGCGGCACGTGCTCATCTGCGTCATCGCCGGCGGCCACGCCCTGCTGGAAGGCGTGCCTGGCCTGGGCAAGACCATGCTCATCAAGACGCTGGCCGACGCGCTGGAGCTGCAGTTTGCCCGCATCCAGTTCACCCCCGACCTGATGCCCGCCGACATCGTGGGCACCGAGATGCTCGAAGAGTCACCCGAGGGCCGGCGCTCGTTCCGCTTCCAGGCGGGGCCCATCTTCGCCAACTTCGTGCTGGCCGACGAGATCAACCGCGCCACGCCCAAGACGCAGTCGGCTCTGCTCGAAGCGATGAACGAGGGCGCCGTCACCGTCGAGTCGGAGCGCCGCGCCCTGCCCCAGCCGTTCATGGTCGTCGCGACGCAGAACCCCGTCGAGTACCTGGGCACGTACCCGCTCCCCGAGTCCCAGATGGACCGGTTTCTCCTGCGGCTGACGCTCGGCTACCCGTCGGCCGAGGAGGAGAAGATGTTGCTGCGCCGCGGCGGCACCGAGCGCGTGCTCGCGGCGATTCCGGCCGTGCTCGGGCCGGCGCAGGTCCTCGCGCTGCAGGACGAGACGGAGAAGGTCGCGGTGTCGGAGCGCCTCCTCGACTACCTGCACGCGCTCGTCCGGGCGACCCGCGAGAACACGGAGCTGCGCCTTCCCGTCTCGACGCGGGGCGCCCAGGCTCTCTTCCGGGCCGTGCAGGCCTACGCCTTCCTGCACGGCCGTGCCTACGCCACGCCCGACGACGCGCAGGTCGTGGCCGAGCCCGTGCTCGCGCATCGCATCCTCTCGATCTCCTCCGACGGCTTCGGGGCCGGCGGCCGCGAGCGGGAGATCGTCCGGAAGATTCTCACGCAGGTGCCGGTGCCGGTCTGACGCCATGACCCGCCTGATCCCCGAGTGGGAGATCCGCGTCACCAACTTCGGGCTGGGCTACATCCTGATGTGCCTCGTGGTCGCGATCGCGGCTCTCAACACGGGCAACAACGGGCTGTACCTGGTCCTCGCCGCGATGCTGGCGGCGATGGTCGTTTCGGGGATCCTCTCGCGCCGCAACGTGCGCGCGGTCCGGTGCGAGATCGAAGCCGCGGGCGAGGTCGTCGCGACGCGGCCGGCCTGGCTGCGCGTGCGCCTCGAGAACCGGTTGAAGACCGCCACGGCCCAGGCGCTCTTCTTCCTGCACGAGTCGCTGCCCGGGCCGCTCTGGGTGGATCCGCTCGGGCCGGGCGAGACGCGCGAGATCGTGGTCGAGGGCGTGTTCCCGCGGCGCGGCGTGTTCCGCGATGCCGACGCGGGTCTGCTCTCGCGGTTCCCGATGGGTCTCTTCCGCAAGTACCGCCGCGCCCGCCTCGCGCGCGAGATCGTGGTCTACCCGCGGCCCGAAACGGTCGCCGTGCCGGAGCTGCCTCCCGAGGACGCCCGGGCGGGCCGGCCCCATCCGCGGACGCGCGGCGGCGGCTCGGACATCCGGACCCTGCGCGACTTCGCGCCGGGCGACGACCCCCGCGACCTTCACTGGAAGCAGTCCGCGCGGATGCGGCGCTGGATCGTCCGCGAGCGCGAAGCGGAGCGCGACCGGGTCCTCTTTCTCGCGATCGACAACGGCCTCGCCGACGTCCGCGATCCGGCCGCCCTGGAGGCCTTCGAACGGGCCGTCGCGCGGGCGGCGGGCGCGGCCCTCCTGCTGCTCTCGCGAGGCGCGGAGGTCGGGTTTCACGCCCGCGGCGTGAAGGTGCCGGCGCAGGGGGGGAGGGGCCAGCGCGTCCGGATCCTCGACGCGCTCGCGCGGCTCGAGGCGGTTCCCGCCGGAGCGGCGCCCGACTTTCCGCCGATGCGGCGCGGCGATCTGCGATGGTTCGTTTCCTGAGCGGCGCGCGGCCGATGCCGCCGGGCCTGTCGCGGGCCTACCTGCTCGTGCTCGCGCCGGCGGCCTTCCTCGCGCCGCTGCCGCTGCTGTGGACGGGCGGCGCCAGCCGCGAGGCAATCCTTCTCTACGAGATGCTCCTCGCGTGGCTGTGGTGGCGGGCCCGCTCGGGCCGGCCGGTGCGCGTCTCCGACGCCGCGATGAACGTCGCGGGCCTCGCGTATCTGGCGTGGCTCGCGTTCACGACGGTGACCTGGCGCTCGGGTCTGCTCCCCTCGGTCGCGCACCTCCTGCTCTTCACCGGGCTCGCCAAGCTCGCCTCGCTCAAGCGGCCGAGCGAAGCCCGGCTGGCGCTGCTCGTGATCTTCCTCCTGACGCTGGCGTCGGCCTCGTCGGCGACGCACGTCGCCTCGGTCCTCTACTTCGCCGCGGTCGCGTGGGTGGGCTTCCGGTCGCTCGGGCGCCTGGCCGTGCTGGCGGACTTCGACGAGGCGCCGCCGGAACGGGTCGTCTCGGCCGTGCCGACGGGAGGCTTGACGGCCGTGGCGCTGGCGGCGGGCGCGCTGTGCGCGGCGCCGCTCTTCTTTCTGCTGCCGCGGCTCCACGGCCCGTTCGCGCTCGCCCCGTTCCGCCTCGACGACGCGGTCGGCAAGGCGCTCGCCTCGGACCGCGTGGACCTCGAGTCCTTCGGCGCCGCCAAGCAGAGCGACCGCGTGATCCTGCGCCTGTCCTCGGACCCGCCCCTCATTTCGGCCGACGTGCTGCGCCTGCGCGAGGCCGTGTTCACCGACTACGTCGACGGCGTGTGGACGCGCGACCCGCGCGTCGGAGCCCGGCGGGGCGACCGTCCCGCGCACGCCGCCGGGATCCCGGTGGGCCGGCCCGCGGCGCTCGTCGACATCGACCTGAACGTCCTGGGGCAGGGCTTTCTGTTCCTCCCGTACGGCACGGCGGGAGTCCAGGTCGAGCGGGGCCGCGCGATGGAGCTGCCCGACGGCGTCATGCAGATCGCGTCGGGCCGGGGACCCGTCCGCTACGAGGCCGACGTGCGGCGCGTGCCGGCGCGAGGCGCGGGCCGCGGGGCGATCGCGGCGGCCGACGTTCCGGGCGAGATCCAGAAATATGCCCTCGAGCTGACGGGCGACCTGACGGACCCGAAGGCGATCGCGCGGCGGATCGCCGAGCACTTCCAGAAGAACTTCGTGTACACGCTCGAGCCTCCGCACGGCCGAGGCGACCCGCTCGTCTATTTCCTGCGGCACTCGAAGGCGGGTCACTGCGAGTACTTCGCGTCGGCGGGGGCGATGATGCTCGCGGCCCGCGGGATCCCCGCGCGGCTGGTGACGGGCTCCTTCGGCGGCGAGGAAGGGTTCCTGTCGCGGACGGTCGTCGTTCGGGCGCTGAACCTCCACGCGTGGGTCGAGGCGGACCTCGACGGAACCGGATTCCAGGTGTTCGACCCGACGCCGCCGGGCGGAGTGCCGCCGATCCTGCGGCCCTACTCCCTCCTGTCGCGCCTGTCGGCGCTCGGGCGCGAGGTCGAGTTCTTCTACGACCGGCGAGTCCTCGGTTTCGACGCGAGCGACCAGTCCGGCGCCATCGAAACCGCCCGCGAAACGGTCGGCGTCGCGGCGGCTCGGGTGGCCGCGCTCGGCGAGTCGGTGCGGGAAGCGTTCTCGCTCGAGGCCCTGGCGGGCTTCCTCGCCGCCGGCGCCGTCGGGTGGCTGGTCTACGTGCTCGCGCTCCGGCTGAGCGACCGCCTCGGCCCCGCGACGCGGGCGTACCTGGACCTTCGCCGTCTGGTCGCCCGGCGCGGGGAAAAGATCACGGAGGCGACGCCTCCGGCCGAGGTCGCCCGCCTCTTCGGGCGCGCGGTCCCCGGCGGTCTCGCCGACGCGAACGCGGTCGTCGAGACGTACTGCGCGAGCGCCTTCGGCGGAATCGAGCCCTCGGACGAGCAAGCGCGCGAGCTGCCGCGGCGGCTGCGGCGGCTGCGCCGGCTCGCCTGAGCGGGCTCTCGCCGCTAGCGGACCCGGGCGACGACGAGCGTCATGTCGTCTTCCGGCGGCGCCCCGGCCTGAAAGGCTTCGACGGCGGCGAGAATCGCCGCGGAGATCTCGCGGGCCGGCGCGTCGGCGTGGTCGCGAAACACGCGCTCGAGGCGGGCCTCGCCGAACTCCTCGCCGCCGGGCGACGGCGCCTCGCTGACGCCGTCGGAGAAGAGGAGGATCGCGTCGCCGGCCGAGAGGACCGCGGTTCGCTGCGCGTAGCGCGCGCCGGCCACGACGCCGAGCGCCGGACCGCTCGACGTCAGTCGCTCGACGGTTCCGGAGCGGCGCAGGAGCATCGGGGCGTTGTGGCCGGCATTGACCCAGGTCAGGATGCGGCTCGCCTCGTCGAACACGGCCCAGAAGAACGTCGCGAAGCGGTTGGAGTCGGTCAGCGCATGGATCTGCACGTTGATCGCGGCGGCGGCCTCGGCCGGTCCCTCGTCCGAGAGGGACGCGTGCCGCCGCAGCGCTCCCTGGAGGCTCGCCATCAGGAGCGCGGCCGAGATGCCTTTTCCGGCGACGTCGCCGAGCGCGATGCCGACGTGGCCCCGGTCGAGCTCGAGGAAGTCGTAGTAGTCGCCCGCCACGCCGCGGGCCGGCCGGCAGACGCCGTCGCAGTCGAGCGCGGCGGTGCGGGGAGGGGTTCGCGGGAAGAGCCGCGCCTGGACCTCGCGGGCGATCGAGATCTCGCGCTCGAGCCGCTCGGCGGCGAGCTGCCGCTCGCGCTCGAGGGCGCCCTTGAGCTCGGCGACGACCAGGACGAAGGCAACCATGAAGAGCAGGCGGACGACGACGTTCCAGTCGGCGATCGTCGCCGACGGGTACGCGTGTGCCGAGAAAACGTCCTCCCAGGCCCAGAAGGAAGCGCTCGCGATCGCGCCGAGCAGGCCCGCCCGGCGGCCCACGAACCACACGAGGAAGAGGACGGGCGCGACGTAGAAGATGAGGAAGGAGACGTCCGGCGGCGCGAAGTAGTCGCCGACCGCCAGGGCGGCGATCGCGCCGAGGCCCGCCACCGTCAGCAGGCCGCGCGGCTGGCGCCGGAGAGACGTCGCGAGTCGGGCGATCACGGCCGGGTCAGTACGCGTTGCGGTGGCGGAGGCCGTGGCGCAGCGTCATCCAGAGGATCTTGATGTCGAGGGCGAGGGACCAGTTCTCGATGTAGTAGAGGTCGTACTCGATCCGTTTCGAAAGGCTGGTGTTGCCCCGCCACCCGTGGACCTGCGCCCAGCCGGTGATCCCGGCGCGGACGCGGTGGCGAAGCATGTACTGCGGGAACTTCTCCTTGAACTCCCGGACGAACTCGGGGCGCTCGGGCCGCGGGCCGACGAGCGACATCTCGCCGCGCAGCACGTTGACGAGCTGGGGCAGCTCGTCGAGGCTCCAGCGCCGCAGGAACGCGCCGGTCCGCGTTCGCCGGGCGTCGTCGGGGCTCGTCCAGATCGGGCCCGACCGCTGCTCGGCGTCGACGACCATCGACCGGAACTTCAGGATGTCGAAGGGACGCCCGTCCAGGCCCATCCGGCGCTGGCGGTACAGGACGGGACCGCCGTCGGCGAGGCGGATCGCGAGGCCGATCGCCGCGTAGACGGGCGACAGGACCAGGAGCGCGGAGCCCGAGATGGCGACGTCGAGCGTCCGCTTGACCAGGCTCATCCAGCCCGTCAACGGAACCTGGGAGAGGTGGACGACGGGCAGGCCGTCGAGGTCCTCGACCCCGGCGCGGAACGTGATGTGCTGCAGGAGGTCGGGCACGACCCGGACATCGGCGACGGTGCGGCCCACTTCCTGGAGGACGGCGAGCATCGTCCGATGGGCCTCGAGCGGCAGCGCGAGGAACACGGTGTCGGCCCCGCGCTCCTCGACGATGCGCGCCGCGTCGGCCGTCGCCGCGAGGACCGGAACGCCGAGGAACTCCGTGCCGCGTTTGTCTGCGTCGTCGTCGACGAAGCCGATCGCCCGCAGGCCCGCCTCGGGGTGCTCGTGGAGCTTTTCGACGACGGCCCGGCCGAGGCGCCCGGCGCCGACGACGAGCACGTGGCGGACGCCGACGCCGTGGCGCCACGCCTCCTCGAGGTAGCGGCGGATGGCCGTGCGGCCGGCGAAGACGCAGAGCACGTCGAGCAGGAAAAACAGGACCAGAACCGCGCGCGAGTACGAGAACCCCCGGTAGAAGGTCGCCAGGCCCGCGAGCAGCAGGGTGGCCAGCCCCGTCGCGACGAGGACCGAGAGGCCCTCCTCGACGCGCGAGCGGTTGCGGCGGACCTGGTAGAGCCCGTAGAAGTAGTAGACCGCCGGCCAGAGCGCGGCGATCAGCGGGAAGAGGCGGTAGTACAGGGCGACGTCCGGGACTCCGTGGACGACCGGGATGATCTCGACCCGGAAGCGCAGGAAGTAGGCCGCCGCGAGCGCGAACAGGGTCGCCGCCACGTCGGAGACGAGCAGCAGGATCGCGATGCGCCGGGTGGACTTGCGGATCACCGCGCCGACTCTCTCAACACGCCGCGAAACTCCTCGGCGAAGCGCTCGGCCGCGAACGGGAGCGCCGACGCCCGCAATCGAGTGTAGTCGAAGCCGGCGCGCTCCGCCCGTCTTACCGCCTCCGCCAGCGCCTCGGCGCCGTCGGTTTCGGCCAGGGTGCCGTTGACCCCGTCGCGGACGATGTCCCGGACTCCGCCCCGGCCGAGGGCCGCGACGGGGGCGCCGCAGGCGAGCGCCTCGACGGCGGCGATGCCGAAGTCCTCCTCGCCCGGCTGGATCAGGGCCGCGCACGTCCGGTAGAGGCGGCGGAGCTCCTCGGGCGCGAGAGCGCCGGGCAGGTCGACCGGAGCGCCGGCGGCGAGGGCCTCGAGGCGGCGGCGGTCGGGGCCGCGGCCGACGAGCACGAGCGGGCGTTTCAGGAGCTTCGCGGTTTCGATCGCGACGTCCCACCGCTTGTAGGGCACGAGCGCGCCGACGGCGAGCAGGACGTCGCCGCGGGGCTCGGGCGGGTCGGCCGGCCGGAAGAACTCGACGTCGACGGGCGGGTGGCACACGGTCGCGGTCTTCCCGTAGTGGCGGGCGATCCTCTCGGCGACGGCCGACGAGTTGGCGACGTAGCGGGTGGGCCGCGAGGCGGTCGCCTGGTCCCAGCGCCGCAGGCGCGCGATCGCCGCGGCCTTGAGCCCCCGCAGGCGGGTGAGCCCCCTGGGAAAGTAGAGGTCGAACTGCTCGTAGGCGTAGCGAACCGGGGTGTGGCAGTAGCAGACGTGGGGCACTCCCGCCGGCGCGCGGGCGCCCTTGGCGACGCAGTGCGACGACGACACGACGAGGTCGAAGCCCGTCAGGTCGAAGGACTCGATCGCCTTCGGGAACAGCGGAAGATAATTCCGGTAGTGCGACCGCGACAGCGGCAGCCGGTTGAGGAACGAGGCGCGGATCGGGTGCCGCTCGATCGCCGGCGAGACCGAGCCCGGCACGTGGAAGAGAGTGAAGATCGTCGGATCGGGCACCAGCGGGAGGATCGCCTCCAGCACCTTCTCGCCGCCGCGCATCCCGTTCAACCAGTCGTGGACGACGGCGGTCTTCACTCCGGCCTCTTCCCGGAAAGCGCCTCGGCGTAGACGCGCAGCGTCTGCCCCGCGGCGCGCTCCCACGAGAAGTCCGCCGCGCGGCGCCGCCCGAGCTCGGCGAATTCGGCGCGGCGGGTCGGGTCGGTCGCGAGGTCGACGATGCCGCGGGCGATCGCGTCGACGTCCATGGGGTCCACGAGGTAGGCGTAGCCGCCGGCGATCTCCTGGAGCGCCGACGTCGACGACGTCAGCACCGGCACGCCGCAGGCCATCGCCTCGGCGACCGGAAGGCCGAAGCCCTCGTAGAGCGTCGGGTAGAGGAACGCGTCGGCGCCGGCGAAGAGGCCGGGGAGGTCCTCCTCGACGACGACGCCGGGTCGGACGACGCTCGCCGCGACGTCGAGCGCCGCGATGAGCGCCTCGACGCGGCTGCGGTTCTTGGGCATCGGTCCGGCGAGGACGAGGGCGTGGGGAAGCGCGCGCTCCCGGCGCGCCTCGGCGAAGGCGCGCAGCACGTTGCGGACGTTCTTGTGCGGCTTCTCGCCCCCGAGGAAGAGCAGGTACGGGTGCGGCAGCCCGTATTTCGCCGAGACCCGCTCGCGTTCCGCGGCGGGCACGTCGGCGCGGAAGCGCTGGGCGACGCCGTTGTAGACGACCTCGATCCTCGACGGCGCGATGCCGAAATAGTCGACGAGGTCGCGCTTGCTGTTGTTCGAGACGGTGATGATCCGGTCGGCGCGCCGCAGGGCCCGCCGGATCATGACGCGGGCGTAGAGGAGGGCGGCGCGGTTCGGGAGGAACTGCGGATAGAGGACGTGGATGATGTCGTGGATCGTCACGACGGCGCGCGCGCGGGCCAGCGGCGGGACGACGTAGTGCGTCGCGTGGAAGAGATCGAGGCGGTCGCGGCGGAGCCTCCAGGCAAAGCGCGTCAGTTCCGAAAGGGAGTAGCCGGGCGAGTCTTCGACGACGATCTCGAACCGCTCGGGAAGCGCGGGGACGGCCTCGAGGTCGTCGGTGCGGACGTAGACGCGGAAGCGGTAGCGCTCGGAGTCGGGGTGCCGCGCGATCGCCTCGAGGAGATTGCGGACGTACGACCCGATGCCGAAGTCGGTGAGCTTGCGGGCGTCGATGCCGACGCGCGGCCGCGCCGGGGAGCTCACCGACGGCCCCCCGCGGCCGCTTCCAGGGCTTCGGCCGTGCGCCGGCCGGCCGCCCCCCAGGAAAACGCGGCGGCGCGCGGCGGCCCGGCCTCCCGCATCCGGCGGCGGAGCGGACCGTCCGAAAGCACGCGCTCGATCTGCGCGGAGAGGGCCTCCGCGTCCCGCGCGGGCGCGCGCAGCGCGGCGTCGCCGCCGACCTCGACGAGGGCCTCGGCGTCGGAGGACACGCACGGCGTGCCGCAGGCCATCGCCTCCGCGAGCGGCAGTCCGAATCCCTCCTCGAACGACGGGTACGCGAAGACCTCCGCGCCGCGGTAGAGGGCGCGCGCGGCTTCGCGCGGCGCGTATCCGGGAAGATGGATCCGGTCGCGAAACGGCGACTCCTCGAGACGCCGGTGGAGCGCGGCGTTCTTCCAGCCGGCGCCCCCCGCGAGCACCAGGTCGGGCGCGTCCGGCCGGCGCCGCCACAGCCGCTCGCCGGCGTCCACGAGCGTTTCGACGTTCTTGCGCGGCTCGAGCGTCCCCAGGTAGAGGATGTACGGACGGCCGCCGGCCCAGCGCTCGCGGGCCCGCGCGGCTTCCGTCGGGTCGTCTCCGGGCGAGAAAAAGTCCCGGTCGACGCCATTTGACGCGACGCGCACGCGGGGCCCGGTGTCGGGGTAGCGTCCGACGAGGTCGCGGGCCGTCGTCTCCGAGACGCACACGAAGCCCGCGGCGCGCTCGACGGTGCGCTCCCACAGCGGCACGAAGCCGAGGAGCGTGCGCCGCGCGTGCCATTCCGGGTGCGTCAGCGGCGTCAGGTCGTGGACGACGGAGACCATCGGCGTGGTGCCGCGCGCCGGACCGATGGTGAGCGCGGCGAGCAGCGCGTCCGCGCCCCACCGTTCGAGGCGTCCGGGAAGGGTGGTGTGGAGCCAGACGGAGCCGCGCCCGCCCCGGTCTTCGTGGAGCGAATACGGCCCGTTCCGGGGCACGGAGTCCGGGAACGGCCGCGGCGCGAAGAGACCGACCGAGAAACCATCGTGCGCGGCGAGGGCCCGGGCGATCGCATCGGTGTAGGTTCCGATGCCGGTCCGCTCGGCGAGCAGTGCCCGGCCATCGACCGCGATCTTCACGACGGGAGTCTAACGTCCCCGCCGGCGTTTGACTGGCGCGCCGGCGGCGGTAGAATGCGCGGTTCGATCATGAAGCCGGCCAGCCTCAACCTCGACGCGGTCCTCGACGAGCCCCTGCGCTTTACCGAGTCCCTGCACGTCCCGTCGGCCGCCTTCGACCGGGAGCCGCTGCTCGCGATCTCGCCCCTCGACCTCTCCGGCGAGGTGCTGCGCATCGACGGCGGCTACGCCCTGTCGGCGCGCCTGGCCTACGGCGGGCAACTCGAGTGCAGCCGATGCCTGGCGCCGTACCCGTTCCGCGAGGACGAGTCGTTCACGCTCGTGCTCTACCCGCGCCGTCCCGCCGCCGGCGAGGAGGTCGAGCTCGCCCGGGACGACCTCGACGCCGTCTTCTACGACGAACCGGTCATCGCGCTCGCGCCGATCGCGGAGGAGCGCGTCCAGATGGCGCTGCCGATGAAGCCGTTGTGCCGCCCCGACTGCAAGGGGTTGTGCGCCGCGTGCGGCAAAGACCTGAACCAGGGCCCGTGCGGGTGTGCGCACGAGGCCTCCGACCCACGCTGGGCGGCCCTCCGGGCCCTCCAGGAAGAGGCCCTCAAGGGCCTCAAAGAGAAAGCATAGGAGAACGACGATGCCGAATCCCAAACGGCGCCACAGCAAGGCCCGCCGCGACAAGCGCCGCGCGCACGACGCGCTCACGCCGCCCGCGATGTCGGAGTGCCCGAACTGCCACGAGCCGAAGCAGCCGCACCGCGTGTGTCCGCGCTGCGGGTACTACAAGGGCCGGCAGGCGATCAACACCTAGAGGCAGGATGACGTCGCCTCGGCGGCGGGCCGAAGGAGAGGGTCTGCCAGGAAGATTCCCTCTCTCGATCGACGGCCCGCGAAGCGGGCCGCCCGGACTCCGAGCCCCGCTATAATCCCGGGACTCGTGCTTCACCGAAGGCTGGAGGGCTGACGTGCGCATCGCGGTTGACGCGATGGGGGGCGACCACGCGCCCCTCGTGAACGTGGACGGCGCCGTGGCGGCCGCGCGCGAGTACGGGATCGCGTCCCTGCTCGTGGGCCGCACGGCCGAGCTCGAGCGGCTGCTGCGCGACACCGGCTACCGCGGCCCGGACATCGAGATCGTCGAGGCGCCCGAGGTCGTGACGATGGACGAGCCGGCGACGGCCGCCATCCGCAAGAAACGCAACTCCTCGATCCGCGTCGCCGCCAACTGCGTCCGCGACGGGCGCGCGCAGGGCCTGGTTTCGGCCGGCCACACGGGCGCCGCGATGGTCTCGGCCAAGATGGTCGTCGGCATGATCGAGGGCGTGGATCGGCCGGCGCTCGCCACGGTCCTCCCGAACCTGACCGGGCACTGTCTGCTGCTCGACGTCGGCGCGAACCCGGACACGAAGACGCCGCATTTCCGGGAGTTCGCGGTGATGGGCTCGATCTACGCCGAGCTCGTCTTCGGCAAGAAGGCGCCGTCGATCGGCCTGATGTCGATCGGCGAGGAGGACTCCAAGGGCACCGACAGGACCAAGGAGGCGTTCAAGGCCCTGAAGGAAACCGGCCTGAACTTCATCGGGAACGTCGAAGGCCGCGACGTCTTCAACGGGACGGTCGACGTCATCGTGACCGACGGTTTCACGGGCAACGTCATCCTGAAGGTCTCGGAAGCGCTCGCCGAGATGGTCGAGAACCTGCTGCGCGAGGAGATCAAGCGAACGCTCCAGGCCTCGGTCGGGTTTCTCCTCTCGAAGTCCGCGTTCCGGCGCTTCAAGCAGCGCCTCGACTACTCGGAATACGGCGGCGCGCCCCTGCTCGGCGTCAACGGCTGCGTGATCATCTGCCACGGGCGCTCGTCGGCGAAGGCGGTCAAGAACGCGATCCGGTTCGCCGCCGAGTTCTCCCGCCAGAACCTGGCCGAGAAGATCCAGGCCCAGATCGCCGAGCTCCACACGCGCGAAGAGCGCCTGGCCAAGGCGTAGCCCGCCGACCATGATTCGCGCGAAGATCCTCGGCACGGGAGCCGCGGTCCCGAAGAAGATCCTCTCGAACGCGGACCTCGAGAAGCTCGTCGAGACCTCCGACGACTGGATCACCTCGCGCACGGGCATCCGGGAGCGCCACATCGTCGTCGAGGGGGAGCACTTCTCCGACCTCTGCACCCGCGCGGGCGAGCAGGCCCTGAAGCGGGCCCACGTCCGGCCCGAGGACCTCGACATGATCCTCGTCGGGACGATCTCCGGCGACATGCCGTTTCCCGCGACCTCGTGTCTCGTCCAGCGCAACCTCGGCGCGACGCGCGCCGCCGCCTCCGACGTCTCGGCCGCCTGCGTCGGGTTCCTGTACGCGCTGCACCTGGCCGACGGCCTGATCCAGGCGGGGAAGGCGCAGAACGTCCTCGTCGTCGGCGGCGAGATCCTCTCGCGCTACGTCGACTGGACCGACCGCAACACGTGCGTGCTCTTCGGCGACGGCGCCGGCGCCGTGCTCCTCCAGGCCACGCGCGGCGACCACGGGATCCTCGGCACCATCATGAAGGCCAACGGCAACTACCACGACTTCATCTGCATGCCGGGCGGCGGCTCGGACCGGCCGGCCAACGACCCGAAGTCGATCGACGAGCGGCTTCCCTACATCAAGATGAAGGGGAACGAGACGTTCAAAGTCGCCGTCAAGGCGATGGCCGACGTGACGGTGGAGCTGCTCACCGAGCAGGGGTTCACGCACGAGCAGGTGGACCTCTTCATCCCGCACCAGGCCAACGTCCGGATCATCGACGCCGTCAGCGAGAAGTTGAAGATCGACCCGCGAAAGGTCTACAAGAACATCGAGCGCTACGGCAACACGTCGGCGGCCTCGATCCCGATCGCGCTCGACGAGTGCGTGCGCGAGGGTCGCGTGAAGGACGGCGACATGGTCCTCATGACGGCTTTCGGCGCGGGGCTGGTCTGGGGATCGGTGCTGCTGCGCTGGTGATGTCCCTCGCCCTGCTTTTCCCCGGCCAGGGATCCCAGTCCGTCGGCATGGGCAAGACGCTGTACGAGGCATCGGCCGCCGCGCGCGCCGTTTTCGACGCGGCCGACGCGGCGCTCGGGTTTGCGCTGTCGCGCCTGTGCTTCGAAGGGCCGGAGGAGGAGCTCAAGCTCACGGCCAACACGCAGCCGGCGATCCTGACGCACTCGATCGCGGCGCTCGAAGATCTCCGGGCGCGCTTCCCGGAGCGCCTCGAAGGGGCGGCGTTTGCCGCGGGCCACTCGCTCGGCGAGTACTCGGCCAACGTGGCGGCGGGCGCGCTGTCTTTCGGCGACGCCGTGCGGCTCGTCCGCGAGCGCGGCCGGTTCATGCAGGAGGCCGTGCCGGCGGGCGTGGGCGCGATGGCCGCGATCGTGGGACTCGCCGCGCCCGAGGTCGAGGCCGCCTGCGCCGGGGCGGCGCAGGGACAGACCGTGTCGCCCGCCAACTACAACTCGCCCGAGCAGGTCGTGATCGCGGGCCACGCCGCCGCGGTCGAGCGCGCGGGGCAGGCATGCCTGGCGCGCGGCGCCAAGCGCGCGATTCCGCTGCCCGTGTCCGCGCCCTTCCACTGCGCTCTCATGTCGCCCGCGCGCGAGAAGATGCGGCCGCTCCTCGAGGCGGCGGCCTTCTCGGACGCTCGCCTGCCCGTCGTCACCAACGTCGACGCGGCGCCCGTCCGCGCGGCTGGAGACCTCCGCGCCGCCCTCGTCCGGCAGGTCGACTCGCCGGTGCGGTGGGTCGAGTCGGTGCAGCGGCTGGCGCGCGAGGGCGTCGACCGCGGGCTCGAGATCGGCCCGGGCAGCGTGCTCGCCGGGCTCGTGCGGCGGATCGAGAAGGGGATCAAGGTGGAGGGGTACGCGGGGTGAGGCCGAGGGTTTCCGGTTCCGGGTTCCTGGGGTCTTTGTCCCTCTTTCTCTTCCTGACCGGGTGCGCTTCGACGGCCCCGTCCTCGACAGCCCGGTTCGACGCGGCGGTGGCGTCCGCCGAGGCGCGCTGCAGGTGCCGGATGGGCGTGGCGGCCCGCCACCTGGAATCCGGGCGCGCGTACGAGCACAACGGCAACGCGGAGTTCGAGTCGGCCTCCGTCATCAAGATCGCGGTGCTGACCGAGGCCATGGCCGGCGTGCGCGACGGCCGGATCGACCTGTCGGAGCGCTGGGACCTGACCCCCGAGAACAAGGCCGACGGCTCGGGCACGCTGCTCCTGCTCGACCCGGGGCTGAACCCGACGTGGAACGACCTGACGACGCTGATGATCGGGCCGTCCGACAATACGGCGACCAACGCGTGGATCGGGCGTCTGGGCGTCGACGCGATCAACGCGCGCATGGCGGCGCTCGGCTTTACGCACATCCGCCTGCTCGGCTCGATTCCGTGGCTGTCGCAGAAGGACGAGGAGCCGTCGCCCTGGAAGGGATTCAAGCTCGGCATCCTGACGCCGAACGAGGTGGCCGACTGGATGACGCGCGTGGCCAGGGGCGAGTTGCTCGACGCGGAGACGTCGAAGAAGGTCTTCGAGTATCTCGACAAGGACCCGAGCCGCCTGCGGATCGCGCGCCGGTTCCCGTCGAACGACCTCTGGGCCGGCAAGACGGGCTCGATGGCGGGCGTGCGCAACGACTCCGGGATCCTGCGGACGAAGAAGGGGCGCTTCGTCCTGGTCGTCTTCACCGACGGCAGCAAGGCCGACGGGTTCGGCGCCGACCACCCGTCGGTCCTGGCGATCGCCGACGTCTCCAGGGCGATCGTGGACGCCTGGAGCGCGGAACTGCCGGACGTCGTCGAGAAGCCCGAGTAGGGACACATCGGCGCGTTCGCCCCCCTCTCCCTCGCCCTCTCCCCCCGCCGGGGGGAGA
>DATJPZ010000018.1:0-4922 GCA_035506175.1 Thermoanaerobaculia bacterium | reverse complement strand
GCAAGGACTTCGTCCGAGACAGCCTCGACTGGCTCGACAAGTACCTCGGCCCGGTGAAGCGTTAGCGAGCGCCGAACGACAACTCCAGCACGGGGCATTCGCCCGGGTACACTCGACCCATGAAGACACCCGCCACGGCATCCGCCTCGAAGTCGATCGACGCGAAGATCGTGGAGCTCGGCGACTGGCGTGGCGAGACGCTCGCGAAGGTGCGGGCGATCATCCACGCGGCCGACCCCGGCATCGTCGAAGAGGTGAAGTGGATGGGGACTCCCTGCTTCTCGCACGGCGGCCTCGTCTGCACGGGCGAGACCTACGAGAGCGTCGTGAAGCTGACGTTCGCCAGGGGCGCGTCGCTGCCGGACCCGAAGCGTCTCTTCAACTCGAGTCTCGACGGCAAGGTCCGGCGCGCGATCGACATCCGCGAGGGCGAAAAGATCGACGCGGCGGCGCTGAAGAGCCTCGTCCGCGCCGCCGTCGCGTTCAACCTCGAGGGCAGGAGCGCGGCGAAACCCCGGAAGCGCGCTCGCTAGCCCCGCCCTTCGTCAGTCACACGGCAGGGCCGACGTGTCCTGGATCGGCTGGAATGCGGTGCCCTGCGGATTCACGTAGGTCTTCACCGTTCCGGGATTCAGGCTGTCGGTCACGTGGATCGTGACCTGGACGTTCGTCAGGCCGCTGCCGAACACCCAGCGATGGCCGCCGAGCGCGCAGCCGTCGAGCACCTTGACGACCGTCTCGACGTTCGACGCGTCGAAGAACCAGAAGTAGCCGGTGTCGCCGGTCAGCGTGAACGCGTGGCCGTGTCCGGACTCGCCGGTCGACTTCTGCCAGTCCGCCGTGACCGCGTAGCGGCCGCCGAGGAGACAGAGCACGGTGTCGCCCGTGGTGCAGGCGCCGGTCCCCGCGAGTGCCAGCGTGTAGCTGCCGAGCGCCGACGCGTGCGTGGAGTTGACGGCCAGGTAGTAGTCGTCCGTCTCCGGGATCGTGTACACCAGCGTGACGGGGCTCGAGCCGCTGTTGAACGCCAGCACGGTACCGTCGCTCTTTCTCTGAAGCCCCAGGACCGCCGGCGCCAGCGAGGCGTCCGAAAAGGTCAGCGTCACCGTCAGCTGCGTGCCCGCGGACGCGGAGAAGTTCCAGAAATCGACGACCTGGCCGAGGTTGTCGACGCAGTCCTGGGCATCCCAGGCGTTGTCGATCGTCTGGCCGACCGCGATCGTGCCCTGGCTGCACGCGGGCCTCAACACCGGCCCGACTTCCGCTCCCCGAACCGCTGCCGGCACGAACGCGAGGACGATCAAGGCGAACCATCGACGCATAGCCCCTCCCCGTCCGCGGCGATGCCGCCGAGCTTCTCGCGGACCCGCCGCGAATCAGTCCGCGGAGAAGACCACCTTGCCCGTGTCGATGTCGTACATGCCGGCGACGATCCCGGTCTTGCCGGAGTCGAGCGCCTCGCGCACGATCTGGCTGCGCTCGCGGATCTCGCGGAGCGAGTGCCTCACGTTCTGCTCGGCGACCTTGTCCACGTAGCGAGCGTCCTTGCTCGTGCCGGGACCGGAGGCGGCGATCGCCGGACCGATCTTGCCGAGGAGCGCCGTCAGGTTGCCCATGTCGACGTTGTCGATCGCGCCCTTGACCGCGCCGCAGTGCGTGTGGCCGACGACGGCGACGAGCCGCACGCCGACGACCTTGACCGCGTACTCGAGGCTGCCGAGAAAGTCGGTGTCGACGACGTTGCCCGCGGTGCGCAGGCTGAACATGTCGCCGATGCCCTGGTCGAGCACGATCTCCATCGGCGCTCGCGAGTCCATGCAGCTGATCACCGCGGCGTACGGGTACTGCCCGGCCGCGGTCGCCTTCACGTCCGCCGCCAGGTCGCGATGCCTGGTCTTGCCCGACACGAAGCGCGCGTTGCCTTCTTTCAGCAGCTCGACCGCCTTGCCGGGGGTGATCGCCGCTTGCGACTCTTTCGTCTGAACCTGCGCGAGCCCGAACGAGGCCAGCGCCAGCGCCAGAACCGCTGATACGGTCGCCCGTCGAAGCATCGTTCTTCCTCCTTCGATCAGCCGCCCTCGATTCGTTGCGTCAGCGCGGGCACCCGCCCGAGCAGCCTCGCATACAGCGCCAGTTGGCCCCGATGATACTCCTCGTGCGCGATCCCGTGGTTCATCCAGGCCAGGCGCGTGCCGAGCTTTCCGTCGAAGCGCCGGACGTGCTGAAGCATGTGGAGCTCGCCCGCGCGGCGCAGTTTCGCGTCGCCGTCGTGGTGCGACTTCCGCAGCAGCCCCAGGAGCTCCCGCTTCGTGTGCTTCAGCGCGACGCCCCGGCCGTGCTCCTTCAGGAGAGCCTCGTAGGACTTGCGCTGGAAGTCGCCGTCCGGCCGCGAGAGCTCCCCCGACATGAGATGGCCGGATTCCACGACGTGCCGCACGAGCTCGACGACCGTCCGCGCCTGCTCGTGAGGCCGGAAACCGAGGTCTTTCTCGGGCAGGTTCTGGAGCTCGTCGACGACGCCCGAGCGCGTGTAGGCCCACGCCTCCAGCGCCTCTTCGAGCAGGTCCCGGAAGTCTTGCATGCGGTCTCCTCGCGGAGGAGTGTACCCGCCGTCGGACGGCCCCGCGACCCTGGTGTATCGTTGCGGCGCCAACGCCCGATACGATGAGAAACCTCCTCAAAGCGACGCTGCTTCTGCTGCTCGTCTCGGCCGCGGCCGCGTGCGCTCACAAGAACCCGCCGCCCGATTTCTCCTACAACCACGCGACCAATTTCGCGGGCCTCTCGACCTACGCGTGGTACGACGACCCCAACTGGAAGATGCCCCAGGGCAACTCGATCGTGGACGGCCAGTTCATCGACCGCCACGTCCGCGAAGCAGTCGACGCGACGCTCCAGAAGAAGGGCTACCGCAAGGTCGACTCCGGCACGCCGTCCTTCTTCGTCGCGTACCACACCGACGCCGCCGGCGTCGTCAGCCAGGACAAGTACGGCGTCTACAGCTGGTGGGGCTGGGGGTACGTCGACTACTACGGCACGAAGTACCGCAAGCAGGGAATGCTCGTGCTCGACGTCCGCGATTCGGGCCGCGAGCTGGTGTGGCGCGGCGTCCGGATCGTGCTCGTCGGCACCAACCCCGACGCCCTCGGCAACGACATCGACCGCGCGGTGGGCCTCCTCCTCGGGGAGTTCCCGCCGTCCAAGACGGAGGCCAAGTGAACCGATACGCCCGCTTTCTCGCCATCCTCGCGTCCGCGGCACTCCTCGCCGTCGCCTGCGCCGGCACCCATCCCAAGCCCGTCTACGCCTGGGACAAGGCCGCCAATTTCGCGACCATGAAGAACTGGGCCTGGTACGACGATCCGACCTTCAAGGTCCCGCACGGCGACGCGATCATCGACGGCGCCTTCCTCGACGGCCACATCCGATCGGCGATCGAGGACGCCCTCCACAAGAAGGGCTACGAGAAGGTGAAGCCGACCAACGCCACGATGCTCGTCGCCTACCACACGGGCGACACGGGTGTCGGCGAGCGGGACGAGTTCGGCAACTACGAGTGGTGGACCGGCGCGGTCGTCGCCACCGACTGGGAAAAGGAGCGGACGGTCACGATCGACATCCGCGACAAGGACCGCAAGCTCGTCTGGCGTGGCCAGATCGACCGCCTCGAGGGCTCGAACCCGGAGGGCGTCGCCCGCGAGCTGAACCGCGAAGTCGGCACCCTGCTCTCTCACTTCCCGCCGGTCTCGTAGCGGCCGGCCCGGAGGCGTCGCTGCCGCCGGCGCGCTTCCCGGGGAGAATCGGCGGCGAGGAGACATCCATGCCGCCACCGCTCACGCGCCGCTCCCTCGCCCGCCTTCTCGGCGCCGCCGCCGGCGCCTCGCTGCTCGAGGCGCCGCGTCTCTCCGCCGTCGCGAGAGCGCCCCAGGCCGATCCCGCCGAACCGATCCGTCTGAACGCCAACGAGAATCCGTACGGCCCGTGCAAGGCGGCCCTCTACGCGCTCGAAGGCTGCGGCGGCGTGGCCGCCCGGTACCCGGGCGCGGAGATCGAGGCGGCGCGGGCGACACTCGCGCGCCTGCACCGCGTCGGTCCCGACCAGGTCGTCCTCGGCTGCGGCTCGAGCGACGTCCTGCGGATGGCCGATGCGGCGTTCCTCGCGCCGGGGCAGAAGATCGTCGCCGCCGAGCCGACCTTCGAGGCCGTTCTCGGCTACGCGAAGGTCACGCGCGCGGAGGCGGTCAAGGTGCCGCTGACTCCCGACTTCCGGCACGACCTGCCCGCGATGGCCCGCGCGTGCGACGCCTCCACCGGGCTCGTCTACGTGTGCAACCCGAACAATCCGACCGGCACGATCGTCAGCGGCAAGGAGCTCGAGGCGTTCATCGCGAAGGTCCCGCCCTCCTGCACGATCCTGATGGACGAGGCCTACCACCACCTCGTCGAGGACCCGTCCTACAGGAGCGCGCTCGAAATCGCCCCCGGCCGCGCCAATGTCGTCGTCGCGCGCACCTTCTCGAAGATCTACGGCATGGCGGGGATGCGCCTCGGCTACGGCGTCGCGACGGCCGGCAACGCCGCCGCGATGGAGCGCTGCGCCTCCTGGGACAACACGAGCCAGGCGGCGCTCCTGATGGGAATCGCGAGCCTCGGCGATCCCGAGGTCGTCCCCCGCCAGCGCCGGCTCTTGAACGACACGCGCGCGTGGCTCTGCGCCGAGCTCGCGAAGGACGGGCGGCGCTACATCCCGTCTCAGGCAAACTTCGTCATGATCGACGTGCGGCGCGACGTGGGACCGGTCGGCGAAGAGTTCCGGCAGCGCGGGATCCTCGTCGGGCGCAGGTTCCCGTCGATGGCGAACTGGCTGCGCGTCTCGATCGGAACGCCCGAGCAGATGGCGGCGTTCATGACCGCGCTCCGCG
>DATJPZ010000017.1:0-16165 GCA_035506175.1 Thermoanaerobaculia bacterium | reverse complement strand
GGGCCCCTTCCGCGTCGGCGCCATGCCCCTCTCCGCTCCGATCGCTTACGCGCCGCCGACCGCCGCGCCGACCGCTCCGAAAGTCGCCGTGGTCCGACCCACCGCGACGCCGGCGCCGCTCTCGCCGCCCCACATCACGATCGTGGCCGCTCCGCGGCTGGCCGCACTCGCGGTGCCGACCCCCGCGCCCCCCCCGGCGCCGCGGCCGTCGGTCCCTTCCGGCGCGAGCCCGCGCGCCGCGGAGCTCGCGCCCGCGATTCCCACGCCGCTCGGCGCGCCCCGAGGTCCCACGGCTCCGGACCTGACGCGCGGACCGGACGACCGCCCCGACGTTCTCGTCTCGTTCGATGCCGGCTCGTCGGATCGGGGCGCCACGGCGATCCTCGACGCGCTCGCGGCCCGCGGGATCCGGACGACGGTTTTCCTGACCGGCGACTTCATCCGGCACTACCCCGACATCGCCCGCCGCATCGCCGCCGACGGGCACGAGGTCGGGAACCACACCGACACCCACCCCCATCTGACGACGTATTCGTCGGACGGCCGCCAGGTCACGCGCCCGGGCGTCACGCGGGCCTTTCTCGCCGCCGAGCTCGCCCGCACCGCCCGTCTCTATCGCGACGCGACCGGGCGCACGATGGCGCCGCTGTGGCGCGCGCCGTATGGGGAGCACAACGCCGAGATCCGGCGCTGGGCCGCCGAGCAGGGCTACTGGCACGTCGGCTGGACCGGCGGGAGATCCGGGCTCGACGGGCTCGACTGGATCACGGACCCGCGCTCGCGCGCTTTTCAGCCCGCCGACCGGCTGATCTCGCGGCTCGTCGCCCACGCGGAGAACGGCGGCATCGTGCTTCTCCACCTCGGCAGCGATCGGGAGGAGCCCGTCGCCAACCGCATCGGCCTGCTCTTCGACGGCCTGAAGGCCCGCGGTTTTCGCTTCTGCAAGGCCTCGGACTTCCTCGCCCGCGAGGGCTACGACGACGCCAGGCTCGCGGCGTTCCGCGCGCCCGCCGCGGGCCCCACTCCGTGACGATCGCGTTCGGCACGGACGGCTGGCGCGGCGTCATCGCCGACGACTGCACGTTCTCGGAGATCCGCCGCATCGCCACGGCCACGGCGCGCTACGCTCTCGCCGACAGCGGCCCGGGCGACCCGAGGCGCATCGTGGTCGGCCACGACACCCGCTTCCTCTCGCCCGAGTTTGCGCGTGCGGCGGCGGAGGTCTTCGCCGCCGCGGGTATCGACGTGCTGCTGACCGACCGGCCGATCCCGACCCCCGCCGTGTCCTTCCACGTCCGCCGGCTGGGCTTGAAGGGCGGCATCGCGATCACGGCCAGCCACAACCCCGGCCGCTACAACGGCTTCAAGTTCAAGGCTCACTTCGGCGGCAGCGCCCCGCCGGCGGCTTATGCCTCGATCGCCGCCGAGGCCGATCGCCCGCTTCCGGCGGCCGAGCGCGCCGGGCGCATCGAGGTCGTGGACCTGGCGGAGCCCTACCGCGACCGTCTCGCCGCGCTCGTGAACGTCGCGGCGATCCGCCGGTCCAGGCTCTCCGTGCTGGCCGACGCGATGCACGGCGCGGCGCTGACGCTCCTGCCCGAGATCCTGGCGGGCGGCGCGCTGCGCGTCGAAGGGATCCGGGTCAGCCGCGATCCACTCTTCGGCGGCGTTCATCCGGAGCCGATCGCCGCGAACCTCGGCGCCGCTGCGGACCGCGTTCGCGCCGGCGGTTTCGACCTGGCGGTCGCGCAGGACGGCGACGCCGACCGCCTGGGCGTCCTCGACGGCGGGGGCCGCTTCGTCTCGCCGCACCAGGTGCTGGCGCTCCTGCTCCTGCACGTCTTCCGCAACCGCGGCGCGCGCGGCGGCATCGCCAAGACGTTCTCGACGTCCTTCCAGGTGGACCGGATCGCCCGGGCGCTCGGCGCGCCCCTCGTCGAGACCGGGATCGGTTTCAAGTACGTCGCCGAGTTGATGAACCGGGGCGAGGCCGTGGCCGGTGGCGAGGAGAGCGGCGGGTACGCCTTTTCCCTCCACCTGCCCGAGCGCGACGGGGTGCTCTCCGCCCTGCTCCTCGTCGAGAGCCTCGCGCTCTCGGGCAGGACCCTCGGCCAGGCGCTCAACGATCTGGCCGCCGAGTTCGGGCGCTTCGCCTATGGCCGCCGCGACGTCTACCTCCCGGTCGACCTCGTCCGCCGCTACGTCGAAAAGGTCCGGGTCGAGGCGCCGGCCGCCGTCGCCCGCGAGGCCGTGACCGCCGTCCAGGATCGCGACGGCGTCAAGTATCTCTTCGGCGAGAAGGGCTGGCTGCTGCAGCGCCTCTCGGGGACCGAGCCGATGGTCCGCCTCTACTGCGAGCACGAGGACGCGGCGGCGATGACCCGAATCCTCGACGAGACCGAGGCGCGGTTGAAGGAGTTCGCGGCGCGCTAGTTGCGGCGCTGGTCCACGGGCCGGTCCATGTCGGCGGCGCGCCGGCGCGGGCGCGGCGGTTCGGTCAACACGACGCCCTCGCCCTCGAAGCGGATCTTGGGCGGGCTCGCGATGTCGGGCTGCATGACCTCTTCGAGGAACCGGTCATCGAGCACCGACGGGACCAGCTCCCCCGTCCACCCCACGAGGTCGCGCGAGGAAATCGAGAGTGGAAACGCCCCCGACACCTCGTGCGTCAACACCGGGCCGCCGACCGAGAACACGACGCTGCCGCGGCCGTGGACGCGCAGCAGGTCGATGCGCCGTCCGCGGCGGAAGTCCTGGATCGCGTCGAGGCGAAACGTCAGGCCCTGGTCGAGTGCGAGGAGGCGGCTTCCTTCGACGACGAGCGTCTGGCCGTTCAGGTCGCGGCGGTAGGCGCGTCGGCCCGGGTCGTTGACGAGAAGGGTTCCGGTACCGCTGCAGCGCAGCATCCGCTCGAGCGACGTGCCGCGAAACGCCGGCTCCGGCGCGAAATGCATCTTCCCGCTGTACCAGGCCACGCAGCCCTTGCGCACGTACACCGTCCCGCGCGAGGCGACCTCGACGCCGCCCTCGGGACGGACCTTGAAGAGGGGCCGCGCCTCGCCGGCGGCCGGAACGGCGATCTCCGGCGACGGCGAGCCGGCGGGCTCGTCGGTCTCCGGAAACGCCGGCTCGAAGCCGGCCGAGCGCGCCTCCGTGGCCTTCGGTCCCGCCGCGGCCGCCGCCTTGTGCGACGGCGCCGTGTCCGAAAGGCTGCCCGGGGGTCTCGACCCGGCTTCCCGCCCCGGCCGGCGCAGCGCCTCCTCGATCTCGGCGACCCGGCGGCGCGCGCCCGCCACACGCAGGTGCTCGAGCGCCAGCCCGAGCTTGCCCCGGGTCTGGTAGAGCAGGCCGAGGTACAAGTGACTGCGCAGGTGCCCGGGCGCCCCCTCGATCGCGGCGCGCAGCTCCTTCTCGGCCTCGGCCAGGCGGCCCGACTTGAACAGAATCAGCCCCAGGTTCGAGCGCAGGACCTCCGACGAAGGGTTGCGCTCCAGAAGGAGCCGCGCCGCCGAGGCCGCCTCGTCGTAGCGGCCGCGCTTGAACTCCAGCAGCGAGACCAGGTTCAGGACGTCCTCGTCCTGGGGACGGAGCGACCGCGCCTGTTCGAGCTCGGCCCACGCCTCGTCGAGGTTCGCGGCCCGGACCGCGCGGCGGGCGCGGTTCAGGTGCAGCAGAAAAAGACCCTGGTCCACGGGGGGAAGGTCGCCGGCGGCGCGCGACACGGCCGCGCGGGCTAGCCGAGCCGCCGCGGCGCCGGGCGGTCCTTCGTGGTCAGCACGACGCGGTTGGTCTTCGCGTCGCGCTTCCACTGGACGGTCCGCCCTTCCGGGGCCGCGGCGCCTCGGAAGGACTCGGTCGAGGACTTGCCGAAACCGCCGCCGAGGGTGGACCGGCCGTAGAACGCCGCCAGCGCCTTGCGCACGTAGAGCTGCGTCTCGGCGTAGGGCGGAACGCCCGCGTAGCGGTCCACGGCCGCCTCGCCCGCGTTGTACGCGGCGAGGGTCTTCACGAGATCGCCCCGGTAGTTGAGCAGAAGGCGCGAGAGCTCCCGCGTGCCGGCGCCGATGTTCTCGCGCGGATCGTGGACGTCCCGCACACCCTGCCCGGCTGCCACTTCCGGCATCAGCTGCATCAGACCGCGCGCGCCCTTGCGGGAAATCGCGGCCGGGTTGAAGCCGGACTCGACGAGCATGACGGATTTGACGAGCTTCGGATCGACGTCGTTCTCGCGGGCGGCGGCGTCGATCAGCGCGTCGTAGGCCGAGGCCTGCCGCACCCGCGACGCCAACCACGTCTCGCTCGCGCCCAGGTTGGCTGGGCCGTCGTTGTAGATCACCCGCTTGCCGTCGCGCACCGCCAGGCGCACCTGCGCCGGCACGGCCGCCGCCACGGCGACGAGAGCCCCCGCGAGAAGGAGGATTCGCGATTTCATGAAGCTTGAAAACCAATTATAGCGCCGCGGGAAAGCGCCGCAACCGGTTGGCGCTCAGACGGTTGCCCACCATCGCCCGGTGTGACGCGCGACACCAGGAAAGGCGATTCAGACCGCCGGAACCGGCTCCGTCAGCAGGTCCCGGACCGCCTCCGCCGCCGCCTTCAGGCCGGCCGGAAGCTGCGCCGGGTTCTTGCCGCCGGCCTGGGCCAGGTCGGGTTTGCCCCCGCCGCTTCCGCCGAGCACCTTGCCCACGCGGCCCGCGATCTGCGACGCCGGCAGGCGCTTGACGAGATCCGGGGTCACGCCGACGATCACCGAGGTCTTTCCTTCCTCGCCGACCGTCCCCACCACGACGACCCCGGACTTCAGCTTCGAGCGCAGCGTGTCCGAGAGGTTCCGGAGCTCCGGGATCGAAAGGCCCTCGACGACGCGCGTCACGATCGGCACGCCGCCGACCTCGAGGCGTTCCCCGCCCCCGCCCGAATCGCCGGAGGCGAGCTTCAACTTGAGGGATGCGACCTCCCGCTCGAGAGCGCGGATCCGCTCCTCCCGCTCGTCCCATCGCGCGGCGAGCGCGCCGCGCGGCGACTGCGCCGCGCCGGCGAGGGCGTTCAGGATCTGCTCGTCCTCGGCGAGGAGCTCGACCGTGCCGAGCGACGTCACGGCCTCGAGGCGCCGCACGCCGGCCTGGATGCCCCGGTCGGACACGACCTTGAAGGCCCCGATCTCACCGGTGCGCGGGACGTGGCATCCGCCGCAGAGCTCGGTCGAGAACCCGGGCACTTCGACGACGCGCACCCGCTCGCCGTACTTCTCGCCGAAGAACATGTCCGCGCCCTTCCGGCGCGCTTCGTCCATCGGCATGACCTCCTTCGACACCGGCTGATCGCGCAGAATTTCCTCGTTGACCAGCCGCTCGATCTCGGCGAGCTGCTCGGGGGTCGGCGCCGCGGCGGCCGCGTAGTCGAAGCGCAGCTTGTCGGGACCGACGTACGAGCCCATCTGCCGGGCCGTCGGCCCGAGCACGCGCCGCAGGGCCGCGTGCAGCAGGTGCGTGCCGGTGTGGTTGGCCTGCGTCCGCCGGCGCGTCCACTCGGGCACGTCCATGGCGACGGCGATCCCGATCTCGAGCCGGCCCGACGTCACGCAGACGCGGTGGGCGATCAGGCCCGGCAGCGGCTTCTGGACGTCCGTCACGTCCGCCGCGCCGCCCTCCCAGCGCCACACGCCGGTGTCGGCGACCTGGCCGCCGCCCTCCGGATAGAACACCGTCCGGTCCACGACGACGTGGCCGCAGTCACCCGGGCCGAGCAGCGACGCCTCGGCCCCGTCCTTGACGATCGCGAGCACGCGCGCGCCCGAGAGCGCGACGAAGTCCTGCTCCGGGTACCCGCGGAAGACCGAGTGCCCCCCGGGGAGCTCCAGCCGTTCGTACACGGAGGCGTCGGCCGCGTCGAACCGGGCCGACGCGCGCGAGGTCGCGCGCTGGCGCTCCATCGCCTCCTCGAAGCCCGCGCGGTCCACGGCGACGCCTTCGTCGCCGGCGATCTCCTCGATGACGTCGAGCGGGATGCCGTACGTGTCGTAGAACCGGAACACCGTGTCGCCCGAGAGGGCCGTCGCGCCCTCGCGGCGCAGGCGCTCGATGGCCTCGCCGACGCGGTCGGCGCCTTCCGAGAGCGTCCGGCCGAACCGTTCTTCCTCCGGGCGCAGCACCGCGGCCACGGAACGCTCGACCGCCGACATCGACCCCTCGGCGAAGTACACGCCGGCGAAGCCTTCGATGACCGTCGGCGCGAGGCGGTAGAGGAACGGCTCCGTCAGGCCGAGCCGCCGCCCGTAGCGCATGGCCCGGCGCAGGATCCGCCGCAGCACGTAGCCGCGCCCTTCCGACGACGGCACGGCGCCGTCCGCGACGAGCATCGTGGCCGCGCGCACGTGGTCCGCGATGACGCGGAACGGCGCGTCCTCGGGGGCCATCCCGCCGCGGTAGTTCTGCGCGGAGAGCTCCTCGAGGCGCGCCAGGATCCGCGCGAAGAGATCGGTGTCGAAGTTGTTGTTGACGCCCTGGAGAATCGCGGCGAAGCGCTCGAGGCCCGCGCCCGTGTCGACCGAGGGCTTCGGCAGCGGGGTCATTTTTCCCGAGGCGTCGCGCTCGAACTGCATGAAGACCAGGTTCCAGATTTCGAGGGTGTCGTCGCCGGGGCCGTTGACGAGGGCCGCGGCGTTGCCGGCGAGGTCCGCGCCGCGGTAGTAGTGGAGCTCCGAGCACGGCCCGCAAGGGCCGGTCTCCCCCATCGCCCAGAAATTCTCCTTCTCGCCGAAGCGCAGGACGCGTGAAGCCGGGAGATGCCTCTCCCACAGCTTCGCCGCCTCGTCGTCGTCGGTGTAGACGGTCGCCCAGAGCCGGGCCGGATCGAGGCCATAGCCCTTCTCGCGGTCCGTGACGAGCTCCCAGGCGAACCGAATCGCCTCGTCCTTGAAGTAGTCGCCGAAGGAGAAGTTGCCGAGCATCTCGAAGAACGTCTGGTGCCGGCCGGTGTACCCGACGTTGTCGAGGTCGTTGTGCTTTCCGCCGGCCCGGACGCACTTCTGGGAAGTCGTCGCCCGCGCGTCGTGGCGCTTCTCGCGCCCGGTGAAGACGTCTTTGAACTGGTTCATCCCGGCGTTGGTGAAGAGAAGGGTCGGGTCCTCGGCCGGGATGAGCGAGGACGACGGGACGCGGCGGTGGCCGCGGGCCTCGAAAAACCCCAGGAAACGTTCGCGAACTTCAGTCGACTTCATGCCAGGTCCGGATGATCTCAGAAATCCGGTCCGCCGGAAAACCGCGCCGCGTGAGCGCGTCGAAGATCCGCCGGCGGCGCAGCGGCGGCGCGAGGTTCGCGCGGGCCTTCCACAGCTTCGCAAACGCCCGGCGGAGCGCTTCGTCCTCGCGTGCGGCGCCGCCTTCGGCCTCGTACGCCGCCGCGATCGCCTCGCGCGAAAAGCCCCGCGCCTTCAGCTCCCGGTCGACGCGAGCCCGCCCGTAGCGCGCGCCGCGCTGGCGCACCGCCGAACGGGCAGCCGCCGCGTCGTCGAGCAGCCCGCCGTCGGAGAGCTTCGCGAGCGCGGCCGCCGCGGCGGCTTCGGCAAAGCCCCGCTCGCGGAGGATCTTCTCGAGCTCGGCCTTTCCCCGCGGCCGCACCGCGAGCAGACGCAGCGCGCGCTCGAACGCCGCGGCTTCGGACTCGGGTTCCGCCGGGGGCCGGCTTCGCTGGCGCGTCTAGCCGCGTCCCGGCGTGGGCTGGTTGGAGAAGTCGAAGGGCGACTCCTCCTGCATCGGGTTGAAGTCGGAGGGCGCCTCGAGCGCCGCGTCCATCTCCTCGCGCGCGAGGTCGGACGTGGACTGGATGCCCTGGATCCGCAGCTTGAACTCGTTCGGATTCGTCGACCGCTTCAGCGCCTCGTCGAGCGTGATCAGGCCCGACTTGTACAGGGTGTAGAGCGACTGGTCGAACGTCTGCATGCCGTACTGCGAGGTTCCCTGCTGGATCGCGTCCTTGATGTACTTCGTCTTCTCCTTGTTCTCGATGCACTCGCGGACGTAGTTCGTCCGAATCAGGATCTCGGCGGCAGGCACGCGGCCGAGGCCGTCGGCGCGCGGCATCAGGCGGAGCGAGATGACCGCCTTGAGCACCGCGCCGAGCTGCAGGCGGATCTGCTTCTGCTGGTGCGGCGGGAACACCGCGATGATGCGGTTGATCGTCTCGGTCGCATCGAGCGTGTGAAGCGTCGAGAAGACCAGGTGGCCGGTCTCGGAAGCCGTGAGCGCCGTCTCGATCGTCTCGTAGTCGCGCATTTCGCCGACGAGAATGACGTCGGGATCCTGGCGCAGCGCGCTCCGGAGCGCGACCGAGAACCCCTTGGTGTCGACGTCCACCTCGCGCTGGTTGACCAGCGACTTCTTGTCGCGGTGCAGGAACTCGATCGGGTCTTCGACCGTCATGATGTGCTCGTTGCGCGTCGCGTTGATGTGGTCGATCATCGCGGCGAGCGTCGTCGACTTGCCCGAGCCCGTCGTTCCGGTGCAGAGCACCAGCCCGCGCTGTTCCTGGCAGATCTTCTCGAGCACGGGCGGCAGCAGCAGGTCCTTGATCGAGAGGATCTTCGCCGGAATGACGCGCAGGACGAGGCCGACCGTGCCGCGCTGCTGGAAGATGTTGCAGCGGAAGCGCCCCAGGTTCGGGACGTTGTAGGCGATGTCGATCTCGAAGTTGTTCTTGAACTTTTCCTTCTGCCGGGCCGACATGATCGAGAAGGCCATCGCGATCGTGTCTTCCTGCATCAGGCGGCGCATGTCGGCCAGGGGAATCAGGGCGCCGTCGATGCGGATGACCGGGAAAGCGCCTACTTTCAGGTGCAGGTCGGACGCCTTGCGCTCGACCGCAATCTTCAGCAGATCGTTGATATGCATGGTTTTGTTGTCCTCGGTTGGACTCAAGGGTACGCCGGTTGGGCGAGGAATGGTAGGGGCGGGGCTCTTCCAGCCCGCTGGCGGCCGCAAGGGCCGCCCCTGCACGCATTTAGCGCTACCGCACCGCCGCCTCGACCGGCAACGGCGTCAGCCACCCGTAGCGATCCTCGGCGTCGCCGTGGATCAGGGCGAAGAAGTCCTTCTGAAGCCGCTCCGTGATCGGCCCGCGCCTGCCGGAACCGACCACGATCCGGTCCACCGAGCGGATCGGCGTAATCTCGGCAGCCGTGCCGGTGAAGAAGATCTCGTCGGCGATGTAGAGCATCTCGCGGGCGATCTGCTGCTCGACGACGGTGTACCCCGCGTCGCGCGCGAGGCGCATGACCGAGTCGCGGGTGATGCCCGGCAGGATCGTCCCCGCGAGCGGCGGCGTCAGGATGCGGCCGCCGTAGACGAGGAAGATGTTTTCGCCGCTGCCCTCGGAGATGCGGCCGGCGTTGTCGAGGGCGATGCCCTCGGTGAACCCGTTGGTGATCGCCTCCATTTTGATGAGCGCGGAGTTCAGGTAGTTGCCGGTCGCCTTCGCCATCGCCGGGAACGTGTTGGGCGCCATGCGGTTCCATGAGGAAACGCAGACGTCCACGCCGCCGTCGATCGCCTCGTCGCCGAGGTACTTGCCCCACCGCCAGACCGCGATCATCACGTCGACCGGGCTGTTGAACGGGTTGACCCCGAGAGCGCCGAGCCCCCGGTACACGACCGGGCGGATGTAGCACGCGTCGAAGCCGTTGGCGCGGATGGTCTCGAAGATCGCGTCCCGAAACTCCTTGGGCGCGTACGGGATCTCCATCCGATAGACCTTGGCGGAATCGTAGAGGCGCTTGATGTGCTCGTCGATCCGGAAAGCCGCCGAGCCATGGCGAGTTTTGTAAAGCCGCGCGCCCTCGAACATCGCCGAACCGTAGTGGAAGACGTGCGAGAACGCGTGAATCTTCGCGTCGGCGAAATCCACCAGGCGTCCGTTCATCCAGACCTTCTTGACGTCGTCGTAGGACATGTCGCCTCCGCGCCGGTTTTCCGGATTGACCCGGAGTATTTCGCCCTTCCGGCGAAAGAGTCAATGCGGAAGTCTGGCCAGCGCCGTGCGCGCGAGCGTCAGCGCCGCCACCGCCGCCGTTTCCGCCCGAAGCTTCCCCGCGGCGAGCGACGCCGCGAGCCAGCCCGCGCGGAGCGCGTCGTCGAGCTCGGCTTCCGCCCAGCCGCCTTCGGGGCCGACGAGCAGCGCGACCGGATCGCGCGGCAGCGTCGCCGGAAACGGTTCGCCGCTCGGGTCGAGGATCAGGCGCGTGCGCGACTGCTCTTGCGCGAGCGCGCGCGCCAGCGGCCACGGACCGGCGATCGCCGGCCACCGCGCGCTCTCGGTCTGCTTGGCGGCTTCGCGCACGAGCCGCTCGAGCCGCGGCACGACCGCGCCCCCGGCGCGGAAGCTCTGCGTGCGCGCGCTCACGACGAGCGTCAGCCGCGCGGCGCCGAGCTCCGTGGCCTTCTCCGCGATCCAGGAGAGACGCTCGGATCGGACCGCCGCCACGAGCAGATGCAACGGCGCCGCCGCGTCGGCCGGCGCCGGGCGGACGTTCTCGACGAGCACGTCGACGCCGCCGCGTCCGAGCCGTTCCACGCGGCCCTCGGCTTCGCGGCCGCTGCCGTCGACGAGAACCACCGGATCGCCGACCCGCAGCCGCCGCGCCCGGGCGTGCGCCGCCTCCGCGCCGCCCACGTGGCAGCGCTCCCCCGCGCCCGGCAGGGACTCGGTCAGGAGGCGCGTTCGAGCGACAGGCTGATCCACTCGTCCTCCGTGCGCCGTCCCGAGAGCTGCCACCGACCCGTCCGCACGCGCGCGAGGACGGCCGCCTCGCGGTCGCGCGTGACGCCGGAGAGCACCAGGCGTCCCCGCCGCGCCGCGCGCGCCTTCAGCCCGGCGGCCTCCGGCAGGATCTCGCCGGCGAGCATGTTGGCGACGACGACGTCGAACTTCCCGGCGCACGCGGACAGCGGGCCGGCGTAGAGGCGGACGCGGGCGCCGAAGGCGTGGCGGCGCGCGTTCTCCCGGGCGACGAAGACGGCGTCCGCATCGATGTCGAGACCCACCGCGGTCCGCGCGCCCAGGGCCGCGGCCGCGAGCGCCAGAACGCCCGACCCCGTCCCGACGTCGAGCACGCTGCGGTCCTCGAGGCCTTCGTCCTCGAGGGCCGCAAGGGCGAGGCGCGTCGAGGCGTGGCTCCCGGTTCCGAACGCCCGCGACGCGGGCACCCGGAGCAGGATGCGCCCCGGGGGCGCGGGCGTGTCGTCGTCGCCGGGCGAAAGCCAGAATCGGCCGCCGACGGGAAACGGGCGCGACGCCGCCCGCCAGGCTTCCAGCGGATCGCCTTCCGGGATGTCCGTCGTCAGCTCGTGGCGGACGCTCCTCGTGCGCAGCGCATCGCCCGCGGCGCGCGCGGCCCGGGCGTCGCGGAAGAACGCGACGAGGTCGCGGCCGGCGCTCTCGAATCCAAGGGGCTCGTGCAGCAGGAGAAGGCCGAGGAGCGCCTCGTCGCCCGACCTCTTCGGCACGACGAGGCGGCTGTAGCGCGCTTTCACGGAAGGCGTGGGGCGGGCCGGGCCGCCGGGATCACGAGAAGATCTTACGCGCCTTGCCGAGCACTCCCTTCGTCCTGCCGACCGGCGCGCCGGTCAGCTCCGCCAGGCGGCGCAGCAACTCCTTCTCGTCCTTCCCGGGAGAGCGCGGCACGAGGACCCCCACGCGGGCGACGAGATCGCCGCGGCCCGACCGGCCCAGCCGACCCATCCCCTGCCCTTTGATCCGAAGCTCCGCGCCGACCTCGGTGCCCGCGGGAACCGACAGCGTCCGGGGCCCGTCGAGGGTGGGGACCTCGATCTCTCCGCCGAGGACGAGCGTCGGAAACGGCAGGTCGAGCGGGACCACGACGTCGTCGCCGTCGCGTTCGAAGAGCTCGTCCGCCTCGACGGTCAGCACGACGTAGAGATCGCCCGCGGGACCGCCGTTGGGTCCCGCGTCGCCCTCGCCCGAGAGGCGCAGGCGCGAGTTCGACTCGACGCCGGCGGGAATCCGTACCGTGAGCTCCTTCTGGACGCGCCGCCGGCCCTCCCCGCGGCAGTTCGGGCACGGCTTCTCGATGACCCGCCCTTCGCCCTGGCAGCCCGGGCACGGCCGCGTCACGGTCAGGAACCCCTGGGCCAAGCGCTGGCGCCCGCGGCCACCGCACGCCGGGCACGTCTTCGGCTTCGTCCCCGGCGCGGCGCCGCTTCCCTCGCAGCCCTCGCACGCCTCGAGACGCGACAGCACGACCGGCGCCTCGACGCCGAACGCCGCGTCGCGAAAGGAGATCGCGATGCGGTAGACGAGGTCGCTGCCCGCGACCGGACCCGCGGGGCCGCCGCCGAAGCCACTGCCCGTCGCGAACCCGAAGAGCCCGCCGAAGAGGTCCGAGAGGTCCGCGAATCCGGAGGCGTCGAAGCCGGACGCGCCGGCGCCGACCCCGGCGTGGCCGAACCGGTCGTAGCGGGCGCGCTTCTCGCCGTCCGACAGCACGGCGTAGGCCTCGGAGGCCTCCTTGAACTTCTCGGCCGCATCGGGGTTGTTGGGGTTCCGGTCCGGGTGATACATCAGCGCCAGCTTTCGGTAGGCACTCTTGAGCGCCGCCTCGTCGGCGTCGCGCTCGACACCCAGAATCTCGTAGTAGTCGCGCTGCCTCATCGAATCACCGAAGACGGAATACGACCGGCCGCCGGATCCGGTTTCAGCTGGCCGCCGCGCCGCCGGTGCCTGCGCGCTGCAGCATGACGCGGGTCAGGACCTTCGAGACGCCCTGCATGTCGAAAATCGCCTCGTTGAAGGCCTCGCGCGACTCGCCCGCCGCGATCTCCCGCGAGCGCTTGAGGGTCTCCTCGATGCGGCCGCGCTCGTCGTCGGCGAGCGCGCCGCCGAACTCGGCGAGGACCCGTTCGTTCGACGCGATCATTCCCTCGAGCCGGTTCTTGATCGCGGCGATCTCGCGACGCTCGTGGTCGGCCTCGGCAAACGCCGACGCCTCCTTGATGATCTTGTCGATCTCCGACTGCGACAGCCCGCCGGCCGGATTGATCTGCATCCCCTGCGCCTTGCCCGTGGCCAGGTCGCGCGCCGAGACGTTGACGATGCCGTTCGAGTCGATGGCGAACGTGACCTCGATCTGCGGGACGCCGCGCGGCGCCGCCGGAATGCCCACGAGCTCGAAGCGTCCGAGCGACTTGTTGTCCTTGGCGATCTCGCGCTCGCCCTGCAGGACGTGGATTTCGACGACCGACTGGTTATCGGCGACGGTCGTGAAGACTTTCGTGTTCTTGGTCGGGATCGTGGCGTTTCGCTCGATCAGCTTCTCGAAAACGCCGCCGTGCATCTCGATGCCCAGCGAGAGCGGCGTCACGTCGAGCAGCACGACGTCCTTGATCTCTCCCTTCAAGACGCCGCCCTGGATCGCCGCGCCGATGGCGACGACCTCGTCCGGGTTGATGTCGCGGTTGGGCTCGCGGCCGAAGAGCTCCGCCACCATCCGCTGGACCTTGGGCGTGCGCGTCTGCCCGCCCACGAGGATGACCTGGTCGACGTCGGAGGGCTTCAACCCGGCGGCGGCGAGGGCGTCCAGGCAGGGCGCCGCCGTCCGGTCGATCAGGTCGGCGACGAGCGACTCGAACCGCTCGCGGGTGAGCGTCCGGTTGATGTGCTTCGGGCCGGACGCGTCGGCCGAGATGAACGGCAGCGTGATGGTCGTCTCCGTCGCCGTCGACAGCTCGCACTTGGCCTTCTCCGCGGCCTCCTTGAGACGCTGGAGCGCCATGCGGTCCTGGCGCAGGTCGATGCCCGTCGACTTCCGGAAGTCGTCGAGCAGCCAGTCCATGATCTTCTTGTCGAAGTCTTCGCCGCCGAGGTACGTGTCGCCGGCCGTCGCCTTGACTTCGTAGATCCCGTCGCCGAGCTGCAGGATCGAGATATCGAACGTGCCGCCGCCGAGGTCGTAGACGGCGACCGTCTCGCTGCCCTTGCGGTCGAGGCCGTAGGCGAGCGACGCCGCCGTCGGCTCGTTGATGATGCGCAGGACCTCGAGCCCGGCGATGCGGCCGGCGTCGCGCGTGGCCTGGCGCTGCGCGTCGTCGAAGTACGCGGGCACGGTGATGATCGCCTCGGTGATCTCCTCGCCGAGGGCCTCTTCGGAGAATTCCTTGATCTCGCGGAGGATGAACGCCGAGATCTCCTCGGGGCTGTACTCGCGGCTCCGGGCGCGGATCTTCACGTCGCCGTTGACGGCGCGGACGATCTCGTAGGGCAGGACCTCGCGCGCGTGCTGCGTCTCCTCGGCCTCGTACTTGCGGCCGACCAGCCGCTTGACGGCGAACACCGTGTTCATCGGGTTCGTGATCGCCTGGCGCTTGGCGATCTGCCCGACGAGGCGCTCGCCGTCCTCGGTGAAGCCCACGATCGACGGAGTCGTCCGGCTGCCCTCGCGGTTGGTGAGGACCTGCGGGGTCGCGCCCTCGACCACGGAGACGCAGCAGTTCGTCGTGCCGAGGTCGATGCCGAGGATCTTGCCCACGCTGCCTCCTTAGCTCCGCGCCGGGTTGTTCGCGTCCGTCTCGCCGGGCCGCACCGCCACCTTGACGGCGGCGGGCCGGATGAGACGGTCGTTCAGGAAGTACCCCTTCTGGAGCACTTCGAGGATCGTGTTGGGGGGCACCGCGTCGGTCTCCTCGGTGGCAACGGCTTCGTGGAGGTTCGGGTCGAACGGGCCGGTCGTGTCGATCGGGATCAGACCGTAGCGCTTCCAGAGGTCCGAGATCTGCTTGCCGATCAGCACCACGCCCTGGCCGAAATCGCTGTCGAGGTCCGCCGGGCGCGCGTGTTCCAGGGCCCGCCCGAAGTTGTCCATGACCGGCAGGAAGTCGTGGACGAAGCCGGCGAGCGCGATCTTGAAGTACTCCTGGCGCTCCTTCTCGCTGCGCTTCTTGTGGTTCTCGAACTCGGCGAGCTTCCGGAGGTGGCGGTCCTTGAGGTCCTCGAGGTCTTTCTGGATCGAGCGCAGCTTGTCCTCGGCCGCGGCCAGGGCCGCCGCCTCTTCCTGGGCCAGCGCCCCTTCGAGCGAATCGCCGGTGTCGCGCACCTCGACGAAGTCGTCCTTGCGCGAGCCGCCCTCGCGGTCGCTCATCGCTCGTCTCCGCGCGAGCGCTCAGCCTCGCGGCGGTCCAGACGATCCGAGACCGCCTTCCCGAGCAGTTCCACGACCGGGATCACGCGCGTGTACTCGCGGCGGGCCGGCCCGATGACCCCCAGCATTCCCGTCAGTGTCTCTCCCGTACCGTAAGAGGTCAAGACGGCGGAAAGCCGGGGATCCACGACGAGGGCGTCCTCGGACCCCAGGATCACGCTGGTGCCGGGCGCATCGAGATAGCGGGACACCAGATCGAGCACGCGGGCCTTCTCCTCGAAAGCCTGGAGGATACGCTTGAGCGACAGGACGTCCGCGAACTCGGGCTTCTCGAGCAGGCGCGCCGTGCCGTCGACGAAGAGCGTGTCTTCGGAATCCTTCGTCTCGAGCGCGCGCCGGGCGAGATCGCCGGCGCGGCCGAGGATGCGGCCGGCCTCTTCACGCTCCTTCGCCATCGCCGCGAGCAGCCGCCGGCGGACCTCGTGGAGCGTCAGCCCGCCGAATTCGCGCGTCAGGCGCTCGGAAAGCATGTCGAGCTCGGCGGCCGGGTAGGCGACCTCCGTCTCGAGGACCCGGGAGATGACGACGTCCGGCTCGTTGACCTGGACCGCGAGGATCTTGCCCGGCGCGACGGCGAGGAAACGCAGGCTCTTGACCACCGTGTGCAGCGCGTCCGGCGCGACGACGAACCCCACCTCGCCCGACAGGTGCGAGAGCAGCCGCGAGGCCGCCGAAAAGAGCCGGCTGACGTCGCCGCCCGCCGAGTCGAGGTCCGAGTCGACCTGCTCGCGCACGTCGTCGGCGATCCGCCGCTGGCGCATGAGCTCGTCGATGTAAAGACGATACGCGCGGTCCGTGGGCACGCGTCCGGCCGAGGTGTGGGGCTGGACGAGATAGCCGCCGTCCGTCAGGTCCGCCATGATGTTGCGGATCGAAGCCGGCGACAGGGCGAAGCGGTCCGACTTGAAGAGCGTCCGCGAGGAGACCGGACGTCCCGTGTCCACGTGGACCCGGATGATC
>DATJPZ010000016.1:0-7063 GCA_035506175.1 Thermoanaerobaculia bacterium | reverse complement strand
CCATACCCTAGTCGCCGTCGGTCGCTCGAAATCTGCGCCGTGCGGAGGTGGCGCCGCACGGCGCACCGGCGCTCGGCTCGCCCAAAGGGGCTCGACCGAGCGCCTGATTCCTTCCTCTCGCTCCGGCTCCCGCCGCGCGCGTCGGTTCGCTCTCCCGGACTCGCGAACCTTGGTCGCGCGGCGGGCGCGCCTTCCCCCTCTCCCCCCAAAGGGGGAGAGGGTCGGGGTGAGGGGGGCGTCGCCGGGCTAGTACTCTTCCCGATCCCGCGCGACTCCGTGGACGCGGCGCACGCCGCGGGCTGACTCGACGATCGTTCCCCAGGCCACGTCGGGATCCCGCCAGAACACGCAGAGCCAGCGCTCGCGAACCGCGCGATCGACGAGCCGCTTCTTTCCCTGGACGAGATCGACGGGATACGCGTCTCCGGCGACGAGCCACGCGGTCGGGACGTGCGCGGCCGTCGGCAGCGCATCGGCGAGATAGGCCGCCGTCCTTCCGTCCGAGTCGAGGCGCACGCCGAGGCCGCCCGCCGCGGCCCCGCCCGGCAGCGGGAAGAGCGTCATGCCCGGACGGATCTCGCGCTCCGCTTCGCCGAGGCTGTCGGGGAGGTAGACCCCCGCGCGGGGATGGGCCGAGGCCATCGCGGCGTCCGGGTCCGGGCCGCCGGAACGCGACAGGACGAGCGCGTCGACGTCATGCGCCGGCGTCCGGCCGAGGTCGTAGCGGCCCGGGAAGCCCGCCACGAGGGCCGTGAACCCGGCGCTCCTGACGAGCAGGCCGCGGCGCGAAAGGAGAACCCGGCCGGCGGCGTCGGGTGGGAACCGGCGATCCCAGAGCGCTTCCGGGATGACGCCGAAGATCGCCTCCCCGGCGACGCGCTCGGTTCCGCCGTCCACGAGTTCCAGACGAAACTCGCCCAGGCGCATCCGGGTGATTCTAGACTCGGGGCGTGCGGCTCCAGTTCTACGGCACGAAGGGATACGTGGAGGAGTCGTCGCGCGCGCACGCCGGGCATTCGGCGTTCGTCGTCGAGGCGGACGGGTTCCGGCTGCTCTGCGACTTCGGCGAGAACCGCAAGGGGATGCTCGCGAAGATCAAGCCGGACGCCGTCTTCGTGTCGCACGCGCATCCGGACCACGGCTGGGGTTTGTGGGAGGGGACCGACCTGCCCGTTTACGCCTCGGCGGTGACGCACGAGCTGCTCCGCGAGCTGCCCCTCCTGAACCGCGTCGTGCTCGCGCCCGGCGAGGCGGCCGCGCTCGGACCCTTCCGGCTCACGCCGCTGCCGGTGATCCACTCGATCCGGTGTCCGGCCGTCGGCGCTCGGATCGCGCTCGGCGCCTTCACGCTCGTCTATTCGGCCGACGTCGTCGCGTTCGAGGACCCGGATGCGGCGCTTTCCGGGGCGGATCTCTACGTCGGCGACGGCTCGACGCTGACGGGCTCGCTCGTGCGCCGCCATCCGAGCGGCGTGCTGATCGGCCACACGACGGTGCGCGCGCAGCTCGGCTGGCTCGCGCGGCACGGCGTGGTGCGCGCGGTCTTTTCTCACTTCGGGCGCGGACCGATCGAGATGGGGGAGGAGGCTCTGAAGGCGGCGATCGACGAGCTCGCGGCGGCGAACCCGCCGGGGTGCGCGGTCACCGTCGCGCAAGACGGCCTGGAGCTCGAGGTCGAGACCTGAAGAACTAGGGAGCGAGCGTCGAGCGCGAGTGCGCGGGGAGCGCGGGTCCGGTCGCGGCGACGACGGGCTCGGCGCGAATCTCCCGCGGCGAGGCTTCGAGGATCGCGCGCCGCGCCTCGCCCGAGCGCTTGACGAACGCCAGCAGGCCTCCGGCCATCATGACGTAGAAGCCGCCCCACACGAGGGCGATCAGGGGCTTGCGCGTCACGTCGACCGAGAGCGACTCGGTCGTCGCGGCCTGGAATTCCTCGTTCGGGTTTTTCGAAACACCCGTCAGGCGCAGGATCACCGAGCCGTCGTTGGGCGACACCGAGAGCATGCGCGCCTTCGCGTCCGGGTATCCCGGGAGGGCGGACAGCGGGGCGTCGGCCTCCTGCCGCGCCATGTCCCAGGTGTAGCGGACCTCGACGTCGTGGCTCGAGCCGTCCGGCGGCGTCAGGATGAGGTCGGCGATCACGAGGATCTTGCTCCCGCCCGTCATCATCGCGCTGCGGTCGGCGTTCAGGTCCTTCAGCGTGTATCCGACGCCGTCGATCGACGTCGTCGTGCCCTTGGTCAGGCGCACGTCGCGCCCGACGACCTGGGGCTGGCCCGGGTCGTACTGCTGCGGGGCGATGTAGAGGTCCATCGTCGCGTGGTTCTTGATCGACGGGTTGACCATCATCTGCCCCGTCCGCGAGTTCTCGTACATCTTCGGGTAGGCGTAGAAGCTCTTGCCGTCGCGCGGCTCGACGCGGATCTCCATGGCCTGCTTGCGGTCGGCCGAGCCCGGGACGACGCGCAGGAACGTGAGAGTCGTGTCGCCGACTTTCTTCGGCACGTTGATCGGCAGGTTGACGCGCGTCGACACGGCGTACGCGCCGGAGACGACGATCCCGGCCAGCATGATGCCGACGCCGACGTGAGCGAGGTAGCCGCCGGCCCCGCCGAGCTTTCCGTTCCCCGCCTTGCGGATCACGGCCCGCAGGTTCATGTCGGCCGCGAAGAACGCCGTGAAGATCAGGACGAGCGTCTGGGGCTTGTCGGCGCCGAGCGCGAACGCGGCGGCGGTCAGGATCGCCGCCACGGCGAGCGAGCGCCGAGAGCTCTGGAAGAGCTCCCGGCCCGTTTCGCCCTTCCAGCCCACGAAGGGCACGAGACCGGCGAGCAGCACCAGCAGGAATCCCGCCGGCGTCGTCGTCTTTCCGTAGAAGCCGGTCTGGACCTGCGACGGGGCGCGGCCGAGGCGCGTCAGGATGGGCGCCGAAGTGCCGAGCAGGATCACCGTGGCCAGCGCGCAGAACACCGCGATGCCCAGGATGAAGAAGACGCTGCGCGACAGGAGCGGCGGCTCGGTCTCCTCGACGCGCGGGATCGAGCGCCAGCGCCAGGCGATCATGCCGAGCGAGAGGAGGACGAAGGTCCCGAGGATGCCGACGAGCCAGCCCGTGATCCCGAGGTCGATGAAGGAGTGCACGGAGAAGTCGGCCAGCACGCCCGACCGCGTCAGGAAGGTGCCGTAGAGGATCGCGGCGTAGGCCGTGCACGCGAGAAAGAGGTTCACCTTGCGGTGGCGCTTGCGCGCCCGCTGCAGGAACATCCCGTGCACGAGCGCGGTGGTGAACAGCCACGGCACGAGGCTCGTGTTCTCGACCGGGTCCCAGCCCCAGTAACCGCCCCAGCCGAGCGTCTTGTAGGCCCAGTAGCCGCCCATCAGGATCGCCGTGCCGAGCGTCAGGAACGTGAGGAGCGCCCACGGCAGCGCCCGCGTGATCCATCCGTCCCAGCGCTTCTTCCAGAGCGCGGCGATCGCGAAGGAGAACGGCACCGAGAGCGACGCGAACCCGAGGAACATCACCGGCGGGTGGATGACCATCCACGGATCCTGGAGGAGCGGGTTCAACCCGACGCCGTCGGCGGGAGGCGGGGGCGGCAGGAGCTTGAACGGGCTCTGCTTGCAGAGGATCGCGATGATCCCGAGGAAGGTCGCCAGGTAGACGACCATGACCGGCGCTTCCTGCTCCTTCGCGCTCCGCCAGACGAAGAGCCCGATGATCGAGCCCCAGAAACACCAGAGGAGAAAAGATCCTTCCTGTCCGGCCCAGAACGTCGAAATGAGGAAGTGCAGGGGCAGATCCGACGCGGAGTAGGAGTTGACGTAGGAGACGTCGAAGCGGTGCTGCAGCAGCAGCGTCATCAGAATCGCCGACGAGGCCAGCACCGACACGGCGAACGCGGCGTAGAGCGTCCGGGCGAGCGGCAGCAGGTCCTTGCGGCCCCGATCGACGAGCAGGTAGGTCACGAGCCCGGCCAGACCGGCGACGAGCGCGCTCCAGATCGCCGCGACCCCGGGCCAGACGTACATCGACTAGGAGGCCTTCGCCGCGGAGGGCTTCGAGGCGTAGGACTTTTCGACCTCCGCGCCCTGGTACTTCGACGGGCACTTGACCAGGAGTTTCTCGGCGTCGATGCGGCCGTCCTGAAAGCGCCCGATCGCGACGATCGAGATCGCGTCCTTGAAGTTGCCCGGCCGGACGCCGCGGTAGACGACCGGCATCCGGTGTCCCGTGTTGTCGACGAGGTCGAAGGAGAGCTCCTCCTTCGCGGTGTCGTAGCGGTCGCTTTCCTTGTCGAGGCTGCCCATGACCTGGACGACGCCCCGGGCCTTCCGTGCCTCGTCGAACGACAGGTACGGCGTCAGCGTCTTCTGGAAAGCGGTCAGGCCGAACCCGACGAAGGCCAGCGTCAGGGCGGCGGCGATCCAGTAGCCCTTTTTCACCGAGAGCGCTCCTTTTCCGAGACCCGGCGATCGAGGCGCCAGAGGTAGGCGAAAAGGCCCACCCAGATCACCACGTTGACGGCCGCCAGGTAACCGAGGCTCGTCATGACGGTCAGTCTCTCCCTCCTGCGGGTCCCACGCAACTGTCGCCGAGGACAGCTGGCCCCGGGTGACGCAAACGCATCAGTGCCCGGGGATATTTTGGCCGATCCGGCGCAGCCGCGAAGCCCGGGCGTCGATCGACAGCATCCACGCGAAGAGCCCCGAGAAGCCCGCCAGGGCCCCGAAAAAGACCGCCCGCGTGGGCGTGTCCATGAGGACCTTTCCCTGGGGGTTGATGACCGTCTGAGGGTGAAGCGAGGCGGTGATCCGCGGCGCCACGAACGTCAGAAACGGCATCAGGACGACGGCGAAGAGGGCATACGCGGCCGCGATCCGGGGCCGCCGGTCGGGGTCCTCGACCGCGGCGCGGAGGAACAGATACGCCGCGTAGAGGAAGACGAGCAGCAGGTAGGACGATTCCCGCGGGTCCCAGTTCCACCACGAGCCCCACATCACGTTGGCGAAGAGCGACCCGGTGACGAGCGTCAGCACGCCGAAGAGCAGGCCGATCCGGACCGCGGCGGCCGCCACGTCGTCGTACCAGGGATTGCGCTTCCAGAGGTAGGCCGCCGAGTAGACCGCGGCCACGAGGAACGCGAGGGTGGACGTCCACGCGCAGGGCACGTGGAAGAAGACGATCCGGGAAGATTCGCCGATGAAGCCCTTGGCGGGCTCGGGCCACAGAAACGCCGCCGCGATGACCGCGGCCAGGTAGGGGAGCAGGAAGAGCTTCAGCGCTTTCATGGTTTCCGGGGTCTCGAGCTTTCAGGGGTTCGGGGTCTCAGTCCTCCCACGCCACGCTCGCGAGCATATACGCCCCGCACGTCGCGGCCCCGTCGTAGGCGACGAGCACCCGGAGCGGGGTCGCCGGGAAGCCGCCAGCCGTGGCCTCGATCGTCGCGGCGATCGCGGCCTGGAGGAGCGGGAGGAGCAGCGGAAAGGCGATGAGCACGAAGAGGACGTTGCGCTGGCCGGCGCGCGCGACGAGGGCGGAGAGAAAAGTCGAGACGACCGCGAGGCCGTAGCCGCCGGCGAGCATCGTCGCGGCGACGCCGGCGGGCGAGCCGGCCTTCCAGTCGAGGAGGATCAGGAATCCCGGGATCGTGATCGCGGCCATCGCCAGGAAGAGGAGGAAATTGAAGAGCGTCTTGCCCGCGAGCACGACGACGGCCGGAATCGTCTTGCGCAGCGCGAGGCCGGTCCCGGCTTCTTCCTCGGAGACGAACGCCCGCGGCAGGCCCGTCGCGGCGGCGAAGAAGAGGATGATCCACAGCAGCGCCGCCTCGAGCGGTGGCCGGTCGGCGGGCGGGAGCGCGAGCGCGCCGACCATCGCGAAGGAGACCAGCGTCACCGCCGTCGCCGCGAAGAAGAACACGGCGACGATCGCCACCTTGCGGCGGAGTTCCTCGGTCGCGTCCTTGACGCAGACGACCCAGGCGGCGGCGAGGAAGCTCACGCGCGGGCCCCCGCGGGCGTCAGGTCGACGCGCTGGTCCGGCCGGGCGAAGTCGCGCTCGTCGTTGGAGGCGAGCAGGACGGGTCCCCGTTCGCGGGCCGCGGCCACGACACGGTCGACCGTGTCGCGGCCTTCGACGTCGAGCCCGACCATGGGCTCGTCGAGAATCAGGACGGGCGGGTCGAAGAGGACGGCGAAGGCGACGCGGAGCCGCTGCTTCATGCCGGTCGAGTACTCCTCGACGCGCCGGTGGATCGCGCCTTCGGCGAGCCCGACGTCCCGGAGGCGCCGGGTGAGTTCCGCGTCGCCGGCGGGCCGCCCCGCCGCCCGGCGAAAGAACGCGAGGTTCTCGACGGCCGTCAGGGCGCCGTAGAGCTGGAGGTCCGGTCCGGCCCAGCCGACGGCGAGGCGCCGCGCGGAGGCCGAAGGCGCCGCGTCCGTCTCGACGCGGACCCGGCCCGACGTCGGCCGCGCGAGCCCGGCGAGGATCTTGAGCAGTGTCGTTTTGCCGCTGCCGTTTCGGCCGGCGATCGCGACGAGTCCGCGCGAGGCCGAGAACGAGAGGCCGGAAAAGAGCGGCGCGCCCGAGAACGCCTTGCTCAGGTTCTCGGCGGCGATCGTCGTCGGCACGGCTTTCACGACGATACCATCGGGTCGAAAGGGGCGCGGGCGCGCTTGAAAAGCCTCGAACGGCTCCGTTATGATGCCGCGGTTCTCGGCGTCGACCGCGCGCGCGTGCGCCGCCGTCGGCGCGAGACTTCACGTAAGGAGCTTTCATGCGGAAACGGGTTCTCTTTGCGCTCGGCGCCACGGCGGCCTGCCTGACCCTCTTCGCCTGCGGCGGGAAGAAGGACGAGGACGCCCTGATGGAAGAGGAGACGAACAAGACGGCGTCGGCGGCACCGGCCGGCGCTCCGGCCGCGGCCCCCGCGGCGGCACCCGCGGGCGCTCCGGCGACCGGCGGGGCGACCGTCACCGGCAAGGTCAACTTCGACGGCGCCGCGCCCGCGATGCCGCAGATCAAGATGGACGCCGACGCGTACTGCAAGGCCGAGCACAAAGA
>DATJPZ010000015.1:0-6185 GCA_035506175.1 Thermoanaerobaculia bacterium | reverse complement strand
ACACGCTGCGCCAGCAGGCGGAAAAGCCCGAGGGCCAGCCGCTCGAGGCGCTCGCGGACTACATCGCGCCCGGCGGGAGCGGCCGCCGCGACCACATCGGCCTCTTCGCCGTCACGGCCGGGATCGGCGCGGACACGCTCGCCCGGTCGTTCGAGGCCGCGCACGACGACTACTCCGCGATCCTCGTCAAGGCGCTTGCGGACAGGCTCGCCGAGGCGTTCGCCGAGATGCTGCACGCGCGCGCCCGCGCGGACTGGGGCTACGGCCGGAACGAGGCCCTCTCGCACGAGGACTATCTCCGGGAGAAGTACCGCGGCATCCGCCCTGCGCCCGGCTACCCCGCGTGCCCGGACCACACGGAGAAGCGCACGCTGTTCGACCTCCTCGGAGCCGAGGAGGCGGCGGGCATCCGGCTCACGGAGAACTTCGCGATGACGCCGCCCGCGTCCGTCTCGGGTTTCTACTTTGCCCATCCCGACGCGCATTACTTCGCCGTCGGCCGCCTCGGCAGGGACCAGGTCGAGGATTACGCCCGCCGTAAAGGCGTCCGCGTCGAGGAGACCGAACGCTGGCTCGCGCCGAACCTCGGGTACGAGCCCGCCCGCGCGGCGGCCCCCGCGGCAGCGGCCCGCTGAAGGCCGCCGCTCGCCGACACCCGAGGTCCGTTCGCCGAATTCCGCGGGACGAAACCGGCCGGGCGCCGTAGTTTCCGGGTGGAGGCTCTCATGGAACCGCCCGTCACCCCCGCCACCCTCCACCCGTCCCGCTATGGGCGCCTTCTCGTCGGGCTGCTCTTCATCGCGGGCGGCCTTCTCTTCACGCTCTCGAACTTCGGCCTGATCCACCTGCGCGACGCGCGCCACTACTGGCCGCTCGTTCTCGTCGGCATCGGCCTCCTCCGGCTCGCGTCGCGGAGGGTGTTTTCCGGCCTCGTTTTCCTCGGATTCGGCGTGCTCCTCCAGATGCGCGAACTCGACGTTTTCTGGTTCCGCGTCGAGTGGCTCTTTCCGCTCATCTTCGTCCTCGTCGGGCTCCGGATCGTCACCGAGGGGGTTCGGCGCCGCTGGCCGCCGCCGCAGAACTCGGCGGGACCGGGCGGCCTGATCAACGAGTGGGCGGTCTTCGGCGGCGGCGACCGGCGGATCTCGACGGAGTTTTCGGGAGGACAGGCGAACGCCGTGTTCGGCGGCTTCAATCTCGACCTCAGGAATTCGGCGATGACCGGCGATTCGGCCGCCCTCGACGTCTTCTGCTTCTGCGGCGGCGGAGAGATCCGCGTGCCGGAAGGCTGGAACGTGGTCCTGAAGGTCGTCGCGATCTTCGGCGGGACGGACGACAAGACCCGGCACGATCTCTCCCCGGCCGGGGCGCCCCAGAAGACCCTCGTCGTCACCGGGTTCATCGTCTTCGGCGGAATCGGCGTCAAGAACTGAAGGCGCGCCGTGCATCCGCTTCTCGCGCGGCCGGGCGCCCTTGCGGTCTATCTGATCGCGTGGCTCCCGCTGACGGCGATCCTCGGCGCGCTCCTCGTCCTCGCGGGCGGGATGACGGCGCTCGAGGCGGCCGTCGTTTCGCCGCTCCTGACCGGCGTGTACGCGTTCGTGTGCCTCTCCTCGTGGTACCTCTGCCTCGCGCGCCCGATCGCCACGTCCCGCCTCTTCCCGCTCGCGGTGACGCTGACGGTCGCCTCGGTCGTCGCCGCCGCGCTCTGGGTTCTCTGGGGCGCGACGCTTGGCGGCCTCCTCGCGCTCGCGCCGCCGTTCGCCGCGCTGCCCGAGGCGCTCCGCCGCGCGACGCCCGTCGTCCTCCTTCTCGGAATCCTCCTGTACCTCCTCGCCGTCGCCCTCCATTACCTGCTCGCGGCCGCCCGCGACGCGAAAGAGCGCGAGGAGCGCGAGACCGAGCTGAAGGCGCTCGCGCGCGACGCGGAGCTCGCCGCCCTCAAGGAGCGTCTCAACCCGCACTTCCTCTTCAACGCCCTCAACTCGATCGGGTCCCTCGCCGCGACGCGGCCCGAGGAAGCGCGCCGGATGTGCGCGCTCCTCTCGGACTTTCTCCGGACGACGCTCGGCCTCTCGGGCAACGCCGAGATCCCGCTCTCGGAGGAGATCGCGCTCGCGCGGCGCTACCTCGCCGTCGAGCGCGTCCGATTCGGCGACCGCCTCGGCATCGCCGAGGACCTCGACCCCGCGGCCGCGGACGCCCGCGTGCCTCCGCTCCTCCTCCAGCCGCTCGTCGAGAACGCCGTCAAGCACGGAATCGCGGGCCGGCTCGACGGCGGGACCCTCACGCTCGTCACGAAGCGTCACGGCGACCGCGTGTCCATCGTCGTCGAGAATCCCGCCGACGCCGGCGTTGACTCGCCGCGGGCCGCCGGGACGGGGCTCGGCCTCGCGAACGTCGCCCGGCGCGTCGCCGCCTCGTGGGGCGACTCGGGCCGCTTCGCCGCGCGGCGCGTGGACGCCACGTTCCGCGTCGAGATCGACCTTCCCTCGCCCGCCTGAAGGCCGGGCCCGCGCGGCTTGCATGCCAGAGCGTGGCACTTGTGATTCCCGGTACTGCTCCGCTTTGCATCGCGCGTGCCGCGGGCCGGGTTGACGGGGCCGCGTCCGCGCCGCACATTGGAAGCAGGTGGTGCACATGACACGCAGAAAACGCCCCATGGCCTGACGGCTCCTTGCCGGGGCGTGTTCCCAATTGTCTGAAACGGGTTCCGCGGCGCGGCCCCGCCGCATGAGCGGTCCGTCACCCGCGCGATCCCGGAGGAGTCCCCGTGCTGCAGCCGCTCGTCTCCTTCGCGTCGGCTCACGCCTTCCTCGCCCTCGTGAGCCTCGTTCTCGTCCTCGGCGCGCTCGGGGCCGCGCTCCTCCTGCGCTGGATCCCGAACAACCGCGTCGGGATCGTGGAGAAGCTCGTCAGCGGGAGAGGTTCGGTTGCGTCCGGCCTCATCGCGCTCCACGGCGAGGCGGGCTTCCAGCCCTCTCTCCTGCGCGGTGGCTGGCACGTCCTGCCGCGCTTTTTCTACCGCGTCCACCGCGTGTCGCTCGTGACGATCCCGCAAGGGAAGATCGGCTACGTCTTCGCGCGCGATGGCCAGCCGCTCTCGCCGACGCAGACGCTGGCCTCGGCCGGCAAGGCGCCGGACTACCAGGATGCGACCGCGTTCCTCGCGGGCAGCGGCCAGCGCGGGCCGCAGAGGATGGTCCTCCGCGAGGGCACGTGGGCGATCAACCTCGCGCTCTTTGCGATCGTGACGGAGGCCGGCGTCCTCCAGCTGCCTCTCGACCGGCAGGACGAGGAGGTCCTCCGCCGCATGGCGCAGCTCATCGCCGAGCGTCAGGGTTTCACGCCCGTCGTGATCAAGGGCGGCGACGACCTCGTCGGGATCGTGACCGTCCACGACGGACCGTCTCTCGCCGAGGGCGAGATCATCGCGCCCGTCGTCGGCGACGATCCCGTCCAGCGCGCGACCTACCACAACAAGTTCCAGGACCCCGAGAAGTTCCTCGCGGCCGGCGGTCTTCGCGGCCGCCAGCTCGAGGTCCTCGTCGAGGGGACGTACGTCCTGAACCGCCTCTTCGCGACCGTCGAGATGATCCCGAAGACCGTCGTCGATGTCGGCTCGGTCGGTGTCGTCGTGTCGTACACGGGCCGCGTCGGCGTCGACCTCTCGGGCCCCGAGTACGCGCACGGCGAGACCGTCACGACCGGGTGCCGCGGCGTCTGGAGTGTCCCGCTCGGCCCCGGCAAGTACGCGTTCAACACGTACGCCGGCCGGGTCGTGACCGTCCCGACGACGAACATCATCCTGAAGTGGATCCGGTCCGAGACGGGCTCTCACCGCCTCGACGAGAATCTCTCCGAGATCGGGCTCATCACGAAGGACGCCTTCGAGCCGACGCTGCCGCTCTCGGTCGTCATCCACATCGACTACCGCAAGGCGCCGCTCGTGATTCAGCGGTTCGGCGACATCAAGAGGCTCGTCGAGCAGACGCTGGACCCGATGGTCTCGGCGTACTTCAAGAACGTCGGTCAGACCCGGACGCTCCTCCAGCTCATCCAGGACCGCAGCGCGATCCAGGAGGCCGCGCGCGTGGAGACGAAAGAGAAATTCGCGCGCTACAACCTCGAGCTCGAGGAGGTCCTCATCGGGACGCCGGGCGCGGCGCCGGGCAGCTCGATCGAGCAGATCCTGAACCAGCTGCGCGCGCGGCAGGTCGCCGCCGAGCAGGTCGAGACGTACACGCGCCAGCAGACGGCGGCCGTCAAGGAGCGCGAGCTTCGCGAGGCCGAGGCGCGCGCGAAGCAGCAGTCGCTCCTGACCGAGTCCGAGGTTTCGATCACCGTTCAGTCCAACCAGGGCAAGGCCGAGTTTCAGCGCTCGCTCCAGCAGGCCGCGCAGATCCAGACGCTCGCGGACGCGGAGGGCAAGAAGGTGCGCCTCCTCGCAGAGGCCGAGGCCGCGCGCATCCAGGCCGTCGGCGGCGCCGAGGCCGACCGCGCGGCACGGGTCGGCGTCGCGCAGGCCGTCGCGGCCGAGGAGCAGGTCCGCGCCTACGGCGGGCCGCGCTACCAGGTGGCCCAGGCGGTGCTCTCGCGCTTCGCCGAGGCGATCGAGAAGTCGAAGGTCGACATCGTCCCGCGCGTGATGGTGGGCGGCGGCGGGGCGGACGGGTCGCGGACGGGCAGCGTCCTCGAGGCGCTCTTCGCCCTCTTCGTCGCGAACCAGGCGGGCGGCGACGGCGCCTCGGCGGCCGCGCGCCCCGAGGTCGAGGCGATGAAGGAGAAGGTCCGCTCGGCCGTCTTCGGGAAGATGGCCTGATCCCCGGTCCCCGCGGCGGCGGGAGGCCCGGCGCTATCCTCGTGCCGTGGCCTCCCGCCCTCTCGGCGTCGTGATCGTGGACGACGAGGAGCTCGCTCGCGACCTCGTCGCCGAGTTCCTCGGCGCGCATGCGGACGTTTCCGTTCTCGCGAGATGCGCGAACGGCTTCGAGGCCGTGAAGGCGGTCGCGGAGATGAAACCCGACGTCCTCTTCCTCGACGTCCAGATGCCGCGCCTCGACGGATTCGAGGTCCTCGAGCTCATCGAACGCGACGCCGAGGGCCGGCCGGCCGTCGTCTTCGTGACCGCATACGACCAGTACGCGCTCCGCGCCTTCGATGCGAACGCCGTCGACTACCTCCTGAAGCCGTTCGACCGGGCGCGCTTCGACATGGCGCTCGAGCGGGCCCGCAGCCGGATCGGCGCGGCCCGCCCCGCCGCTCCCGCGGCCCCGCTTCGCGAGGGCCCGCTCCGCCGCGTCGTCGTGAAGGACGGGACGACCGTCACGGTCATCCCCGTCGAGACGATCGATTTCGTGAAGGCCGAGGACGACTACGTGCTTCTCTCCGCATCCGGGAGGACCCACCTCAAGCAGCAGACGCTCGCGAGCCTCGAGGATGCGCTCCCGCGGACGCGCTTCGTGCGCATCCACCGCTCGTACCTGCTGAACCTCGACCGCCTGAAGAAGCTCGAACCTTCGGACACGGGCGCGCCGACGGCTGTTCTTGCGGACGGCACGCGCCTCCCCGTGAGCCGGACGGGCGCCCAGCGCCTCCATGAAGTTCTCGGGCGGTGACGGGAAAGAGCCGCTAGAGTTCCCGGATGGGCTGGCTGTTCGGGAAGAGGCCGCGCGAGGGGTGGCGCGACAAGCCGCGCGCGATCGAGAGCGAGATTCCGCGCGACGACGACCGCGGCGGCCCCGTCCCGCCTCCGCCGCGCACGGCGCACGCGCCGGTGGTGACGATTCATGACTTTGATTCCGTACCCTCTCCGCGCCTGTTGCGCCTCGGCACGGGAACCGCTGGTTTCTTCTTAGAAGGTGAAGAGGGGAACGAGCGGTCTTCGGCGCTGCTCGTGCTGTTCCCGCCCGGCGCTCCCGGCGACGTTCTGATCTGGCCGAACGCGCCTCGCCGCGCGCCGCCGGGACCTGGCGCCACATCCCCCTCTTCCCCACTCGAAGAAATTGGCAGGCCGTCTCCCCTGCCGACGCATCACATTCGACGGGACGACCTCGCCGGCCGCGGCGTCCCCGGCATCACCGGCCTCCGCGTGCGGCACGCCGCGGGCGGGATCACAGTCCTGCGCCTCGGGCCGCCGCCCGGCGCGCGCTGGGTGTTCATCGGGCTCCACGCAATCGCCGTCT
>DATJPZ010000014.1:0-3854 GCA_035506175.1 Thermoanaerobaculia bacterium | reverse complement strand
CGTTCCGATGGCCCAGATTCCCGAGAGAGGCCATTCCCAGAGGAGCAGGAGCCCCAGAAGGAGGCCCATGCACGCGCTGAAGAGCATCCAGCCCCACCCCTGCACGGGCTTCACCTTGAAGGCGAGGACGATGCCGGCGATCCCGTCGATCAGCAGGTAGATGCCGAGCATCAGCGTCAGGCTCGCAAGGCCGATGCCGGGCCGGGCCATGAGGACGACGCCGCCCACGAACGTGAGGATCGCGCCGAGGAACGCGAGCGCGCCCTGGCCGAAGGATCCGGCGTGGAACGCGGCGACGGTCCGGGCGACGCCGGCGATCACCATCACGATCCCGATGACGACCGTGACGCCGAGGCCGCTGGCCCACGGATAGCCCATCGACAGAAAACCGGCCACGATCGTCACGACGCCGAGGGCCACGAGCCAGCCGGCGTTGCTCTTGACCTCGTGGGTCCAGTCGGCAACTGCGGTCTTGATGTTCTCCATCTCGTCTCTCCTTGTGTTTTGGTTTCTTACTTCTTCGCCTTCGGATCGACCTTGAGCGCAATCGCCTCCGTGTACGTGATCTGGACCGTGTCACCGACGTTCACGCCCTGGAGCTTCGCGGGGTCCTTCAGCTTGAACGTCTGCCTGTCACCCTCCTTCGTCGCGACCGTGACCGAGGGGACCTTGGGGTCGATCGCCCTGATCTTGACGGTCACCGTCGTCTGATCCGCGGCCACTCCCGCGGGCCTGGCTCCCGGGGGGGCCGCCACGGCGCCCGCCACCTCGTCGGCGCCGGCCTTGCCGCCCTTCTTGACCTCGTACGCGAGCGCCTCCGTGTAGGTGACCGTGACGACGTCTCCCACCTTCACCTGGGCGAGGTTCTGCACGGCCGGGTCGGCGACGAACGTGTACTTCTGGCCGTCGTCGGCCTTGACCGTGACCCAGCGGGTCTTCTGGTTGATCTTCGCGACGGTCGCCGTGACGGTCACGGACGAGATCACGGCCTCGCCCTTCGGCGGAGCCGCGGTCCCCTGGGCGAGTGCCGCGGCGGCGAGTCCGAGGCAGACCGCGAGGCAGGCCGCCATCGTTCCGAGCTTCTGAATCTTCACGTCAAATCTCCTTTTGCTTTCATGACCGGACCCGTCGCGCGGGTTCCGGCCGGCTGAGGGGGTGGCCACGCCGCCACCCCCGGTCTGGATCGGTTCAGCGGGTCTTCACGGGGGCCGTCTTGAGGGCCTTCTTGATCGCGGCGACGTCCTTGTCGTCGAGGTTGGTCTCGATGATCTTTCCGCCGAAGGGCTGGACCGCCAGCGTGAAGTCGGCGAGAGCGGGCGTCTCGGCGACGAGAACGAGCGCCGACGTGTCCTTCGCGAGCGAGGAGGCGAACTCGTCGAGCCGCGGGTCGTCGAAGGCGACCTCGTCGGCGACGCCGAAGAGGGCGCCCATCGAGCCGCCCATCGCCGCGCCGGCCAGCGCGCCGCCCGGTCCGAGCAGCGTTCCGAGCAGGGCGCCGGTCAGGGCGCCGTAGCCGGTCCCGACGCCGACCGCGGTGTCGTCCTGCGCCCACGTGCTGTGGATCCGGACGATGCCGAACTTGCTGCGCGAGACCACGGCCGCGTCATCGATCCACGGGTAGACCGGGGCGTGGTCCTCGAGGGTGTCGAAGGCCTTGCCGGCCGTCTTCTTGCCGTTGAACACGAATGCCTTGAATCCGTACATGGCTGCTCCTTTCGAGAGCGACGGAGTGCCCTTCGTGCGCGGGAGGACACCCGGTTTTCGTCAATGACTGCCGGCGAATCGCCGTCACACGCGGTCCTGCTGTTTCATCGTCCGGTCGGAGGGCCGCGCGCCGTCGCGCGCCGTCGCGCGCGCCCCCCGCCCGGATGGAATCACTTCGAAGTCTCGGCGCCCTCCCTCATGCTCTCGAGGACCTGCTCGACGCTGAAGCTTCCCGCTCTCTGGCTCGGCGGGAACTCCTTGAACGACTCGAGGAACTTGCCGACCACGGCCTGGGCCGGGACCAGGGCGAACACCTCGTTTAAGGTCCAGTCGTAGTACGTGTTCGAGGTGATGTCCGCCCGTTCGTACGGGTCCATCCTCAGGTTGAAGATCTTCGGCACCCGCAGCGTCACGAAGGGCTCGGACCAGATCCGCATCGTTCCCGGCGCGCGCTGCTCGGCGAACACGTACTTCATGTTGTTGTGGCGCAGCGCGACGAGGTTGCTGTCGTCGTTGAAGTAGAGGAACTCTTCGCGGGGGCTCTGGGCGACCTGGCCGGTGAAGTACGGCAACATGTTGTAGCCGTCGAGATGCACCTTGTAGGTCGTGCCGCCGACGTCCATGCCCTTGAGGAGCTGCTCCTTGACGTCGGGCACACCCGCCGCCGCGAGGAAGGTGGGCAGCCAGTCCAGGTGCGACACGATCTCGTTCGAGATCGTTCCGGGCTTGATGTGCCCGGGCCACCTCACCATCGCGGGAACGCGGTAGGCGCCTTCCCAGTTGGAGTTCTTCTCGTTGCGGAAGGGCGTCATCCCGCCGTCGGGCCATGAATTCATGTGCGGGCCGTTGTCGGTGGAGTACATGACGATCGAGTTCTCCGCCATGCCGAGGTCGTCCAGCGCCTTGAGCACCGTGCCGACGTTCCCGTCATGGTCGATCATCGTGTCGTGGTACGGGCTCTGCGCGCGGCCGAACTGCGCGCGGCTCGCCTGCCCGAGGCTCTCGGGCTTCGTGTGCGTGCGCAGGTGCATGTGCGTGAAGTTCACCCAGACGAATACGGGCTTGCCGGCCTTGTTCATCCGCTGGATGAAGTCGACGGCGCGTGCCGCGATGTCGTCGTCGATCGTCTCCATCCGCTTTTTCGTCAGCGGGCCGGTGTCCTTGCAGACCTGCTTGCCGACTTTGCCGAAACGCGGGTCCACGGTCGCGTCGTCCTTGTCCGAGGCCTTGCAGTCCATGACGCCGCGGGGGCCGAACTTCGCGCGGAACGCCGGGTCCTTCGGGTAGTCGGGCAGCTCGGGCTCCTCCTCGGCGTTGAGGTGGTAGAGGTTGCCGTAGAACTCGTCGAAGCCGTGCACGGTGGGCAGGTACTCGTTGCGGTCCCCGAGGTGGTTCTTGCCGAACTGGCCGGTGGCGTAGCCCTGGCCCTTGAGGAGCTGGGCGATCGTCACGTCGCGAGCCTGGAGGCCTTGCGCCGCGCCCGGCATGCCGACCTTGGTGTTGCCCGTGCGCAGGCCCACCTGCCCCGTGATGAACGACGAGCGGCCCGCCGTGCAGCTCTGCTCGGCGTAGAAGTCGGTGAACAGCATGCCTTCCTTGGCGACGCGATCGATGTTGGGCGTGTGGAAGCCCATGAGGCCCATCGAGTACGCGCTGACGTCGGACTGGCCGATGTCGTCACCCCAGATGACGACGATGTTCGGCTTCCTGGCGTCAGCCTTCGGAGCCGCCTTCGCCCCCTGCGCGGCGGCGGGAGACGCCGCCACGAGCAGGCCCAGGGCCAGCCCGAGGGCGGTGGTCATTCGTCTCAGGTTCATGTGTGATCCTCTCTTTCCGGTTTCGCGTCAGTTGCTGCTGGCGTTGGGGTTCTCCAGCTTCTTCATCACGTTCTCGATCGCCTTCTTCATGCTGAAGGTGTCGGCGCCCTGGCTCGGCGGAAACTCCTGCATGCTCTTCAGGTGCTCGGCGATGACCGGCCCGGCGCCGCTGCCGACCCACATCTTCTGGGCGAAGAACTTCTGGCCCTCATAGGCGAACTCGTGCGAATCGGGCGTCATCTTCTCCATCGGGTCCATCAGCAGGTTCACGACGTACGGCACGCTCGGGTACGACTTCTCGTCGAACCAACTGCCGTTGTGCTTGACGCCGAT
>DATJPZ010000013.1:0-25896 GCA_035506175.1 Thermoanaerobaculia bacterium | reverse complement strand
GCGCCGAAACGCGAGGCCGCGGACCCGTCCCTCGTCGAGCGAGAACCCCGTCACGTTGCCGGCGGCGTCCCGGTGGAACGCCAGCCGCAGTCCCCCCGCGGTGAAGACGTCCTTCGTGGTCGGCCGGAGCGGATCGGCCGTTACGCCGCGGTGCTTGATGGCGAGCTGCCCGTCGGTGAAGACGAGCCGCCAGGTCGTGTCGATCTCCTCGCTCTCGTAGCGGCCGGCGAAAGCGCCGAGATCCGCCGCCGTCGGTTTCCAGAGATCGACGGGCTCGTACGTCGCCGTGTCGACGTCGTCGTCCTCGTCGGTCGTCGTCACGACGAGCGACGGCCGCCCGCCGCCGGCCGCCGTCCGGACCTCGACCTCGGCCGATCGGCCCGGCAGGCCTTCGGCGCGGAAGCGCCCCGCGCCGGCGGGAACGAGCACGAAGGGCCGGCGCCCGCGCTGCCCCGTCAGCTTCCCGCTCTCCGCCGACAGCGTGATGAGCTGGCCCGACTCCGGATCCCGATAGGCCCCGGCCAGGCGCGTCAGTTCCGCCGCCGAGACCGCCGCCTTGCCGGCGGGCTTCTTCGACGCCGGCGCCGGCCTGGGCGCCTCCGCCTTCATCAGCGCTCCGAGGTAGACCTCGGCCACCCCGTGGGCGAGGCGGGTCGGATTCGCGTCGGCGAAGTTGCAGAGGCACGCCACGGAGAAGTGCTGCTTCGGGAAGCGCAGCAGCTGCGCCCGGTAGCCGACCCAGGCCCCGCCGTGGCTGACCGTGGGCAGACCCCTGTAGTCGTCGACCACCAGGGCCGAGGCGTACGTCAGCTTCCTGCCGCTGTTCAGGACGCCGACCGTCAGCATGTCGTCGAGGAGCCGCCGGTCGCCGACCTTCGGGTCGTAGAAGTTCTGATCCCAGAGCTGAAGGTCTTCGACGGTCGTCTGGACTCCGCCGTCGCCGTTCTGCTCCCAGTCCCCCATCGCGATGCCGAAACCGCCGGCCGCCCGCGTCGCGTAGCCCGTGGCGCGGTTGGCGATCAGGCGCGTGTGCGACTCGTTGAACTGCGTGTGGTGCATCCCGAGCGGTTCGAAGATCCGCGCCGCCGCGAAGTCGCGCAGCGACTGCCCCGTGACGCGCTTGACGACCAGCGACAGCAGGAAGTATCCGGTGTTCGAGTAGAGGTACTCGTCGCCGGACTTGAAGTTCGGCGCCTTCTGCCGGGCGATGGCCGCGAGGGCATCGTCGTCGGTCGTCAGGTCTTCCTCCTGGACCCCCTGGAGGTACATGACCTCGATGTAGTCCCGCAGGCCGCTCGTGTGGTGCAGAAGGTGGCGGATCGTGACGGGCTTCCCGTAGCTCGGAACCTCCGGAATCCACCGTCGGATGTCGTCGTCGAGCGAGAGCTTCCCCTCCCGGGCGAGCAGGTGGATCGCGAAGGCGGTGAACTGCTTGGACGTCGAGCCGATGTCGAAGACCGACTCCGGCGAGTTCGCCGCGCCGAGCTCGAGATTCGCCATCCCGTACCCGCGCTCGTAGAGGATCCGGCCGTCGCGGTAGACGCCGAGCGCGCAGCCCGGCGAATCCGTCCGGTCGTACTCGCGGAACACCGCGTCGACTTTCGCCCGGACGTCGCCCGGCGCCGCGGCGGGCGACGCGCTCGCGGGCGCGAGGGCGAGCAGAACGGAGAATAGAGCGTGCATCGCGAAGCCTCCTCGCCGGCGGGGCCGAGTCTACCGCCCGCCGCCCGACTCGAAGCGCTCGATCTCGCGCCGCCTCTCGTCGGACAGCGGCTTCGGCGCTCGCGTGTCCCAGTCGTAGCAGACCTGGACCGTCTTCGCCTCCGCCACGAGGCGGCCGTCGGCGCCCGTCACACGGTAGCCGAAGTCGAACGACGACGCGCCGAGCCGGGTCACGCGGATCTCGACCTCGAGGAGCTCGCCCATGTGCGACGAGGAGCGGTAGTCGATCTCGGCCCGCGCGACGACGAAGTCGATCTTCCAGAAGTCGTCCGTCCCGCGCATCGCGAGCCAGTACTTCTGGCGGGCCCACTCGAGGTAGCGGAGGTAGGCGACGTTGTTGAGGTGGCCCATCGCGTCGACGTCGCCGTAGGGAACTTCGACCGTCAGCTTCATGCGGCGCCCACGATAGCCCGATGCCGGTCGATCCAGTAGCCCCACGGAACGAGCAGCCACAGTCCGACGCCCGAAGCGGCGACGACGCCTTCGTTCGGCGGCGGCGGACCCGCCACGCTCGCGGCCCAGGCCGCGGCGAGGAAGACGACGAGGCCCCAGAGCGCCCAGGTTCCGCTCCGGTCGCGCGCGCGCGTCGTCTTCAGGTAGACGGCCAGGCCGCCGCCGAAGACGAGCGCCTCGGCGACGACCGTCGCCGGCACGGAGTTCCAGAGCCCGAGGCCGACGCGCGGACCCGCGAAGAGCACCGGCATGTCCGGGCGGTGGACCAGCGCATCCAGGAACCAGTGGCTCACCACGCCGACGCCGAAGACGACGGCGGCGACCGCCGGCCGGCCGAAAAAGCGCAGCCCCAGACCGAAGAGCAGGCCCCAGACGAGCAGCGCGGCGAGGCCGTGGCTCCACGGATAATCGAAGAAGTCGAGCGGGGTCACGGCGGTCGCGCCCGGAGCGACCCGAAAATGCTCGATTCCCGCCAGCACCAGCACGAAGAAGAGCAGATCCGCCCACTGGACCGCGAGAAACAGCGTGCCGAGCGACAGCGCCGGGGCCGCCCTCTTGCCGGCGAAACCGAGTCCGAAGTGTCCGAGAAACATCGCGGGACCTCGCCTGCCGGCGCAGTTTCCAATCCCGCCCGGCCGGCGTCAAGGTCGTTCACGGCGATTGCACGGAACCTGACGGAAGGTTTAGGCTGGTCGACGACTGAGCAGCTTCGACAAGAGAGGTGCGCGATGAAGCGACGGCTTCAGGCAGCCATCGTCCTTTTTCTGGCGGTTCCGGCGATGCACGCCGCGACGTGCAGCCCGACGACGTTCCTGAGGGCGCGGCGCTTTCCGACGGGTCCCGCGCCTCAGGCGCTCGTTTCCGGAGACTTCAATCACGACGGTCACCTCGATCTCGCGATCGGCGACGCTTCGGGCGTCTCGGTTCTTCTCGGGGACGGCAGCGGCGGCTTCCTGCCCCCGATTCACACGGAGCTCGGCTCCGAACCGCGCGAGCTGGTCGCGGGTTCGTTCGACGCGGGGAACAATCTCGATCTTGCCGTGATCCTGGACTACTTCAGCGTCGGGATCCTGCTCGGAAACGGCGACGGCACGTTTACGGCCGGGAGCCCCATCTCGATCACCTACAGCGTCGCCAACCTCGTCGCCGCGGACTTCAACGACGACGGGTCGCTGGATCTCGCCGTGACCGGACAGTACGGCTCTCAGCTCGACGTTCTCCTCGGCGCCGGGAACGGCACTTTCGGACAACCCATCGTCACGACCCTGGCGACCGGCGCTCAATTCATCGCGGCGGCCGATTTCGACGGGGATGACTTCCCCGATGTCGCGGCGTCGCAGAGCGACGGCGCCGTGTCGATCTACCGCGGCCTCGGAAACGGGCGGTTCAACCTCGGCGCCTCGCTGAAAGTCGGCGGCGCCCTCGGACCCATTGCCGCCGCGGACCTGCGAGAAAACGGAACCCAGGACCTCGTCCTCGCCGCCGACTTGAACATCGCGATCGCGCGCGGAAACGGCGACGGCACGTTCCAGGCCGCCATCGAATCGCCGATCGGGTTCGCCGCGAATGCGATCGCCGTCGCGGACCTCGACGGAGACGGCCTGCCCGACATCGCGGCCATGAGCTCGTCGGGCGCGCCCTCGGCCGGAAACGTCGCCGCCCTGCACCAGGAGCTCAACGGCGCCTTCGACGACGGCGGATCGTATCTCGTCGGCCCCGGTTCCTTCGCCCTGGCGGCGGGCGACTTCGACGGAGACGGCCTCGCCGACCTGGCGACCTCCAACGACGGCGCCGCCACCGTCGCGGTCCTCTTCTCCCTCGGGTCGGGCAGCCTCGAAGCGACGAATCGGGTTCCGCTCAACGGAAGCGTCGGGGCGATCGCGGTCGCCAATTTCCTCGACTCCCCGCGCCAGGACATCGCCGCTCTCGTCTTCGACAACGGCGCCTCCGTTGCGGTGATCGCGCGCGACGACGCTGGCCGCTGGCCGACCGTCGGGTCGACGCCGCTGCCCGGCAATCCGGCCTCCATGGCGGCGGGCCGGTTCGTTTCCGGGTCCCACGGCGACCTCGTCGTCAGCGACTACTACAACGGCTTCTCGGTGCTCGTCGGACGGGGCGACGGCACGTTCGCGCCGCCGGTGACCTACGCTCCAGGGGTCCCGATGACCTACATCACCGTGGCGGATTTCAACGGAGACGGCATCAGCGACGTCATCGCTGTCGAGTGGCAGAACCCCTACCCGACCGGATCCATCGCGGTATTCCTGGGAGCCGGCGACGGAACCTTCACGGCCGGACCGACGGCGGCGCTGCTCTATCAGGCGAGCAGCCTTCTGGCCGTCGACGCCACCGGCGACGGCCGGGTGGACGTCGTCACGAGCAACGGCGTGTCTTCCGACACGGTCTCGATCTATCCGGGCACGCGCGTCGACTTTCTGAACCCGATTCAGGTCAGCGCGGGGAGCCAGCCGATTTCCGTGGCCGCCGGCGCCTTCACCGGCTCGAACACGCAGCTCATCGTCGCCGACGGAGGAGCGGCCACGGTCGCTCTCCTCACCGGGGCACCCAATCCGACTCTCATCGGCGTGGGGGCCATCCCCTACGCGATCGTCGCCGGCGATTTCGACGGCGACGGCAGAGCCGATTTCGCGACCGTCAACGCGGGATCCTCCGGCGTCTCGGTCGTTCTGGGCAACGGCGACGGCACTTTCCGGGCGCCGGAGCTTTACCCGATGGCGCCGGCGCCCGTCGTGATCGCCGCCGGCGCGCTCGGCGGCGCCCTTCCGGATCTCGTCGTCGGGACCAGCTTCGCGCCGAGCGCCCTCGCCGTCCTTCCCAACGCCGCGGTGTCGGGAACGATCGTCCCGCCGGCGCCGACGCTCGTTCACGACGCCCAGTCGATCGGCGTCCTCGCCTCCGGCTTCGGCCCGCTCGCGTATCAGTGGCTCCTCAACGGGCTGCCCCTGGCCGATGGAGCGAAGTACGCCGGCGTCACGACGCCGCTGCTGCACATCAACGACGTGACTTTCCCGGACACGGCGGGCGTTTATCGGGTGGCCATCACCGATTCCTGCGGGCTCGCGCTCGTCGACGCGCCTCCCCTGGTCGTCGAATTCGCCGACGTCCCACCGTCGAACATCTTCTATGCGGACGTCAACACGATCGCCACCGCCGGTGTCACCGCCGGCTGCGGCGGCGCCAACTACTGTCCCGCTTCGCTCGTCACGCGGGCGCAAATGGCGGTCTTCCTGCTCCGGTCGGAGCACGGAGGCGGCTACACGCCGCCGCCCTGCGCCGGCCTGTTCGCCGACGTCCCGTGCCCGAGCCTCTACGCCGACTGGATCGAGCAGCTCGCGAACGAGGGCGTCACCGCCGGCTGCGGCAACGGCGACTACTGCCCCGACGCTTCCGTCACACGCGCCCAGATGGCGGTGTTCCTGCTGAAGACGAAATATGGCTCGAGTTACGTTCCGCCGCCGTGGACGCCGATCTTCGGCGACGTCCCCGCCGGCGCCTTCGCCGCGGACTTCATCGACGACCTCTACGACCAGGGCATCGCCGGCGGCTGCAGCGCTTCGCCCCTGCTCTATTGCCCGGACAACCCGGTCAACCGCGGGCAGATGGCGGCGTTTCTCGTGAACACGTTCTTCTAGACCCGCGAGGCCGCTACCGGAGGCCGTGCGCGATCTGCGCGGCCTCCGGGAGGCGGCGCAACCGCTGCATCGCGACGACGCCGAGAAACGGCCCCGGCGCGAGCAGGGCGAACGCCCAGCTCCAGCCGACCGTCCGCTCGACGACGCCGACGAGCGCGATCGACGCCATCGTCAGGAGGAATCCGAGGCACGTCTGGATCGTCAGCGCGGTCCCCATGTAACGCGGATCCGAAAGCTCGGTCACGCACGCCGAGAACTGCGCGGAGTCCGCGACGACCGACGCGCCCCACACCGCGCACACGGCGAGCACAAGCGCGAGAGGCGCCCCGAAGAGAAACCCGATTCCGAGGCAGCAGGCACCCGAGATCGCCATGGCCCACGACGTCACCGCCGTCCGGCCCACGCGGTCTCCGAGAAAGCCGCCCGCCACGCAGCCGGCGGCGCCGCTGCCGATCACGAGGAACGACGCCGCTTCGGCCAGCCTCGACGGCTCGCCGCGCAGCGCCAGGCTCGCCCGCAGGAAGACCGGGATCCACGTCCACATCGCGTAGAGCTCCCACATGTGGCCGAAGTACCCGAAGTCCGCCAGGCGGACGCCGCGATTCCGGAAGACGCGGCCGATCTGCGAGGGGTCGAAGCGCGCCGCCGGCGCCGCGAACGGGCCGTCGGGCACGAAGAGGAGCACGATGGCGCCGCCGGCGGCGGCGAGAGCCGACACGGCCAGCACGCTCGCGCGCCAGCTCGTGCCGCCCACGGCGTTGACGAGATACGGAAACGCCTTCCCCACCGTGAGCGCGCCGACGAGGACGCCGAGGGAGAGCCCGCGGCCCTTCCGGAACCAGCCCGCCATGATCTTCATCCCCGGCGGGTAGACGCCGGCGAGGAAGAAACCCGTCAGAAAGCGCAGCGTCACCGCCGACACGGCGCCCTGCGCAACGACCGCGACGCCCGCGTTGGCGAGCGCCCCGAACAGCGCGGAGACCGCAAAGAGCCGCTGCGTCGCGAACACGTCGGGCAGGTTGCCGAACGCGCTCGTCAGCGTTCCCGCCACGAAGCCGAGCTGGACCGCGAGGGTCAGCCAGCCGGCCGCCGCGTCCCCCAGGCGCCACTCCGCTTTCAGCGCCGGCGCGACGGCGGAGGCCGAGAACCAGAGCGACATCCCCATCAGCTCGGCCGCCGCGACGAGCGCGAGAACGCGCCAGCGCCCGAGGGGTTCCATCGGCGGCGGGCCCGTCATCGGCGCCGAGCTTGACACAGGCCCCGGCCGCTTCTGCTAGGCTCCTCTCTCTCATGCGCTCCCTGCTGCGAACCCTCGGCGCCGCGGCGCTTCTCGGGCTCGGCGCGGCCTGCCTGTTCGCGCAGAGCTCCGGCGGCTGTCCGCCCCAGGGAGACGCCAAGAAGGAGAAGGTCCGGAAGTTGAACGAGCTCCGCGCGCGGACAGAGGAGCCCTCGGACGACGACTACGACGACACCGCCGACATCACCGCCCTGATCGCGCCGGGCGACGACAGCCAGCGCTGGTCCAACGACACGGCCGTCGAGATCACCGCGTTCGTCGTCGACGTCCACGACGGCGGCATGACGAGCGCCAACTGCCACTCGGCCGACCCCGCGGACCACGACACCATCCTCGACCTTTCGCCGGGCGCCGGCGTCTCGGACGCCTCGCATCGCCTGATCGCCGTGATCACGCCGCAGTGGCGCCGGCTGATGGCCAGCAACCGCATCGACTGGTCGACGCGCGCGATCCGCGCCAAGTTCGTCCAGCAGTACGTGACGATCCGCGGCTGGCTCCTCTGGAACTTCGAGGCCGCGCCCATCGCCGTCAACACCGCGCCGCTCGCCGGCGCGTCGATCACCCGGGCGACCGCGTGGGAGATCCACCCCGTCACCGGGATCGAGTTGAACGACGACAGCCTCGAGCAGCAGACGCGCCTGGAGTGCGCGCCCGGGCTCTACGCCAGGTCGAAGGCGAGCAGCTCCGCTCCCTGATCTCCGGCGGCCAGCGCGAAGGCCGTCTCCTGCGACGCGGCGAGCCCATCGCCCGCCGAGAGACCGCGGCCGTTGACCGTCAGCGATCCCTCGAGGGCCTGGACCCAGAGATGCCGCCCGGCCGGCAGCGCGAGCGACACCTGCTCGCCCGGCCGGAGGACCGACGCGTAGAGGTTGACGTCCTGGCGGATGGCGATCGAGCCGTCGGCGCCCGAGCCCGACGCGACCAGCCGGAGCGTGCCCGTCTTCGACGCCTCGTCGAAGCGTTTCTGCGCGTAGCGCGGCTCGGCCCCGCCGACGTTCGGCACGATCCAGATCTGGTAGAAGTGCACGGGATCGGTCTCCGAGGCGTTGAACTCGCTGTGGCGCACGCCCGTGCCGGCGCTCATGTACTGGACGTCGCCGGGAGAAATCACCGAGCCGTTGCCGAGGCTGTCGCGGTGTGCGAGCCCTCCCTCGAGCACGTACGTCACGATCTCCATGTCGCGATGCCCGTGCGTGCCGAAGCCCTGGGCGGGGCGCACGCGGTCCTCGTTGATGACGCGCAGCGCGCGAAACCCCATGTGCCGCTCGTCGTGGTAGTCGCCGAAGGAAAACGTGTGCCGCGTGTCGAGCCAGCCGTGGTCGAAGTGCCCGCGCTCGCCGGCGGGACGCCGCGTCAGCATCGGCATTCGTCTCCTGCCCGAGCGCTCGTCACAGGGTCCGCCACCAGTCGGCGGCCGCCGCGGCCGCGGCCGCGGAGGGCTCGAGCGATTCTCCGGGGCGCGGGACCGCGATCCGCACGCCGCGGACACGGGCCTCGGCCGAGGCGCGCTCGACCGGTTCGTTCCAGGCGTGGAAGGCCAGGTTGAAAGTCGCCCAGTGGACCGGAAGGAACAGGTCCGCCTGGAGCTCCGTGTGGGCGCGCACGAGGTCCTCGGGGAGCATGTGCACGTCCGGCCAGGTCGGCCCGTACGCCCCGACGCTCATGAGCGACGCGTCGAAGGGTCCGTGCTCCCGGCCGACCCGGCGGAACCCGTCGAAGTCCCCCGAGTCGCCGCTGTAGAAGACGCGGTGCCGCGGCCCCGCGATGACGAACGAGGACCAGAGCGTCCGATCGCGATCCGTCAGGCCGCGGCCCGAGAAATGCCGCGCCGGCGTCGCCGTCACCGCGACGTCGCCGAACCGGGCGGACTCGTTCCAGTCGAGCTCGCGAATCCTTCCGGGAGCGACGCCCCACCGTTCGAGATGCGCGCCGACCCCGAGAGGCACGACGAATGCGGCCGGGCGGCGCGCGAGCGCCTGCACGGTCTGCATGTCGAGGTGATCGTAGTGGTCGTGCGACACGAGGACCGCGTCGAGCTCGGGGAGCCCGTCGAGCGCCAGCGGCGGCGCGAAGAACCGGCGCGGACCGACCGCGGAAGACGGCGACACGCGCTCGCTCCAGACCGGGTCGACGAGAAGCCGGCGGCCGTCGATCTCGACGAGCGCCGACGCGTGGCCGAGCCACGTCAGCCTCAAGCCCGAGGCCGGAGGCGCCGCGAAGTCGGCGGCCGACCGCGGGACAACCGGAATCGCGCGCGCGGGATAGCGCTCCGGTCCGGCCGTCAGCTGCAGCCGGAGCGTCTCGAGCACGTCGTGGCCCCGGATCGTGTGCGTCGGAATCGGGTTGCGGAACCGTTTCCCGTCGAACTGCGGCGACCGGAGGATGCGCTCCCGGCGATCGCCGGCCGGGCCCGCGCCGAACGCGGCCAGCCAGCCGGTCGAGCGGCCGAGGCCGATCGCCGCCGCGCCGGCGGCCGCGAGGGCCGCGCCCGCGGCGACCCGCGCCGCCTTTTCTCCGGACCGAAGACGTCTCGAAATCACCGGTGTTCCCCCGCGCTGACATACGCGCGAAAGGGGGTGCGGGATTCCCCCTTCACCCGCCCTCTCCCCCGCCGGGGGCGAGAGGTCATTGCGACGGAGCGTCGAACTGGATGCGCCGCTCCTGCAGGAGGGTCCCCGTCGCCCGCGCGAGCTCGGTCTCGGCCTTGCGATAGTCCGTCAGGGCCGACGTTTCGGCGACGCGCGCGGAGGTCAGGTCGTTCTGCCGGGTGAGCACGAGAAAATTCGTCGAGAGCCCCACCGAGAACTTCTCCTGCTCGGCGTAGAGCTGCGTTTCGGCCGCGGATCGCGCGGCCTTCGTCGCCTCGATCCGCTGCAGCGCCGAGTCGACGCCGAAGACCGCGTTGCGGACCTCCGCCTCGACCTGCTGCTCCGTCGCCGTCACCGCCGTCGAGGCCTGCGAAAGCGCCGCCTTCGCGATCGCGAGGTTCGCCCTGGCGCTGCGATTGCCGATCGGCAGCGAGAGCGACAGCCCGACCGACGCGTCGGGGAAGTAGTTCTCCCCGATCGTCCCGTAGGACCGGCCGGTCGAGCCGTCCACCGCCGGCGGGATCGAGGTCACCGGCTGGCCGTCGATGCCGACCGCGTTCGGGTTGATCGAGCCGGCCAATCCGCGCCGCGCGTAGTTGGCGACGAGGTTCAGCTGCGGCAGCAAAGCGCTGCTGGCCGCGTCGACGCGGACTTCCGTGCGCGTCCGGCGCGACTGGGCCTCGACGATCTCGGGGCGATTCTGCCGAGCGTCCGACAGGGCCTGCTCGAGCGGCGGGACGCCGGCGCCCGAGGTCGGGTCGTCGGACGGCTCGAGCCGGGCCGCCCACCACGAATCCGTCGGGTCGCCGAGAATCAGCTGCTTGAGCGTGTTTTCGGCAAACGCCGACCGCTGCCGCGCCAGCGCGAGATTGCCCTTGCGCCGCTCGAGCTCCGCCGTCGGCTCGGCGATGTCCGTCTCGCCGAGGACCCCGGCCTCGATCCGGACCCGCGTCTCGGCGAGCTGCCGGTCGGCCAGCACGACCGAGCTCTCGATCGAGACGACGTCCCGCCGGGCCGCGACCAGGTTCCAGTACGCCGCGTCCACCTGCGTGACCGTGTCCGCGACGACCGTCTTCAGGTGCGCTTCCGACTCGGAGAGGTCAGCCTTGGCGACGCGGATCGCCTCGCGGACGGGGTCGATCGAAAGATTCCGCAGGAGCGGCTGCGTCAGCGAGATCCCCGCATCCGTCTCGTAGGCCGGCGACAGGATCGTGTAGATGCCGTCGGTCGTCGTGTGATGCCACCCCGTGAAGAGCGACACCGAGCCGCCCGTCGGGAGCAGCTGCTGGAAGGACGTCGACGCGCCGTAGCGCTCGTTCTCGGGCGCGAGCTCGCCCGGAGGGGCCCCCGAGAAGACCGAGTTGATGGGGTCGGTGTTCTGGCGCCACGACACGTCGAGGTTCCACGCGAGGTCGTAAGACCCTTCGGCCCGCACGACCGCCGACGTGGCCTGGTCGACGTTGAGCCGCTCGATCGCGAGGCTCGTGTTCTTCTGGAGCGCGCGCCGGATCGCGTCCGTGAGCGTCAGGGAAACCGTGCCGGCCGGCGCCGGCGGCTCGGCGGCGGCGGCCGCCCCGGCCGCCAGGAAGAAAAGGATCGTCGAGAATCGTCGCATGGTCAACCTCGCTTCGGGAGTTGGAGATGAAGAAAGCCGGCAGACGCGATGGAGGGCGCCCCGGCAGGTCACGCGAGAATTGTACGCGGCGGGAAAAAGTCCGGCCTCCTGCCGCCGGAGCACGGGGAGGAGGCCGGAACGAACCGGGGGCTAGAGGGAATTCAGAAACGCCTGCAGCCAGGCCTTCCGGGAGCTCGGCATGGCCGCGTAGCGGTTGCGCGCGTGCGCGGCCTGTCCGTCGTGGGCCAGGATGGCGGCGTCGAGTGTTGCGGCGCGGCCGTCGTGCAGGAACGTCGTCAGGCGGCGGATCCCCCAGAGAGGCGCCGTGCGCATCAGCTTGCCCGTCGCGGCGTTCTGCGTGATGCCGTCACCGAGCGACCCCATGTCGTGGAGCAGGAAGTCGGAGTAGGGGTGGTAGGTGACCTTGTTCAGCGCGGCCACGGGGTTCGAGCCCGTGCGGAGCGTCGGCGTGTGGCACCCGGCGCACCCCGCTCCGAGAAAGACCAGCTCGCCGAGGCCCACCGCCGCGTTGACGGGGCCGCGCGGCGGCGGCGCGAGAAACGTCATGAAGTCGGCAAACGCCTGCACCCCCGAGCCGTCGTCGTTCAGGCCCGGCACGGGATTGCAGGCGAGCGCCGCACAGTCGCCCTGCGGGCAGTTCTCGTCGGGAAACTGCGGATTGGTGATGCCCATCTCGTTCAAGTACGCGTCGCCCGCGAACTGAAACAGGCTCGGGTTCTGGCATTTCCAGCCGAACTTGCCGACGGCGTTCTGGCCCGTCGCGATGTTCGTCACGACGCTCACGACACCCGCGGTGCCGTCGGGGCTGTGCGCCTCGATCGCGGCCAGACCGTAGAAGACCGAATCGGGCGTGGCGTCGACGAGGCCGAGACCGAAGAGCGGCGTCGTCCGCCGCTCGGCCACGATCGTCGCCTCGGGCGGCACGATCTCCGCCAGATACTCGCAGCTCCCGGACGCGCCGATGCCCTCCGTCTGGATGAGCGAGCCGCCGAACTGGGACAAGGGGTCGAAAGTGCCGTCGGCCGCCGTCGTGCCGAAGCGGGTCTCGAGGATGGCGCTGCCGCCGCCGACGGCGGCGACCGAATGACAGTTGGCGCACGACACGTCGTTCATGACCGGGCCAAGGCCGTCTTCCACGCTCTCGACCTCGGTGAACTCGGTCTTGCCCGCATCGAACCGCGCGAGCTGATCCGCGGTGAGGCCGGCCAGCGGTTGACCGAAGTCGGGGGCGGGGTTGCTGCCGACCGGCGTCAACGCGGCGAGCGCGACGACGATGCCGATGGCCGCGGCCGCTCGAAGCGAGACTCTTGAGCCCATGGGGCCCTCCTTCCTGGCTCTCGAGATACGGCGGGCTGGAGGTCAGTCCGGGATTCGGGAGTCTGCCGACACCTTAGGAGAGCGGCGGAGGCCGAAACAATTGTCCGGGCGTTCAAACAACGTTCAGGTACCGGGCGCCTCGGCGTGCATGGCCGCGGGATCAGGATCCGTTGGCCGGAGTCCTGGAAAAGCCAGTCTCGAATCCGCGCTCGGCCGGGATACGATCCGGGCGCGGGCTCGACCCGCCCCGAGGAGGTTTCATGCGACGCAAGACCAAGAAGGCACTCAAGCTGTCCGCGGAACACGCGGCCGCCGCCCTGCAGCTCCTGATCGAGGACGGCAAGCTCGCCGCCGCCGACGTGACGCGGGCCCTTCGCCGGCGCGAGCGGCTCATCAAGGACCTCCGGACTCGCCTGGCCGCGCTCGAAAAGGCCGCCCGGCCGGCGGCGCGCCAGGTTGCCCGGGCGGGTCGCCGGGCCGCGCGCCGCGCGGCTCCGCAGGCGCGCCGCGCCCTGTCCCGCGCCCAGAAGATCGCCCGCCGCGCGCAGGGACAATACCTGGCGGCGATCCGCAGGCTCTCGAAGGAAGCCCGGGCGAAGGTCAAGGCCGTGCGCAAACAGGCCGGCGTCGCGGCGGCGATCAAGGCGGCCCGGGGGCTCGCGGCCTGACATCCGGGGACTGAGGCCGCCGCCTTTTCGCGCTGCCCGCGGCGCGGCGGGCGTTACCATTCGAGCCATGGACTACGACGGCGAGGAGAGGCGGTTCGCGCGGTGGATCTGCGCCGCGTGCACCTCTCCCCGCTTCGCGCCGATCCCCAAGGACGGCCGCCTCAAATGCCCGATCTGCTACGAGACGGTCCCTTTCGACGCCCGCCGGCACGCGCGCCGCGACCCCGCCGACCGGGGTAAACGCCACGACCAGATTCTGCCGGGCCGCTGACGGCGCGCGGCTCGCCGGAGCCCCGTAACCGCGCTTCGCCCCCGGCGTCTCCCTCTTCGAGTCCGCCATGCGAGCCCTCCGCGCATTCCTTCTCGCCGCGCTGACCGGCGCCGCCGCGGCCCGGGCGGGCGCGGAGCTCGTGCCGACGCGCTACGAGCTCGATCTGGCCGTCGACTTTCGCGAAGAGCGCGTCGACGGATCGGCGCGGATCGCGATCGAGAACGCCGGCGCCGTGCCCGCTTCGGAAGCGTCCTTTCTCCTGTACCGCCTCCTCGCGGTCTCGGCCGTCCGCGACGGGGCCGGAGAACCGCTCGCCTTTTCGCAGAACGTCGTCGCGTTCGAAGACGACCCGAAACGCCAGGCCAACCAGGTGCGCGTCCTGCTCGCCCCTTCGCTCGCCGCCGGCGAGAAGCGGACACTCGAGATCCGCTACGGCGGCTACCTCGCCGGCTACGTCGAGACGGGAGCGCTGTACATCCAGGACCGCGTCGCCGAAGACTTCACGATTCTGCGCGAGGACGCCGACGCGTACCCGACGCTGCGGCCGCCGTCCCACGCGAAGGCCCGGGCCGCGCCGCAGGCGTCCTTCGACTACGTCGCGCGGGTCACGGTGCCCGCCTCCCACGTCGTCGCCAACGGCGGACGGCTCGTCCAACGGCGCGTCGCCGGCGGCCGCGCCACCTACGTCTACGAGAACACGCTCCCCGCGTGGCGCATGGACTTCGCGATCGCGCGCTTCGAGACGCTCGAGAGGCCGGGGCTGCGCGTCTACGCGCTGCCCGGCGACGCGGCCGGCGCCGAGCGCGTCGCGGGAGCCGCGCAAGCCGCGCTGGCGCTCTTCACGGAGTGGTTCGGCCCCGTCCCGAACCGCCCGTCCTACGCGGTCATCGAGGTGCCCGACGGTTGGGGCTCGCAGGCCGACGTCACGTCGATCCTGCAGTCGGCGGCCGCGTTTCGCGATCCGGGGAAGCTCGACGAGGTCTACCACGAGGTGTCGCATCTCTGGAACGTCGCCGCGCTCGACCGGCCCGCGTGCCGATGGGAAGAAGGCCTCGCGTCGTTTCTCGGGGCGCTCCTCCAGGAGCGGCTCGACGGCGGCCCGCCGCTCGATGAGCGGGCGGCGAAGACGCTCGAGAAGCTGCGCCAGCGGCTCGCGGAGGACCCGGAGCTGCGGCGCGTGCCGATGGTCGACTACGGCAAGGCCGAGATGACGAACGCGTCCTACCGAACCGGCCTGCTCCTTTTCTACCTCCTCGACCGCGTCGCGGGCCCCGAAACCTTCCGCGCCGTCCTGCGCGAGTACCACGACGCGTACGCCGCCTCCGGGGCGACGGCTGCCGACCTCGCCCGGCTCTTCGAGAAGCGCGCGGGCCCCTCGGTCGAGTCGGTCTTCCGGGACTGGCTCTTCACGACGCGCTGGACCGGGATCGCGGATTCGGGCGCATCGCCGGCCGGGATCGCCGCGCGCTACCGCCAGGCGCCGGCTCGTTAGATATTCTCGCCTGCCTTGGAGGTCACCATGAAGCGCTCGCCCGAAGACATCGCGGAGCTCTTCGACTACGGCCGCTGGGCCACGGGAAGGACGCTCGACGCGACGGCCGTCCTGTCGCCCGAGGAGTTCACCCGGCCGATCGGCGGCAGCTTCGGATCGGTCCAGGGCACCTTCACCCACCTGTGGGGCGCGGACTGGGTCTGGCTCGAGCGCGTCGAGGGCCGATCGCCGGCGTCGCTTCCGCCGGGCGTCGCGCTGACGTCGAACGACGCGGTGCGGGAGCGCTACGCCGGGATCCACGCGGCCCAGCAGAAGCTCGCCGCGGCGCTCACCCCGGCGCGGCTTTCGGAGAAGCTGACGTACGTCAACTTCGCCGGCCAGACGTGCGCGTATTCCCTCGCCGACGCTCTCGTCCACGTCGTCAACCACGGCACGTATCACCGTGGCCAGATCGCCACGCTCCTGCGTCAGCTCGGCAAGACGCCGGCGCCGACCGATTACCTCCGGTACATCGACGCGCGCGGCTAATGTCCCGAAAGTCGTAGGGGCGCGGCTCGTCTCTTCCCGCGGGCGGCCGCAAGGGCCGCCCCTCCCTTCGGACATCCGTAACGGTCGTAGGGGCGGGGCTCGTCCTTCCCGCGGGCGGCCGCAAGGGCCGCCCCTCCCTTCCGGTGACACCGCGAGGGCCGCCCCTACCTTCGGACATCCGTAACGGTCGTAGGGGCGGGGCTTGTCCCCGCCCCGCGGGCGGCCGCAAGGGCCGCCCCTACCTTCCGGCGTCCGAAAAAAGGGCGCGAGGCCGAAAAAGGCCCCGCGCCCGAAAAGCCGCGGTCAGGCCGTCAGAACGACAGCGTGCCCGTCCGGACCAGATAAGCCAGGCGCTCCCGCTGCTCCGGCTTCAGGAGCGCGTGCAGCCGGCCGAGAGCCGCCACGACCGCGCCGCGCAGCCGCTCCGCGCTCTTCAGTCGCAGATCGGCGCCGGAGGCCGCCTTCACCTCGTCGAAGCTCTCGCCCGAAATCGCCTCCGCGAAGGCCGACAACGCGCGGCGATGATCCACCGCGGCCTGCGCCCGCTCGGTCTTGATCTCGTCGAGAATCTTCGCGAGCTCGCCCACCTGGGCTTCGTCGAGCCCGAGCCGGTAGGCGAGGAAGCGCAGGGGACGCCGCACGCCGAAGTGGCCGCCGCCGAAGCCGAACGGCGCATCGTCCTCGCCGGCCATCGCGTACGCCCAGCGCTCGCGGCGGCCGCCCGGTTCCTCGGCGTCGCCGCCCACGCCGGCGCGGTACTCCGCGCAGCGGCGGGACTTCCAATGGGAGATGAATCCTGGATGCATGAGACCTCCTCTCGCCGGGGCCATCGCGCCCGGCGGGTTTTCGACGCGCGGGCGAAATTGCCTCGCGCTTTTTCCAAATACGAGAGTGGTTCGACCGAGGGTCCAGGAATCCTCGCCGCGCCCGCAACCTGCTACAATTGAGCATGTTAAGAACAGTTCGCGCCGTCGCTGGAGGCGTCTTCGTCTGTGCCTTTCTCGCCGGCCCCCTCTTCGCCGCAGCCCCCGTCTTCACCAACAACTTCGTCTCGGTGACGCTCGACGGCGTTCGCCTCGGCACCGACACGGATCCGTCGAACTATTCGATGTTCCCCTCGGTCGTGTACGACCCGTCGAGCGGCCTTTTTCACCTGTGGGTCGCCAGCTCGAACGCGCTTTCGATCGAGGGCCTCCGGCACGCGACGTCCTCGGACGGCGTGCACTTCGTCTCCGACGGCAACCTCTCCTTCGCCGGCGGCAGCCCCTTCCCGATCTACGGCGCGGCCACCGAGCCGCAATTCGAGTTTCCGCGCGCGGCCCGGATCGGCGACGACTGGAAGCTCCTCATCTGGACCGAGAACGCGCAGACGCCGGGCCAGTACGGCGACTACAACTACAACGAGAGCGTCAACGACGTCGGCGTCGACCCGTCGACGCTCGCCGTCGCGCACCAGGGCCCGGTCTACCCGACCAACGGCACCGGCACGTTCGGCCAGACGACCGGGCCGTGGGGCATCGTCAACGGAAAGCTCTACGTCGCCGACGACCGGCCCGGCGGCATGTCGAAGTGGGAGTACGACGACACGACGCCGCCGGCCGTCACGCCGCCGGCCGGCGTGTTCCAGGACCTCATCACCGGCACCGGCTACGTGTACTTCCTGACGCACCCGGGCAATCCGCTCGCGGTCTACGTCCACAACGTCGGCCGCGTTCTCGACCAGGGCGACGGCACGCTCGGCGCCTACTACTCCCTGCGCCATCCGGACGGCACGCGCGTCAACAAGCAGATCTACTACGTCCAGTCGGGCGACGGCGGCCAGACGTGGTCGGCGCCCGTCGGGATCTTCGGCAACGGCGACGCGGTGCGCGTCGACGGCGCGCCGAACACGTTCGACTTCTCGCATCCCGAGGTCACGCTCGTCGGGTCGCGGCGCATCCTGTACTTCTCGACCAAGGCGGCCGACGGCGCGTATGTCGTCGCGACGAGTGCCGCGCAGCCCCCGCAGCCCGGGAGCTGGGCCGACATCGTCGGAAGCGGCGCCGGGCCGGGCGAGAGAGCGCACTCCGTCATCCGGACCTCGGATGGCGGCTACGCCGTGCTGGCAACGAACTTCGGGTTCCCGACCAACGGGGCGAGCTTCTGGCTGCTCCGGTTGGATGGCTCCGGCGAGATCGTGTCGCAGAACCTCTACGTCAACGATTTCCTCCCCGCGGCCGGCTTTGACGCCGCCGCCGTCGTGGAAGATCCCTACGAGGGCGGACTGGTGATGGCCGGCTCCTATGCGACGCCAGGCAATCCCATGTGGGTTCTGAAGGTCGACTCGGGCGGCCTCGGCGTCTGGTCGAGCACCCTCCTCACCTGCGACGCGGGAAACTGCGGAAACTCGGTGCACGCTTTCATCCCGGCCTCGGGCGGCTACGCGTTTGCAGGAACCGTCGCCGGCTCCACGGGAACCTTCGCCGTCGGAAGCCTCACCGCGGACGGGACGCTGGCCTGGCTCCGCCAGTATCCGACGGACGCCGGCGCGTCGACGGCGGTCAGCCTCGCCGACACGGGAGACGGCCTCGCCGTCGGCGGCAACCTGGTGCGCGGCCCGAACGATTCGGACTTCCGCCTCCTCAAGGTCGGCTACGACGGTCAGAGCGTCTCGTGGGACCAGGGGCTCGGCACGAGCGGCAACGAGCTTCTCTTCGGCGTGGCGAGCGTCGTCCCCCAGGGGTTCGTGCTCGCGGCGGGCAGCGGGCCGGGCGGCGCGACCGCGGCATATCTCGACAACCACAGCGGCGACGTCCAGGTGCAGAAGTCCTACTCCGGGAATTTTCTCGGCTACGCCACGGCGATCACGCCGATGAGCTCCGGGATCGGCATCGCCGGTTTCGGCACCGGGGGCGGGCTCCAGAGAGCGTTCCTCCTCCAGACCGACATGAATGGCGCGCCCCAGTGGGCGCGGGCGTTCGCCGCCCTGCCCTCGAGCCTCGCCTCGTTCGACGCCGTCCAGACGACCTTCGACGACGGGTTGCTCGGGGTCGGCGCCGACACGGTGCAATCGAACGATCGCGCGCTCATGGTCCGGGTCGGGCCCGGCGGCGAGTTCGTCGGCTGCCTCGACGTCGAAGTCTCGATTCCGGTCACGGTCGGCGATCCGGGTCTCACCGTGACGCCGCTGACCAGCACCGTCGTGGACGAGACCGCGAACACGACGGTCGGCCGCTCCTTCGACGGGCCCGGGCCCTCTCCCACCGACGCCGCGCAGCGCATCGTCTGCCGCGCCGCGCTCCCTGCCGAGCTCGCGCCGATCGCGCTCGCGGCAGACCCGTCGGGCAACGGCGTGGCCGATCCGGGTGAGCGCTTCGTCGTCGCGCCGACCTGGGAGAACGACGGCCTCGTCGCCACGGCGCTCACCGGACACACGTCGGCGATCTCCGATTCGAACGGCCTCGACACGTCGGATCCCGATCTCGACGCGGGCTACGGCGCCGTCGCGTCGCTCGCGTCCTCGGACTGCCTCACCGCGACCGGCGACTGCTACCAGTTCGGCTTCCAGAACATCGCACGCCCGTCGCAGCACTGGGACACCACCTTCGACGAGACGCTCTCGACGTCGGACCCGCACCACCGGTGGGCGAAGCGATGGATTGTCCACGCGGGGCTTTCGTTCTCCGACGTCTCGCCCGCGAGCGGCTTCTACCCGTTCATCGAGGACATCTTCCACAACGGCATCACGGGCGGCTGCGGAGCCGGGATCTACTGCCCGGCGAATTCGGTCACCCGCGCCCAGATGTCGGTGTTCCTGCTGAAGTCCAAGCACGGCGCCTCGTTCGTCCCGCCGCCGTGCGCCGGCATCTTCGGCGACGTGCCGTGCCCCGGCCTCTTCGCCGACTGGATCGAGGAGCTCTACGCCGAGGGAATCACCGGCGGCTGCAGCGCGAGCCCGCTTCTCTACTGCCCCGACGACAGCGTCACCCGCCAGCAGATGTCGGCGTTTCTCCTGAAGTCGCTCAACGGCTCCGGCTACGTGCCGCCAGCCTGCGCGGGCCTCTTCGGCGACGTGACGTGCCCCGGCCTCTTCGCCGACTGGATCGAGGATCTGTACAACCGGCAGATCACGGCCGGCTGCGGCACGAGCCCGCTGCTGTATTGCCCGACCGCCCCGAACACGCGCCAGCAGATGGCCGTGTTCCTGACGAAGACGTTCTCGCTCGTCCTCTACGGACCCTGAGACCGCGGGCGGCCACGAGGGCCGCCCCGACGAGGGAGCGACCGAAGGTCGTGGGCGCCTGCGCGGGCGGGGCGTGGCGGTCTGCCAGCGACGCTCATTCGTCGCTTCCCTCTCGATCGGGGGAAGGGGACGGAGCGGCGTCCGCCTCCGCGGACATCGGCTGAGGCCACAGGAACACCGCCGTGACCGCGGCGGCGGTGCCGATGCGCGCCTCGGTGAAGCGGAGGGCCGCGCCGACGACGGGCGCCACCGACGGGTTGGCGACGGCGGTGCCCATCACGATCACGACGGTGATCGCCGCGAGGAACGCGTGGTCGCCTCCGCCAGGCGCTTCGCGCCCTCCATCGACGTCCTCCACGGAAATCGGCCTCTCGGAGCTCCCGGGGATTCCCGCACGCCGCCTCCGCCCGACGCGGCGCTACCGCGGCCAGAGCCAGCCGAACGTCCCGGCCGTCAGGAGCGCGTAGATCAGCCCGTCGACCGTGCCCTTGATCGTCGTGGACCACTTGCGCGACCACCAGATCGAATTCGGCCACGTCCCGAGGGCATAGCCCGCGAACGCCACCGTGCCGACGATCCGGAAGACGGCGCGGTAAGGCGTCCCCGGTCCGAGCACCCGGCTCGCGACGTAGCCGGCGAAGAGGCTGACGACGAGGATGAACAGGAACCACTGGAAGAGACGCTGGCCCATCGCCGACCGCTTCGGCTCGATCACCGTCATCACGACGAGCGGCCCCCGCTCGAGTTTCGCCTTGAACTCCGGCGTCCGCATCACGGCCGGGCTGCCGGCGTGCGGCAGGAAATAGTCGCCGGGGGGCACCGCCAGCTTGCGCATCGACTCGAGGAACGAGTCCTCCATCGACATCGGATCGCAGTCGCTGCGGTGGTAGGTGAGCGCCATGTGGATGACCGAGCTCGCGACGAAGACGAGGACTCCGGAAACGAGGACCGGGAGCCAGAGTGCGGCCAGGGGGACCATCGCCACCTCCTCGTGCGGAAAGCGAGGCGCACGGTCCCGCAAGGATATCGAGGATTTCGAGAGAAACGCCGGGGCGGCTCAGGACGGCCGCCCCGGTCGAGATCGGGGCTCGGCGGCTCGAGGCTAGTTGAGCTCTTTGGACTTGAAGTACTTCGAGCCCGTCAGGTCGACGTTGGCCATGAGGCCCGTGCTGGCGATCTGGTAGATGGCCATCCCGTTGACGAACCCGGTCTGCGCGCCGCCCTGGGCCGTGCCGGCCGTGCCGCTGGCCGAGCCCTGGGCCTGCCACCCGTTGTTGACGAAGGCGTCGAAGGCGGCCTTGGTCTGGAACAGGAAGACGACCTCGTACTTCTTGCCGCCGAAGGCGAGGCCGAAGCCGGCCGACCCCATGTCCATGTAGGTGCGCTTGTTCGTCTTCTTGTCGACGGCCACGCCCTTGCCGCCGCCGCCCGAGAAGAAGAACCCGAGCTTCAGGTTGTCGAACGCCGCCCAGCCGTAACACTTCTCGTAGAGCTCCTTGGCGTTCGCGTTGCCCTTGAGAAGCTGGTCGAGCGCGGCGCCGGCCGTGGCGTCGATCTGGCTGCGCTTGGCCTCGATCTTCTGAGAGTTCCATTCCGCCTCGGTCTTTTCGCCCGCCGCCTGGGCCGAGAGCGGCTGGGCCGCCAGCACCAGGCCGAGCGCGGCCGAGCCCAGAATTCCGAATCGCGTGAGCTTCCGCATTTCGTCCTCCTTTCGTATCGAGGGGGCATTCTCTCAGACTCGTGGGCGGTTTCGAGAGCGTTCTCTTCGCCGCGCTAGACTACGCGTCGTGAAGGCGCGCCAGCCGTGAGCGCCGTCCCGAGAACGAGAGCGGCGTCGCATCCGAGCTCCCCGTGGGGCTCCGAGGAGAGCCGCGAGTTCCTGCAGGAGCGGATCGCCCGCTTCTCGCGCCTGTGCTTTCTCATCACCGCCGGATTCTTCGTCGCCGGCTGGCTCATCGCCGTCATCTGGGACCCGGAGCTGCTCGAGGAAGGCCGGCCGGTGACCACCAGTTTCCTGTTTCACATGAGTGCGGCGGCCGTGCTCCTCGTGATGTGGCTGGGAACGCGCGGCGCCACGCGGACCGCCGGCGCGCTTCTCCTGCTCGACGCCGGCGGCATCGTCGTCTCGAACTGGTGCATGGCCGCTAATTCCTTCAGCCTTCCGGTGACGCTCCGGCCCGACCTCGTCTCCATGCTGTCTCTGTGGGGCGTCCTCCTCTACCGCGCCGCCGTCGTGCCGAGCGAGCCGCGGCGGACCGCCCGGATCGGCATCCTCGCGGGGCTTCCGCTGCCGGTCCTGACGTATCTCGTCTACACGCGGGCCACGCGGCCCGCCTGGATGCCCCCGCCCATGGCGTACACGGTCTACTCGTTTCTCTTCTGCGTGATCGCCATCCTGATCTCCGCGAAGATCTCGAGCGTGATCTACGGCCTGCGCCAGACGGTGCGCGAGGCCCGGCGCCTCGGCCCGTACACGCTGGAGTCGAAGATCGGCGAAGGCGGCATGGGCGCCGTCTACCGCGCGCGCCACGCGCTCCTGCGGCGGCCGACGGCCATCAAGGTGCTGCCGCCGGAGCGCGCCGGCGAGATGGACCTGACGCGCTTCGAGCGCGAGGTGCAGCTGACGTCGCTGCTGACCTCGCCGCACACGGTCTCGGTCTACGACTTCGGACGCACGCCCGACGGCGTCTTCTACTACGCGATGGAATACCTCGACGGCATCGACCTGCAGGAGCTCGTCTCGAGCGACGGCCCCATGCCGCCGGGCCGCGTCGTCCGCGTGCTCCGCCAGGTCTGCGAAGCCCTCGGCGAGGCGCACCGCGTGGGCCTGATCCACCGGGACATCAAGCCCGCGAACATCCTGCTCTGCGAGCGCGGCGGCCGGCCGGACGTGGCGAAGGTCGTGGACTTCGGCCTCGTCAAGGACCTCGGCGCGGGCAAAGGGCCCGGCGTGACGCGCGAAAGTCTCGTCCTCGGAACGCCTCACTACCTCTCGCCCGAAGCGCTCCGCGCCCCCGACCGCATCGACGGGCGAAGCGACATCTACGCGCTCGGCGCGACCGCGTACTACCTGCTGACGCGCACTCCGGTCTTCGAGGGCGGCGTGGCCGAGATCTTCGCGCACCATCTCGGCACGGCCCCGAGGCCGCCGTCCGAGCGTCTCGGCCAGCCGGTCCCGGCGGACCTCGAGGCGCTCGTCCTGAAGGCGCTCGCGAAGGACCCCGACCACCGGCCCGAGAGCACCGACGCCTTCGACGCCGCGCTCGCCGCCTGCCGCGGCGTCCCCGCCTGGACCGACGGGGACGCGCGGGCCTGGTGGCACACGCGCGGCGCCCGCATCCTCGCGGCCCGGGCCGGCGCGATCGTCGCGCCCGAAACGAAGGCGCCGAAAACGCTCGCCGTGGGACGCTCGGCGCGGAACTGATCCGGGACCAGGGCGAGGTCGGGCGTTACGCCCGGGGACGCGCGACGGCGATGGCTACGGTCCGTAGAGCTGGAGCCCGAACGTCTTCACCAGGAAGACCGCCATCTGGCCGCGCGTGTTCGGGCTGCTCGGACAGTAGACGCCCGTGCCACAACCCCCCGTGATGCCCTCGGCGTAAAGCTGCTCGATCCAGTCGGCGAATTGGCTCGGACAGGTCACGTCGGAGAAGAGGCTCGTGCAGGTCGGCGGCACATAAGACGAGCCGTGCTCGGCCTTCAGGAGGAACACCGCCATCTGCGCGCGCGTCACGGCGCTGTCCGGACAGTAGTCGCCATTGCCGCAGCCGCCCGTGATGCCCTCGGCGTAGAGCCGCTCGATCCAGTCTGCAAAGAGGCTCGGGCAGGTCACGTCGCCGAAGATCCCGGTGCACGTCGGCGGCGTGTAGTTCGGGCCGTGCTCGGCCTTGAGCAGGAACACGGCCATCTGCGCGCGCGTCACCGAGCTCGTCGGACAGTAGATGCCGGCGCCGCAGCCGCCCGTGATCCCGTTGTGGAACAGGTTCTCGATGAACTTGTAGAACTGCTGCGAGACCGGCACGTCGGTGAAGCTCTCGCCGACGTGGAGCGTCCAGCTCTTGGGCGAACCGCCGAGCGAGAGCTGCTCGTCGAACGTGGCGTCCCAGTGCGGCGCCGGGCGTGGGCCCGACACCGTCATCTGGTAGCAGTCGTGCGCCGCCGTGGCGTTGTAGCAATCGGTGGTCGCTCCCGCGGCCGCTGACCCGTAGTCGGCAACGGCGTCGGCAATGCCGTAGCTCGGACCGGCGGGTCCGGTCAGGTTCGACGCCGCTCCCGTGAAAGTCAGGGTCACCGCCGTGCCGTTCACCCAGACCGGACCGACCACCACCGTCTCTCCAGGCTCGAGCACGCCGTTCAAGTTCGAAGTCGCGCCCGTTCCATGCGCGTCCACGTTCATCAGCGCCGCGGTCGGAAGCGCCGGGGTCGGCGTGCTCGTTGGAGTGCCGCTCGGCGTCGGCGTCGGAGTCGGCGTGCTGGTCGGTGTCGCCGTCGGGGTAAACGTCGGCGTCCGCGTCGGCGTGTTCGTGGGCGTGGCCGTCGGGGTCGGCGTCGATGTCGGCGTGCTGGTCGGTGTCGCCGTCGGTGTGAACGTCGGCGTGAAGGTCGGAGTCGGCGTGTTACTCGGTGTCCAGGTCGGCGTCGCTGTCGGCGTGTAGGTCGGTGTGTTGCTCGGCGTCCACGTCGGTGTGTTCGTCGGAGTGCTGGTCGGCGTGTTGCTCGGCGTCCACGTCGGTGTGTTCGTCGGGGTGTTGGTCGGCGTGTTACTCGGCGTCCACGTCGGTGTGGCCGTCGGCGTGTTCGTCGGTGTGTTACTCGGCGTCCACGTCGGTGTGTTCGTCGGCGTGTTCGTCGGCGTGTTGCTGGGCGTCCACGTCGGCGTCGCCGTCGGCGTGTTCGTCGGCGGCGGCGTCGGCGTCATCGAGGGGGTCGGTGTCGGCGTCGCTACCAGCGGGTTGAAGAAAAGAATTGCCGTACTCGCGAGCGACCCGATGTCCGTGTAGGAGACTGTGTCCCAGTCGCCGTTGGTCAGCTCCCAGCCGATGTCCGCGTGGCCGCCGTCCAGGTTGCTGTTCGCCCCGAACTGATAGACGAAACTGCCGTCCTCGTTGAGGACGACCTGCAGGTTGTAGAAGCTCCCCGTCGAACCCCAGTCCGGAACGGCGACCCACGTCACGACGAACTGGCGATTCGGCGCAACGCCGAGCGGAGTCGCCGTGTAGAAGACACCGCACGGAGCCGTGCAGGTCGTCGACCCCGGCCCGCCGCCCGATCCGCTCGGGCTCGCGTCGAGATCGGCGCCGTACACCTTCATGGTGCGGGGGATGTTGTTGTCGCTGTAAGGCAGCGTGTAGGTTCTCGGCGGTCCGATGTCCTGGGTCCCCGCGCCGCAGTACGTCTGGCTGAACTGGAGGCGCCCGTTGGTCATGACCTGGAGCTGGGTGTACGCGGTGGCGCCGTAGGTAAAGCTGAACCCGATGTTGATCGGGGCGGTGATCGCGTCGTCGCCGACCGTGTCGCCAAAACCGCTGCAGAGCGTCGGATTGCTCCACGTCACCGCGGTCTGCGTCGACGGATCGACCCACGCGTAGGTCGTCGGCACGTGCGTGTAGGTCGCCGCCTGCGCCGCCGACGCGGCCAGAAGGAAGACCAGCGCCGTCGAGATTCGCATCGCGACCTTCCGGCACACGGGGATCATCGGCTTCGCTCGAATGGGTCGTCTTCCCTTCACGGGTCGACCGGGCGCTCCAACCGGCCCGGGCGAATTTGTCTTTTGGTCAGAGGATGTTAGAGCGGCGGGCGGAATTTCCGTTGTGATGCGAGGCACGACGCGCCCAAATCGAAGAGCTCGTTGCGAGCGACGCGACGCTCCGGCGGTGACCGAGGTCACCGCGCCGCCGCGGGGCTGGCTACTCGGCGCGCAACGCGACGACGGGGTCGACACGCATCGCGCGCCGCGCCGGAATCCAGCAAGCGAGCAGGCCCGAGCCCGCGAGGACAGCCGCGACGGCCGCGTAGGTGAGCGGGTCGAAGCGGCCGACCTCGAAGAGCA
>DATJPZ010000012.1:0-15007 GCA_035506175.1 Thermoanaerobaculia bacterium | reverse complement strand
GGGTTGATCTCGGCCGAGCGGCGAAAGGCGGCGAGCGCCGGCTCGAGCAGTCCGTTTCTCCGGTAGATCAGGCCGAGGTTGTAGAAGAGCACGTCGTTGTCCGGAGCGGCCGCGGCGGCCTCGCCGAGCTCGGCCTCGGCGCGTTTCCAGTCCCGCGTCTCCCACGTCATGCCGAGCATCTCGTGGAAATTGCCGATGAGGTTCTGCGTCAGGTAGTCCTTCGGGACGCGCGGGTCGAGCTCGCCGTCGAGTCGGTCGGGGACGGAAAACGGCTCCGGCCACGGGCGGCCCGCGCGCCAGGCGCGGAAAACGAGCCCGACCGGCGCCGCCTCGAGCATCGGCGTGGTCCAGTTCGGATGGTGGGTCAGGAACACCGGGTCCACGTCGGGATTGAAGGCGAGCGGCGGCAGCGACGACCCGCCGACGCCTTCGAGCACGAGATCGACGTCGGGGCGCAGGCCCGCCCCGAGATTCAGGTACATCAGGACGAAGAGGACGTTGTCGTCGGTCGCGATGAGCCGGGAGCCCGGGGGCAGCGGCGCGAGCAGCGTGCGCGAGTAGGCCTCGGCGACGCGGTATCGGCTCCGGTCGTTTTGACGCCAGCCGCCGAGAAGCAGCAGCGCGGGCGCCGCGAGGGCGAGAGCGGCGGCCGGGCGCCCGACGCGATCCTCCACGAGCTGCCAGCCCCAGGCGGCCAGGAGCGCCAGGGCGACGAATGACGGGATGAGATAGCGGTGCCAGATGAAGAGGTCGCTCCGCGATCCGTGGAGCGCGACGGCCCCGACGTTGCCGGCGATGACCAGAAGGGGCAGGAGGACGGGCGCGTCCCGGCGCCGGGTCGCGGCGGCCGCCACGGCGACGGCCGCGAGGCCGAGTCCGAGCCACGCGGACTCGCGCGCGAACGCGCGGACGTCGTCGCCGAGGATCGCCGCGAGGTCAGACGGTTTCTCGAGCCAGGCCCGGCCCCAGAAGCTTTCGCGCAGGACGACGGCCGCGAAGCTCTCGAGGCTCGTCGGGTGCCCCCAGTCGAGCAGCGGACGGGCGCTCGACCGGATGGGCAGGTACAGGTACGGAAGCAGGCCGACGGCGGCGGCGGCGACGCAGGCGGCGACGGAGCGCGGCCGCCGGAGAAGTGCCGGACGCGAGACGCCCGCGTACGCCGCGGCGCCCAGGGCCACCACGGCCATCTCGAGGTGATTCGAAGCGCCGAGCCCGCACACGAACGCCGCAGCGACCAGGTCCCGATCGCGGTCCGAAGCGCGCCAGGCGAGAAGGAACCGCAGCGCCAGCGCGACGAACAGCGCGTTCAGGGCGTAGACGCGCTGCACGTTCGCCTCGCCCCAGACGCTCGGCGCGAAGGCGAGCAGCCAGGCGGCGAAGACGGCGCCGACGGGGGCGACGCCGGTCCGTCGGGTGGTTGAGTAGAGGACGCCGGCCGCCGCGGCGGCCGCCGCCGCCGAAAAGAGCGACAGGCTCCAGGGCAGCGGCAGAAAGAAGAACAGCCGGCTCCACAGCCGCCCGGCGAGGACGTAGAGGGGGTAGCCCGAGGGGTGCGGGATGCCGAGAACCGCCACCGCGGTCGCGAGGTCGCCGCTGTCGCCGACGTAGACGGTCCGGCACGCCCCGGCGGCGTAGACCGCGAAGGGCAGCGCGGCCACGCCGACGGAAGCCAGGGCCTCGCGCCGCGCCTTCGGCTCCACGTCAGGGCGTCGCGGGCCGCTCGAGCCGCCGCAGGTTCTCGCGGAACAGCGCGTTGTCCGGCTCGAGCTTCAGGCCCTCGCGCAGGGCCGCGATCGCGCCGGCGCGATCGCCCTTGAGGTAGGCGACGTTGGCGCGGTACTGGCACAAGAGCGCGAACCGGGGCGCGATCCGGCCGGCTTCGTCGAGCTTCCGGCCGGCGTCGGCGTAGTCGCCTCGCCGCGCGGCGTCCGCGGCCTCGGCCGCGAGCGCCGTCGCCCGCTTCTCCGCCTCCGTGCGGGGTGTCTGAGGCAGCGGCGCTCCGAGGCGCGCGAGGGCCTTCCGGGACGGCTCGTACTGCGGGTTGTAGCGGACGGCCGTCTGATAGTCGCGGATCGCGGCGTCCCGTTCCTGCCGGCGCTCGTGGATCACGGCGCGGTTGTGGTACGCCTCGACGTTGACGGGTTCGAGGGCGATCGCGGCGTCGAGCTCCTCGAGCGCGGCGTCGTACTGGCCGAGCGCGCCGAGGGCGCCGGCGTAGCTCGCGCGAAGAGCGCTGTCTTTCGGATTCGCGGCGACCAGGCGCGCGTACTCGCGAGCGGCCTCTTCGTAGCGGCCGTTTTCGAAGTGGATGCCGGCGAGATTGCGGTCGCCCGTGGGCGACGTCGCCCCGAGGTAGCCGAGGCTCTGGAGCTTCTTGAGCATTTCGGGATCGGCGCTGGGGTCGGCCGGCGCGGGCGCCCCGGACGACGCCGCGGCTCCCGTCTCGTAGGTCCTGACCGGCGGCAGCACCGTCAGGTCGAGGGCCTCGGCGAGCACGCGTCCGGGCATGTCGGCGCCCCGCCCGAGCCCGTTCAAGGCGAGGATCGTGGGCGCGACGTCGAGGATCGTCGGCTTGTTCAAGCGCGTGCGCGGCTTCACGCGGTAGCCGTAGAGGTAGAGGATCCCCTCGGGCCGGTGGAACAGCTCGCTGACGCGCCGCATGTCGCGCGTCTTCGAGGGGTCGTCCTGGAGGCGGCCGAGCTCGAAGCCGTGGTCCGACAGGACGACGAGAGTCGTCCGGGAGTCCATCGCGTCCAGGACGTCGCCGAGGAGCCGGTCGGCATAGACGTACATCGCCTCGACCGCGTGTCCGTAGCGCCGCTGCTGCTCGGCGAGCTCGCCGGAGAGCGCCCCGGCGCGGAAGAGGTGGCCGAAGAGATGCGACGTCGAGTCGAGCCCTTCGACGTAGACGAACAGGTCGTCGGGCTTCTCGGATTTCCAGAGCTCGAGGCCGATTCGCGTGTACGTGCCGGCCGTCGCGTAGGCCCACCGGAAGTGGGACAGGGCGTCGCCGAAGTCGAACGGCCTGGCCAGCTCCGCGGCCGGAACGTCGACGAACGGCGCGAGGTCCTGCGCGGTCAGGTCGGCCGGTCGGGTCCGCAGCTTCTCGACGCGCCGGGCGAGCTCCGGCGGATACGTCGTCTCCGCGCCCGCCCCCGCGTCCGCTTCGTTCTCCATGAGGAAGTGGTACGCGAAGTGATCGGAGACGACCGACCCCCGGATCTTCTCGGGGGGCCACGTCGCCCACCAGCCGACGACGGCCGAGGACCGGTTGGCCTCCGACAGGATGTTCCAGAGCGCCTTGACCCGGCGCATGCGGCTGGTCACCGGGAGCTCTTCACCCGAGGCGTTGACGGCGACGAAGTGCCCGATCCGATGCTGGTCCGGCGTCTTGCCGGTCGCGATCGTGGTCCAGATGACGGGCGACAACAGCGGCTTCTGCGACTGCAGCGGGCCATAGGCCCCCTGCTGGCGCAGCTTCGCGAAGTGGGGGAGTTTTCCTTCCGAGAGCAGCAGGTCGATCGTCGCCGGATCGGCGCCGTCCAGGCCGAACACGATCACGCGACCCGGTTTCTCGGCACGCGCGCAGGCGAACGCGAGAGCCGCGGCGGCCATGGAGGCGGCGGCGAGCAGGCGGCGTCCGCGCGTCATCGACCGCGAATTCTACGCGCCTCGGGTAGAATCCCCGCCCCATGACTTCGACGTCGGCGAGCGGGAAGTTCCTGTTTCGGCAGGTGGAGAAGGCGATCGAGGCGATCGAGAGCGCCGCGGACCCGTCGGCGACGGTCATGCAGACCGCCTCGACCGTCATCGAGCAGTTCTCCGGGGTCCTGGGCGTCCGGGGCGGCCGGCTCTGGGTTCACCGGGACGGCGGCTACGAGCTCGTGCGGACCTTCGGCAACGTTCCCGAGGTGACCCCGGGTCTCTTCGTCTCGGCGGAGTACCCGCCGATTGCCCGCGTCGTCGACGAGGGCGTCGTGGTGATGGACCTCTCGGAACCGGGCGTCGACGCGGAATTCGAACGGCGGCTCGGCGCGGACCGGTTCGCCGCGATCGCCGTCGGCGACGACGAGTACATCCTCGCCTTCTCGGTCGATCCCGCGGCGCCGGAGGACGACCTCGTGGCATCGCTCGGGATCCTGAGGCTCGCGGTCGACCAGAAGCTGCGCCAGGACCGGTACGTCTCGGCGCTCCAGGAAGCGCGGCGAATCCAGATGTCGATCCTTCCCAAGCGCGCGGTGCGCAAGGGCGAGCTCGAGCTGGCGGGGTACACGACGCCCGCCGAGCTCGTCGGGGGCGACTATTTCGACTTCATCCCGGTCTCGGACCGGATCCTCGGCCTCGCGATCGCGGACGCGTCGGGGCACGGGCTGCCGGCCGCGCTGCAGGTCCGGGACGTGTACACGGGGCTGCGAATGGCGGTCGAGCGCGACTTCAAGATCGTGCGGACCGTCGAGCGGCTGAACCGCATCATCCACGAGTCGCGGCTGACGACGCGGTTCGTCTCGCTCTTCTACGGCGAGATCGAAGACAACGACAGCGTCATGTACGTCAACGCGGGCCATCCGCACCCGCTTCACTTCCACGGCGGCAGCGTGACGCCGCTGATCCAGACCGGCCTCGTCCTGGGACCCACGCCCAACGCCACCTACACGCGCGGTTACCGGCGGCTGGCGCCGGGCGATGCGCTCCTGCTCTACACCGACGGCATGGTCGAGGCGCACGGGCCGGACGGCGAGGAGTTCGGGGTCGGACGGCTCACCAAGGCGTTTCTGGCGATCCGCGACCGCCCGAGCGACGAGATCGCCCGCGAGCTGATCCAGAAGGTCGGGGAGTGGTCAGGCGGCGGCGACCCGGAGGACGACCGGACGGTCGTCGTCGTCAAGCGCCACTTCGGCGCGGCGCCGGCGCCCGCGCCCGACGAACGGCGCACGACGGGGACCTTCCCGGCGCCGAAGTCCTCCTGACGTCCGGGCTCAGGCCTGGTGGCGGATCCGGAAGAATTCGGCGGTCTTCTTCAGGCCGTCCTCGAGCTTCGTCCAGGGCGGCAGGTCGAAGTCGCGGCGCACGAGCGACCCGTCGAGGACGCTGCGCTTCTGCTCGCCGGCCGGCGCCGGGACGTGGGGCGGCTTCGCCGCATAGCCGTACTCTTTCGCGAGGAGCGCGAAGAGGCGGTTGACCGAGGTCTCGACACCCGTGCCGAGGTTCCAGACCCCGCTCTTCTCGCTCCGGGCCGCTCGCGTCGCGGCCTCGACGAGGTCGCCGACGTAGACGTAGTCGCGCGTCTGCTCGCCGTCGCCGTTGATCTTCAGCGGCCGGGCGCCGAGCATCGCCTCGGAGAAGATGGCGACGACGCCGGCCTCGCCGGTGCCGTCCTGCCACGGCCCGTAGACGTTCGCGTAGCGGAAGACCTGGGTGCGCAGGCCGTGGACGACGCGGTAGTAGTGCATGTACTTTTCGATCGAGAGCTTCGCGCAGCCGTAGGGGGAGACCGGGTTCGTCGGATGGCTCTCCGGGGCGGGGCGGCCGCCTTCGGGTTCCCCGTAGATCGCGCCGCCGGTCGAGGAGAAGAGGACCTGCGGCGTGCCGGCGCGGCGCATCGCCTCGAAGAGCCTCAGGCTGCCGATGATGTTGGCGCGCGCGTCGCCGATGGGGTCGGACACCGAGTGCCGCAGGTCGATCTGAGCCGCGTGATGCGAGACGAACTCGATCCGTTCTTCCCGAAGGAGCGGCTCGAGGTCGGCCTCCGCGATGTCGGCCTGCAGGAAGCGCGCGGCCTCGGGCAACCGCTCCCGCCGCCCCGAGGAGAGGTCATCCACGATCACGACGCGGTGGCCGTCGGCCAGGTGCCGCTTCGCCATGTGCGAGCCGATGAAACCCGCGCCGCCGGTGACGAGGATGTTCATGGGATCCTTTCGTCGTCTCGAGTCGCCGCATGATAGCGAACAATCGGCCGGACCCCCGACTCGCGCTCGACCGCGAGGCCCTGAGACTCTCGGAGCTGCCCCGACGCTTCTACCGGCGCGACACCGAAGAGGTCGCGCGGCGTCTCGTCGGGGCGTGGATCGCGCGCCGCTGGCGGGGACGGTGGTACGGCGGCCGCGTCGTCGAGACGGAGGCCTACCTCGGACCGGCCGACCGCGCGGCGCACTCCTGGGGAGGCCGGCGGACGGCCCGGGTCGAGCCGATGTACGCGGAAGGCGGGCACCTGTACGTGTTCCTCGTGTACGGCATGCACTGCTGCGCCAACGTCGTCACCGGCGGCGAGGGCGTTCCGGAAGCGGTGCTCCTGCGCGCGGCGGAGGGCCCCGGCGGCGCGCCCGAGCGGCTGTTGTCGGGACCGGGGAAGCTCTGCGCCGGGCTCGGGATCACGACGGGAGACAGCGGCCGGGATCTCGTCGGGGACGGGCCGATCCGCATCCTCGCCCGGCGCGGCCGGGCGCCGGCGCTCGGCGTCTCCCCGCGCATCGGCATCGACTACGCCGGCGAGGCGAGGGACTGGCCGCTGCGGTTCTACGACCGGAATTCGGCCGCCGTGTCGCGACGCTGAAGCGCGCGGCTCAGTGGGGAAGCAGCGGCAGCTGCCCCGGGCCCGGCTCGGACGTCGCGACGACGGCGTTCTTGCCGCCGTGCTTGGCCCGGTAGAGCGCCGCGTCGGCCTTCTCGACGAGGTCGCGCTTCTCGGGCGCGTCGTCGGGGTACGTCGCCAGGCCGATCGACACGGTGGCGCGCAGGACCTGCCGCGACTCGGGCATCCGGAAGAGCCGCTCGTCGATGCGGCGGCGGACGCGTTCGGCGACGACGACGGCCTCGGCCGCCGGGGTTTCCGGCAGGACCAGCGCGAATTCGTCGCCGCCGTAGCGGGCCAGCAGGTCCATGTCGCCGCGGACCTCGTTGCGAATCTCCCCGACGATGCCCTGCAGCACCGCGTCGCCGACGGGGTGGCCGAACTTGTCGTTGATCGCCTTGAAGTCGTCGATGTCGAGCATGAGCACGGTCAACGGGCGGCCCAGCCGCTCGGCCCGGCCGAGCTCGCGCTGGAGAACGTCCTGGAAGTGGCGGTGGTTGTAGGCGCCCGTCAGGGAGTCGCGGATCGACTGCTCCCGCGCCTCGTTGTACGAGCGGGCGTTCTCGATGGCGGCGACCGCCTGGTTGGCGAAGATCTCGAGCGACCGGATCGTCTCGGCCGACGGGGATCGGCCGTTGCGCGGCTCGTCGACCCGGAGGCAGCCGAGAAGGCGATCTTCCGAATAGAGGGGGATCCAGAGGAGCTCGTTGGGGCCCCACGCCTCTTCTCCCGCCGCGAGGACGCGTCCCGCCGCCCCCGGCTTGAGGGCGCCTGTTCCCGCGGCCCCCCGCTCGCGGACATGGTACGACTTGGACACGCGGTTGCGTTCGTTCCAGTGCCGCGTGATCTCTTCGGCCGGCACAGGCTCCCGCTGGAGCGCTTCCCACTCCTCGTCCATCCCGAAGTGCGCCCGGGCGGCGAACACGCTCTTTTCGCGGTCGTAGAGGGAAAGGACGACCCGCTGGAACCCGAGGCTCCGGGCGACCGCCGCGGCGATCGACGGAAACAGGTCGTCGAGCGTCCGGTTGCGCTTCAGGTCGTTGGAAATGTCGAGGATGCGGTCGAGCGTCTCGGCGCGCTCGCGGTTGCGCTCCGAGAGATCCTGCATCTGGAAGCGCAGCGCGCGGTCCTGCAGCACCAGCGCGAGGTGGTCCGCGATCGTCCGGAGCGACGCGAGCGTCTCGGCGGCCTGGAGGGCCGGCGACACGCTCTCGACGACGAGGAGGCCCGAGTGGATCTCGTCGGTCGCGAGCGCGAGGCGCGCCTGGTACGCGGAGGCGCTGGCGAGCCGTAGCTCCAGGGCGTCGCCGCTCGACACCTCGCAAAGGTCGGTCGCCCGGTCGACGCGCCGCTCGTCGATCCGGTGGCGGCGGGCCCATGCCATCACGTCGCCGCGCCCGAGCCGGGCGCCTTCGGAGAGGTGCACGACGTAATCCTCGTCCGGGCCGCCGCTCCACTCGACGATCGCCATCGCCTCGACCGGGAGCAGGCGGGCGACCGCGGCGAAGACGCGCTCGTAGCGGTCGACCCGGGCGCTCCCGCCGAAGGTCAGCGAGATGTCGCGCATCACGTCGAGCTCGCGGTTCTGGCGAGAGACCTCCTCGATGCGCCGCTCCATCGAGGAGAGGTTCCTCATGACGACGGAGGCCAGCACGACGGGGAAGAAGGCCAGGAGCGCGCCGGCCGGGCCGTACGCGGGGTAGACCAGGATCTCGAGGATCACGATGGGCGCGAGCACCGCCAGCGCGACGAACTGGAAGAGGGCGATCTCCGGGAGCTTGCGGCGCGGCGCGAGGCCGGAGAGGTCGAGGTAGCCGAACACCAGCGTGGTGTTCAGGAGGAAGAAGACGAGGAGGACGGCCACGGCCAGGGCGCCGACGGCGATCGCGCCGCCTCCCGCGACGTGCAGGGCGTCGGCGAAGAGAGCGGCCGCGGCGTAGGCGATCGAGAGCTGGGCGAGGTCGAAGGCGCTCGACAGGGTCCAGCGGCGCCCTTTGCCCAGGATCTTGGCGATCGCGTCGGCCGCCACGCAGACGAGCATCGCCGCGCCGGGGGACCGTAGCAGCAGGATCGCCGGGACGAGCGCCGCCGCTTCGAACCCGACGTAGTTGTGGCCGTAACGGACCCGGAGTCGGAACGCGAGAACCGCCAGCGCGGTGAAAAAGAGGATCTGGGGGAGGCGGTCCCATGGAATTCCGGGCGAAAGCCCGAGCAGGAGCGCGGCGCCCGCCAGGCACACCGAGACCTGGTACGCGTGAAAACGCCGAGGCCCGCCCCCCGAGGCGCGCATACGGTCTCTAGTCCTCCGGAGCCGTCATTCTACACGGGGGCAGGCGGGCTCAGCGGGACTTGAAGCGAATCACGCCGTCCTTCAGGAACTTGTGAAAGATCATGAGGACCTCGAGCTCCTTCATCGGAGAGATCTTCATGATCGACTTCACGTCCCATTGCCCGTTGATCCGGGACAGGACGAAGCCCTCGTGCGGGGAAAACGGGCGCTGGGTCAGGTTCTGGAGCGACACGGCGAGCTCCGGGACCTTCTCGCCGGAGACGCCGTCGCGCTCGAGCGCGGTCTTGATCTCTCGCTCGGCCTCCCGGAGCGACTCGGCGGCGCGCCCGTCGGACGGGTCGAGCTCGTGGGCGACCTTGAACATCCGGTAGGCCGCCTGCGGGTCGTCCTTGATCTGGGAACGGCCGCGCTGGAGGAAGTGGTCGACCTCCGAGACGCCCGGCCCGAGCGCGGGCGCCGCCGCCGCGCGCGGGCGGCCCTCGGTCAACCGCATGGTGCCGGTGCGCAGGCCTTCGGCGATGAGCCGGGAGACCGTGAACTCGGCGTTGTGCGTGTGCAGGGCGATCTCTTCGATCGTCCGCTGGCCGTCGACGTACGGGACGATGAGCTTCTCGCGATCCGAGATCGCCTCCATGTCGAGGGGTCTCAGGATCTCGGGGACGACCGACGAGTCGGGGACGCGCTGGCGGATGACCTGCCACTCGTCGTAGCGGCGCATGCCCTCCATGATGATTCCCGTCACGTCGAGCGACAGCGGCACCATCTTCTGGTCGGGGAGCTGGCCTTCGACGAATTCGAAGTCGCCCTCGGTCCACAGGAAGATGTCGTAGATCGACTCCTCGGCCTTTTTCTTCATCAGGCGCAGCAGATCCGACTCCGCGATGGCGTTGATCATCACGAGAATCTTGCCGAGAAGGATCTGCGACTCCTCCTGGACCTCCATGGCCATCTTGAGCTCTTCCTCGGTGATGAAGCCGTGGGAGACGAGGAAGTGCCCGAGGTACTCGCGCTGGTCGGAGGAGGAGGTGGAGGCGATGCGCCCGTCCTGAAAATACACGCGCTTTTCGACTCCGTGGCCGTCGATCAGGAGGGTTCCCGTCTTCGAGCCGAGCGAGAGCCATTGCAGCAGCTCCCCGAGCTGCATCGTCCTGAGATTTCCGGTGATGCCCAACGAGCCGCTATTTTAGCGCAAGCGTCTGAAGCGGCGAGATTTGCCCGTGTTTACGCCGGAACGCGCGGTCACTCCGCCGGCGGGTTGTACGAAGCGACGCCCGTCACGGCCTCGCCGATGACGAGCGTGTGGATGTCGTGCGTGCCCTCGTACGTGTAGACGCTCTCGATGTTGGCGAGGTGGCGGAAGACCGGGTACTCGTTGACCACGCCGTTGGCGCCGAGCGTCTCGCGGGCCAGCTTGGCGCACTCGCGCGCGACCCAGACGTTGTTGCGCTTGGCCATGGAGACGTGCTGCGGCTTCATGGTCTTGTCGTCCTTCATCTTGCCGAGCTTCCAGGCGAGCAGCTGTCCCTTGGTGATCTCGGTGATCATCCAGGCGAGTCTCTCCTGCACGAGCTGGTGCGCGGCGATCGGCCGGTCCTTCCACTGCTTGCGGGTCTTCGAGTAGTCGAGGGCCGCCTGGTAGGTCGCCATCGCGCTGCCGATCGCGCCCCACGCGATCCCGTACCTCGCCTGCGTCAGGCAGGAAAGCGGGCCCTTCAGCCCCTCGACGCCGGGCAGGATGTTCTCGGCGGGGATGCGGCAGTCCTCGAAGGCGAGCTGGGAGGTCACGGACGCGCGCAGCGACATCTTGCCCTTGTGCTCGAAGGTGGAGAAACCCTTCGTGCCCTTCTCGACCAGGAAGCCGCGCACGACGCCGTCGAGCTTGGCCCACACGACGGCGACGTCGGCGACCGAGCCGTTGGTGATCCAGGCCTTCGCGCCGTTCAGGACGTAGGACGCGCCGTCCTTCTTCGCGACCGTGCGCATGCCGCCCGGGTTCGAGCCGAAGTCGGGCTCGGTCAGCCCGAAGCAACCGATGGCTTCGGCCTTGCCGAGTTTCGGGATCCACCTGTCCTTCTGCTCCTTCGAGCCGAAGGCGTAGATCGGGTACATGACGAGGCCGGACTGGACGGAGACGAACGAGCGCAGGCCCGAATCGCCCCGCTCGAGCTCCTGCATGATCAGGCCGTAGGCGATGTTGTCGAGGCCCGGCAGGCCGTACTCGGCGATCGTCGAGCCGAAGACCTGCATCTCCGCGAGCCCGGGCACGAGCTCGCGCGGGAACCGCCCTTCCCACGCGGCCTCCTCGATGATCGGCAGGACTTTCTCGTCCACGAAGTCGCCGACCGTGTCCCGCACGAGCCGCTGCTCTTCGGTCAGCAGGCTGTCGAAATCGAGGTAGTCCGCTCTGGTCGCCAAGGTCCCCTCCCGCAAAAGGCGGCATGCTATCCCGGACGAGGGCCGCGCGCCAAACGCGGGGGGCGGCCGCCGGGTTACACTTTTCGGGAGCATGAGCAACTTCACGGGAGGGTCGGCCTACGCGATGGTGCGGGACATCGCCGAGGGCTACATCATCACGTCCGAACTGACCTTCAAGAAGTTCCAGGCCGGCGATTTCCAGACCTTCGGGTTCGAGCTCGACAAGCTCCTCCGCGAGATCCGGGGCAACGTGCCGCCGACGGGAGACGTCGAGGCGACGCAGAAGCGGCAGCGCCGCATGCAGCGCCTGCAGCAGGCGCTGACGATCGCCAACAACGTGCGCGCGCGGCTGCGTTGAGCTCGCGCGGGGAATCCCCGCGGCCCGGGCGCGAGACCGCGCTGGCGGCCTTGTTCTTCCTCGGCGTCACCGTTCTGATGACGTGGCCCCAGGCGGTCCACCTGTCCGACGCGATCTCGGACGTCGGCGACGCGAAGCTGAACACCCGGATCCTGCAGTGGGACTACCACCAGACCCTGCACGATCCGGGGAGGCTCTACGCGCTCAACTTCTTCTACCCGGCGCAGGACGTTCTCGCCTTCTCGGAAAACCTGTGGGGCGTCTCGCTCTTCGGCTTCCCGCTGCTCTCGGCCGGCGCCTCGCCCCTGGCGAATTACAACGTGCTGCTCCTGCTCGGAATGTTTCTCTCGAGTCTCGCGGCGTGGGCGCTGGCCCGCCACGTCACCGGCGATCCGGCCGGCGCGCTCGTCGCCGGCGTCGTCTTCGCCTTCCTGCCGTGGCGATTCAGCCAGCTCCCGCATCTGCAGTTCCAGTGGGCGCCGTTTCTCGCCCTGACGCTCCTGTTCCTGCTGCGCTACCTGGAGGAGGGGCGACGCCGCGACGCCGTGCTCCTCGCCGTCGCCTTCGGCTGGAACGCGCTCTCGAACGTCCACTACGCGCTCTTCGGCGGGGTACTCGTGGCGGTCGTCCTCGGCGTCAGCGGGCTGCAACGCGTCGGCGACGCGCGGCGCTGGCGAGGAGCGGCGCTGGCCACGGCGGCGGGCGCCCTCGTCTTCGTTCCCTTCGCGCTGCCGTACCGCCGCGTCGAGGAGCACTACGGCATGAAGCGCTACTTCGGCGAGGTGCTCACGTTCTCGGGGCGTTGGACGGACTTTCTTTCGGCCGGAGGCACGAACCGGTTGTACGGCGGCCTGACGGCCGCGTGGCGCCACGCCGAGGGCGACCTCTTTCCCGGCCTCGCGGCGCTGTTTCTCGCCGGAGTCGCCGTGGCGACCGTCCGGCGTCCAACCGCCGGCGGCGCGCCGGCGCCCGCGACGCCGGGCCGCCGCAGGCTCGTCCGGGCTCTCGACGCCGCCACGCTCGGGACGGCGGCCCTCTGGCTCGGCACCCTCGCGCGGCCGGGCCTGCGCCTGGGCTCGCTGGGGCTCGGCGACCCCGGGCGCGTTCAGGTCTGGGCGACGCTGCTGTTGCTCGCGCGGCTCCTGGTCGCGCTGCCCGGGCACGGGCGGTACGCGAGCCTCGGCGACTGGCTCCGTCGCGGCGCGTGGCCGCCCCGTCTGACGCTGCTCGTGGCCGTCGCGGGGACGGGTCTCGTCCTCGCGCTCGGCGGCCACAGCCCCTACTACCGCTTCCTGTTCCAGTCCTTCGGGCAGATCTTCCGGGCGATCCGCGCGCCGGTCCGCGGCATCGTCCTGTTTCACCTCGCGCTGGCCGTGCTCGCCGCGTGGGGGCTGTCGCTGCTCCGGCGCCGCTTCCCGAGCGGGGGACGGACGGCGCTCGTGGCGGCGGCGCTCGCGCTCGTCCTTTTCGAGTACCGCGCGTTCCCGCTCGCTCTGACGCCGACGCCGTCCGCGGCGCCGCCCGTCTACGCGTGGCTCGCGGCGGTCGAGGTACCGGCCGCGGTGGTCGAGTGGCCGTTGGGCCTTCACTACGACTTCGACTACGTGTTCCGCCAGGCCCAGCACGGCCGCCCGATCCTGAACGGCTACTCGGGATTCTTTCCGAAGACCTATACGGACCTCGAAGGCGCGCTGAAGCAACGCCCGATCCCGGACACGGTCTGGGCCGAGATGGGGAGCCTCGGCGCCGGGATCCTCGTGTACCACGCCCACGAGGGGCGCGGCATCCGGCCGCTCGCGTACGCCGACGCGCTCGACAGGGCTCTCGCGTCGGGCGGCCTCGCGCTCATCCGGAGCTTCCCGCACGGCGAGGGCGTGGACTTCGTCTTCGTCGGCGCGGCGGCGCCGTGGAAGGACCGGCTGCTCGCCGGGGCGGATGCGGCCGCCGCCCGCGCGCTGTACGCCGCGACGGTCGCCGATCGGCGCGCGCGGGAGGCGCTGCTTTCGCCGCCCTTCGGCAGCCTCGATTCGCCCGCGGAGGGCGCGACGGTGGCGCCGGGGGACTGGGGTTTCGGCTGGGCGCTCGACGACTCCGGCGTCGCCGAGGTGCTCGTCGCGGCCGACGGGGGGACGCCGGCGCCCGCGATCCATCCTGCGCGCCGGGCCGGTCTCGGCGCTCTGTATCCGGAGTATCCGGACGCCGAGAACGGGGGGTTCGTGTTCCACGTTCCGGACCTTGCGCCCGGACCTCATCGGCTCACGGTGACGTTCGTGGCCAGGGACGGCGGCCGGACGTCGGTCACGCGAAGCATTCGGGTCCGAGGCGCCGAGAGCGCGCCGTGAGACTCCTCGAGGCGTCGGAGCGTCCCGACCGACGCGTGCCCGCGTCCTGGCCATGGGCGCTCGCCGCCGCGGCCGCCGCGCGACTCCTCCTCCAGGTTCTCGCGATGCCGCCGTACGCGGGGCTCGACGAGGGGTTCCACGTCGCGCGCGTCTCGTTCGTGGCCGTTCGAGGCCATCAGCCCGCGGCAACGGAGCTTTCGGTCGCGCGCTACCTGGCCAACTCGTTCAGCGGCGCGCCCGGCGCTCCGGCCGGCTTCGGCACGATGTGGGAGCGGTGGGGAGAAGTGCTCGCGGGCCGGCCCGGCGGATGGCCGGATGTCGCGCTCGACGCGGCAATCCGCGGGGATCTCGTCGCGCCGAACTACCAGGCGCAGCAGGCGTCGCTGTACTACGCGCTGGCGGCACCGCTCGACCGGGCCGTGGGCACCACGCAGCGGCGGGAACTCCTCGCGCTCCGGCTCCTCGCGGTGCCCCTCGGCGCCGTGACGGTGGTCGCCACGGCGCTCTTTGCGGCCGGGCTCTGGGGGCCGGCGGGGTTCCTCGCGGGCCTCTTTCTCCTGGCGACGCCGACGTGGATCACGCTCGTCGGCCGGGCGGGCAACGACGCGCTCGCGTGCGCGGCGCTCGCCGTCGCGATCCTCCTTTCGTCCCGGCCCGACGGCCGGCGGGGAAGGCGCGTCGGCGAAGCGGGCGCGTGGGCGGTTGCCGTCGCGGCGAAGCTCTACACCTGGCCCGCGGCGCTCCTCCTGCCGCTGCTCTGGCCGCGCGGCGCGTCGCGCGGGCGGCGGTTGCTCGTCGGCGCGGCCGCGGCCCTGGCGGCGACGTCGACCGCGTTCGACCTCGCCGCGCGAACCGGCACGCCGAGCGGCAAGTACGAGCTGTGGAGAACCGGCGGCGTCCCCGTGTCTCTCGACACCGTCGTCCGCCTGGGGACGCTGCCGTGGTTCCGGTACGCCAAGGCGTTCGTCGGCTCCGCGATCTGGACGAGCGGCCAGCACTTCGACTTCTTCCGGCTGCCCGGGCTCCTGTTGTTC
>DATJPZ010000011.1:0-19809 GCA_035506175.1 Thermoanaerobaculia bacterium | reverse complement strand
GAGCGCCTGAAGCGTTTCGAGAAGGAAGCGCGCGCGGCCTCGGCCCTGAATCACCCGAACATCGTGACGATCTACGAGACGGGGTCCGCCGACGGCGTTCCGTGGATCGCGATGGAGCACGTCGAAGGGGAGACGCTTCGGAAGGTGCTCGTGGGCGGCGCGCTTCCGTTCAAGAAACTCCTGAACGTGGCCACGCAGATCGCCGAGGCGCTGGCCCGGGCTCACGAAGCGGGGATCGTGCATCGGGACTTGAAGCCCGAGAACGTGATGGTGACGAAGGACGGGCTGGTCAAGGTCCTGGATTTTGGCCTGGCGAAGCTGCAGGGGCCGTTGTCCGGCGGGAGCGACGAGGAGTCGCAGCTTCCGACGGTGACGGGGACGAGTCCGGGGATCGTCGTCGGAACCGTCGGGTACATGTCTCCCGAGCAGGCGAGCGGGGAGAAGGTCGACTTCCGGTCCGATCAGTTTGCGTTCGGGTCGATGTTGTACGAGATGGCGACGGGCAGGCGCGCGTTCCAGAAGAAAACCGCCGTCGACACGCTGTCGGCGATCCTGAACGAGGAGCCGGAGCCCGTCGCGGCCGTCAATCCCCAGACCCCCGCGCCCTTGCGCTGGATCGTCGAGCGGTGTCTCGCCAAGGAACCCGACGGCCGCTATGTCTCGACCCGCGATCTCGCCCGAGAGCTCGCCACGGTCCGCGATCACCTGACGGAGGCGTTTTCCGGTGGCTTGCCAACCGTCGGGCGGCGCGCGTCGAGCCGCTGGAGGCTGGCGGTTCCCGCGGCGGCCCTCGCGATACTCGCGGCCGGCTTCGCCTCGGAGCGCTGGCTGGCGGCGCGAGCGCCGAACGCCGTCCCGTCCTTCAAGCAGCTCACGTTCCGGCGCGGAAACCTCGGCAGCGCTCGCTTTTCGGCGGACGGACGGACCGTGGCCTACTCGGCAGCCTGGAATGGTGCGTCCCGGGAGATCTTCACCGTCCGCACCGACTCGGTCGTCTCGAGTCCCGTCGGGCCGTCCCTGGCGGATCTCTTCGGCGTTTCCTCCAGGGGCGAGCTCGCCGTCGGCATGCACGGGACGCTGGCGCGAGTGCCGTTGACCGGTGGAACGCCGCGCGAGCTCCTCGAAAACGTGACCTCGGCGGACTGGGCGCCCAACGGCGAAGAGCTTGCCGTCGTCCACCGCACGAACGGGCGCTACCGCCTGGAGTATCCGATCGGAAAGGTCCTGCAAGACAGCACCGGGACCATCGGTTATGCGGTTCGTGTGTCGCCGGACGGGGAGCTCGTGGCGCTGATCCACGGAGATTCGATCGAGACCGTGGATCGGAAGGGAAGACGGCGGGTGCTTTCCTCGGGCTGGGCGGACCTTCATAACCTCGCCTGGTCGCCTGCGGGTAACGAAATCGTCATCTCGGGCAGCCGGGCTCAGAACGAGCGGGCGATCTACGCCATCTCGCTCTCCGGGCGCGAGCGCGTTCTGATGGGCAATGCTCTGGGACTCCTCATCCACGACGTCGCGGCGGATGGGCGCCTTCTGCTCGAGAACTACCACGAGCACTACGGCCTTGCCTGCCTGAGGCGAGGCGAGAGCCGCGAGCGCGACCTCGGATGGTCGGACGACCCGTACCTGCGGAGCATCGCGAACGATGGCAGCCGCCTCGTGTTCCAGCGGGGCGGCGACCCGAGCGGCGTCTATCTCCGCCAGACCGATGGCACGCCGAGTGTCCGCCTCGGAGAGGGATCGCTCGGCGAGCTTGCCGGAGACGGGAAGTCGGTCCTGATGGTGGAGCGCGGCAAGGCGCCACACCTGGTGATCGTGCCGACCGGCCCGGGAGAGACTCGGAAGATCCCCGTCGAGGGCTTCGATCTGGCCGACGCCGGTTTCCTGCCAGACGGCAAGGGCTTCTTCGTCATCGCGGAGAGCGCGAATCGCGAGGTCTCCTTCGGCGTCGTCGGGCCGGATGGCGGCAGGCCGCGGATCGTGCCGGCCCCGGGTGTCGCGTCCGACAAGCATGGCTGGACTTCACCGGACGGTCAGCGGGGGGCGTACGTCACCATGGATCGCAGGATCCTCGTCGTGTCGCTGACGGGAGGAGAAGCGGTGACCGTGCCCGGTCCGCCGCTCGACGAAGGCGAAGACCTGATCGGCTGGTGCGGCGACAGCCGGTCCGTGTTCGTGGGCCCATGGGTCGGGGAGGCGCCGCTCGCGATCGACCGCCTCGAGCTCGCGACGGGCCGGCGAGAGCCCTGGAAGAGGCTGGCTCCCGAGGACTCCGCGGCGCTCATCCAGATCGGCCCCGTCGTCATCGCGCCGGACGGGCAGTCGTACGCCTACAACTACACGCGCGCGTTCATCGACGATCTGTACGTCGTCGACGGAATCCAGTGGCGCTGAGGCAGATGCGACGCAAGAGCTGTTCTCGAATCGGGATTCTGGCGATCGTCGGACATCTCTGGCTCGTCGAAATGCTCGTCGGCCAGACGACGGGCAATCTCGCCGGAACCGTCGTCGATCAAAGCGGCGCGGCTCTTCCGGGCGTCACGGTCGAGCTCTCGAGCCCGAGCCTTCAGGGGGTGCGCGTCGCGTCGACCGGTCCTGACGGCAGATTTCGCTTTCCGGCGGTGCCTCCCGGAGCCTACCTCGTGCGGGGGAGCCTCGCCGGCTTCGCCAGAGTCGAGAAGAAGGCAACGGTCAGTCTCGACGCCACGGTGACTGTCGAGCTCCAGCTGAGGCTTTCGACGAGCGCCGAGGTGACGGTGACGGGCGAGGCTCCGGTCATCGATCGGACGTCCACGACGGCCGGCTCCAATTACTCGGCAAAGGTCATCGACAAGCTGCCTCTCGCGAGCCGCAACTATGCGGACATCGTCTACACGCAGCCGGGCGCCCAGGCGGACAACGGCGACACGCAGGGGCACGCCCTCGCGATCTCGATCTACGGCTCGACGTCGGCGGAAAACTCGTTCCTCATCGACGGCATCAACACGACGGGCGTCATCAAGGGCATCCAGGGCAAGGACATCAACAACGAGTTCGTCCAGGAGGTCGAGGTCAAGACGGGCGGCTATCAGGCGGAGTACGGCCGCAACACCGGCGGCGTGATCAACGTCGTGACGAAGTCGGGAGGCAACGAATTCCACGGAGCCCTCTTCGGCTACTACAACAGCACCGGGATGAAGGCGAGCACGGACTTCGTCGGCACGCCGAATTTTTCGGAGGCGGGTGATTCCCAGGCGGCCGGCCAGGGAGTCACCGTCGTCGACAACCGTCAGGAGGCGGGGGCGGACCTCGGCGGGTTCGCGCTGAAGGACCGGATCTGGTTCTTCGCCGCGTACGACCGGGTCCGGACGAACCAGGCGCAGACGCCGACGTCGGGCCCCGTCGAGGGCGAGGTGTTTCCCACCGGATACGTCGAGAACAAGTACGCCGCCAAGCTGACGTTCAACGTCGCCGCGGGGACGAGCCTCGTCGGAAGTTACTTCTCGGATCGAGAGACGGAAAGCGGCGCGATTCGCGTCCCCCAGAGCGTCAATCCCACGAGTTACGACGGGCGCGTGGACACCGGCGGGCCGGACTACGGCGCGCGGCTGAATCAGCTCTTCGGCGCGACCGGCATTCTGATGCTCCAGTACGGCCACCACGCCGAGCGCTTCGAAACCAAGCCGGTCGGCCTCGGCGAGCAGGGGGTGTTCGACTACACGCCCCTCGCCTTCGGGGGTTCGGCCCTGGATTACTACGGCGGGTACGGCCTGGTGTTCGGTCCGTACAACAACAACTCGTCGACGCGAAACATCTATGCCGTGACGATGACGGCATACCTGGGAAATCACGAAGTCAAGGGAGGCGCGGACTACCAGAAGGACGTGACGCAGGGGGTCACGTTCTACACAGGCGGGTCGTCCCTCGGTGTCCATCCCTGCACCCAGGAGTCGACCTCGATCTGCGATCTCGGCCGGGCGCCTTCCTACACGAACGGCGAGGGGAACACGACGCCGGTCTTCTACGAGCACGACTTCCTGACGGCCAGCGGGACCGAACCGACGCCGCTCGACCGGACGTTGTTCTCCGTTCCCGCGAAGCGATGGAGCGCGTTTCTCCAGGACGAGTGGCGCGTGACGCCGGCTCTCACCGTCAACCTGGGCTTGCGCTACGACGCCGAGAACATCGTCCGAAGCGACGGCGTGTCGGCATTCGACCTGACCGGCCAGTGGTCGCCGCGAATCGGCGTCGCCTGGGACGTGTTCGGCAACGGCAGCTCGAAGCTCTACGCGTCGGCCGGGCGGTTCTATTACGCGCTGCCGACGGACCTCGCGGTGCGCGTCTTCACGGCCAACACCTTCGTCGCGACCTACAACTACAGCCCGACGAGCGTCGCCCAGGATCCCAACGCCCCGCGCCCTCAGGTAATCCAGGTCGGCGCGATCCTCGGCGAGCCTTCCGATCCGGGGATCGCGGAGTCCTACCAGGACGAGCTGACGGTCGGTTTCGAGAAGGCGATCGACAGCACGCTGTCGGTCGGATTGAAAGGCACTTACCGCCGGCTCGGCCGGGTGATCGAGGACCGCTGCGACCTCGATCCGACCGGGAATCCCTACAACGCCTCGTGCGCGCTCGCCAATCCGGGAAGCTCCGGCCCCGTGGCGAACGGGTTCTACCCGACCTGCGACGGGTCCGGGAATCCGACCGACCCGAATGCCGCGGCGTATCCGCCGAACCAGGGCGTGCCCGTGTGCACGGGCCCCGGTCAGGGTGTTCCCATGCCGATCGCCAAGCGCGTCTTCCGCGGCATCGAGTTGATGGCACGCAAGCAGGTGTCGAACCTGCTCTGGATCCAGGCTTCGTATCTGTACTCGTCCCTCGAGGGGAACTACTCGGGTGCGGTCAAGGAAGGGACGGGCCAGACGGATCCCGGCATCAACGCCGACTTCGACTACTACCAGCTCGCGATCAACGGGTACGGCCGGCTCGAGCTCGACCGGCCGAGCCAGGCGCGGATCGACGCCGTGTACAACGCGCCTTTCGGACTCTCGGCGGGCCTTCAATTCTACGTGCGGTCCGGTACGCCCTACACGCGCGGGGGGTGGTTCAACAGCTTCTATCAGCAGGAGCTGTATCTGGATCCGCGGGGCACGACGGGGCGCACGCCGACCGACACCGAGATGAATTTGTCGGTCGCCTACAACGCCGCCCTGGGCCCGGTCACGGTGACGCCGCAGATGCTGGTGCTCGACCTCTTCAACAACCAGACGCCGACGTCTTACGCCGCGGGATTCAATCCGAACGGAAGCTTCGTCCTGGACCCCACCAGTCCTTACTATGGCCAGGCCGGTGTGCAGCCGGGGACGCAAGGCCCCCTCGGCAACGTCTGTCCGGGGCCAAAGCCCTGCACGGACAATCCGAATTACCTGAAGATCACCGGACGCACCAGCCCACGCAGTTTTCGTGCAAGTCTGAAGGTCTCGTTCTGAGGCCGCCTCAGGGCAGCGGGTGCGCCTCGAAGAATTTCCACGCCTCGCGGTTGATCCGGTCGGCGGCGAGCTCGTACTGGTGGTCGTGGTCGGGGATCTCCTCGTACAGGACCGGAAATCCCGCGTTGACCAGCAGGTCGCGCGTGCGGCGGACCGAGGCGAGCGGGACCTGGGGATCGCGCTCGCCGATGAAGATCGCGATCGGGATCTTGCGCGTGGCCTTCTCGAGGATGCCGTCGAAGTCGGGGTCGACGGCGGCGGCGGAAGCCGCGACGGCGGCGAAGTATTCCGACTGGAACATGGCGGCGTCGTAGGCGAGGTAACCGCCCATGGAGTGCCCGAGGACGAAGATCCGCTTCGGGTCGATCGGGGTGGCGGTCCGCGCGTCCTCGACGATGCAGCGGAAGACGGCCGGCGCGATGGCTTCGAACGCTCGCTTGTTCGAGAGCTCCGGGGCGATCAGGACGATGTCGTGGGTCTCGGCGAAAGAACGCCAGGGAAGCACCAGGTCGTGCGCGTGGCCGCCGGCGCCGTGGAGGAGGAGCAGCGCCGGCTTCGGCCGGTTGAACTTCGGCGCGACGAGCAGGTACCGATACGTCGCGCCGTCGCACGTGGCCGAGCGCATGGTCTGCGCGGCTGCGGGCGGCGCGGCGAGCACGGCCCCGGGGAGCAGGGCGGCAAGGGCGGCTCGGATCAGGCGCACCGGGAGATTCTGCACCGGCGCGGCGGCGGCCGACGTTAGAATCTCGCCACCATCGTTCGCCGACACGAAGAGGAGATGGCCGCATGAGGACACCCGCCAGGATCCTTGCGCTCTCGAGCGCCGCACTCGCCGCCGCCCGCCTCGCCCTCGCCCAGGCGCCCGCGCCAGCGCCGAAGTACCCGAACTACCCGAGCGAGATGCCGGCGGCGGTCAAGCCGGCGACGTCGACCTTCGACTATGTCCGCCGCGTGGTGATGATCCCGATGCGCGACGGGGTTCGCCTGCACACCGTGATCCTCGTGCCGCGGGGCGCGAAGGGCGCGGGGATTCTCCTGACGCGTACGCCCTACGACGCGGACGCCCTGACGACGCACGCCCAGAGCCCGCACCTCGGCCCGACCCTGGAGGGCTACGACAACGCGACCGACGTCATCGTCGACGGCGGCTACATTCGCGTCGTGCAGGACGTGCGCGGCAAGTACGGCTCCGAAGGCGACTACGTCATGAACCGGCCGCTCTCCGGACCGCAGAACCCGACGCTGGTCGACCACGCGACCGACACGTACGACACGATCGACTGGCTCGTGAAGAACGTGCCGGAAGGAAACGGCAAGGTCGGGATCATCGGCATCTCCTACGACGGTTTTCTGCCGCTGATGGCCCTCTTCAACCCGCATCCGGCCCTGAAGGTCTCCGTCCCGATGAACCCGATGGTGGACGGCTGGATGGGCGACGACTGGTTTCACTACGGCGCCTTCCGGCAGCAGGGCATGCCCTACATCTACGAGCAGGAGGCCACGCGCAAGAACGACGAGAAGTGGTGGCGCCCCGCCTACGACGACTACGACACGTTCCTCGACTCGGTCTCGGCCGGCGAGCTCGGCAAGGTCCACGCGCTCGAGCAGGTCGGCTTCTGGCGCCGGATCCTCGAGCACCCGAGCTACGACGCGTACTGGCGGGACCAGGCCGTCGACAAGCTTCTCGCGAAGGAACCGCTGAAGGTCCCGGTGATGCTCGTCCACAGCCTCTGGGACCAGGAGGACATCTACGGCGCGATCGCCGTGTACAAGGCGATCAAGCCGAAGGACACCGGCAACGACAAGGTCTTCCTCGTGATGGGACCGTGGTGCCACGGCCAGTCGATCCACGAGGGCTCGTCGCTCGGCGCGATCCGGTTCGACAGCGACACGGCGCTGACCTTCCGCCGCGAAATCCTCGCGCCCTTCCTCGCGCAGTACCTGAAGGACGGCGCGCCGAAGGCCGACGTCGCGCCGGTCAACGCCTTCGAGACGGGCACCAACGCGTGGCGCAAGCTCCCCTCGTGGCCGGCCGGCTGCGCGAGCGGCTGCGCGATCCACGGCACGCCGCTGTACCTCGCGCCGGGCGGCAGGCTCGCTCTCGGCGCGGCGCCGGCCGCCGGCGGCGCCGAGTACGCGGAGTACGTCTCGGATCCGGCAAAGCCCGCGCCGTACCGCGCGCGTCCGGTCGACACGACCGCCACGGGCTGGCAGAAGTGGCTCGTCGAAGACCAGCGCGAGTGGTCCGGGCGCACCGACGTGGCCGTTTTCACCTCCGACGTCCTGACGGCCCCCGTCAAGATCAGCGGCCAGCCGATCGCGAATCTCGTCGCCTCGACGAGCGGCACCGACTCGGACTGGGTCGTCAAGCTGATCGACGTCTATCCGCCGGAAGTCGCGAACGACGCGCCCATGGGCGGCTACCAGCTCATGATCGCCGGCGACGTCTTCCGCGGCCGTTATCGCGAGAGCTTCGAGACGCCGAAGGCGATCGAGTCGGGCAAGCCGCTGCTCTACAAGTTCGCGCTCCCGACGGCGAACCACGTCTTCAAGCCCGGCCATCGGATCATGGTCCAGGTTCAATCGGCGTGGTTCCCGCTCTACGACCGCAACCCGCAGACGTTCGTGCCCAACATCTTCTGGGCGAAACCGGCCGACTACCGCGCCGCCATGCAGCGGATCTACACGTCGGCGGCCAACGCGAGCTTCATCGACCTGCCCGTCGTCACGGCGCCGTGAAGCGGCGCGGCTACGGACACGAGGCCAGCGCGCCGATGTCCTGAATCGGCGAGAACGCCCGGCCGGGCGGGTTGGAGTACGTCTTCGTCTCGCCGGACACGGTGTCGGTAACCTGCACCATGACGGCGAGGTTCGTCAGGCCGGCCCCGAAGAACCAGCGGTGGCCGTTGACGGCGCAGCCGTCGAGCACCTTGACCATCAGCTCCGGGTTGCCGGCGTCGAAGAACCAGAAGTAGCCGGAACCGGTCGTGAGCGAGACCGGATGCCCGGCGCCGGACGCGAGACCCTGGAACCAGGTCGCGCGGACCTCAAAGCGGCCGCCGGCGAGGTCGAGGCGGTTGGCGTCGGAGGGATCGGTCAGTGTGACGCTGCCGACGCGCCCGGCCTCCGGCTCGGCGAACCACATCCGGCCGTCCGGGCCAGCGGCGATCGACGTGACGATCGAAGAAGGCGCCGGCAGCGAAATCGACTGGCTCGTACCGGCCGTCGTCATCCTCCCGATCCGGTTCCCGTCGCCGAACCAGATGTTGCCGTCGGACCCGGCGGCGATGCCGAAGCCGGCGCTCGTCGGGGCCGCCGGATACGTGGTCGTTCCGTCCGGCGCGACGTGCACGAGGCCCGGCGGGGCGACGACCCACAGGCTGCCATCGGGGCCTGCCGCGAGATCCCAGGCGTGGAGATTCAAGAAGTAGGTGGTGATGACGCCGTCGGGGGTGATTCTGCCGACGAGGGCGGCCTCGAGCTCGCCAAACTGCGTGAACCAGAGATTGCCGTCGGGCCCGGTCACGATGTCGGTGAGCCCGTCGTTCAAGAACGCGTACTTCGTGATCGTGCCGTCGAGGGTCACGGCGTCGAACCCCGCGGATTCGATGAACCAGAGCCGGCGGTCGGGGCCGACGGTGATGGCGCCGCCCTGGTCGACGGCGGCGATATCCGTGACGACGCCCTCAGGCGTCATGCGCGACAGGAAGCCGCCGGACGTGGTCCCGACGGACGTGAACCAGAGGTTGCCATCGGGAGCGGCCACGAGCCCCACCGGCCTGAGCGCCACGGGGAACTCGGTCACGTTCCCGTCCGGCCCGATGCGGCCGAGGCGGTTCTCGTTCTCGGTGAACCACATCCCGCCCGGTCCCGGCACGATGGTCTGAGGGTGCCCGCCGGACGGGAGGGGATAGGTGACGACGGTCTGCGCGGCCGCCGGAAGCCCGGTGGCGGCGAGAGCGACGAACGCGAGGAGGCGACCCGACGCGAGTCGAGATTGCGACGCTGACATGCGGTCCTCCATGCGTTCGGGTCGGGCCGAGTCAGTCGTTGTGGATCTTCGTGCCGACGCCGTGAACGGCGTTTCCCGTCGACTCGCTCAACATGTAGAGGGTCCCGCCGTCGTGCGTGACGACGATCCGGACGAACTCCTCTCCGTCCAGGAATCCCTTCCCCGTGCAGTCGCCGTCGAGCTGGTACGTGAAGTCGCCGGAGACGTCGTAGCTGTAGTCGCCGTTGCGGCTGATGCTCTGGAGGACGCTGCCGTTGCCGTTCCCGTCGAAAGAGAGCCAGCCGACCGCCGCCAGGCCGCCCGCGCCTTCGTCGACCGTCCCGGTCCGGTAGAAGCCGAAGGTGCCCTGGAGGGTCCGATTGGAACACGGCTTGGAATGGTGGGACCCGTCGGCACGGGCCGGCGGGGCCGACAGGAGGAGGGCCGCGGCGAGGAGTCCGGAGGCGGTGAGCGAGCCGGCGAATGTGTGTCTCATGGAACGTTCTCCCTTCTTCCGCTAACATCGTCCGGGCGAGGGACCGAAGTCCTCACGGCGCGATACGCGCCATCTAGGATTTGGCCAGCCCGATGCAGTTGAGCTTCGGCGATTTCGTGCTGGATCTCGGGACGCGCGAGTTGTGCCGAGGAGGCCACGCCCTGCGTCTCTCGCCGAAAGCATTCCAGCTTCTCGAGCTGCTGGCCCTCGGGCGCCCGGATGCCTTCTCGAAGGACCGGATCCACGAACGTCTCTGGCCGGGGTCTTTCGTGGTCGACGGCAATCTCGCCAATCTCGTCAGCGAGCTCCGGGAGGCCCTGGGCGACGATGCGCGCCGTCCGGCCGTCATTCGGACGGTTCCGCGGTTCGGCTACGCGTTCGTCGCGGACGCGCGCGCGCCGGCCGAACGCGACACCGGGCGCGGCGGGTGCACCTACCGGCTCCTCTGGGGCGATCGCGAGATCGCGTTGAAGAACGGTGAGAACCTGATCGGAAGGGACGAGGCTTCGGTGGCCTGGATCGACGACGTCGACGTTTCGCGGCGTCACGCCCGGATCGTCATCGACGGCGCCGGCGCGCGGCTGGAGGACCTCGGCAGCAAGAATGGGACCTTCCTCGACGGACGGCGGCTGAAGGCCGGAACGCCCCTGGCGGACGGCGGCGTTCTTCGCGTCGGCGGGGCGACGATGGTGTTCCGGGCGTTCTCCCGGACGGGTCCCACGGCGACGGCCGGCGCGCCGCGCCCCGGGCGCCGCTAGACGGTCATGCTCCCGGTCGGGACCCGGCTCGGCCCCTACGAGATCCTGTCGCCCCTCGGCGCCGGCGGCATGGGCGAGGTGTATCGCGCACGCGACACGAGGCTCGAGCGGGACGTGGCCGTCAAAGTCCTGCCCGAGGGCCTGCTGCAGGGGGACGACGCCGCGCTCCGCCGCTTTCAGACCGAGGGCAAGGCCCTGGCCGCGCTCTCGCATCCCAATCTCCTGGCGGTCTTCGACGTCGGGAGCCAGGGCAAGGTCGCCTACCTCGTCACCGAGCTGCTCGAGGGACAGACCCTTCGCCAGCGGCTTCTCCACGCGGCGGTCGGCTGGCGCGATGCGGCCGACATGGCGACCGCGATCGCCGACGGGCTCGCCGCCGCGCACGCGCGCGGCATCGTGCACCGGGACCTCAAGCCCGAGAACGTCTTCCTCACGAGAGACGGCCTCGTCAAGATTCTCGACTTCGGGATCGCGCGGCGGGGGGCGGATCGAGGCCGGCCGGCCGCCTCCGCGGAGACGGCGACGGCGGTCACGGACGCCGCCACGATTCGCGGCACGGCCGGGTACATGTCCCCGGAGCAGATCAGCGGGCGCCCGACGGATGCGCGGTCGGACATCTTCTCGCTCGGCGCCGTGCTCTACGAGATGCTGACGGGGCGGCGGGCATTTACGGGTAGCTCGCCGATCGAGACCCTTTCGGCAGTGCTCCGGGACGAACCGCAAGACATGCGGATGGCGCCATCCCCTGTCCCGGCCGCCCTCGAAGAAGTCACCCGCCGTTGCCTGCACAAGAACCCGGCGATGCGATTCGAGTCGGCGCGCGACCTCGCCTTTGCCCTGAGGTCCGCCGCCGGGACGCCAGCCTCGGCGACGGCCCGGCCGCGAATCGGTCCGCGGCGGCTCGCCGGGCGCCGGCCGCTGCTGATTGCCGCGTCGGCCGCGGTCGTCCTGTCGCTGGCCGCCCTCGGGATCGTGCGGGCCCGGGGGGAGTCGCGGCGCGTCGACTCGCTCGCCGTGCTTCCTTTCGAAAACGTCGGCGCGGACCCATCCGCCGAGTACCTCAGCGACGGCGTCACGGACTCGTTGATCGACCGCCTCTCGCGGCTGCCCGGGCTGCGCGTGGCGTCCCGGGCGGCCGTCTTCAGGTACAAGGGGAAATCGCCAGCGCCGCTCCAGGCGGGTCGAGATCTGAACGTGGCGGCAGTCCTGACCGGTTCGGTGCGGCGGTCGGGCGAGAGCCTGACGATCGCGGTCGAACTCGTCGACGTCCGTGACGGCCGGCACGTCTGGGGAGAGCGGTACGTTCGCAAGGCGGCCGACGCCCCGGCCCTGGAGCCCGAGATTGCGCGCGAGATCGTGGACAGCCTGAAATTCCGAATCAGCGGAACGGATGGGATGAGGCTGGCGAGCCAGTTCACGCAAAACGCGGAGGCGTACCAGTCGTATCTCAAGGGGCGGTATTTCTGGAACGCGGGGGATCTCGACCAGGCGAAGTCGCACTTCGAGAGGGCGATCGCGATCGACCCGACGTACGCCCTGGCTTACGCGGGCCTCGCGGACACGTACGCCAGGCTCGGCCATGGCGGGGAAGTGCGTCCCGCCGAGGCGTTTCCGAAGGCGCGCGCGGCGGCGCTCGAGGCGCTCAAGATCGACGATGCGCTCGTCGAAGCGCGGGTCGCTCTCGCGGGCGTCGAACAATGCTACGACTGGAGGCTGGACGAGGCCGAAAAGGAGCTCCGCGGCGCGATCGCTCTCCAGCCGACCTACGCGGTCGCGCATCGCCGATACGCCCTGATGCTGGAATCGCAACGCCGCTTCGACGAGGCCGTCGCGGAGATCCGGCGCGCCGAGGAACTCGAGCCGTTCTCGTCGTTCAACTATTCCCTCGCGGCGAGCATGCTCCTGGAAGCGGGACGAACCGACGAGGCGATCGAGGCGGCGCGCAAGGCGGACGAGCTCGAAACAGGTTCGGGGTCGGGGTCGGGGTCGGGCCTGAAGGTCGAGCTGCTTCTCCGGCAGAGGCGTTATGAGGAGGCGCTCACGGAGTCGCTCAAGGAGGACCCCGGCGTGCCGAGCGACCCGGACTCCTGGGCGGACCGCGGCTTTCTGTACGGAGCGGCCGGGCGGCGGAAGGAAGCGGAGCAAGCCCTGGAGAAGCTCGAGGAGCTCTCGGCAGAGCGTTACGTGCCCGCGAGCCTGCGGGCCCTCGTGTACGCGGGGCTCGGAGACCGGACGAAGGCTTTCGAGTGGCTCGAGAAAGCCCTGAACGATCGGGAGCCGATCGCTTCCATCAACGCCGACTCGCGATTCGACTCGCTGCGTTCGGATCCGCGCTTCGAGCGGATTCTCGGAAGGCTCGGGCTCCTCTGAGATCGCGGGCGCTCGCGATCGCGGCGTTGTCGATTTGCGCCTCGGCCGCCGCGCAGACGACGGGCGGCCGGATCGAGGGCGTCGTCCGCGACGGCGCCGGCGGCGCGCTGGCGGGCGCGTCCGTCGACGCATCGGGCCCGAGCCTTCCGGGCGCGCGCCGCGCGACGACCGACGCGGCCGGGCGATTCCGGCTGCGTTCGTTGCCGCCGGGAACGTATCGCGTCAGGGTGGTGCGGCCGGGATATCGGGCCGCGGAGAAGACGGTGGCGGTCGCGCTCGACGCGACGGCGGGCCTGGACTTCGAGCTCGAGCCGGCCGCCGAGGCTTCGGTCGTGGTTTCCGGCGCGGCATCGTCGATCGACCCCGCGACGACGACCGGCGGGACGAGCTACGACGCCCGCGTCGTCGCGCACCTGCCGACGGGCCGCAACTATTCCGACGTCGTCCAGGCGAATCCCGGCGTCTCGACCGACCGCGGCGACACGCAGGGGCGTTCGCTCGCGCTGACGATCTATGGAGCGACGTCGGCCGAGAACCAGTGGATCGTCAACGGCGTCGACACGACCAACGTCTACAAGGGAATCCAGGGCAAGGCCTTCGCCACGGAGTTCGTCCAGGAAGTGGAGGTCAAGACGGGCGGCTACCAGGCTCAGTACGGCGGCGCGCTCGGCGGCGTGATCAACGTCGTGACGAAGTCGGGAGGCAACGATTACCACGCCGATGCCTTCGCGTACTACGACTCCAACGGCACGGCGTCCCACCAGGTCTTCCTGCCGGGCGATGCGCTGATCAACCAGATGCGGGTCGCGAGCGGCCAGCGGGTGGACGTCGGCGCCGACCTCGGCGGATTCGTGGTCAAGGACCGGCTCTGGATCTTCGGCGCGTACGACCGCGTGGATTTCCGCGGGCAGGTCGCGAGGGTCCAGGCGTCAGACTACGTTTCCACGGCCGACCGCTTTCCGCTCGAGACGACCGACAATCTCTTCACGGCGAAGCTGACCTGGAACGCCGCGCCGTCGACGACCGTCGTGGCGTCGGTCTTCGCCGACCCCTCGACCAACTCCGGCGCCGCGGGCGCGGATCCCCGCCAGGGCGTCGGAGACACGTACGTCACGCCGATCACCAACGTCGACCCGGCGACGTGGAAGTCGACGCGCTCTCTCGGCGGGACCGACTACGCGCTGACGCTCAACCAGCTCCTCGGCTCGGGTGCCAGCGTGTCCCTGCAGGGCGGATTTCACCGCGACGAGGATGCGTTGTCGGCGGACCAGCACGTGCGCGTCGAGGACGCGACCTGCCAGGGAGGGACCCCCGACGTTCCCTGCGTCCGCATCGCCGCCCCGACGGCGTACTTCGGCTACGGAGCGGTCATCGGCGTCACGGACCACGCGGTCTCGCAGCGCGCGCTCGGCCGCGCCGAGGGAACTTTCTACGCCGGCGATCACCAGATTCAGGTCGGGGCCGGGTACGCCGACGCCCAGACGACGACGCACGGCTCGGCGACCGGAGGTCAGCAGGTCACGATCCTGAACCAGTACGGAACGACGTATTACCAGCACGATTTCATCGCCGTGAGCGTCCTGGACCCGACGCCTGTCGCCAACGCGGTGCGCCACGTCGACATCCGCTCGTACTCGGCCTACGCCCAGGACTCGTGGAAGGTGGGTCCGGGCGTGACGATCAATGCGGGACTGCGCTGGGACGGGCAACAGACGCGGAGCCAGTACGGCGGTACGGTGCTCGGTCTTTTCGACGGCTGGCAGCCCCGCTTCGGCGTCACGTGGGATCCGTGGAAAAACGGCGCCACGAAGATCTACGGCTTCGTCGGCCGCTTCGACTACGCGCTCCCGACGGCGCTCGTCCTCAACTCGTTCGCGAGCATCACGCGCCTCCTGACCTGCAATTACAGCCTCACCGACGTGACGCCCCAGCCCCCCATTCTCGGCTGCGACCAGAACCCCAACGTGCTCGTCGCGCCGTTTGGCGACGTCGTCGACTCGGGTCTCTCGCCGGGCTATCAGGACGAGCTCACGCTCGGCGTCGAGCGCCTCGTCGCTCCCGGTCTGACGGTCGGCCTGAAAGGGACCTACCGGCGCCTCGGCAACGTGATCGAGGATCGCTGCGACTTCGACTATTCGATCGTGGGCACCTCGTGCGCGCTCGTGAATCCGGGCTCCAACGGCGCGTACGCGCGCGGCGACGCCCCGGTCTGCGACGGTTTCGACACGGATCCGAAATGCGCCGCGTCCGGGCCGCCCACGCCCGCGGCGAGCCGGATCTATCGCGGGATCGAGCTCGTCGCCCGGCAGACGTTCTCGAACGATCTCTGGCTCCAGACGAGCTACGTCTACTCGTCGCTGCGGGGCAACTACGACGGTGGCGTCAATCAGGCGACCTACGGCCAGACCTCTCCCGGTTACAGCAGCGCGTTCGACTATCCGGCGCTGTGGCACGACGCCTTCGGAACCCTCGCCCTCGACCGGACCCATCGCTTCCGTCTCGACGGCTACTGGGTCACGCCGTGGAAGGTCTGGATCGGGCTGCAGGCTTTCGTCGAGACCGGCGCCCCGCTCGACCGGCTGGGCTACTTCGACCAGAACTACGGATCGCTCGTCTTTCTGCTCCCGCGCGGCTCCGCCGGTCGCCTGCCCACGCTCTGGGAGGGGAACCTCTCGCTCGGCTACCCGATGACTCTTGGTCCCGTGACCGTCACGCTGCAGGCGTATCTCTACAACCTCTTCAACAACCAGATCGCGACGTCGACCGACGAGGAATGGTCGATCGGACCGGCCGTCGGCTATCCCGCGACCGTCTTCGACCCGAACCAGCGGCCGATGAACCCCGAGTACGGCAAGGTCACGGCGCGCTCGGCGCCGCGATCCTTCCGCGCCGCGGTGCGGGTGACGTTCTAGAGGGTGGGCGCCGAAACCCGAGCGAGCTCCCGCTCGAGAAACCGTCGCTCCGACTCGTTGCCGACGAGCGCGAGCGCGCGGCGATACGCCGTCGCGGCGTCTTCGGCGCGGCCGAGCCGGGCGAGCAGCTGAGCCCGCGCGGCCGGCAGCCGGTGGTAGTCGGGCAGCCGGCCGCTGGCGTCGAGCGCGTCGAGCAGGCGCAGGCCCTCGCCGGCGCCGTGGGCCTCGGCGACGGCGGCGGCGTGGTTGAGCTCGACGACCGGAGAGGGGAAGCGCCGAAGGAGCTCGCCGTAGAGCGCGGCGATCTGCGGCCAGTCCGTCTCGGAGGGGTGCTTCGCCTCGGCGTGCAGGGCCGCGATGGCGGCCTGCAGGGCGTAGTAGCCGGGCCCGCCCTCGCGCAGCGCGCTCTCGGTCAGGGAGAGACCCTCGCGGATTTCCTCGGTATCCCACAGTCCGCGCTCCTGATTCTCGAGCAGCACGAGGTCGCCGTCGGGATTCGCGCGTGTCGCCCGCCGCGAGTCGTGGAGCAGCATGAGCGCGAGCACCGCCCGCGCCTCGGTCGAGCGGGGCAGCAGGCCGACGAGGGTCCGCGCGAGCCCGATCGCCTCCGCGCACAAATCCGAGCGGACGAGCTCGGCGCCGGAGCTTGCCGCATAGCCTTCATTGAAGATCAGGTAGAGCGTCGTCAGGACGCCGTCGAGCCGTTCCGGCAGCTCGGCTTCCGGGGGGGCGCGGTAGGGGATGCCCGCGAGGCGGATCTTCTGCTTCGCGCGGACGAGGCGCTGCGCCATCGTCGGCGCCGGCACGAGGAACGCCCGCGCGATCTCCTCGGTCGTCAGGCCGCCGAGCGTCTTGAGCGTCAGCGCGACGCGCGCCCCGAGCGAGAGCGCCGGGTGGCAACAGGTGAAGATCAGGCGCAGCCGGTCGTCGGCGATCGACCCGTCCCGAGGGTCCGCAAAATCGGGGGCGGCCCCCTCCTCGAGGGCCGCCCAGTGCGCCAGCTCGTCCTGGCGCTCCCGGAACCGGACGTCGCGCCGGAGCCGGTCGATCGCTTTGTGCTTGGCGGTCGCGACGAGCCAGGCGCGGGGGTTGTCCGGGACGCCGTGACCGGACCATTGTTCGAGAGCCGCCGCGAAGGCGTCGTGCATGACTTCCTCGGCGAGGTCGAAGTCCCCGACGAGGCGGATCAGCGTGGCCAGGATCCGGCCGGACTCGTCGCGGTAGAGGCTCTCGATCGACATCAGCCGGCCCGCTCCACGATCGGCCGGACCTCGATCGAGCCGATCTTCGCGGAGGGGACGCGGGCGGCGATCGCCGTCGCCTCGTCGAGATTCGACGCCTCGATCATGTAGAAGCCGCCGAGCTGTTCCCGGGTCTCCGCGAACGGGCCGTCCGTCGTCGTCATCCTGCCGTTGCGGATGCGGACGGTCGTCGCGCTGGCGATCGGCTGGAGCTGCTGTCCCGCCAGCCAGTGTCCGCTCTTCTTGATGCTCTCGGTGAAGGTCATGTACTCCTGAAACATCTGGCCCTTCTGCGATTCGTTCAACCCCGCCCACTGGGACTCCGCGTCGTAGATCAAGAGCAGGTAACGCATGATTCGTCTCCTTTCGACAGTGAGTCGAACGGGGAAGGCCCGAATCGACAATCTGCGGCCGGCGATTTTTCGGCCGGGAGATATTCTCCCGCCAGGGAGGCATGCCCATGCGACTGCGTTTCGGCGTCGTCCTGGTCCTGCTCGGGGCGGTTCTCGGGGCCGGCGCCGACGCGTCCGCCGTCGTGCCGCAGCCCGGCGGGGCGGCCCTCGGCAGGATCGACTTCCCGGCTTCGGGGTCACCCCAGGCGATGCCGGACTTCCTCCGCGGCGTCCTTCTGCTGCACAGCTTCGAGTACGACGACGCCGCCGAGGCTTTCCGGCAGGCGCAGAAGGCGGATCCAGGGTTCGCGATGGCCTACTGGGGCGAGGCGATGACGTACAACCACCCGCTCTGGATGCAGCGGGACCGCGGCGCCGCGTTGAAGGCCCTCGAGCGGCTGGCGCCGACGGCGCCCGAGCGGCGCGCCAAGGCCCCGACCGAGCGCGAGAAGATGTACCTCGACGCCGTCGAGGCGCTCTACGCGGACGGCGACAAGGGCGCGTGCGACCTCGCCTACGCGGAAGCGATGCGGCGCCTCCACGAGCGCTTTCCGGACGACCTCGACGCGGCGGCGCTCTACGGCCTGGCCCTGCTCGGCACCTGCGAGGACAAGCGCGACGTGCGCGTCTACATACAGGCCGCGGCGATCGAGGAAGACGTCTTCGCGAAGAACCCCGAGCATCCGGGCGCGGCCCACTACCTGATCCACTGCTACGACGACCCCGTCCACGCGCCGCTCGGGATGCGTCCCGCGCGCGTCTACGCGGCGATCGCCCCGGCGGCCGTCCATGCGCTCCACATGCCCTCGCACATCTTTTTCGCCTCCGGGATGTGGGAGGCGGCGGTCGCGTCGAACGACGCGTCGTGGGACGCCTCGGTCGAGCGCGCGGCGAAGAAGGGACTCGGGCCGGGAGCGCACAGCTTCCACGCCCTCTCGTGGCGGGAGTACGCGCTGCTCCAGCTCGGCCGCTGGCAGGCGGCGCGCGCGGACCTCGCCACGATGGAGGCCGACGCGAAAGCCGCGCCGACGCCGCTGACGGAAGGCAGCCTCTCGTCGATGCGCGCGGCCTGGATCGTCGACACGCGCCGGTGCGAGGGCGCCGTTCCGCCGGCGTCCGCGACGGCCCCCCGCGATCACTTCGCGCGCGGCCTCTGCGCGCTCGACGCGGGCGACCGGGCGGGCGCCGAGGCGGCGCTGTCGAAGCTGCAGGCGCCGGAACCGTCGAGCGACGAAGGGCACGGCCACGGCGTCGCCGCGAAGCCGGGCTACGACGCGCGCGGCGGGGCGTCGGTGCCGAAGGTGATGGCACTCGAGCTCGAGGCGCTCCTGGCGCTCTCGCGCGGCGACCGGGCCGCGGCCGAGCGCCTCGCTCTCGAGGCCGCCGCCGTCGAAGACGCGATGTCCTTCGAGTTCGGCCCGCCCGTCGTGGTCAAGCCCGCGCACGAGCTCGCCGGGGAGGTGCTGCTCGCGGCCGGCAAGCCGGGCGACGCGCGGCGCGAGTTCGAGACCGCGCTGGCGCACAACCCGGCCCGGGCTCTGTCGCTCCTGGGTCTCGCGAAGGCGGCCGCCGCGTCGGGCGATCCGGCGGCATCCCGGGAGGCGTCGGCAAAGCTCGCGAGGCAGTGGAGCCGCGCGGATCCCGACGTCCCCGGCCGCTCGGAGATCCTGGCGGCAGCGGCCGCGAAGTGAGGAGCTGATTCGACTCAGTCGCTGGCGATCTTCGTGCCCACGCCGTGAACGGCGTTGCCCTCCGACTCGCTGAACATGTAGAGGCCCTCGCCGGCATTCACGACGACGAAGCGGGTGAATTCGTCGCCGTCGTCGCTGTACCCGAAACCCGTGCAGTCCGGATTCACCAGGTAGGTGAACGCGCCGGTTTCGTCGAAGCTGTAATCTCCATTACGGCCGACGCTCTGCAGGACGGTTGCGTTCCCATTTCCATCGAAGGTCGGAATCCCGACCGCCGAGAGCCCCCCGGCGCCACCGCGACGTTGGTCAGGCCCGTGGCGAAGACCTAGTAGTGCCCGCCGGCGCTGCAGTCCGGATGAAGCCGAGAGCCGCCAGAGCGACTTCGACGCCATACTGCCTCGTCATTGCAACCCCCTTCGGAAACGCTTCCCGTCGATTCGCTAAGATGTGCCGTCAAAGAGGGCGAAGTCTTCAGCGCGATTTCCGCGTC
>DATJPZ010000010.1:0-30438 GCA_035506175.1 Thermoanaerobaculia bacterium | reverse complement strand
GAGCCGCTTCAGGAGCGAAAAGTTCTGCATGTTGCGCGCGCCCACCTGGAGGCAGTCGGCGTGCTCCGCGACGACGTCCACGGTCTCCGTGTCCAGGACTTCAGTGATGATCGGCAGGCCGGTCTCCGCGCGCACGCGCGCGAGGATCTTCAGCCCTTCGACCCCGAGTCCCTGGAACGAGTACGGCGAGGTCCGCGGCTTGTAGGCGCCGCCGCGGTAGAGCGACGCGCCCGCTTCGCGGACGCGCCGCCCGATCTCGATCGCCTGCGCCTCCGACTCGACGGCGCACGGGCCCGCGACCAGCGCCAGGCGCGGGCCGCCGACCGGAACCCCGCGGATCGAGACGACGGTGTTCTCGCGCTTGGCCTCCCGGGAGACGAGCTTGTAGGGCGCCGAGACCGGGATGACCTCGGCCACCCCCGGCAGGTTTTCGAAGGCGGCCCGGTCGACCGCTCCGCGGTTCCCGGTGATGCCGATCGCCGTCCGCTGGGCGCCGGGGATGGGGTGGGCCTGCAGCCCCAACCCCCGGACCGTGCCGACGACGCGTTCGACGTCCTCCGCGGTCGCGGCCGCGTCCATGACGATGAGCATTGGGGTGCTATCATCTTGGGCGCACGTCACACTGTCAAACGCCGCGCCAAAGCGCTCGGAAGGAGCCGGACGCCGTGAAAAAGAGCCTGCTTCTGGGACTGGCCGCGCTCGTCCTGGCGACGGGGCCTCTCTTCGCCTACGTCATCAAGCTCAAGGACGGCTCGCTCATCTTCGCGAAGACGAAGTACACCGTCAAAGGCGACAGGGCCATCGTGACGCTGGAGAACGGCACCGTCACCGCGATGAAACTGGAGCTGATCGACGTCGAGGGCTCGGAGAAGTACAACAAGGAGAACTTCGGCAACGTCGTCGCCATCGACACCCCCGACAGCCGGAAACCGACGCCGGCTCCCGACAAGGTGCCCGCGACCCGGCTCCAGGATTACATCAAGGAGAACAAACCGCGCATGGCGCTGCCGTCGCACGACGACAAGGCCTCGGCCGACGGCAGCGGCCCCTCGTTCCAGCCGGTCGACCCCAACCTGCAGGCGGCGGTCGCCCGCGTCTTCGACGGCGCCGGCATCTCGCAGTACAAGCTGACGAATTTCCGCGGCAAGACCGGCCTCCTCGTCACGACCAACACCGAGGAGCAGGTCTTCAACGCCCTGAACGCCGCCGCGCGCGCCCTCTCCGACCCCCAGACGCGGGGCGTCTCCCTGACCGTCCACATCATCCTGACGACGTCGTCGGGCGATTCCGGCGGCACGCTCGACATGTCGCCGGAGCAGGCGCGCCTGCTGGTCAACGGGCAGGTCTCGGCCGCCGACTTCTTCGTCAAGAACGTCGCGCTCTAGCGCGCGACTCGCGAGCCGCGGTTTCCGGCGCGCTTCGCGCCGCCGGAGGAAACGAGGAGCCGGCCATGGCCAGAACGCCCCAGACGTACGAGAACCACGCGCGCTACGTTCCGCTCTTCCACTTCGGCCTCTTCGGGATCCTGCTCGTCAACTTCGTCTACGCCGCGATCCAGCTGGTGAAGGCCTTCACCGCCGGCAACGTCGTCGCGGCGCTCATGGCGGTGGCGTACTTCCTGATCTTCTTCTTCATGCGCACCTTCGCGACGACCGTGCAGGACCGCATCATCCGCCTCGAGGTGCAGCTGCGCCTCGAACGGATCCTGCCGGCAGACCTGAAGCCGCGCATCCGCGAGCTGTCGCGACCCCAGCTCATCGCCCTGCGCTTCGCCGGCGACGGCGAGATGGCCGGGCTCGTTCGCGAGGTGCTCGAGAAGAACCTGCAGCGGCGGGGCGAGATCAAGAAGAAGATCCGGGACTGGCAAGCGGACCACTTCCGCGTCTGACGCGCGAGGCGGGCGGCGCGCGGCGCCTCTAGGACTCGAGCTCCTCCGGCATCGGCGTCAGGTAGTAGCGGGCGTCCTCCCCCACCGTCCGGCGGAAGCGGTCCGCGAAGGAGACGAAGTCGCCCGCGGTCTCGTCGAGGAAGATGCGCTCGACGCGGTGGAGCGGGAAGAAGACGGTCGAGGGCAGCACGGTAACCGTCTCCCGCCGGGCGATCTCGTGGAGCCAGCCCTCGAAGCCTTCGAGCGAGAGACCGCGGACGGTCACGCCGGAGTTGTCCCGCTCCTTCAGGACGCCCCAGAACTTCTCTTTCGGGTTGACGAGGTGGACGAGGACGAACTCGCCGATCTTCATGGCCCGCCCATTCTCCCCTCTCCCGGCGGGAGCGGGGCCGGGGGCGAGGGGCGTTGCGAGAGCTCGATGAGCACGCCGCCGCCGGCCTCCGGGTGCAGAAACGCGACGCGCTTGCCGTCGGCGCCGGGAACGGCCTGTCGGTGGATCAGGCGGAAGCCCTTCGCGGCGAGGTCCTCGAGCGCCGCCTCGAGGTCGTCGACCGCGAAGCAGACGTGATGGATCCCGCCGCCGCGCCGGGCCAGGAATTTGGCGATCGGCGAGTCGGGCGAGGTCGGCTCGAGCAGCTCGATGCGGCTCTCCCCGACCGGGAGAAACGCCGCGACGACCTGCTGGCCCGCGACGGTCTCGCGCCGGGACTCGACGAGGCCGAGGGCCCGGTACACCGCGAGCGCCGCGTCGATCGACGGGACGGCCACCCCGAGGTGATCGATGCGGTACGCCTTCACGCGCGTCCTCCCGCGGCCGCTTCGCGCGGCCCGCGCACCAGGCCGTCGAAGAGTCGTCCCGCCGCGGCGTAGGGATCCTCGCGCCGCTCCTCCACGGCGCGCACGGCCTGCTCGAGGCCGTCCCGCTCCGGCGCGCGCGCCTCGACGGCCTGGCGAAACCGCGCGTCGAGCAGCGCGAGCAGCCGTGCCCGCGCGCGCCGCGCCCGCCGCCGCTGCCCTTCCCCGGACCGCGCCAGGTGCGCGCCGTGCGCCTCGAGTGCCGCGACCAGCTCGGGCACGCCCGCCGCCGTCGGCGCCGACGTCTTGACGATGGGCGGCCGCCAGGGCGGGTGGCCGGCGAAGTCGAGCATCATCGACAGCTCCGCCACGGCCCGGTCGGCGCCCTCGCGCTCGGCCTTGTTGACGACGAAGACGTCCGCGATCTCGAGGATCCCGGCCTTGATCGCCTGGATGTCGTCGCCGAGGCCCGGCACGAGCACGACGGCGATCGTGTCGGCCGCCCGCACGACGTCCACCTCGTCCTGGCCGACACCGACCGTCTCGATGAGCACCGGGTCGTACCCCGCGGCGTCGAGCACGTCGACCGCGTCATTGGTGGCGCGGGCGAGGCCGCCGAGCGCGCCGCGCGTCGCCATCGACCGGATGAAGACGCCCGGATCCGTGTAGATCTCGGCCATGCGGATCCGGTCGCCGAGGATCGCTCCGCCGGTAAACGGCGACGACGGGTCGACGGCGACGATGCCGACTCGGCGACCTTCGCGGCGATACGCCTGCGCGAGGCGCTGGACGAGCGTCGACTTGCCGGCGCCGGGCGGACCCGTGATCCCCACGATCCGGGCGCGGCCCGTTTTCGGGAAGAGGCGGCGCAGGAGCGCCGGCACCGCGGCCGAGTCCCGCTCGACCTCGGAGATGGCGCGGCCGATCGCCCGGGCACGCCCTTCCAGCACGCCGCGCGCGAGCTCCTCGGAAGCGCCGCCCGCGGCGGTCATGCGCCGCCGAGCAGCTGCCTGGCGATGACGAGCTTCTGGATCTCGCTCGTCCCTTCCCCGATCGTGCAGAGGCGCACGTCGCGGTAGAGCTTCTCCACGGGGAAGTCCTTCGTGAACCCGTAGCCGCCGTGGATCTGGATCGCCCGTTCCGTCGCGCGCACGGCCGCCTCGGAGGCGTAGAGCTTGGCCTGGGCGGACAGCTTCGTGACCGGTTCACCCGCGTCTTTGGCCGCCGCCGCGCGCTCGGTCAGCAGGCGCGCCGCGTCGATCTCGGTCGCCATTTCGGCCAGATAGAACTGGATCGCCTCGAAGTCGCAGATCGGCCGCCCGAACTGCCGGCGCTGGCGCGCGTACGACAGGGCCGCCGCGCAGGCGCCCCGCGCGAGTCCGACCGAGAGGGCGGCGATCGAGATCCGGCCGCCGTCGAGAATCTTCATCGAGTCGACCCAGCCCGAGCCGAGCTCGCCGAGAAGGTGGTCCGCCGGGACGCGGCAGTCCTCCATGACGAGCGTGCAGGTGTCGGAGGCGCGCATCCCGAGCTTGTTTTCCTTCTTGCCGACGCGAATGCCCGGGTTGTCGAGTTCGACGATGAACGCCGAGATGCCCTTGTTGCCCCGCGCGCGGTCGGTCACGGCCATGAGGACGGCAACCCGCGCGACCGACGCGTTGGTGATGAAGTTCTTCGAGCCGTTCAGGACCCAGGAATCACCGTCGCGCACCGCGGTCGTCTTCGTGCCGCTCGAGTCCGAGCCCGCTTCGGCCTCGGTCAGCCCCCACGCCGCGAGCCACTCGCCCGAGGCGAGCTTCGGGACGTACTTCCGCCGCTGGGCCTCGGTCCCCAGCTGAAAAATGTGGTTCGTCCCGAGGCTGTTGTGCGCGGCGAGGGAGAGCGCGATCGACGGGTCGACCGACGCGATCTCCTCGACGATCGCCTGGTAGTCCATGTACGAAAGGCCCGCGCCGCCGTAGGCCTCGGGGAAGAGGACCCCGAGGAACCCGAGCTCGCCGAGCTTGCGGAACACCTCGCGCGGGAACTCCTGCGCCTCGTCCCAACGCATGACGTTCGGACGGATCTCGGCTTCGCAGAAGTCGGACAGGGTCTGCAGGATCGCCCGACGCTCGGCCGACACGGCGGTGGTCATGCCGTTGATTCTACCGTTCCGCGCTCCGGGAGCGCCTAGCGCGTCGAAGGCGCCGCGGGCGCCGTCACGCCGGAAGCCTGCACGATGTCGATGCCGGTGTAGTAGTGGCGCAGGATCCGGTCGTACGTCTCGCCGGCCAGGGCCATCCCGAAAGCGCCGTTCTGGCACAGACCGACGCCGTGGCCCCAGCCCCGCCCCAGGAACACGAACTCGGCCTGGCCATCCGCCCCCTCGACCCGCGCCACGGTGAACAGCATCTCGGGCATTTCGACCGCCTGGCGCAGCTCGAAGCGCTTGAAGACGGTCTCGGCGAGGTCGGTCTTGACGCGCATCTCGATCGCGCGCCCCGACGGCGCCCGCTTGACGACGGTGATTTCGCGCACTTCGTTGCCCGCGATTCGACCGGACATCCGCCGCGCGAGCTCGCGGGCCGGCACGCGCCGGACCCATTCGGTCCACGCCGAGTCGCGCTCGGCGACGGGCCCGTCGGCCTCGAGCTCGACCCACAGCGCCAGGACCCGCGGTCCCGCGCGCAGCCACCGCAGCTTGTCCCCGGGCCGGAGCGTCAGCGACGCCGTCGGGAGAAACGCGTTGCCGACCCGCCGCGCCAGCGGCACGTCCGGATCCACGGGGAGGCCCTGGCGGCCGTCGGCCGTCTTGATCCAGAGGTTCGCGCCCTCGCGCGACAGGAAGCGGCCCGAGCCCTCGGTCACCCCGAGCAGGCGCAGCGCGACCGAGAACAGCAGCCCGCCGTACTCCTCCTCGCTCAGCTCGCGGTCCGCCGGCGGAATCAGGTCGCCGGCGAAACGGAAGCGCAGCAGGAACTCGTAGGCCGACCGCGCCGACCCCGACAGCCCCGCGACCGCGGACGGCCGCTCGGCGTCGTAGCTCTCGTCGAGCGGGGTCAGGTGCAGCGCCTTCGCCTCGGTCAGGCCGAACTCCTCGATGAGCGATGGGTAGACGGCCGACGGCGTCAGCTTCGCCGGCGGCTCGCCGCGCCGCGGAACCCCGGCGAGGCGCTGCGCGGCCGCGAGACTCGCCGCGCGGGGCGCCGCGGTCTTCTTCGGCAGCGAGCGCCGGAGCGCGTAGCCCCGCCAGGCGAGGCCGCTCCGCGGCTCGAGGCCCCCGTCGCGCGGCACGGCGGCGCCGGCGAGCTCCTGGGAGGGCAGCTCGCCGCACGGCACCGAGACGAGATACGGAACCGGACCGCCGGCGAAGACGTTCTCGACGTTCTCGGTCATGCCGCCGCAGGTCGAGACGAAGAGCGCGTCGGCAAACTGACCCTGATAGGCGAGGACGAGACCGCGCGTGCCGTCGACTGCCGCCGTCGAGAGGGGGTCCTCGGCCGCGGCGCCGCCATAGGCCTGGCACTTCGGTCCGGGGCAGATGTCGTAACCCTCGGCCTCGAACTGCCCGCGGTGCGCGAGGGCGTAAGTGCGCGCCGCGACGGCCTGCGCCTTGAGGCTCTCGATCGCGTCGAAGCGCTTCGGCCCCATCTCCGCCGGCACGACGCCGTACAGGTACTCCTCGAGGTCGACGCGATTGACCACGTTCAGCAGGCCGCGCGGGTTGACCAGGATCCGCAGGCTCCCCCGGTACGCCACGCCGTCGGCGACGACGCGCACGTCGGCGGCCGGGGTGAACACGTCGATCGGCGAGGGAAGCACGAGCGCCGGCCCCGACGTGTGCGCGACCGTGATCGTGGCGGGCGCCGCGGCGGGCGCCGGCAGCGCGCCCGGCACGACGAAGCCGTCCTGCCCCGCGGCCTTGAGCTTCGCGAGGAACGCGTCGGCGTCGGCGCGCGCCGGAAACGCGCCGAGGAGAACCCGGTAGACGCCGCGGTCGGCCGAGAACGCGACGGCCGCGGGCATGGCCCAGGTCGCCGTCAGGCGATCCGCGAGCCGGCGCGCCGGCTCCTCCTGCGAGAAGGCCCCGGCCTGGATCTGGAAGGATTGGGCCGGCGTTGCTCCGTTCGGGCGAAACGTCACGGGACCCTGGAGCAGCTCGGCCCGATCTCCCGAGGCGACGACCCAGACGGTGCCGGCGCTGCCGAGCGAGAAGTCGGTCGCGTCGCTCTTCAAGCCGACCCGATACAGCGTGCCCGACGGCGCCGCCGTCACCGGGGGCGTCACACGCACGGAAGGGATCGGCAGCGGGGCCTCGGGCGTCTCCGGCGACGCGGCGGGAGGCTTCGACGGCGGCGTGGCACAGGCGGCCAGCAGCGTCGTCGCGGCGAACGCGAGGCGCGCGAAGCCGTGTCGGGAACGGGGGCTCAAAACCGGGACCGGATCCGGGTTCCGAGAACGTCTTTTCGGAAGTCGCTGCCGCGCAGCGGCACGAGCAGGCACATCTCGAAGAGCCGGCTCCGGAGGCGATAGCCGATCCGGTCTTCCAGCCGCTCCCGCTCGCCCGAGCCCGGCGCGATCTCGTCCTCGAAGTTCGAGGTGGCGATCGTGACGCGCTTGCGGTTGTAGCGCGTGTTCAACAGGCTGTAGAGAACGTCGAGCACCCAGGGGTGCGGCTTCGACGCGCCGAGCTCGTCGAGGACGAGGATCTCCGTTTCGGCGTAGGGCGTCAGCACGGACTCCTTCGAGAAGTCGGCGTCGGGCCGGAACGACGTCGTGATTTTGACCAGCAGGTCCGAGAAGTCCACGTAGAGGCCTCCGGCCCCCTTGGTCGCGACGAGCTCGGACAGGATCGCGCACGCCAGGTGAGTCTTGCCGCGGCCGGACGGGCCGACCAGCAGCAGGCCGGCCTCGACCGCCGGGTACGCGTCGACGAACTCGCGCGCGAGGGTCTTTGCCTTCGAAAGGCTCGCGTTGTTGTCCGAGAAGTTCTCGAGCGTGCAATCGCGATAGCGCTCGGGGATGCCCGCGCCCTGCAGGCGGGCGCGGGCGACCTCGGACCCGCGGCAGACGCAGGGATGAGCGAGCTTGCGCCCGTCGGAGGAATCGAGGACCCAGCCGACGCCGCCGCAGACGTCGCAGGGATCGGTCGTGGTCAGCTCCTTCAGGTCCACGCGGCTAATTCTCCGGCAGGCCGGCCTCGATCAGGATCCGCCGCTCCCGCGGCCCCTCGAGGTACTTCTTCAGCTCGGCGAGGCTCGCCTCCCAGCCGGTCCCTGCCTCGCCCGAATAGCGGGCGTACGCCGGCCCGGCGTCCGGAACGTCCTGCGCCACGGTCACCACGCACCCGCGCTCGCCCTCGGCTTCGAACGTCAGCTCGAGACGGATCCCGGAAAGGGGTTCGCCTTCGCGGGGCTCGTAGGAGATCTGGTCCACCACGAGGCGGCGGCCACGCTCGAACTCGACGATCTTGCCGAGGACGGTCGCCTCCGTGATTCCGCGCTTGTTCGTGAACCCCACGGCCCAGTTGCCGCCGGGGCGAAGGCCCACGAGCGCGCCCTCGCAGAGCCACGAAAGCAGGTCGGAGACCCGGGTGAAAGCGTCGAACGCGTCGGCGGCCGACGCGCCCACCGACACCGAGCGAACGACCGGAGTGCTCACGAGGCGATTGTAGTCCCTGCCGTGCCTCCTGCCTCCTGCCTCCTGCCTCCTGCCCTTATACTCGCCGCCCATGCTCGAACCGATCCGCGCCGCGCTGACCGAGGCCGTCCGCGCCGCGGCGCGCGAAAAGCTCGGCGTCGACGTCGAGCGCGTCGTCCTCGAACGCCCGCCCAAGCTCGCCCTCGGCGATCTCGCCTGCCCGATCGCCTTCGACCTCGCCAAGGCATTGAAGAAGGCGCCGCGGGCGATCGCGGCCGAGCTCGCTCCCGCGATCCGACTCCCGGAGGGCGTGCGCGAGGCGCGTCTGGAGGGCGCGGGCTATCTCAACTTCTCCCTGGACCGGGGCCGCGTCGTGCGCGCGCTCTTCGCCGGCGCGCCGCCCGCGACGCCTCGCGCCGGCAAGGTCATCGTCGAGCACACGAACATCAACCCGAACAAAGCCGCCCACATCGGCCACCTCCGCAACGCCGCCCTCGGCGACGTGCTCGTGCGCACGCTCCGGCACCTCGGCTACGCGGTCGAGGTGCAAAACTACCTCGACGACACGGGCGTCCAGGTGGCGGACGTCGTCGCGGGACTGCTGAACCTCCAGGGCGTGAGGACCCTCGAGGGGGCGAGGACGGTCATCCGCGAGAGCCGCTTCCCGGGCGGCGCGCCGAACCCGAAGGGATTCGCGTACCTGTGCTGGGACCTCTACGCCGAGGTCGGCCGCACGTACACGGAGCGTCCGGAGACGAAGAAGTGGCGCGACGAGGTGCTCCACGCGATCGAGGCCGGCGACAACGAGACCGCCCGCATCGCGGCGGCCGTCGTCGAGGCCGTTGCCTCGGCACACCTGGCGACGATGGGGCGCCTCGGCATCATCTACGACGTGCTGCCGCGCGAGAGCGACATTCTCCACAAGCACTTCTGGGCGCGCGCGTTCGCGATGCTGAAGGAGAAGGGCGCCATCCACCTGGAGACCGAAGGCAAGCACGCCGGCTGCTGGGTCCTCCGGCTCTCGGACTCCGAGGAGTTCGCCGGGATGGAAGAGCCGGACAAGATCCTCGTGCGGTCGACGGGCACCGTGACCTACACCGGCAAGGACATCGCCTACCAGCTCTGGAAGTTCGGCCTCCTGCCGGTCGACTTCGACTACGAGCGCTTCTCGCCGCGCTGGGATTCGGGCTCGGTGCGCGAGGAGGAGATCCCGAAGGCCGTCCGCGAGCACCCGGTCTGGCGCACGGCGCACGCCGGCGGCGCGGCGGGGGCCCCGGCGTTCGGCCATGGCCACCGCGTCTTCAACGTGATCGACGTGCGCCAGGCGTACCCCCAGAAGGTCGTCCGGGAGGGCCTTCGGGCGCTCGGGCACGACGCCGAGGCCGACCGATCGATCCACTTCTCCTACGAGATCGTCGCCCTCTCGCCCAAAGCCGCCCGCGAGCTCGCCGAACGCTTCGGCGAGGAGTACCGGCTCTCGGCCGAGGACGAGAAGAAGCCGTTCGTCGAGATGTCCGGGCGCAAGGGCCTCGGCGTGAAAGCCGACGACCTCGTCGAGCTCCTCCTCGAGCGCTCCCGCGCGGAGATCGGCAAGCGGCGCGGCGAGGACGCCCCGGGCGGGTCCGAGGCCGCCGAGCGCGACGCGCAGGCCATCGCCATCGGCGCGCTGCGCTATTTCCTGCTGAAGGTCGGCCGCAACAAGATCATCGCCTTCGACTTCGACGAAGCCCTGAACTTCGAGGGCGATACCGGGCCCTACCTGCTCTACTCGCTGGTCCGGACCGACAACATCTTCCGGAAGGTCGAGGAGAAAGGCCTCGGCGGCGCGCTCGATCCCGCGGCGCTGCCTGCGGACGGCTGGGACGACGACTTGTGGGCCATCGCCCTGGACGCCGCCTCGATCCCGGACGTCGCGGAGCGCGCGGTCGACACGCTCGAGCTCGCGGCGCTCGCCCGGCACGCCTTCGGCCTCGCGCAGGCGTTCAATCACTTCTACCACCGCCAGCCGATCCTCCAGGAGCCCGACGCGGCGGTCCGGACCCGGCGCCTGGCGATCGCGCGTATCTTTCGCACGGAGATGGCGCGCCTGCTCGATCTCCTCGGGATCCCCGAGCCCGGGAGAATGTGACGCGCGGGGGCGAAGCCTCGAGCGTCGTCCCGCGCGGGCCGAAAGGTCCGTGGGCTCCTTCTCCCGCTCGGCGTGGCAAGATGAGACCGAGGACGCCCCCATGGACAAGGTGAACCTGCTCCAGAAGTTCTCGCTCTTCGCCGACCAATGGAAGCCGAAGATCGTCGGCGACGTCAACGACCACCAGATCAAGGTCGTCAAGCTCCGCGGCGACTTCGTCTGGCACAGCCACGAGAAGGAGGACGAGCTCTTTCTGGTGGTGAAGGGACGCCTGCGGATCGGCCTGCGCACGGGCGACGTCGAGCTCTCGGAAGGCGAGCTCTTCATCGTCCCGAGGGGCACCGAGCACCGGCCCTCGGCCGACGAGGAGTGCTGGGTCGTCCTGATGGAGCCCCGCACGACGCTGAACACCGGCGACGTCCGGGACGAGCGCACGGTCGCCCACCTCGACCGGATCTAGGGTCCATGGCCTCCCCCGCCGCGCGGCTGCCGGACAACGCGCCGGGCGACTTCTACGTCGACCGCACCTGCATCGACTGCGATGCCTGCCGGCGGATCGCTCCGGCCGTATTCGACGACGGCGGCGGCCACGCTTTCGTCCGCGCCCAGCCGCGGACCGACGCCGAGCGCCGGCGCGCCTTGATGGCTCTGGTGGCGTGCCCCACCGCCTCGATCGGCACCCTGCGCCCCGACGCCCCGGCCGTGGCGGAAGCCTCGCGGGCGTTTCCCGAAACCGTCGCGGAGAACGTGTCGTTCTGCGGCTTCACGGCCGAGAGCGCCTTCGGAGCCTGGAGCTATTTCGTGGAGCGCCCCGAGGGCAACGTCCTCGTCGACTCGCCGCGGGCCGCGGGGCCGCTGCTCTCCGCGCTCGAAGCCCGCGGTGGCGTCCGGACGCTCTTCCTGACGCACCGGGATGACGTGGCGGACCACGCCGCCCTGCGGGAACGCTTCGGCTGCGAGCGGGTCCTTCACCGGGACGACCTTGCCGCGGGGACGCGCCTGGTCGAGCGCGTGCTCTCGGGCACTGCGCCCGAGCCGCTGGCGCCGGACCTGCTCGCGATCCCGACGCCCGGCCACACGCGCGGCCACGCGGTCCTGCTCTACCGGGAGAAGTTCCTCTTCACCGGCGACCACCTCGCCTGGTCTCGGCGGCGAGGCCGGCTCGTCGCCTTTCGCGATGCCTGCTGGTACTCGTGGGACGAGCAGATCCGCTCGATGGAGCGGCTGCTCGACTACGGCTTCGAGTGGGTGCTCCCGGGCCACGGCGGCTGGCACCACGCCGCCTCCCCCGAAGCGATGCGCGACGAGCTCGCGCGGTGCGTCGAATCGATGAGGAGCGCGGCGTAGGGAGCCGGGATGAACGGCGCCGCCCGGGCGCCGCGCTCAGCTGCTGACGTCGAGGCCCCGGTTCTCCACCGCGACGAGCAGGATCCGCCCCTCGCTCAGGCGCTGGAGCGCCTGCCGCACCGCCGGCGTCTTCTCGGGCGGCGCCAGGATCACGACGCAGCCTCCGCCGCCCGCGCCGCACGCCTTGCCGCCCCACGCGCCCGCGCCCAGAGCCGCGTCGATCGCGGCCTCGACCCCCGGCGAGGAGACGACGGGAGCCAGGCGCCGCCGCGCGTCCCACTCGCGCTTGAGGGCGGCGCCCATCGCGTGGAAGTCCGATGCCTCCGCGGCTTCCGCCATCTCGCGCGCCGCGACGGCGACGTCTTCCAGGCGCCGCGCGACGTCGCGGTCCCCCTCGAGGCGCGCCCGGTAGACCTCCCAGTTGTTCATCCCCGACGAGTGCGCGGCCTCCGTGTCGAAGAGGGTCAGGTGGCGAAGCCAGGCGGACGGGTCCACGTGCCGGCGGACGGCCTCGGTCTTCCCGGGGAGGAATCGGAGCGCGTGCAGGCCGCCGGCGAGCGGCGGGTAGTAGTCCTGGACGCCCGCGGGCTTGCCGAGGACCCGCGTCTCGACGTCGCGCACGAAGTCGACCTCGCCGGCGCCCCCGAACTCCCGGCCGGCGCTCGCGGAAAGCGCCGCCGCCATGGCGACGGTCAGAGCCGAGGAGCCGCCGAGCCCCGAGCCGTAGGGCACTTCGGTCGACAGCTCGATGTCCCGCGGCTCCGCGATCTCGAACGCCTCGAGGAGCGCGCCGGCGAGCGCGCCGCGCGGGTCGCCGAGGAGCTCCTCCGGCCTGGCCGCCGTCCGCTCGTAGCCGAGCCCGGGAACCGACACGCGGAACGCCCGATCGCCTTTGCGGACTCGGCAGCGGGCACGCAGGTCGATCGCCGCATTGACCGTGACCGAGCCGGGATGGAGCACGTGGAGAGGCCAGAGATCCAGCGTGCCGCCGGCGAGATCGATCCGCGCCGGTGCGGAGGCTTCGATCCAATCAGCCACGGATCGGGATTCTACCGTTCCATTTTTTGGGAGAAGACACTCGAGAGACGTTCACGCTCTCGTTCGTCGGTCGCGAGGCGACCGCTCGGGTCCGAGTTCTAGTAGCCGACCCGGCTCGCCCTCAGGAATCCGCTCTCCGGAAAGGCCACGCCCTCGACGGTCACGGCCTGTCCGACCGACTCTTCCGCGAAGGCGGTGTTCGTGGTCATGACGCGGAAGGTCTCGCCATTGTCGGCGCAGAACCCGAGCTCGTGAACGACCGGCTCGCGCAGCGGGCAGGAATCCTTGTCGTGATTTCCCTCACACTGGAGGCAGACGAACGTGCCGGTCATCCTGCGCGAGACGGGCAGGACGCCCCGGGGCGCCCCGGCCACCGCGACCGGCGCGGCCATCGAGAGGATCGCCCCCCGCGGGACGGCCTGGTCGGCCACCAGCGGAAGGATCATCAACAGGATGGAGGCGGCGATCCCGATCGGGGCGTAGCGAATCCTCAGGCGGGGCTCGTAGCGCCCGTCGGCGAGCCTCTGGAGCAGCTTTCCGGGCGCCCGGTCGTACCGCAGGCGCGTCCGCAGAAGGCCCGAAAGGGCGCGGGCGGAGCGGGCCCGGGCGGCGCAGGGGGCGCAGAAGGCAACGTGGCGGTCGAGGGCGGCCTCGTCGGGGCCCGCCAGGTCCGGGTCGACCGTCGTGTACAGGAGGAAGCGGGCTCGGGCGCAGTTCATCGGACCGGAATGGGAAACGAGCCCGGCCCGAGCGTTTATTCCGTCCTTAGGTTCCGGGATTCCGTCCCGGGGATGATGGCTTCAGGCCGTCTGCGGCCGGGGCCTCGTCCGCATCTTCGTCGGCTCGCCCCCCCGGATGTAGCCGTGCTTGCGGGCGTACTTGAGCAGGGCCTTCTCGAGGAGCTTGCGGCCGCGGTAGAGGCGGGACATGACCGTGCCGACCGGGCAGTCGAGGATCTCGGCGATCTCCTTGTAGGAGAAGTCCTCGAGGTCGGCCAGGATCACCACCATCCGGTAGTCGTAGGGCAGGGACTCGAGAGCCTTGCGCACGTCGTCGTCGAGGACGCCGTTGAAGAACTCGGCCTCGGGGTCGGCGGCGGGCTCGGCGCTGTCGCGGCGCACGATCCGCTCGAAGGAGTCCTCGATTTCGGCGAAATCGACGCTGCGGGGCTCGAGCTTCTTCTTGCGATAGTTGTTGATGAACGTGTTCTTGAGGATCTTGAAGAGCCACGCCTTCAGGTTCGTGCCTTCCTCGAACTTGTCGTAGTACTTGTAAGCCTTGAAGAAGGTCTCCTGAACGAGATCCTCCGCATCCTCGGCGCTGCGAGTCATGCGGTACGCGGTGTTGTAGAGCGAGTCGACGAACGGCATCGCCTGGGAGTTGAAGTCCCAGGCCGAGACGGTCGGTGCGGCGTTGGTTTCCGGGAGCTTTTGCACGCTGGCCTTTTCCATACCCACGTCTTTTCGCAAGATCCTTGCCCGGCCGACGCAGGGGCCCATCCCCCCGGCCAGTCCGGGCTAACCTCCACCGTTTCTACGGATTTGGTCGCCGGCCCGTCGGGCCCGTCGTACAGAAGTACGTCCCCGGGAGACCGGAAGTTTCCACGGCGGGAGCCACGTTGTCGCCGAAAGGGGACAAAAGGGGCCTCCGAGCCCCAGGCTGCGGAGGCCCGATCTTTCCCGGCTTAGAGCTTGCTGATCTGGCTGGCGATCAGCAGGGCGTAGAGGACGAGCGACTCGATGAGCGCCAGACCGATGATCGTCATCAGACGGATCGGGCCCGCCGCTCCCGGGTTGCGCGACATCGCCTCGGCCGCCGAGGACGTGGCCTTCCCCTGGGCCATGGCGCCGGCCGCCGCCGCGATGCCGAGCAGGAACGCCGCCGACAGAGCGCCCCAGCGCACGCCGGAGGACGCCGACGACGACGTCGTCGGTTCCTGGGCCAGCGCCGGCAGCGCCAGGCAAGCCAGCGCGAGGACGCCGATCACGAGAGCTTTCTTGAACATCCGCACTTCTCCTTCTTCCTTCCGATCGATTTTCAGTGTTCTTCGTGGGCCGTGGACAGGTTGATGTAGACCGCCGTGAGCGTGACGAAAATGAACGACTGGAGCAATGCCGTGAAGAGGCCGAGGGCCATCAGCGGCCAGGGGACGAAGATCGGCAGCAGGCTCGAGAAGAAGCCCGTCACCGTGTGCTCGCCCGAGATGTTCATGAAGAGACGCAGGGAAAGCGAGAGGATGCGGGCGAAGTTGCCGATCATCTCGATGACGAAGAAGAGCGCGCCAAACGCCAGCAGCGCCGGGAACATCGCGATCTTCAGGCCCGTGCTCGCCTTGTCGGAAAGCAGCGAAGGGCCGCCGAAGTGGCGCAGGTACCTGAGCAGGCCGTGCTCCTTGATCCCCTGCCAGTTGAAGTAGAGGAACGAGATCACGGCGAGCGCGACGGTCGTCGAGAGAGACGCCGTCGGCGGCTGCAGCGGGAAGATCAGGCCGAAGAGGTTCGCGCCGAAGATGAACAGGGCGAACGTGCCGGCGATCGCCAGGTATTTCTTTCCGGCGCCGTGCCCGATCACGTCCTCGAGCAGGTTCTCGATCGCGGAGACGATCATCTCGAGGAAGTTCTGGACCGACCCCGGGCGCTTGGCGTCGTAGCGGCGCGCCGCGAGGGGGAAGAAAACCACGAAGAGGAGCGTGAGCAGGAGGGCCATGATCGCCGTGTCGGGCATCCAGGCCTTCGCGCCGTCGGGAAAGAGGAACTCGCGCCAGCCGGCAGAAAGCTTGTCGAGCGGCGGCGGGCCCAGCACCGCGAGCAGGAACCGGTTCACCGGTCCGTAAAGGATCGAATGATGTTCCATCGTCCGGGCCTACTCCCCTCGCCTCCGAAACAACCCTTCCATCACCACGGCCGCTACCGGGACCGTCACGCCGGCGACCCCGCCGGCCAGGCTGAACCCCTTCCACCGGAAAGCCGCCACCCCGAGCAGCAGCGCACTCGCGGCCGTCACCAGCAGGAAGGGAACCAGCGTGCGGATCCCGTGTTTTGCCTGCGAGGGAACGAGACGCTCGGTCAGCTTCTCGAGAACCAGGAGGCTGAAAATTACCACGGCGGCGGCGATTGTCAAGGAGACCGCCGCGCGCCAGTCGACGATGGAAACCGCGAGGGCTGAGAGAGTTGTGAAGACGGCGGCGCGCCGCTCCATCCGTTTCAGCGCGGCCCGATCCTCGCTCATTCGACGTCCTCTCGAGAGGCCCAGCGGAAGAGCTGGAGGAACGCTCCAACCGCCCCGAGCGCGGCGCCGACGATCGCCGCGGCCTCGCCGAAGCCGAGCCACCGGCCGACCCACCTCCCGAGCAGGTAGCCTGCCGCGACGAGCGCCGGAAACATGACGCCGAGAGACACGGCTTCGGCCCAGCCGCTCTTCTTCACGGCGCGAGTCTAGATCGAGATTCGGGAGGCAGGGCGGGCTAGCGGCCCAGGACGCAGCTCTTGAGGACCTCCAGGAACGGCTGCGGGGCCACGCCGATCGCGAGAGTTCCGACCGCGCAAACCGCGATGACGGCCGTCAGCGCGTACGAGCTCTTCACCTCGGCCGGCGAGCCCTCCGAGAAGAACATCGCCGCCGCGATCCGGAAGTAATAGAAGAGCGAGACCGCGGACATCAGAACGGCGAGCACCGCCAGCCAGACGTATCCCGCCTTCCACGCCGCGGTGAACAGGTAGTACTTCCCGATGAAGCCGGCCGTCGGGGGAAGGCCGGCGAGCGACAGCAGGAACACCAGCATGACGACCGCCGCCGGCATGTTGCGCCTGGCGAGGCCGTTGAAGTCGGAAACGGATTCGCCCGCGTAACCCCGGCTCTCGAGCAGGATCACGAGGGTGAACGCGCCGAAGTTCATGAACGTGTACGCGAGCAGGTAGACGAGAACGCTCCACAGGCCCCACTCCGTCCGGAACCCGAGGACGCCGAGCAGCGCATAGCCCGCGTTGGCGATCGACGAGTACGCCAGCAGGCGTTTCACGTTCGACTGGAGAAGCGCCGCGACGTTGCCGAGAACCATCGTCGCCGCGGACACGAGAGCGATCACGAAGCCCCAGTCGGCCTGAAACTTCGGGAAGGCCACGTAGAAGATCCGAGCGAGGATGGCGTAGGCCGCCACCTTCGGCCCGACCGAGAAGAACGCCGTCACCGGCGTCGGCGAGCCCTCGTAGACGTCGGGCGTCCAGACGTGGAACGGCACCGCCGCGATCTTGAACAGGAGGCCGGCGAGAATCAGCAGGATGCCGAGCATCAGCAGGTTCGAGCGCTGCGCCGAGGCGAGAAGCTTCGCGAGCTCCGGCAAACCCATCAGGCCGCTCACGCCGTAAACGAGCGAGAGGCCGTAGAGCAGCACGCCCGAGGAAAAGGCGCCGAGGATGAAGTATTTGAGCGCGGCCTCCGTCGACTTGGGCTCCGCCTTGAAGTAGCCGGCGAGGACGTAGGACGACAGGGCCATCAGCTCGAGCGCGACGTAGATCGAGATCAGGTTGTTGCCGGACGCCATGAAGAGCATCCCGACGCCCGAGAAGAGCAGCAGAGCGTAGTACTCGCCGCCGGGATACGGCGCCGAGCCCACGTAGCGGGCCGAGGCGAGCACCGTCAGGGCGAGCGAGAAGAGGATGAGCGCCTTGAAGAAGAGAGCGAAATTGTCGACGACGAACGCGCCGCCGAGGATCGCGGCCGAGCGGTCCGGGCGCGTCGCGACGAAGGCGAGGAGCCCGGCGGCGACCCCGATCGAGAGCGTCGCCAGAAACGCGAGGAAATCTTCCTTCGCCTTCCCGAACGCCACGGCCAGCCCGAGCATGAGCAGGCCCGCCGCCGTCAGGAAGAGCTCCGGCGCCAGGAGCATCCAGTCCGACGCGCGAAACGCGAACGTCATGGACGCGCCGCCACCGTCGTCGTCTCCGCCGCCGCCGCGGGGGCCGGCGCCGCGGACCGCTGCGCCATCGCCGGCGCCTCGAGGGTCGTTCCGCCGACGGCCTGCACGATCTTTTCCGACGGCCGGCGGATCACGTCGAAGATCGGCTTGGGATACAGGCCGATCCAGAGCGCCAGAATCACGAGCGGCGCGAGCGTGAGCTGTTCGCGGAGCGTCAGGTCCTGCAGCTTGGCGTTGGCCGGGTTCGTGATCTCGCCGAAGAAGATGCGCTGGTAGAGCCACAGCAGGTACGCCGCGCCGAGCACGATGCCGGTCGCCGCCGCGAAGGCCCACCAGAAGTTCCGCGCGAACGCGCCCTGGAGGATCGTGAACTCGCCGATGAACCCGTTCAACAGCGGCAGGCCCATGGAGGACAGCGCCACGATCAGGAAGTAGGTCGCGTAGAGGGGCATCTGCTTGGCCAGACCGCCGTACTCCGCGATCAGCCGCGTGTGCCGGCGTTCGTAGACGACGCCGACCAGGAGGAAGAGCGCGCCGGTCGAGATGCCGTGATTGATCATCTGGAGGATGCCGCCCTGCACGCCGGCCATGTTCATCGCGAAGATCCCGAGCATCACGAAGCCGAGGTGCGAGACCGACGAATACGCGATCAGGCGCTTCATGTCCTTCTGGACGAGCGTGACCATCGCGCCGTACACGATGCCGATGACGGCGAGCGCGACCATCGTGCCGACGACCCGCGGATTGCGCACCGCCTCCGGGAACATGGGCAGCGAGAACCGCACGAAGCCGTACGTCCCCATCTTCAGCAGGATGGCCGCCAGGATCACCGAGCCTGCCGTGGGCGCCTCGGTGTGGGCGTCCGGCAGCCACGTGTGGAACGGGAACATCGGCACCTTGATCGCGAACCCGAAGAAGAACGCGAAGAAGAGCCACACCTGGAGCTCCCCCGGCATCCCCGCGGCGACCGCGGTCAGGTGCTCGATCGAGAAGCTCGGCGCGTTGCCCAGGCCCTTGTACGCGAGAAAGCCGCTGGTGTTGTAGAAGTAGAGCGCGATGATGCCGAGGAGCATCAGCACCGAGCCGGCCAGCGTGTACAGGAAGAACTTGATCGCCGCGTAGAGCCGCCGCTGGCCGCCCCAGACGCCGATCAGGAAGTACATGGGCACCAGCATCACTTCCCAGAACACGTAGAAGAGGAAGAGGTCCAGGCAGCAGAACGTCCCGATCATGAACGTCTGCAGCAGGAGCAGGAGCACGTAGTACTCCTTCTGGCGCTCCGTGATGGCCGAGTAGGAACAGTAGATCGCGATCAGCCCGACGATCGTCGTCAGGAGGATCAGCACGAGGCTGATGCCGTCGATGCCGAAGTGGTAGTGGACGCCGAGCGACGGGATCCACGAGGCCTTCTCGACGAACTGGTAGCCGTCGCGGGCGCGGTCGAAGGCCCACCACAGAGGCAGGGAGACGGCCAGGTCGACCGCCGCCACCAGCGTCGCGAAGGCCTTGATCGCTCCGGTCCTCTCCTTCGGGAAGAGGAAGACGAGCGCGAGTGCCCCGACGAGGGGGATGTACGTGATGATCGACAGGATCGGGATTTGCGAAAGGTTCATTCGACTCCCCTTCGGCCATTCGGAACCGTAGGGGCGGGGCTCGTCCCCGCCCGCGGGCGGCCGCAAGGGCCGCCCCTGCGAATGCTCGGAGCGATCTTCATCGGAACAACAGATACGCGGCCACGAGGCAGAAGAGCCCGCCGCCCATCACGAGCGCGTAGTTCTGGACCCTTCCGGTCTGCGCGCGCCGGAAGAGGCCGTACAGGGCCTGGAAGACGTTGGCCACGCCGTTGACGAGGCCGTCCACGACGTACTGATCGAAGAACGCGGCGACCCAGGAGGCGCCCTTCGTGACGGCCGCGGCGCCGTTCGGGATCAGGTCCACGACCGTCGCGTCGACCTCCCACAGGAAGCGCCCGCCGCCGAGCGCCAGGCCCTGCACGAACACGCGCTCATAGGCCTCGTCCACGAAGTACTTGTTCGTGACGGCGCGGTACACACCCGGCCACTGCGCGGCGAGGCGCGCGGGGGTGCGTCCCTCGCCCTTGGCGTACCAGGACCAGGCGAGGTAGATGCCGATCGAAGCCACCGCGACGGCTGCCGCCATCAGGCCGAGTTCGACCGAAAGCGGCGCGTGGTGCGCGTGCTCCTCCAGCCCCGAAATCGGCAGCCGGATGGGCTTCAGGAACTCGCCGATGCGGTCGCCGTGCTCGATGATGGGCACGCCGACGTAGCCCGACACGACCGAGAGGAACGCCAGGACGACGAGCGGAATCGTCATCGTCGACGGCGACTCGTGGACATGGTGCTCCTGCTCCTTCGTCCCCCGGAAGGTCCCCCAGAAGGTCAGCGTCAGCAGGCGGAACATGTAGAAGGCCGTCAGACCCGCCGTGAACAGGGCCACGGCGTAGAGGGCCTTCGGGAGCCAGGGCACCGCGTGAAACTCGGCGTGGAAGACCGCGGCCTTGATCGCGTCCTTGGAGAAGAAGGCCGCCAGGAACGGCACGCCCGAAATCGTCAGCGTGGCGATCAGGAACGTCCGGTACGTCGTCGGGATCTTGCCCGCGAGGCCGCCCATCTTCCGGATGTCCTGCTCCCCGCCCATCGCGTGGATGACGGATCCGGCCCCGAGGAAGAGGCAGGCCTTGAAGAACGCGTGCGTCGTGACGTGAAACATGCCCTCGGTGAAGGCGCCGACGCCACAGGCCAGGAACATGTAACCGAGCTGCGAGACCGTCGAGTAGGCGAGGACCTTCTTGATGTCGTTCTGGGCGACGCCGATCGTCGCGGCGAACAGGGCCGTGAAGGCCCCGACGACGGCCACGACGATCATGGCGTTCGGCGCCAGGCGGAAGAAGACGTTGCAGCGCGCGACCATGTAGACGCCCGCGGTGACCATCGTCGCGGCGTGGATCAGCGCGGAGACCGGCGTCGGTCCGGCCATCGCGTCCGGCAGCCAGACGTACAGCGGAAACTGCGCCGACTTGCCGCACGCGCCCACGAAGAGGAGCAGGCAGATCACGGTCAGGTAGGGCGTGTACGCCGCCGGGTTCGCGGCCGCGGCCGCGAAGACCTTCGGGAAATCGAGCGAGCCGAAGAGGGCGAAGACGCCGAAGATGCCGAGGATGAAGCCGAAGTCGCCGATGCGGTTGACGACGAACGCCTTCTTGCCGGCGTCGGCGGCGAAGTCCTTCTCGTAGTAGTAGCCGATCAGCAGGTACGAGCAGAGCCCGACGCCCTCCCACCCGACGAAGAGCAGCAGGAAGTTCCCGCCGAGGACGAGGACGAGCATCGCGAACATGAAGAGGTTCAGGTACGCGAAGAAGCGGCCGTAACCCTCCTCGTGGCCCATGTAGCCGACCGAATAGAGGTGGATCAGGGAGCCGACGAACGTCACGAAGGCGAGCATCAGGGCCGAGAGCGAGTCGATCCGCAGCGTCACGTCCACGAACCACTCGCCCGCCCCGCCGTGGATCTGGCCGACCGCCTGGTTGACCCCGAGCGGAATCCACCGCCAGAGCGTGATCGTGTGCGAGGCGCCCTCGGCGAACGCCTTCAGGCCGACGTCGAAGATCGCGCCGAAGGCGAGCAGACACGCGATCGCCACGCTTCCCACCCCGACGACCGTGTGCAGGCCCTTGAACGGAATGTCGTGGTGGCCCGCGTCGTGGCCGGTGTCGTGGGCCGAATCGGGCGCCGTCGCCGCCGTGTGGGCGTCGGTGCCGTACCCGCCCCCGTGCCCGTGCGACTCCCCCCTGGTCCGGTGCGTCAGCAGGTACACGAGCCCGTTGATCAGGAAGCCGAGGAGCGGGACGAGCGGGATCGCCCAGAGCAGGTTCTTCATCCCTCAGCCCTGCATCGTCCGCGCTTCTTCGACGTCGAGCGTCTTGCGCTGGCGGAAGAAGGAGATCGTCAGCGCCAGGCCGATCGCCGCCTCGCCGGCCGCGATCGTGATGACGAAGATCGAGAAGACCTGGCCGGTCAGGTCCGACAGGCGCCGCGAAAAGGCGATCAGGTTCAGATTGACGGCGTTCAGCATCAGCTCGATCGACATCAGGATCGTCAGGAAGTTCCGGCGCACCAGGACGCCCAGGAACCCGATCGAAAACAGCAGGAAGCTGACGACCAGGTAGTGGTTGATCGTGATCGTCATCGCTTCAGTCCATCTTCTCGAGCGACCGCTTGCCGAGGACGACCGCGCCGATCATCGCGACGAGCAGGAACACCGACGCCACCTCGAAAGGCACGAGGTAGTCCCGGAAGAGCACCCACGACACCGCCTCGGTGTTCCCGACGACCCTCTGGCCGACCATCCGGAACGCGTCGGGCTTGACCGGCACGTCCGGGAGCTTCTCGGTCCCGAGAATGTAGAGGAACGGCAGCAGGAAGATCGGCAGGAGGACGAGGGCGACGTCGAACTGGCTCTGGAAGGACTTGCCCGCCCGCGTCACGCCCGGGTTGACCAGCATGACGACGAAAAGGAACAGCACCATGATGCCGCCCGCGTAGACGAGCATCTGCACGGCCCCGACGAACTCGGCCTGCTGGAGGATGAAGATCGCGGCGACGAGCACGAACGACAGCAGGAGAAAGAGCGCCGAGTGGACCGGGCTCCGCGCGGCGACGACCGCGATCGCCGACGCGAGCGCCAGCGCCGCGAAGATCGCGAAGAGCCAGCCCGCGCCCCCGCTCAGCAGCACGCCCTCGGTCATGCGTCAGCCCCGCTCCACGACGGTGAACGGCTTGACGTTCGGCGCCTCGCGCCAGTCGGTCAGCTTCCGGATGTCGAGGTAGAGCGACTCGTTGCGGTCGTAGGCCGCCATCTCGTACGTCTTCGTCGTCAGCCAGATCGACTTCGGCACCGTCGGGCAGGCCTCTTCGCAGAGCTGGCAGAACATGCAGCGCTTCAGGTCCACGTCGAAACGGTCGAGGACCTTGACCGACTTGTTCTGCTCGTCCTTCTCGTTGTGCCAGTCGATGTAGATGATGTTGATCGGGCACTCGATCGCGCAGAGCGTGCACTTGATGCAGCGCTCCTCGTCGAGGCGGAACATTCCCCGAAAACGATCGGACGGGAGTTTCTTCTGCTCCGGATACTCGATCGTGACCTTCTTCTTCAGCAGGTGGCGGCCGGTGACCGACAACCCGTCGAAGAGGTCGAGCAGCGCGATCTTGTCCAGCCACTTCTTCAGCGCCACGGCTTAACCCTCCACCGGGTGCGGCTCGGCCGCGAGCCGCTCGCGCCGCGCGAGCTTCTGCCGGAGCTTGGCGGCCAGATACGACAGCACGAAGAGAACCCCGAAGATCCAGCCGAGCCACACGAGACCCGTGGTCCGGCCGGGGGTCAGCAGGATCGCGAAAGCCACCACGAGAATGTTCGCGAGCGCGAGCGGGATGAGCCACTTCCACCCGAGCGCCATGAGCTGGTCGAACCGGTAGCGCGGGAAAGTCGACCGGAACCAGATGTACGCGAAGATGAAGACGCCGACCTTCGCGAGGAACCACAGCGCCGGAGGCACCTGCCAGAGAAACTCCAGCGCCTTGACGTTCGGGAACGGCGGCAGCCATCCGCCGAAGAAGACCGTCACCGCGACGCACGAGATGATGATCATGGCGGTGTATTCGCCGAGGAAGAAGAAGGCGAACTTCACGCCCGAATACTCGGTGTTGAAGCCCGACACGAGCTCCGACTCGGCCTCCGGGAGGTCGAACGGGTTGCGGTTCGTCTCGGCCACCCCCGAAACGAAGTAGATGAAGAACGCGACCATCCCCGGGAAGACGAACCAGAGCTCCATCGCCTCCTGGCGGCGCACGATCTGGACGAGCGACAGCGAGCGCGTCATCAGGAGGACCGACACGAGGGCCAGGCCCATCGGCACCTCGTAGGACACCAGCTGAGCCGCCGAACGCAGACCGCCGAGGAGCGAGTACTTGTTGTTCGACGACCAGCCGCCGAGGATGATCCCGTACACCCCGATCGACGTGATCGCGAGGAGGAACAGAAGGCCGATGTTGACGTCGGCCACCCACAGCGGCACGAGGGTCTTCCCGACGCGCACCGGCGGCCCGAACGGGATGACGGCGAGCGCCGTCAGCGCCGGGATGACGGCGAGCACGGGCGCGAGGAAGTGGACGGCCTTCTCGGCTTTCGCCGGCGTGATGTCTTCCTTGGTGACGAGCTTCAGGAGGTCTGCCAGGCCCTGGAGCGTCCCTTCCGGGCCCACGCGGTTCGGGCCGAGGCGCACCTGCATGAAGCCCATGATCCGGCGCTCGGCCAGCACGATCACGAAGCCGACGATCGCCGGCACGAGCGCCACGAGAAGGACGACCTTCAGGTACGTCCAGAACTCGGCGGGCAGCGTCACCGGTCGACCTCCCCCAGGACGATGTCGATCGTCCCGATCAGCGCCACGAGATCCGACACGAGGTGGCCCTTCGCCAGCCGCGGCAGCGCCTGCAGGTTGATGAAGGACGGCGGCCGGACGTGCATCCGGTACGGCTTGTTCGAGCCGTTGGAGACGCAGTAGAAGCCGAGCTCGCCTTTGGGCGACTCGACCGACGCGTAGACCTCTTCGGCCACCGGCTTGATGACGCGCGGCACCTTGCCGCGGATCTCGCCCGGCTCGAGCTTCTCGAGGCATTGCCGGAGGATCCGCACGCTCTGGCGCATCTCCTGGACGCGGACGATGTAGCGGTCGTACGTGTCGCCGTTCTGCCGCGTCGGCACGACGAAGTCGAGCTCGTCGTAGCACTCGTAAGGCTGCGCGCGGCGCAGGTCCCACGGGATCCCGGAGGCGCGGATGATCGGGCCCGTCAGGCCCCACTCGACGCACTCCTCGCCCGAGATCACCCCGACGCCGATCGTGCGCTTCTTCCAGATGCGGTTGTCGGTCAGGAGCTGCTCGTAGTCGTCGATCCGCGCGGGGAGGTCCGCGACGAACTCGGCGAGGCGCTCCGTCCAGCCCGGCGTCAGGTCGAACGGGAGCCCGCCGATGCGCATGCAGTTCAGGGTCAGACGCGCGCCGCAGTACTCCTCGAAGAAGTCGAGGATCTGTTCGCGCTCGCGGAACGCGTACCAGAAGGGCGTCACGGCGCCGAGGTCGATGCCGGAGGTCCCGAGCCAGACCAGGTGCGAAGAGAGCCGCTGGAGCTCGTCGAGAATGACCCGGACCAACTGGGCCCGCCGCGGAATCTCGACGCCGAGGAGCTTCTCGATCGCGAGGCAGTAGGCGTGGTTGTTGGTCGCCGCCGCGATGTAGTCCATGCGGTCGGTGTGCGGGATGCCCATCGGGTAGGTCTCGGTCTCGAAGAGCTTTTCCGTCCCGCGGTGGAGGTATCCGACGTCGGGCTTCGCCTCGAGGATCCTCTCGCCGTCGACCTTGAGCACGATGCGGAGCACCCCGTGCGTCGACGGGTGCTGCGGTCCGAAGTTGAGCTCCATCTCCTGGACGTCGAAGAGCGTGTGCTCTTCGGGCCCGGCGACGGGCGGCGGCGGGGCCTTCTCGCCGCTCACGAGAGCACCTTGCGGTTGGGATCCTTCTGCGCGGGGCCGCCGCCGACCGGCCACTCCTCCGGGTAGACCGCCGCGCCCGTGTCGATCCCTTCGAGCGGGAAGTCCTTGCGGAGCGGGTGCCCCTGGAAGCCTTCCCAGGTCAGGATGCGGCGCAGGTCCGGATGGCCGGAGAACCGGATGCCGAACATGTCCCAGGTCTCCCGCTCGCACCAGTTGGCGGCGAGGAAGACGGCGGCGATCGAGGGCACTTCCTCACCCTCGGCGGCCGCGCACTTGACCCGGATGCGGGCGTTCTTCGAGAACGAGTAGAAGTGGTACACGACGTCGAAGCGCGGCGTCCGCGTCTTCCAGTCGACCGCCGTCACGTCGACGCAGTACTTGAAGTCCTCGGCGTCCTTCAGGTGCCGCGCGACGCGGGCGATGGCGTCCTTCTGGACGACGACGGTGACCTGGTCCGCGAAGGACTTCGCCGAGACGACGGTGTCCGGGAGGGCCGCCCTCAGCGACTCCACCCACGGATGGCCCGACGCGTCCACCGCCTCGGGCCGGGCCTTTTTCTCCTCGGCGGGAGTCTTCTCGTTCTCCGCCAATCAGGAGGCCTTGCGGATGACTTTCATCCGGTCGATCTTCTTCTGGAGGGCCATGATCCCGTAGATGAGCGCTTCGGGCCGCGGCGGACAACCCGGCACGTAGACGTCCACGGGAACGATGCGGTCGACCCCCTGGGTCACCGCATACGTTTTGTACGGGCCGCCGCACGTGGCGCACGAGCCCATCGCGATCACCCACTTCGGATCGGGCATCTGGTCGTAGAGGCGCTTGACGATCGGGGCCATCTTCTCGACGACGGTCCCGGCGACGATCATCAGGTCGGACTGGCGGGGCGTGCCGCGGAAGACCTCCGCCCCGAACCGGGCGAGGTCGTGCCGGGCGTCCATGACCGCCATCATCTCGATGGCGCAACAGGCGAGGCCGAACTGCATCGGCCAGATCGAGGACCGGCGGGCCCAGTTGATGACCGAGTCCACCGTGGTCGTGACCACGTTGTCCCCGAAGCGGTTGTCGACCAGGCCCATGCGTTCCTTTCGGCGCCCTAAGCCCAGTCCAGGGCCTTGCGCTTCCAGCAGTAGAAGTAGCCGACGACGAGGATCGCCAGGAAAACCAGCATTTCGACGAGGCCGAAGAGCCCCAGGCGATGGAACATGACCGCCCAGGGGAACAGGAAGATCGTCTCCACGTCGAAAACCACGAAAAGGACCGCGATCAGGAAGTACCGAACCGAGAATCGGGTGTCGAAGGCCGAGGTCGTCGCCTCGACCCCGCACTCGTAGGGCTCGAGCTTGGCCGGATTGGGCCGCCGGGTCTGGACGGCGCGGGCGAGAATGATCGTGCCGAGCGGCAGAGCAGCCGCGAGCACGGCAAACACGAGGATCGGAAGGTACTGACCCACTGGCGCGGCATTCTATCGGACCGAGCCGTTGAAACGAAAGGCCGAAGACGGCTTCCGTCATCCGCAGACCGGAGGCCGGAGGGATCCTTTTCGAGCTGCGCTTCGGCAGCGCGCCGGAGAGGTCAGTCGGCGCGCGCTCCCGTGCGCCTGCCGCGCCGCTGCACCAGCACGGAGAGGTCTTCGCCCATCCCCTCCGGGTCGAGCAGACGGAAGATCCGCCACTTCTCCGCGTCGCTGGCGGCGAAGTCGAGGATGCCGATCTCGGAGAGAAACTGCCCCTGGCGGATCAGGCGTTCGGCCCGCAGGCCTTCCTCTTCGCCGACGCCGAGCAGAACGTCCCAGTCGACGTGCGCGGTCAGGTCGCGCTCCCCCGGCTTCTCGAGCGGATCGCCGCCGCGGCGGCCGCCGGCGTGCACGGCGAGCGTGCCTTCCGGGCGCGCGAACGGGTGGTAGAGGATGCGCGCCGGGTGCCCGTAGTCGAACGCCACCAGGGATCCGTCGGCCAGCGCGCGCGCGAGGTGGCGGTGGAGCGGTCCCGCGTCGGGCGCGACCTCGGCCCTCTGGCCGTCGGCGAGCGCGACCCCGACGCGGGCGAGGTGCTCGCCGATCGCCGCGGGCGCCTCCGCCTCCGCCCAGACGAAACGGCCGTCGCGCCACGCGACGCGCAGCTCGCGCAGTCCGCCGCCCGAGCCGGCGACGCGGACGACGGGCAGGGCGTCGTAGAGCTCGTTGGAGAAGATCCAGCCGGCGACGGAGCCCGGCTCGAGCGCCGACGCGTCGGCGAGGACTCGCGGCACCGGCTCGATCCCCCGGTTCTCGAGCGCCCGCCGCCCGGCAGGCGATGCCTCCACCGCCGTCAGCCGGAGCCGCGCGAAGTGCTCGGGCGAGAGCTGCCGCACCGAGCGGGCGAACTCCTCGAGGAACACGCCGGAGCCGGCGCCGACCTCGACGAAGTCGACCGGACCGCCGAGGTCCGCCGTCTCCAGGACGAACAGGCGCGCGAGAGCGCGGGCAAAAGCCGGCGAGACGTGCGGCGAGGTGAGGAAGTCGCCGCCCTCGCCGATCGACGCGCCGCGCGCGTAATACCCCTCGTCGGGATCGTAGAGCGCCGCGCGCATGAAGTCGTAGAAGGAGATCGGCCCCTCCCGGGCGATGCGTTCGCGCAGGCGCTCCGACAGTGACACGCGGCGCGGATTATAGTTTCCGCGATGCGGCGCCGACGCCTCGCCCGAGCCCTGGCGGCGGCCGCGATCCTCCTCGCTCTCCGCTGCGCCTCGAAATCGAAGGAGCCGCTGCCGACGCTCGAGCAGTACTCCGACGGGACGTCGGCGTTCGCCGACGCGCTGCTCGCGAGCTGGAAGGCCGGCGCCGTGCCCGAGACCTTCTTCGCGTCGCCGGTTGACTGGGCCGGGCCGCTCCCGGGCGAGGGCCTCGCGGCCGTCGCCGCGAACGGCCCGCTCGCGATCCGACTCTACGAGGCCGGCGAGAACGCCCCCGCGGCGCGGCGCGCGGCCGCCGGGGATCTCGCGAAGGCCTTCGCGGCGCGGCGCGCGCCGTTCTCCTCGCTCGCGCGCTGCGAGGCGACGCTCTTCGACTTCGAGCGCCGCGGCGCGCAGCGCGAGATCCTCCTCGGCATTTTCCTGTCGGGCCGGGGGCCGGGCGGCGAGCTCCGCCAGGAAGGCGGGAAGCTCCGTCTCCGGCTCTCCCCGGCGCCCGGCGGCGGCTGGCGGGTGAGCTCGGGCTCGGTCGCCGCGTGGCTCTCGGCCGAGGCGCCCGAACCGCTCTTCGAGGAGCGCGCGGCGGCGGCCGGCCTCGGGCGCCCGCACCGGGCCTGCCTCCCGACCGCGTCGCGCAACCGACCCGTCCCCGGCGAGCACCTGCCGCCCGGCGCCGCCGTCCTCGACTTCGACGGCGACGGCCGGGCGGATCTCTTCGTCGCGGGCGGCGACGGCAACCGCCTGTTTCACAACCGGGGCGACGGAACCTTCGAGGACGTCGCCGAGGCCGCCGGGGTCGCCGGCCAGGACGGCGAAGCCGCCGGGGCGCTCGCCTTCGATTACGACAACGACGGCCGTCCCGACCTCTACGTCACGTACCTCGACCGTCCCAACCTCCTCTTCCACAACCGCGGCGACGGGACGTTCGAGGAAGTCGGCGCGAAAGCCGGCGTCGCGCTCGTCGACTTCTGCACGTCCGCGGCGGCCCTCGACTACGACCGCGACGGCCTCCCCGACCTCTACGTCCTCGTCTACGGCCATCCCAACTACGGGCCGACGATGGCGGCCGACAACGCCCCGCCCAACCACCTGTTCCACAACAACGGCGACGGCACCTTCACCGACGTCACGAAGCCGTCGCGCACGGGCGACACCGGCTGGGGACTCGCCGTCGAGTGCGCGGACCTCGACGGCGACGGCTGGCCCGACATCTACGTCGCCAACGACTTCGGCAACCACTCCTACCTGCACAACGACGGCGACGGCACCTTCACGAACGTCGCGAAGAAAGCCGGCGTGCTCGATCCGGGCTTCGGCATGGGCGTGGCGATCGACGACTACGACGGGGACGGGCGGCTCGACCTCTACGTCTCCAACTATTCGTTCCCGCTCAACTGGTTCCTCAAGGACCCGCGCTACCCGATGCCGCCCTTCCCCTACTCTCTCGGCCGCCCGCTCGTGTGGCGCCGCCTGACGGCTCTCTCGCGCGGCTCGTCCCTCTTCCGCAACCTCGGCGGCAACCGCTTCGAGCGCACGTCCGTCGAGGCCGGCGTCTGGGACACGTCGTGGTCGTGGGGCGCCGTGTTCGTCGACGCCGACCTCGACGGCCGGCCCGACCTCGTCGTCGTCAACGGCATGGTGACCGGCCGCAACGACACGGAGCGCGAGATCGAGTTCTGGGGGCTGATGTCGGTCGAGTTCCAGAAATTTCAGCAGGGCATCCCCGTCGCCGAGTTCGGGGACGATTCGCTCTGGGGGCGGCCGCCCAAGCGCTTCTACCGCAACCGCGACGGGAAGCACTTCGACGAGCTCGCCGCCGTCGCGGGCCTCGAGTCGAGCGCCAACCAGCGCGGCCTCGTGGTCGTGGACGTCAACGGCGACGGCGCGCCCGATCTCTTCGCGACGGGGTTCCTCCAGCCGCCCGCGCTCTGGGTCAACCGCAACCCGTCGCACGCACGGTCGCTCGTCGTCGCGCTCGAGGGCGACCCCGCGCTTCCCGGTCCCCACCGCTCGACCCGCGACGCCCTCGGCGCCGTCGTCACGGTCGAGGCGGGGGGGCTCGCGCGCACGCAGGTCGTCGCGGCCGGTTACTCGTTCCTGTCGTCCGGACCGAAGGAGCTCTACTTCGGCCTCGGGAACCGCGGGAAAGCCGACCGGGTCACCGTCCGCTGGCCGTCGGGGCGTGTCGACGAACTTCGCGACGTTCCGTCTGGCCACGTCTCGGTCCGGGAGTCGCCGCGGTAACCGACTGGCCGCGCGCCTCTACGGCCCGTACAGCGCGAGGCCGAACGTCTTGGTCAGGAACACGGCCATCTGTCCGCGCGTGTTCGGGTTGTCGGGACAGAAGTCCCCGTTGCCGCAGCCCCCGGTGATCTGCCGGTTCGCCAGGTCCTCGATCCAGTCGGCGAACGCGCCCGGGCACGGCACGTCCGCAAAGATCCCCTCGCACGCCGGCGGCGCGTAGTCCGACCCGTA
>DATJPZ010000009.1:0-26392 GCA_035506175.1 Thermoanaerobaculia bacterium | reverse complement strand
GACGCTCGACCTCGACCTCTCCTTCTCGAAGGCGCGCTTCCGCGACGACGCGCCGGAGGGCAACCTGATTCCCGGCGCCGTGCAGAACGTGGTGGTCGGCGGCTTCTCCGTCGACAGCATCGCCAATTTCTTCGGGAGCCTGCGCGTGCGCTACTTCGGTCCGCGCCCGCTCATCGAGGACGGCAGCGTGTCGTCGAAGGCCTCGACGACGCTGTCGGCGCTCGTCGGCTACCAGTTCATCCCGGGGCTGCGGGCGCAGGTCGAGGTGCTCAACATCCTGAACGCCCAGGTGTCCGACATCGACTACTACTACCCCTCGCGCCTTCCGGGCGAGCCGGCGGGAGGCGTCGACGACATCCACTTCCACCCGACGCAGCCGCGCTCGGCCCGCCTCTCCATCGTCTACGGCTTCTAGGATGGGGTCAGGTCTCTCAAAGGTGATCTTCGTCCCGATCGTGGACGAAAACGCTCTTTGAGAGACCTGACCCCGTCTCAGAAACGCAGCGAGAGGCAGCTGAGGCCGCCGTCCATCTTCTGGAACTCGGACATGTCGAGGACGATCACGTCGAGGCCGAGGCGGCGGGCGTCGGACTCGAACTTCGGGAAACCCGCGGCGACGAGGAGCGCGTCGTTGACGCGCACGCAGTTGGCGGCGTAGGTCTCGGCGGGCGCGACGACGACGCGCTCGTAGTCCCGGAACGCCGGGTGCCCGGCGAGCGCCTCCATGACGACGAGGCGCTTCCCGTCGATCGCCGCGATCCCGCTCTTCAAGTGCAGGATCCCGGGGACGTCGCGCACGTCCACCTCCGCGCTGGTGTAGCCCCACGCGGCGAGGTGCCGCGCGAGCTGTCGCGCGCCCTCGGCGTTCGTGCGCGCGGAGATGCCGATGAAGAAGTGGGAGCCGGCCTCGCAGGTGTCGCCGCCGTCCACGGTGCCGGGCGGCTCGATCCGCGGAAGGCCCGGAAAGAAACACCGGAGCGCCGGCTCGATCGCCGCCGCCTCGCCCTCGCGCTCCGGCGCTCCCGGGCGCGCCAGCACCGCGCCGCGAGCGGTGAGGATCGCGGTGTCTTCGACGAAGGTCGCATCGGGATAGCGCGCGTCCGGCGAGAGACGCGTCACGGCCAGACCGCATCGCTCGAGCGCCTCGCAGTACCGGGAGTGTTCCTCGAGCGCCTTCGCGAAGTCCGGGACTCCGAGATCGGCGGTCGTCAGGCCGTCGGCGAAGTTCCCGGTGGGCGGACGGACGATGGCGCGCTGGAACACGGCGGCCGGATCGCTACACGTTGAACTTGAAGAGGATCACGTCCCCGTCGCGGACGACGTACTCCTTGCCTTCCTGGCGGACGAGGCCCTTCTCCTTCGCCGCGTTCATCGAGCCCGACGCGACGAGGTCCTCGTACGAGACCGTCTCGGCCTTGATGAAGCCCTTCTCGAAGTCCGAGTGGATGACGCCCGCGGCGGCCGGGGCCGTGTCGCCGGCGTGGATCGTCCAGGCCCGGGTCTCCTTCTCGCCGGCGGTCAGGTACGTCCGCAGGCCGAGCAGGTGGTAGGCCGCGCGGATCAGAGAGGACACGCCCGAGTCCGTCACGCCGAGGTGCCCCAGGTACTCGCGCGCCTCGTCGTCCGGCAGCTCGGCGAGCTCGGACTCGATGGCGGCGGACACGACGACGGCCTCCGTGCCGAGGTGGGTCTCCGCGAAGTGGCGTACGGCCTTCACGTGGGGCGACTCGTCCGCGTGCGCGAGCTCGCCCTCGGCGACGTTGCAGGCGAAGAGCATCGGCTTCATCGTCAGGAGGAAGAAGCGCCGCGCGACCGCCTTCTCGCCGTCGGAGAGCGGCGCCGTGAACGCGCGCCTCCCGGCGTCCAGGTGCGCGACGAGCTTCTCGGCCACGCCGAGCGACTCCTTCGCCTCCTTGTCGCCGCCCTTCGCGTTCTTCTCGAGCTTCTCCTTCTGGCGGGTCAGGGCCTCGAGGTCCGAGAGCACGAGCTCCGTCTGGATCGTCTCGATGTCCGCGACCGGGTCGAGCGCGCCCGCGACGTGCACGACGTCCTTGTCCTCGAAGCAGCGGACGACCTCCACGATCGCGTCGACCTCGCGGATGTGCTGGAGGAACTTGTTGCCGAGCCCCTCGCCCTGCGACGCGCCCTTCACGAGCCCGGCGATGTCCACGAACTCGATCGTCGCGGGCACGATGCGCTCGGACTTCGACATCTTCGCGAGCGGCTCGAGGCGGGCGTCCGGTACCGTCACGACGCCGACGTTCGGCTCGATCGTGCAGAACGGGTAGTTCGCCGCCTCGGCCTTGCGCGTGCGCGTCAGGGCGTTGAAGAGCGTGGATTTCCCGACGTTCGGGAGACCGACGATGCCGGCGCGGAGCATAGGGCGCGGGAGTATAAGCCAGACGGCGGACGGCGGCCCTTCCCGTACAATGCTGCCACTCTGAGCTCCGGCACGCCGCAGTCCCCCGGCTTCCTGCGCGCCGTCTCCCGCTGGGAGATCGTGGCGCTGTCGGTCAACGACGTCATCGGCAGCGGCGTCTACCTGATCCTTCCCGTCGCGGCGGCGACGCTCCTCGGCCCCGCGAGCGTCTGGGCGATCCTGGGCGCCGGCCTCGCCGTGCTGCTGCTCGTCCTCTGCTTCGCGGAGGCGGCGAGCCTCTTCGACACGCCGGGCGGCGCGATCGTCTACACGCGCGCGGCGTTCGGCGACTTCGTCGGCTTCGAGGTCGGCTGGATGACCTGGATCGCGCGCGTCGCCTCGATCGCGAGCCTGTCGGTGTTCTTCGCCCGGGCGGTCGGCTACCTCTGGGACGGCGCCAACCACGGCGCGGGCCAGGCGCTGACGGTGGTGCTTCCGCTCGTGGCGCTGACCGGGATCAACGTGCGCGGCATCAAGTCGGGCGCGATCACCGCGGTCGTGCTCTCCCTCGGGAAGACCGTGCCGCTCGTGGTCCTCGTCGCGGTCGGGGTCTTCGCGGTCTCCTGGAGCCGCGTCTTCCCCGTGCCGACGCCCGAGAGCGGAAACTTCACGAAGGCCGCGCTCCTCGTTCTCTACGCCTATTCCGGCTTCGAGAACACGGCGGCGCCGGCGGGCGAGTTCAAGAACCCGAAGCGGGACGTGCCCTTCGCCCTCGTGACGCAGGTGCTCCTCGTCACCGCGATCTACACGCTCGTGCAGCTCGTCGCGATCGGCACCATCCCGGATCTCGGCCGCTCGCAGACGCCGCTCGCCGACGCCGGCCGGCTCCTGCTCGGTCCGTTCGGCGGGTTCCTCCTGACGCTCGGCGCCGTGCTCTCCGTCCTCGGCACGAACAACAACACCGTGCTCGCGGGGCCGCGGTACCTCTACGCGCTCGCCGAGACCGGCCGGCTCCCGCGCGCCCTCGCGCGGATCCACCCGCGGTACCGCACTCCCTACGTCGCCATCCTCTTCAACTCCAGCGTCGCGCTCGCCCTGATCGTCGTCGACGCGGCGTCGAATGCAATCCATCCCGGCGCGCTGCGCGTCGCGGAGGAGCTGGCGATCCTGTCGACGATCGCGCGCCTCGCGACGTACATCGGCACGTGTCTCGCGGTCCCGGTCCTGCGCCGGAAGCTCCCGGCGACTCCGCGCACCGTCCGTCTTCCGGGCGGCCCGGTCATCCCGATCCTGGCGCTCGTCATCTGCCTGACTTTCCTCTCGGCCGCCGAGACCAAGAATTTCGTCGCCGGGGCGATCGCGCTCGCCGCCGGCGCGATCGTGTATGCCGCGCGAGGCCGGGCCGCCGTGGCGGCCCCGAAGGAGACTTCATGAGACGGTTCGGTCTGTTCGTGGCGGCGCTCGCGGCGCCGCTGTCCCTGGCCGCGCAGACGGCGGCGCCCACCCCCGCGCCGACGCCCGCGGTCACCGTGCTCCGCGCGGCGCGGATGTTCGACGGCCGCTCGGACGCGACGATCCCGAACGCGGTCGTCGTCGTGCAGGACGGCAGGATCGCCGCCGTCGGCTCGGGCCTGGCGATTCCGGCGGGCGCGACCGTCGTCGACCTCGGCGACGCGACGCTCCTGCCCGGGTTCATCGACTCCCACACGCACCTGACGGGCGAGTCCGGCGAGAACTACATTGTGGATTTCTTCAATGGTCTCCGGCGCCCGATCGCGGAGCAGGCGCTCGATGCCTCCGTCAACGCCCGCAAGACCCTCGAGGCCGGGTTCACGACCGTCCGCGACGTCGGGTCCTCCGACGACCTCGACGTTGGGCTGCGCAACGCGATCAACGCCGGCATCGTCCCGGGCCCGCGCATGCTCGTCGCGCGCTACGCGCTGGGCGCCACGGGCGGCCACTGCGATCAGACCGGCTTCCCGCCGAACACGTTCGGCCCCGAGCCGGGGATGGAGAAGGGCATCCTGCACGGCGCCAACGAAGGCCGCCAGGCCGTGCGCCTCGACGTGAAGTACGGCGCGGACGTGATCAAGATGTGCGCCTCGGGCGGCGTTCTGTCGCTCGGCGACGACGTCGCGGCGCCCCAGTTGACCGAGGAGGAGTTGACGGCCATCGTGGACGAAGCGCATCGCCTCAAGCGCAAGACCGCGGCGCACGCGCACGGCGACCTCGCGGCGCGCGCCGCGGTCAAGGCCGGCATCGACTCGATCGAGCACGGCTCGTTTCTGACCGACGACACGCTCGCGCTCATGAAGTCGAAGGGCACTTTCCTGGTGCCGACGTGCCTCGCCGGGCAGTGGACCGGCGGCAAGCTCGACCGGTTCCCGCCCGAGGTCGCGGCCAAGGCCAAGGCGGCCTTCGAGGCGCACGACGACATGTTCCGCCGCGCGTTGAAGAGCGGCGTCCGAATCGCGTTCGGCACGGACTCGGCGGTCTCGCCGCACGGGCTGAATGCCCGTGAGTTCGGTCTGATGGTCGACCTCGGCATGAGCCCCGCGGCCGCGCTCCGCACCGCCGGCCCGTCGGCCGCCGAGCTGCTCGGGCTCGCCGACCGGATCGGCACGCTCGAGAAGGGAAAGCAGGCGGACGTCGTCGCGGTGCCGGGAGATCCGCTGCGGGACATCCACCTGACCGAGAAGGTTTTCTTCGTGATGAAGGGCGGTCAGGTGTTCAAAGGACCACCGCGTCCCTAGGCGCCGGCGGGCGGCGGGGGCGCCGGACGCGTTGACGGCGGCCCGACACCCCGCTACCCTCGGTTTCTTCGAAACGGAAGACGCTTGCGATCCCGACGACACGGCCGGAACCGGCCGCCCCTCGCCCTCGTGGCGGCGCTGCTCGCCGCGGCGGCCGCCCTGCCGGCGGCGGCCGCCGGGCCTCCGCCGGGAGCGTCCGCGCCGGCGACGCGGCGCGCCGCCGGGTTCGCCGTCTCCGGGCGCCTGAGCGAGCTCGCCGCGACGGTGGCGCCCGACTCGACGATTCCGGCCGAGTGGATCCGCGACAACGACCGCCTGCCGCGCTCGCGGGGGCCGTTTCACCCGGGCCGCGGCGAGGTCCTCGCGGCGCCGCTGGCGGCGCTCCCCGCGACCATGCCCGGGCCGAGCGCGACCTTTCCGGGCATCAGCGCCGACCAGGCGGCCACCGTGGGCGGCCGCTTCGCGCCGCCCGACACCGTCGGCGACGTCGGCCCGAACCACTACGTGCAGGCGGTCAACACGGTGCTGCGCGTCTACGACAAGAACGGTAACCCGCTGACGCCGCTCGTGTCGCTCGCCACGTTCTTCGCGCCACTCGGATCGGGCTGCGGCGGCCAGTACGGCGACCCGATCGTTCTCTACGACTCGCTCGCCGACCGCTGGCTCGTCAGCCAGTTCGGGCTGCCCAACGGGTTCCAGCCGCCGTTTCACCAGTGCATCGCGGTCTCGCAGACGCCCGATCCCACCGGCGCGTTCTATCTCTACGACTTCCACATGCCGGACAAGGTCAACGACTACCCGCACCTCGGCGTGTGGCCCGACGGGTACTACATGTCGGACAACCAGTTTGCGATCGGCGGGATGTCGTATGCCGGCGCCGGCTTCCTCGCGTTCGACCGGTCGAAGATGCTCGTCGGCGACGCGTCGGCGGCCTACGTCTACTTCGACTATTTCGCGACCGACCCGAGCGCCGGCGGCATGCTGCCGAGCGACGTCGACGGCCTGACGCCGCCGCCGCCGGGAACCCCGAACCTCTTCTTCGAGTTCCGCGCCGACGAGTGGGGCGATCCCTTCGACGCGCTCCGCCTCTACGAGTTCCACGTCGACTTCGCCGATCCGGGCGCCTCCACGCTGACCGTGCGGCCGGACCTGGCCGTCGCGCCCTTCGACGCCCGCTCGCCGAGCGCGCGGCCCTGCGCCGAGCAGCCGCCGCCGGCGACGCTCTCGGACGCCGTCGACTGCGTCGCCGACCGCATGATGCACCGCGTCGCGTACCGGACGCTCGCGGGCGGCGTGCAGTCGTTCGTCTGCAACTGGACCGTCAACGTCAGCGGCGTGAACCCGATTTCGCCGTCGACCTATCAGGCGGGCGTGCGGTTCACGGAGCTCCGCCGCAACGCCGGCACGGGCGACGTGACCGTCCAGAACCAGGTGACGTACGCCCCCGGCTCCGGAAGCGGCGTCAGCGGGCGCAACCTCTGGATGGGCTCGGCCGCGCAGGACAACCAGGGCAACAGCGTCGTGGGCTTCTCGGCCTCGAGCACGTCGCTGGCGCCGTCGATCCTCTGGGCCGGGCGCCTGGCGTCCGACCCGGCGGATACGCTCGCGCAGGGCGAAGCGAGCGTCGTCGCGGGCTCGGGCGTCCAGCTCGCGACGGCGAACCGGTGGGGCGACTACAGCGCGCTGTCGGTCGACCCGTCGGACGACTGCACGTTCTTCTACACGCAGGAGTACTACACCTCCAACACCACGTTCGACTGGGTCACGAGCGTCGCGAAGGTCGCCTACCCGTCGTGCACGCCGCCGCCCCGCGGCACGATCTCGGGCACGGTCACCGACTGCGTCACGGGCCTGCCGGTCGCCGGCGCCGCCGTGACGGACGGGCTGGGGCACGTCCGCGTGACCGACGCAGCCGGGGCGTACGCCATGGACGTCGCGCCGGGATCGTACACGCTCACGGTTTCCAGGCCCGGGTTCGCGCCGGGCGGCGGCCCGGTCGTCGTCGTCAACGGAGTGACCGCGACCTTCAACGCGTGCCTGACCGGAGTGCCGAGCCTCGCCACGGCGAGCGCGGCGATCTCCGCCGAGAGCTGCCTGCCGGGCAACGGCGTGCTCGACCCGGGCGAGACGGTCACCGTCGCCTTCTGCGTGAAGAACACCGGCGGCGGCGACACGGTGGACCTGACGGGCACGCTCGGGGCCGCCGGCGGCGTCGTCGATCCGGGGCCGCCCGTGGACTTCGGCGTCGTCCCGGCCGGCGGGGCGCCGGTCTGCCGCGACGTCGTGTTCACCGCCGACCCGGCGCTGTCGTGCGGCGCGGCCGTCACGGCGACGCTGGCCCTCGAGGACGGCGCCTCGTCCTTCGGCAGCGTCGAGGCGGTCTTCCAGACCGGCACGCCGCTTTCCGTCTTCACCCAGGGCTTCGACGGGGTCGTCGCTCCCGCGCTGCCGGCGGGCTGGACCGCGTCGAACGACGTCGGCGGCGGCGCGCTCTGGGCGACCACGTCGGCCGTGCCCGATTCCGGCGTCAACGCCGCGTTCGTGTCCGACCCCTCGACCGTCTCGGACAAGTCCCTGTATTCGCCGGCGCTGGCGGTGACGACGCCGTACGCGCGCGTCAGCTTCCGGTCGAGCTACTCGCTGGAAGCCGGCTTCGACGGCGGCGTCCTCGAGATCGCGATCGGCGGCGGACCCTTCGCCGACATCGTCGCCGCGGGCGGGAGCTTCCTCGCCGGCGGCTACGCGGGAACGCTCGCCGCCTCGGCCAACCCGCTCGCGGGCCGCAACGCCTGGACGGGCGCGTCGGGCGGCTACGTCACGACGACCGCGCTCCTGCCCCCGTCGGCCGCCGGCGCCCCGGTCATGCTGCGCTGGCGCCTCGGGTCCGACAACGGCGTCTCCGGCGCCGGCTGGCGCGTCGACACCGTGACGCTGTCGGACGGGGTCGCGTGCTGCGCGGCGATCGCGCCGGTGGCGCTGGCGGTCGACGTCGCCCCGGCCAGCCCGCCGGCGAATTTGAACGGCGTCTGGGAACCCGGGGAGACGGTGGCGGTCGAGCCGTCGTGGGCGAACAACACCGCGTCCGCCGTCGCTTTCGGCGGGACGGCCTCGAACCTCGCTGGACCCTCCGGGGCGACGTACACGATCGTCGACGGAACGGCGGCGTATGCGGCGATCGGCTCGGGCGCGGTGGGCAGCTGCGCGGCCGCCTCGGACTGCTACGCGTTCTCGGTCGATGCGCCCGCCACGCGGCCGGCGGCGCACTGGGACGCGACGTTCGATGAGACGGTGTCCGCGGGGCCGTCGAAGACGTGGACGCTCCACATCGGCGAGAGCTTCACGGACGTCACGCTCGCAAATCCGTTCTATCCGTTCGTCGAAGACATCTTCCACCACGGGATCACGGGCGGTTGTGGCGTCGGCATCTACTGTCCGGACTCCAGCGTCACGCGCGCGCAGATGGCCGTCTTCATCCTGAAGGCCGAGCACGGATCCGACTTCGTGCCCACGGCGTGCACCGGCGTCTTCGCCGACGTCCCGTGTCCGTCGCTCTTCGCCGACTGGATCGAGACGCTCGCGACCGAGGGCGTGACCGCCGGCTGCGGCGGCGGCGACTACTGTCCCGACACGGCGGTGACGCGCGCGCAGATGGCCGTCTTCCTGCTCAAGGGCAGGAACGGCGCGAGCTACGCGCCGCCGGCGTGCACGGGGGTCTTCACCGACGTGCCGTGCCCGGACGGCTTCGCGGTCGACTTCATCGAGGAGCTCGCCCACGAGGGCGTCACGGCCGGCTGCGGCGGCGGGGACTACTGTCCCAACGCGCCCAACACGCGCGGCCAGATGGCCGTGTTTCTCGCGAAAACGTTCGGGCTCGTCCTGTACGGCCCGTGAGGCCGGGCGTATCGTGAACGGGTGATCCCTCTCGGCGGCGCGCTCGCGCTCGCGGTCGTGGACTTCCTGGCGCCGGGCGCCAACTGCCGCGCGCCGCGCCTGGACGTGACGCTCTCCGGCGCCGCCGCCAGACAGGGCGCGATCGTCGTCGTGACGGTCGGGAGCGACGTCGCGCTGTCGCGCGCCTCGGCCTCGTTCGAAGGCCACGGATCCGAGCTCGAGAGCGGGGGGGACGGCCGCTTTCGCGGCCTCGTCGGCGTCGACTTCGAGTCCGCGACGGGGCCGGCCGCGCTCGCGCTCGAGGTCGAGGGCCTCTGCGGCGACCGGCACACGGTCCGCCGGACGATCGACGTCCGTTCCGGCCGGTTCGCCGTCGAGAAGCTGACCGTCGCGCCGGAATACGTCGAGCCGCCGGCGGACGAGCTCGACCGGATCCGCGAGGACCGCGAGAAGGTGGCGCGGGTCTGGAAGAGCGGCGACGCCGGGCGGCGCTGGAGCGGCCCGTTCCGGCTTCCGGTCGACGCGCCGGTGCGCGAGAAGAGCTTCGGCTCGCGCCGCGTGTTCAACGGAACGCCGCGCTCCCCGCACGCGGGCCTGGATCTCGCCGCGCCCGCCGGCGCTCCGATCGACGCGCCCGCACCCGGCCGCGTCGCGCTCGCCGAGGACCTCTACTTCTCCGGCGGCACCGTGATCCTCGACCACGGGGCGGGTCTCTTCACGAGCTACTTCCACCTGTCGCGGATCGACGTGAAGGCGGGCGACGTCCTCGCCGCGGGAGACCGGCTCGGCGCCGCCGGAGCAACCGGCCGCGCGACCGGGCCGCACCTCCACTGGAGCGCGCGCCTGGACGACGCGCGGATCAACCCGCTTTTCCTCTTGAAGTTACCGGTCTGGCCGCTTCCCGCGGCGAAGCCGAGTCTGACCGGTCAGTCAAACTAATGGATCTTTCCTTCACAAAATAAAGGGATTACAGTGACGCGATCATGGCGCGTCGCACGAAAAATCGCGCAGTCGAGCTCTCGAAGGCGAGCGCCCGCTTCACGTTGAACGGCGAGGGCGTCGAGGCGTCCTTCGAGCCCCACAAGACGCTGCTCGAGGTCCTGCGCGAGGACCTCGCCCTGACGGGCACCAAGCACGGGTGCGAGCTCGGCGAGTGCGGCACGTGCGCGGTGCTCGTGGACGGCCGGCCGGTTCTCTCGTGTCTCGTCCTCGGCGTCGAGTGCGAGGGCCGGCGCATCGAGACGGTCGAAGGCATGGCCGGACCGGGAGGGCTCCACCCGCTTCAGAAAGCGTTTGCGGATCTCGGCGCGGCGCAGTGCGGCTACTGCACCCCCGGCTTTCTCCTGACCGCCAAAGCGCTCCTGGAGGAGATCCCGAAGCCGACGCTGCCGCAGATCCGCGCCGCGCTCGCCGGGAATCTCTGCCGCTGCACCGGCTACGTCAAGATCTTCGAGGCCGTCGAGCTCGCCGCCGCCTGGATGCGCGGCGAGGAAGCGCAACCGAGGAAGGAATCGCTCTACGGCGTCGACTTCGACGAGAGCGGCCTCTTGCCGACGCACCCGAGTGCCCTTTCCTCTTTACCCTCTCCCCCCAACGGGGGGAGAGGGCGAGGGTGAGGGGGCACTCGTGACCCGCAACCCCACGCGCGTCGTCGGCCGCCCGTTCCCCAAAGTGGACGCCGCCGCGAAGGTCACCGGGCAGACGAAGTTCGCCGACGACGTCGTCCTGCCGCGGATGCTGCACTGCAAGCTCCTGCGCTCGAAGGTCGCGCACGCGCGGATCGTTTCGGTCGACGTCTCGAAGGCGCTCGCCGCGCCGGGCGTTCTCGCGGTCGCGACCGGGAAAGACCTGCCGACGCCCTTCGGCATCCTGCCGGTCTCGCAGGACGAGCACGCCCTGTGCGTCGACCGCGTGCGTTTCGTCGGCGACCCGGTGGCGGCCGTCGCCGCCGTCAGCGAGGACGCCGCGTTCGACGCCCTCGACCGGATCGCGGTCGCGTACGAGCCGCTCCCGCCGGTCGCGTCGATCGCCGACGGCCTCGCGCCGGCGGCTGACCCGATCCACGACTATGGCGACTCGGTCAACATCCACAAGCTCGTCGCGATGGAGTTCGGCGACGTCGATGGAGGTTTCGCCCGCGCCGACCGCGTTTACGACAACGTTTACTTCTACGAGGGCAACACGCACCTGGCCCTCGAGCAGCACGCCGCCGTCGCCGACTTCGGCCCCGACGGGAAGCTCACGCTCTGGTCCTCGACGCAGACGCCGCACTACGTCCATCGCGCGCTCGCGAAGGTGCTCGGCATGCCGGCCGCCCGGATCCGCGTCATCGCGGCGCCCAACGGCGGCGGCTTCGGCGGCAAGTCCGACGTCTTCAACCACGAGATGGTCGTCGCGCACCTCTCGCGCGTCACGGGCCGCCCCGTGAAGATCTGCCTGACCCGCGAGGAGGTCTTCTACTGCCACCGTGGCCGCCACCCGACCCTGATGCGCGTGAAGACCGGCGTGAAGAAAGACGGTTCGATCACCGCGCTGCACTTCCAGACGGCGCTCGACGGCGGCGCCTACGGGTCCTACGGCGTCGCGTCGACGTACTACACGGGCGCGCTCCAGACCGTGACCTACCGCGTGCCGACGTACAAGTTCGAAGGCGCGCGCGTCTTCACGAACAAGCCGCCGTGCGGCCCCAAGCGCGGGCACGGGACGCCCCAGCCGCGCTTCGCCCTCGAGGCCGAGCTCGACCGGATCGCGTGCGACCTCGGCCTCGACCCGGCGGCGATCCGCCGCGACCACCTGCAGCCGCCGGACTCGCTGACGGCGAACTTCCTGCGCGTCGGCTCGATCGGCCTCGGTGCCTGCATCGACAAGGTCGTCGCCGCGTCGGGCTGGAAGCGCCGCCGCGGGAAGCTCCCGCCCGGGCGCGGCCTCGGCCTCGCCTGCGGCGCGTACCTGACGGGCGCGGGCCTGCCGATCTACTGGAACGCGATGCCCCAGTCGGGCGTGCAGCTGAAGGTCGACCGCGGCGGCGGCGTGACGGTGTTCTGCGGCTCGACCGACATCGGCCAGGGCTCCGACACGATCCTCGCGGCGATCGTGGCCGAGGTTCTCGGCATCGATCCGCTCGACATCCGCGTCGTCACGGGCGACACCGACCTGACGCCGGTCGACCTCGGCTCGTATTCGTCGCGCGTCACCCTCATGACCGGCAACGCCGCCATCCAGGCGGCGGAGCGCGCGAAGGAGATGATCGTCGCGGCCGCGGCGGCGAAGCTCGAGGTCCCGCGCGAGCGAGTCGGCCTCGCGGAAGGCCGCGTCTTCGACGTGACGAACCCCGAAAAGGGGCTGACGTTTCCCGAAGCCGCCGTCGCGGCGGAGTCGAAGTTCGGCACGCTCGGGACCGTGGGCTCGTACACGCCGCCGCCGTCGGCGGGGCGCTACCGCGGCGCCGGCGTCGGTCCGTCGCCCGCGTACTCCTATTCGGCGGCGGTCGTCGAAGTGGAGGTCGACCCCGGGACCGGCATCTACACCGTGCCGAAGATCTGGATTGCGCACGACGTCGGCAAGTGCATCAACGCCGCGCTCGTCGTCGGCCAGGTCGAAGGCTCGGTTTACATGGGCCTCGGCGAAGCCATGATGGAAGAGATGGCCTACCGCAGCGATGCCAACCACAACGTCGTCCACAAGTTCCCGTCGCTGCTCGAGTACAAGAGCCCGACGACCCTCGAGATGCCCGAGGTCGAGACGTTTCTCGTCGAAGACCCCGACGCGCACGGACCCTTCGGCGCGAAGGAAGTCGGGCAGGGACCGCTGCTGCCCGTTCCGCCCGCGGTCGCCAACGCCGTGTACGACGCCGTGGGCGTGCGCGTCGACGAGATCCCCGTGACGCCCGAGAAAATCCTCGCCGCGCTCAAGGCCCGGGCGCAGGGCAGGCCGGCGCGCTTCGGACCGGCGTCGTTCCCGGAGATTCCCTATCCGGCGCCGATCCACGTGCGCACGCCCGAGGAGGGCGGCGACGGCAAAGCGGAGGACGCGCCGGTGACCGCGGCGGGAGGCGTGCGATGAGCGTCTTTCCCCCTCTCCCCCCGGCGGGGCGAGAAGGCGGGGGTGAGGGGGGCGTCCGCCCATGATGCGCCTCCCGCGGTTCCGCTACTTCGCGCCGACGAGCGTGAAGGAAGCCCTCCGCATCAAGGCGGGGGAGGGTCCCGACGCGGCGTTCGTCGCCGGCGGCACCGACCTGTACCCGAACATGAAGCGCCGTCAGCAGACGCCGAAGACGGTGATCGGTCTCTCCCGCGTCGCCGCGCTCCGGAAACTCCGCGCGGGGAAGGACGGGCTGTCGATCGGCGCGGCGGTGCCGCTCTCGGCGATCGAGAGCCACCGGCGGGTGCGGCGGGAGTACCCGGCGCTCGTGCACGCGATCGCCGAGATCTCGACGCCGCCCCTGCGGAACATGGGCACGCTCGGCGGCAACGTCCTGCTCGACACGCGCTGCAACTACTACGATCAGAACTACGAATGGCGCCAGGCGATCGACTTCTGCATGAAGAAAGACGGCGCGATCTGCTGGGTCGCTCCCGGCTCGCCGCGCTGCCTGGCCGTCCAGTCGGCCGACTCGGTGCCGATCCTGATCGCCCTCGGCGCCCGAGTCTCTCTCGTCTCGCCGGACGGCGAGCGCGAGGCCGCCCTCGAGAGCCTCTACGCCAACGACGGCATCGCCTACCTGACCAAGCGGCCCGACGAGCTCCTGACGGCGATCCGCGTGCCGGCGCCGGGCGGCTGGTCGGCCTCTTACCGGAAGCTCCGCCGCCGAGGCGCGTTCGACTTCCCGGTCCTCGCCGTCGGGGCCGCCGTCCGCCGGGAGGGCGAGCGCGTCGTCGAAGCCCGGATCGTCCTCGGTGCCGTGGCCTCGGCGCCGGTCCGCGCGGCCCGGGCGGAGGAGCTCCTCGCCGGCCGGCCGCTCGACGAAGCCTCGATCGCCGAGGCGGCCCGGGCGGCGGCGGTCCCCTCGCGGCCGATGGACAACACGGACTTCTCGTTCCTGTGGCGCAAGGAGATGACCGGCAAGTGGGTCGCGGCGGCCCTGACGGCGCTCTCCGAGGGCTCCGCCAGGACGGCTTAAGGATTTCTTAAGGACGGCTTGCCCACCCGGGAGGCCGCTGCTATACTGCGCGCCTTCTCGTAAGTCGCTCCGCTTCCATGCACGCTTTCCGCGCTGGCTGAAGTCCGACGATTCACAACGGGAAGTCGGATTCGCCGAGCGGCGCGACGGATCCGGAAGATGTGACGCCGGATTTTAGGATTCTGTTTCGATGAAACTTTACGTTGGTAACCTTCCCTACAACACCAGTGAGGACGATCTTCGCTCGCTCTTCTCGACGTACGGGGCCGTGGCGTCGGTGGCCATCATCACCGACCGCGACACCGGGCGCTCCAAGGGCTTCGGGTTCGTCGAGTTCGGCAACGACGACGAGGCGCGCAGCGCGATCTCGGCGCTCTCCGGCCAGGAGTACGGCGGCCGGGCGTTGACCGTCAACGAGGCGCGTCCGAAGACGCAGGGCGGCGGCGGCGGAGGCCGCGGGCGCTACTGATCTCCGATTCGCACGCGATCTTGCGGGGGGCGAAGGCCCCCCTTTTTCTTTGGGCCTCGTTAGACTCTGGCCGCATGGACGAGGTCCGGCTCGAGCGCTGGTCGAAAACGGACGGACCCTTGACCGAGAAGCGGCTCATGCGTGCCCTCGAGATCGAGGGCTACGAGGTGCTGGTCTACTCCTACCGTCCCGGCACCGTCTTCCCCGAGCACGAACACACGCACCCGAAGTGCGACGCCGTCCTCGAGGGGGTGCTGCGCGTGACGGTCGGCGAGAAGCAGTTCGATCTCGGGCCGGGCGACCGGATCTACGTGCCGGCCGGCACGCGGCACGCCGCCGCGGTCGTCGGCGCGGCGACCGTCGTGTCGCTCGACGGAACCCTGTGGTGAAAAGGAGGCCCTCATGACGTTGACCGCGTCCGAACGCGCCGACCTGATCCGCCGCTACGAAGACGGTCCCGCGAAGCTGCGCGCGGCCTGGGACCGCGTGCCGCCCGAAGCCCGAAAATGGCGGCCGGCCGAGGGCAAGTGGTCGGCCCACGAAGTCGTGTGCCATGCCGCGGACTCGGAGTCGAACGCCTACGTCCGCATTCGCTTCCTCGCCTCGGATCCGAACCCGACCATCTTCGGCTACGACCAGGAGCGCTGGGCGAAGAACCTCGACTACCACGCGGCCTCGCCCGAGCTCGCGCTGAAGACGGTCGACGCGGTGCGCGCGAACACCGCCGATCTCTTGAAGCGCCTCCCGGAATCGGCATGGTCCGCCGCCGGGACTCACACCGAGTCGGGCCGCTACACGGGCGAGAACTGGCTGCGGGTTTACGCCGAGCACCTCGAGAAGCACTCGCGCCAGATCGAGCGCAACCTCGAGGCCTGGAAGGCGCGGAAGGCCTAGCGCACGAGCTCCCGGCCGACGCGCTCGACTTCGTCGAGCAGGAAGAGCAGGTCCTCCTCGCGGGTCCGGAAGTTGGTGATCGAGACGCGCAGCGACGCGCGCTCCTTGAGGATCGTCGGCGCCAGGAAGAACGTGCCGTCGCCGACGAGGCGGTTGACGATGCGGCGGTTCACGGCGTCGAGCGCGGCGTCGTCGAGGGCGCGGTCCGCCGGCCGGTAGCGGAAGTTCGCGATCGACAGGACCGTTTCGGCGAGGCGCTCGAGGTTCGGCCGCCGGTCGACTTCGGCCGCGAGGAAGTGCGCGAGCGCGACGTCGCGGGCGATCTGCTCGCGGTAACCGCGCCGTCCGTGCGTCTTGATGCCCATCCAGACCTTGAGCGCCTTGAAGCCGCGCGAGAGCTCGACGCCGCGCTCGGCGAACCAGGCGGGCCCCGGGAACGGGCTCTCCGGGTCGGACGCGAGGTACTCGGGGAACTTGCGGAAGGCCGCGGCGAGGCGGCCGGGCTCGCGCACGAACGTCGCGCCGGCCTCGTACGGAACGTAGAGCCACTTGTGGGGATCGGCGGCGATCGAGTCGGCGCGCGCCATGCCGCGAAAGAGCGGCGACAGCTCGGGCACGATCGAGGCGAGCGCGCCGTACGCGCCGTCGACGTGGAACCAGAGCCTTTCCCGCGCGCAGAAATCGGCGAGCTCCTCGAGCGGGTCGACGGCGCCCGTGTTGACCGTTCCGGCGTTGCCAACGACGATCGCCGGCGCGAGCCCGCTGGCCCGGTCGGCCGCGACGGCCCGCGCGAGCTCGTCGGGGCGGATGCGGAATCGCGCGTCGGTCGGAATCTTGCGGAGCTGGTTCGTGCCGAAGCCGAGGAGGTCGACCGCCTTGTCGACGCAGGAGTGGACCTGGTCGGAGGCGTAGACGATTGGCCGCGGCCGGTTCGGCTCCCCGAGACCCTCCTCGCGCACGTTTCCGGGCACGACGGCGCGGCGCGCGGCCGCGAGCGCGGTGAAGTTCGCCATCGAGCCGCCGGAGACGAGGATGCCTTCCGCCGCCGCGGGATAGCCGAGCATTTCGGCGATCCAGCGCAGTGCCCGATCCTCCACGTGGATCGCGGCGTGGTCGCCGCCCCAGCAGTTCGGGTTCATCGACGCGGCCAGGAAGTCGGCGAGGATCCCGACGGGGTCGGCGGTGGCGTTGATGAACCCGTAGAACCGCGGGTGGGAGTTGCCCATCGGGAACGGCAGAACGTGCTCGCGGACGAAGGCGAGGACTTCCTCGAACGGCCGGCCTTCCTCGGGCACCGGCTCGTCGAAGAGCGCGGCGCCGCGGCCGACCTTGCCGAAGACGGGGCGCTCGAGCAGCCGCTCCCGGTGGGAGGCGACGGCGTCGGCGGCGAGCGCGCCGAGCCGCCGCAGCTCCTCCGGCGGCCGATCGAACGGGGTCCGGGTCAACGTCCTTTGGTGACCTTCTGCGCGTTCGCGTTGCCCGTGGGCGTGAGCACGACGACGCCGCAGCCGAAGCGGGCGCCCGAGTTGCCGGTCGGCTGGGTCGTCAGGTCGTCGGCCTTCTCGTGGAAGATGACCGACTTGCCGACCACGCTGTTCGGCCCGGGCGTGACCGTCAGCATGTCGGTCGTGATGGTCATGTGGCCCTTGCCGTCGGCCCCGATCTCGATGTTGCCGAAGTCGCCGTTGTGGCGCTTGGGATCGGTCGGCGCGCCATGCGGGTTCCCGGCGGCGTTGAAGTGGCCTCCGGCCGACGTGGCGTCCGGCGCCGAGCAGTCGCCCTTGTCGTGAATGTGGAGGCCGTGGTTGCCGGGCGTGGCGCCCTGGATCCAGACCTCGGCTCGGGTCTGTCCCGAGGACAGCTGCGTGAAAATGACCTTCCCGGTCACGGTCGATCCGCTGCGCGATTCGATGATCGCCAGAGCCGTCGGGTCCGGCTGCGTGCTCGCGCAGGCCCAGGTCCAGGCCAGCGCGGCGGAGGCGAGTCCGGCGGCGGCCCAGGTGCTCTTCTTCATCGTCGTCCTCCTCTGATTAAGGCGGTCATAATACAGGCGTCGGTCCTCTATGATTTCGACTTCGACGATGCCGACCGTGCCGCCGATCGCCGTCTCCCGCCCGTTGTTGATGGGCCTGCTCGCGGCGGGCGCGCTCGTGGCCATCGCCGCTCCCCAGCCGACTTCCTCCTTCGCGGCCGGCTTCGCGGTGGGCGCCGGCACGGTGTTCGTCGTCTCCTTCGTCAAGACCCGGCGGCCGGAGCCGGAATCCGGCGAGAACGGCGAGGACCTCGGGTGAAGGTTTTCGTCGTCGAGGACGAGCAGCGGATCTCGCAGTTCCTGAAGAAGGGGCTGACGGAGAAGGGCTACACCGTCGACGTCGCCGGAGACAGCGACTCGGCGCTCGAGCGCGTGGTCGCCGCGGCGCCGGACCTCGTGATCCTCGACCTGCTCCTGCCGGGCTCTCGCGACGGCATCGAGCTCTGCCGCGAGCTGCGCAGCCGCGGCGTGCGCTCCAAGGTCCTCATGCTGACGGCGCGCGACACCGTCGAGAACAAGATCGAGGGCCTCGACGCCGGCGCCGACGACTACCTCGTCAAGCCGTTCTCGTTCCGCGAGCTGCTGGCGCGCATCCGGGCGCTCCTGCGGCGCACGGAGGTCGTCGAGCCCGGCCCGCTCGCTTTCGAGGATCTCTCCTACGAGCCCGAGTCGCGCGAGATGGTGCGCGGCGGCGAGACCGTCCGGCTGACCGTGCGCGAGGGCGCGCTCTTCGAGCTCCTCCTGCGGCGGCGCGGCAAGGTCGTCTCCCGCTCCGAGATCCAGGCGCGCATCTGGGAAGACTCGTTCGACCTCTCGACGAACATCATCGACGTCTACATCAACGCGCTCCGCAAGAAGATCGACGGCGGCGACCGCGGCAAGCTGATCGAGACGGTCCGCGGCGTCGGCTACCGCGTGCGCGAGCCGGGCGCCCCCGAGGCCTGAGGAGGCGCGCCTGGCCCTGTTCGGCCGGCCCCGTCCGGCGCCCGCCGATCCCGCGTCGCTCGCGAAGCTGAAGGAGCGCCTTGCCGAGACGCAGGCGCACCCGCTGCTGCGCATTCCGTCGGAGGACCTCGCCGGCGACGCGCGCCAGGTGGCCGAGCACCTCAACCGGCGTCTCGACGCGCTCGCGGCCTCCGAGAAAGAGCAGCAGCAGTTCATCGCCGACGTGTCGCACGAGCTGCGCACTCCCCTGACGGTGCTGCGCGGCTCGCTCGAGGTGGCGCTCGAGGAGGAGCGGCCGGCCGAGGAGTACCGCGAGTCGATCGGCAACGCGCTGCTCGAGGTACGCCACCTGACGCGGATCTCGCAGAACCTCCTCTTCCTGACGCGCGGCGAGAGCGGCCGCGTCACGCTCTCGTTCGCCAACCTCGACCTCGGGCGCTTCGCCGCCGACACCGTGCGCGACCTCGCGCCCGCGGCGGCCGACCGGCAGATGCACCTCGAAGCCGCGGGGCCGCCGAAGCCCGTGTACGTCTTCGCCGACGCCGGCCGGCTGCAGCAGGTGCTCCACAACCTGATCGAGAACGCCCTCCAGTACAGCGAGCCCGGCGGGCGCATCCTCGTCCGCGTCGCGTCCGCTCCGGGGGAGGCCACGCTGTCGGTGTCGGACACGGGCATCGGCATCCCGGAGGACGACCTGCCGTACATCTTCGAACGCTTCTTTCGAAGCAAGCGCTCGCGTCGGGCGAACCCGGGCGGCTCCGGTCTCGGGCTGTCGATCGTGCGCTGGATCGTCGAAGCCCACAAGGGGCGCGTCACGGCCGAGAGCGCGCCGGGCAAGGGGTCGACGTTCACCGTCCGCCTGCCCGTCGTCTGACCGCCGTCTTTGCTCGCCCGGACTCGCCAAACCGGGCCGCGCGGCGGGCCCATCGCCGGGAAGATCATGCTGATAACCTTCCGCCCTTCATGCGCCCGGTCTACGTCCTCTCCGCCGTCCGCACGCCGATCGGCAAGTTCGGCGGCGCCCTCTCGACCCTCACCGCGGCGGAGCTCGGCGGGGCGGCGGCCCGGGCCGCGATCGAGCGCTCGGGGCTTCCGGCGGGCGCGGTCACCGAGACGATCTTCGGCCACGCGCGTCAGGCGGGCGGCGGGCCGAACACGGCGCGGCAGGTCTCGCGTCGGGCAGGCGTGCCGGACGCGGTGCCGGCCTTCACGGTCAACAAGGCGTGCGCGTCCTCGCTCAAGGCGATCACGCTCGGCGCGCTGACGATCGGCGCGGGCGAGAACGAGGTCGTCCTCGCGGGCGGCACCGAGTGCATGTCGGCGACGCCGTACCTGCTGCCACGGGCGCGGTTCGGGATGCGGATGGGCCACGCGGAGGTCGTCGACGGGATGTACCGCGACGGCTTCCTTTGCCCGCTGTGCGGCCAGCTCATGGGGGAGACCGCCGAGACGCTCGCAAGGGAGTACGGCATCGGGCGCGCCGCGCAGGACGCCTACGCCGTCGAGTCGCAGCGGCGCGCCGGGGAGGCGTGGAAGGCGGGTCGCTTCCGGGACGAGATCGTTCCCGTCGCCATCGCCGGCAGGAAGGGCGACACCGTCGTCGCCGAGGACGAGCACCCGCGCCCCGACACGACCGTCGAGGCGCTCGCGAAGCTCCCGCCCGTCTTCGACCTGCAGGGCACGGTGCACGCCGGCAACTCCTCCGGGATCACCGACGGCGGCGCGGCGCTCGTCCTCGCCTCGGAGGAGGCGGCCCGGCGGTCGGGCGGGGAGCCGCTCGGCCGCGTGACGGCCTGGACGTCGGCGGGCGTCGACCCGGCGCGCATGGGCATCGGACCCGTGCCGGCGATCCGGGCGCTCCTCGAAAAGACGGGGCTGACGCTCGCCGACGTCGACCTGATCGAGTTGAACGAGGCCTTCGCCGCCCAGGTGCTCGCGTGCGCGCGCGACCTGGCCTTCGACCCGGCGAAAGTCAACGTCAACGGCGGCGCGATCGCGCTGGGCCACCCGATCGGCGCGACCGGCGCGCGCATCGCGACGACGCTGCTCCACGAGATGAAGCGCCGCGGCGCCCGGCGCGGCATCGCCACGCTCTGCGTATCGGGCGGCATGGGGATGGCCGTCCTCTTCGAGAGGTAGACGAGCGATGCGCATCGCCGTCACGCTCGACCGCGACGCCGACGTCTCCGAGACGAACGACTACCGGCGCTCGCTCGTCGACGCCGGAGTGCCGGTCGAAGCGATCGCCGTCGTCACGCCCCTGTCGCCCGACGTCGGGGCGTTCGACGCGCTGCTCCTCGGCGGCGGCCTCGACGTCGACCCCGCCCGCTACGGCCGGCCCGCGCTCGAGAACGGCACGGTCGAGGTGGACCCGGAACGCGACGCGCTCGACTTCCGCCTGTTCGACCAGGCTCGGCGCGCCGGCATGCCGATTCTCGGGATCTGCCGCGGCCTTCAGGTCGTCAACGTCGCGCTCGGCGGCACGCTCGTGCAGGACATTCCGAGCGAGCGGCCTTCCGAGGTCGTTCACCAGCGGACGAAGGAAGAGAAGACGCGGCTCGATCACGAGATCGCGATCGTCCCCGGCACGCGGCTCGCGGCGATCGCGGGCGGCTCCGCGGCCGCCGTCAACAGCCGCCATCACCAGGCGATCGACCACGTCGCGAAGGGCCTGGCGGTCGCGGCGACCGCCCCCGACGGCGTCGCGGAGGCCGTCGAGGCCCCGGGCGAGCCGTGGCTGCTCGCCGTCCAGTGGCACCCGGAGAACCTCGCGAAGGACGGGCTTTCCCGGCGCCTCTTCCTGGAGTTCCGGCGCGCGGTCCAGGCGCGCCTGTCGGCCCGCGGCGGCGGTTCGAGGGAATAGACGGCCCGTCGCGGCGTTGTCTTCCCGGATCCGGGCGATAGAGTCTTCGAAGGAGCAAGGCGCATGAGAGTTCGCGTTCCGGCCGCCCTCGCGGGGCTCGTTCTGCTGGCGGCGCCCGTCCTGGCGCAGCCCAAGGTCAAGGTCGACAAGCTCGCCGACGGCGTCTGGGCGGGGGTACCCGAGAAGGGCGCCAACGTCGGCTGGTTTCTTCTGGGCGACGGCGTCGTCGCCGTCGACGCCGGGGGCGACGCCGCCAACGGCACGGCCATCCTCAAGGCGATCGCGGAGTCGACCGGCGGCAAACCCGTCCGCACCCTGGTCCTGACGCACGCCCACGCCGACCACGCGGGCGGCGCGCGCGCGTTCGCGGCGGCCGGAGCGCGCATCCTCTGCCAGGAAAACATCGCCGGGCAGGTCCTCGCGCTGGTGACCCAGGCGCCCGCGAGCGGCAACGACCCGATGGCCGGCAAGACCGGTATTCGACCGACGGTCGAGTCGGTGTCGGAGCGTCTCATCCTCCTCGACGGCCTGCACACCGCCCAGATTTTTTTCCTCGGCGCCGCGCACACGAAGGGCGACCTCGTCGTCTACCTGCCGCTGGACAAGGTCCTCTACGCGGGCGACCTGGTCTCGAACGGCCGGATCCCGTACCTCGGCTCCTCCGACGTGGATCCGTCCAGCTGGGAGCGGGCGCTCGCGACCCTCGACCGCGTGCCGGTCGACAAGCTCGTGCCGGGCCACGGCGAGATCGGGCCGCCGGGCGGCGTGAACGACTCGCTCGGGTACCTCGTCGCCGTCAACAGGCTCGTCAAGAAGTTCCTCGACGCGGGCTATCGCGACGACATGCTCGATGCGCAGATCCGCGCTCCGGAGAACGAGATCGCCAACGTCAAGGTCTCGGAGGCCCACATCGCCAACGTGAAGTCGGCGGTGCGCGCCGAGCGCGACAAGCTCGCCCGTCAGTCGACGCCGACGCCGACCCCGACGCACGCCGCGAAGTGACCGGCCCGGGCGCGATCACGCTGTCGCGCTCCCGCTCGGGCGAGCGCGCCGACCTGGCTCTCGGGATCGCGCCCGTCAACGTTCTCGGCGCCGCGGACCTCGACCTTCTCGCGCGGCTCGTCCGCGAAGCGCCGCCCGCGCGCCTCCTGGTGCTGACCGGCCTGCCGAAGGCGTTCTCGGCCGGCGTGGACGTGGCCGAACACGCGCCCGAGCCCGCCGCGATCGACCGGATGCTCGCCGCGATGCGCGGCGTGCTCGAGGCGCTCGTCGAGTCGCCGGCGGCCACGCTCGCGGTCGTGTCGGGCGCCTGTCTCGGCGGGGGCGCCGAGATCGCCGCGGCGTGCGACGTCGTCCTGGCGGCGGACGACGCCCGGATCGGCTTCCCGGAGATCGGCCTGGGGTGCTTTCCGCCCGGCGCCGCGGCGCTGCTGCCGGTGAAGGTGGGCGAGGCGCGGGCGATCGAGTGGATCCTGACGGGGCGTCGCGTCTCCGGGCGCGAAGCGGCGGAGGCGGGATTCGCGTCGCGCGCCGTGCCGGCCGCGCGGCTGGCCGGGGAAGCCGAGGCGTTCGCGGCGCGGCTTCTTGCGGCCTCGCCGGCCGCGCTCGCCGCGGCGCTCGAGGTCCTGCGCGGGCCGCGTCGCGACGCGCTCGCGCGGCGTCTGCCGGTTGCCGAAACGGCCTACCGGCGCCTGGCCGGCGACGCCGACCTCGAGCGCGCCGTCCGCGAGTTCCGAGCGCGCTCGCGCTGATAGCATCCGCGGCCATGTCGATCGTCTATTTGAACGGGAAGTTCGTGCCCGAGTCGGAAGCCGGCATCTCGCCGCTCGACCGGGGATTTCTCTTCTCCGACGCGATTTACGAGGTCGTCCGCTTCGACCGTGGCCGTCCGTACCGCATGGCCGAGCATCTCCAGCGCATGAGCGAGGGTCTCGACGCGATCCGGATCAAGGCGACGCCCGACTACTTTCCGGCGATGGCCGAGCGGCTGCTTTCCGAGAACGGCCTCGCCGATGCCGACGCCTTCGTCTACACGCAGGTTTCCCGCGGCGCGGCGCCGCGGTACCACGCGTTCCCCCCCGAGGGCACGACGCCGACCGTCTTCGCCTTCGCGCGCCGCACCGATCCGCCGCCTCCGCCCGAGGGCGGCCGCGCGATCCTGCTGACCGACGAGCGCTGGGGCCGCTGCGACATCAAGAGCGTGATGCTCCTGCCGAACGTCCTCGCGGCGCAGAAGGCGCGCGAGGCCGGGGCGATCGACGCGATCCTCGTCCGCGACGGCTTCGCCCTCGAGGCGACCAAGGCGAACCTGTTTCTCGTGGCGAAGGGAACGCTCCGCACCGCGCCGAACGGGCCGCGCATCCTCCCCGGCGTGACGCGCGGCGCGGTCATCGACGCGGCGCGGCGCATCGGCCTGGCGGTCGAGGAGCGCGCGTTCCGCGTCGAGGAGATGCACGACGCGCAGGAAGTGTTTCTCGCCTCGACGACGCTCTGGACGTATCCGCTGATCGCCGTCGAGGGCCGCCCGGTCGGCGGCGGGAAGCCCGGCCCGGTGACGCGGATGATCCGAGAAGCGCTGCTCGAGGAGTTTCACGGCGCCGCCGCGACCCCCTCTCCCTCCGTCGGGGGGTGAGGGCAAGGGTGAGGGAGGCTCCGGCTCTTACCTCGGGTAGCGCGCTTCGACCGTCGACGAGATCCCGCCTCGCGACGAAAACGTTCCCGTGATCGTCAGGCGCTTGGGCCGGCACGCGGCCACGCAGTCCTCGAGGATGCGGTTGACCGCGTTCTCGTAGAAGATTCCGACGTTCCGATAGGCGACGATGTAGAGCTTCAGCGACTTCAGCTCGAGGCACAGCCGGTCGGGGACGTAGCGAATGGTCAGGTGCCCGAAGTCGGGCAGGCCGGTCTTCGGGCAGATCGCGTTGTACTCCGGGATCTCGACCGCGATCTCGTAGTCGGGGTACTGGTTGGGCCACGTCTCGATGGCGGGCAGCGGCGCGTCGATGCCCGAGCGCGCGTGCTCGTCGGTGTATTCCGGCATCGGCGCAGATCCTATCCGAACCCTGCTACCATCCCGCAGCCGCATGGAGTGGTTCAAACACATCTTCCATCAGCTCACCGACGTCGAAACGCTGGTGCGCGTCGGCGGGATCACGGCGATGACGGTCATCGTCTTCGCCGAGACGGGCCTGCTCGTCGGGTTCTTCCTGCCGGGCGACTCGCTCCTCGTCACCGCCGGCGTTTTTGCCGGCACGGGGCAGCTCAACATCCTGCACCTGAACCTGATCCTGATTGCCGCCGCGATCCTCGGCGACACGGTCGGCTACTGGTTCGGGAGGCAGACCGGGCCCGCGCTCTTCAAGCGGCCGAAGTCGCTGCTCTTCAACCCGGCGCACCTGAAGCGCGCGCACGACTTCTACGAGAAGCACGGTGGCAAGACGATCGTGCTCGCGCGGTTCATGCCGATCGTCCGGACCTTCGCGCCGATCGTCGCCGGCATGGGCCAGATGCCTTACCGGCGGTTCCTCGCGTTCAACGTCTTCGGCGGCACGCTCTGGGTTCTCTCGATGACGCTGATCGGCTATTTCCTCGGGCAGATCCCGGGCGTGAAGGAGCACATCGAAGTCGTCATCATCGCGGTGATCTTCCTCTCGATCCTTCCCGGCCTCATCGCGGCGGGGCGGGAGTGGATGAAGGGTCGCCGCGCCGCCGCTTGAGCGTCGATCCCCGCTCCTTCAAGAAGTCACCCCGTCTCCCGCCAAATTAGGAAACCCTCTCCCCCCGGAGGGGGGAGAGGGCAAGGGTGAGGGGGGAGAGTTGCCTTACGCGACCGCGCTGCCGCCGTGCGGCCGATCCGAGCGCGGCGTGCCGCGCACCAGCGCCAGGAGATCCGCGATCTCGTCGCCGTGCGAGCGGTCGTGCTCGGCCATCATGCGCGGGATGTCGGCGAGCGTGACGCGGCCCACACCCTCCTGCGAACCGGACCGGTCCCACTGGGCGCCGGCGGCCGCGCGCAGCGCCGCGAGGTTCGCGTGGCGCGCGCGGGTGAACGCGGCGATGCCGCGGGCGACGTCCCTGTCCTGGTAGCCGCGCTCGCGGGCGAGCTTTTCCCCGTCGAAGTTTGCGAGAGCCGGATTCTCGTCCTCGAGAATTCGCGAGAGGCGCGCCCCATAGCCCTCGCGCTCGAGGTCGGCGAGGTGCCAGACGTTTTCGACGAAGGAGAAGCCGCCCTTGCAGGGCCGCACGCGGGCCTGCCGGGGCGAGAACGAGGCGGCCGCCTGCTGCAGCAGCGCGGGCGTTGACTCGAGAGTCAGGAGCAGGGTTTCCAGGTCACGGCGCGTCATCGTTTTCCTCACCCTTCCTGTACGCACGTGCCCGGAGGAAAGTTTCGCCATGGGGGGCATAGACTGTTCCGATGGGTGTGCAAGGAATCCGCCATTTCTTCCTTTCCAGACTCTCAACGCCCGAGGCGCCGCATCGCCCCGACCCGGTTGCCATCGCGGCCTGCGCGCTCCTTCTCGAGATCGCGCACGCCGACGACGTGTTCGCGCCCGAGGAGCGCGAGCGCATCCTCCGCGCGGTCCGCGAGGATCTCGGCGTGCCCGCCGAGGACGTCGAGGAGGTCGTGCGCCTGGCCGAGGAGGAGCGGCGCGAGAGCGTCGATCTGTACCAGTTCACCAGGCTCGTGGGAGAAAAGTTCACACGGGCTCAACGCCTGCGCCTGCTCGAGGTGATCTGGGGCGTCGTGTACGCCGACGGCCAGCTGACCGCCGTCGAGAACCAGCTCGCGCGCCGCATCGCCGAGCTGCTCGGCTTCCAGCATCCGGAGGTGCAGGCCGTGCGGGAGAAGGTCAAGCAGGGGGCGTAGGGGTCTCGGCGTTTCGGGCATCCCAGCTCCATAAACACACGCCAGTGTGGTTTGGATGCATTGGGACCTGGCGAAATCCCGCTGAGCGCCGTACAAATGCTGATTGACCGCATGAGCCGCAGCGCGATTCGGGCCGTCCTCGTCCTGGCAGGTGCGCTCGCGGGAGCCCGCGCGGAGGCCGGCGTCGGTGTCTGGACGAC
>DATJPZ010000008.1:0-2081 GCA_035506175.1 Thermoanaerobaculia bacterium | reverse complement strand
CGATTCTGTACGAGCTGGCCACGGGCAAGCGGGCGTTTCTGAAGAAGACGGGCGTGGACACGCTCGGTGCGATCCTCAACGAAGAGCCGCCGCCGATCGGGTCGATCAACCCTCAGGTCCCGCCGCCGCTGCGGTGGATCGTCGAGCGCTGCCTGGCCAAGGACCCGGGGCGACGATACGGGACGACGCGGGACCTGGCAATCGAGCTCTCGAACCTCCGCGACCGCGTGGCGGAGGTCGGCAGCTCCGGCGCCGTCGCGGCAATCTCGAGGAAGCGTCGCGTGGTCTTTCCCCTGGCGGTCCTCGCGGCGCTGCTCGCCGGGGCGACCGTCGCCACGCTCGAATCAGGCCTGTTCTCGAAATCGGCGCCTCCCCGATTCAGCCAGCTGACCTTCTCGCGCGGAGCCGTTCAGTACGCGCGGTTCGCTCCCGATGGACTGACGATCGTGTACGGGTTTCAGCGGGACAGGGGTCGCCTGCAGATCCTCTCCACGCGAGCGGGAGCGACCGAATCGCGCTCGCTTGGCCTTCCTGCGGGTAACGTTTTCGCCGTCTCGCGCTCCGGAGAGTTGGCCCTCGTTCTGGGGGAGAACTTCATGTTCGGGACGCTCGCGCGGGCGCCGCTCGCCGGCGGTACGCCTCGGGAAGTCCTCGAGCAGGTTCGCGGCGCCGATTGGGCGCCCGACGGCGGCAGTCTCGCGGTCGTGCACGCGGCCGGCGCCATGAACCGGCTCGAGTTTCCGATCGGCCACCCGGTGTACGAAGGCCAGGAAAACCTGACGATGCCTCGCGTTTCGCCGGATGGCGGGCTGATCGCCGTGGGGTCAGGTTCCTCGGTGGCCGTCATCGACGCGAAGGGTTCCAAGAGGAACCTTCCCTTCGGCCCCATGGGCGGCTTCGCCTGGTCGCCGACCGGTCAGGAGATCTGGTACGGCGAGGAAAGGAGCGGGGTCACGAGCATTCAGGCAGGCGACCTCCGCGGGCGTCGCCGGCAGCTCGTCTCTTTGCCGGGCGCGTTCCTCCTGCAGGACGTTTCGCGATCCGGGGCCCTCCTCGTCGAACGCGTGTCCTGGGAGCCCAGCATGATCGGATTGATTCCCGGCGTCGCTGCCGAGCGCGACCTGACGTGGCTCGATGGTTCGATGCCGGCCGACATCTCCGCCGACGGCCGACTCGTCCTCTTTACCGAATCCGCGGGGGGAGGAGGACCGGCCCGCAGCGTGTACCTGTGGAAGGCCGACGGCGCTCAGGCCGTTCGGCTGGGCGATGGGAATGCTCTCGCCCTGTCGCCCGATGGGCACTGGGCGCTGGCGAACCGGGCGGACGCGCCGGGAAAGCTCCTTCTGCTTCCCACGGGTCCCGGTGACGTCCGCGAGCTCGATCTTTCCGGCATCCAGGCCGGCGGCTCCGGAAGGGCTCACACGCCGGTCTCGGCAACCTTCTTTCCGGACGGTCAGCGGGTTCTCCTGACGGGCTTCGAAGCGGGTCGAGCGAGGCGGCTCTACGTGCTGGATCTTGCTGGCGGCAAGCCGAGACCCATCGGTCCGGAAGGGGCCTATTTCACCGAAGCGGTTCACGGCGTCTCGCCCGATGGGAGGACCGTCGCGGCTCTCGGCCCGGACGGGGTGCCTCATCTCTTCCCGGTCGAGGGAAGCGCCGCCGGCGCGATGGTCTCCATCCCCGGGGTGGACGGGGGAGAGGTGCTCCGCTGGTGCTCCGACGGGAAATGCGTGTTTCTGGCCGTGGGCGACGTGATCGATCGTGTCGACATTCACACCGGGCATCGCGAGCGCTGGAAAGAGTACGAGGGCAACTCCGTCGTCGCCGCCGACGGCAAGTCCTATGTTCGTAGCGTCTACGGCTACCGCTCCAACCTCTTTCTCATCGATGGCGTGAAGTGACGCTCGGGGCTGGAACGAACCTGGGCCCGTACGAGATCGTCGCGTCGCTGGGCGCGGGTGGGATGGGGGAGGTGTACCGGGCGCGGGACACGCGTTTGAACCGGGAGGTGGCGATCAAGGTGCTGCCGGCGGAGCTGGCGTCGGACGCGTCGCGGCTGAAGCGGTTCGAGAAGGAGGCGC
>DATJPZ010000007.1:0-2040 GCA_035506175.1 Thermoanaerobaculia bacterium | reverse complement strand
TCTGCGGGCCCCTGGTAGAACTGTCCGTTCGGCGTCGGGGACTTCCGGTACTCCAGCCGGTAGGCGGCCCGCAGGCTCCAGCCGGACCCGAAGTCGTGCGTCGCCCCAAGCTTCAAGGCGTACTCTGTGGTCGGGGCCCTGTTCGCGTCGGGCTCGGCGTAGTTTCGGGAGACGGGAACGTCTGCGGGCCGGCCGTCCGCGGCGAACGGCACGCCGTTGTCGCCGATGACGAAGCCGTTGGCGTACTTGAGCTCGAGCGTCACCTCGTCCGCCGCGCCCGGCTTCCACTGCAGCGTCGGGAAGACGAAGAACCGCTCGCCGCTGACGAAGTCCCGGAAGGAACCGGCGTTCTCGTACGACAGGTTCAGCCGGTAGAGGAGTGAGTGGGCCTCATTCAGCGGCCCCGTCGCATCGATCGTGCCCCGGTAGGTCCCAAAGGAGCCCGCCTGAAGCTCGAAAGCGTAGCGGGGCGCGTCGAGCGGCTTCTTCGTGACGACGTTCACGAGCCCGCCTGGTTCGGCCTGCCCATAGAGGACCGAAGCTGGGCCTTTGACGATTTCGACCCGCTCCACGTTCGCCATGTCCCGGTAGAAGCCCGAGACCGTGTACTCGTCGAGCTTGAGACCGTTCTCGTACGACACGGCGAAGTTGTCGAAACCGCGGATCACGTAGTCGTCGCTGCTCTGAAATCCGGCCGTGACCGGAATGACGCCGCTGACGTTCTGGACAGCCTTGTCCAGCCGCGTCGCCTGCTGGTCCTGGAGCACCTGCTGCGGTACGACCTGGACCGACACGGGCGTCTCCATGATCGGTGTGTCGGTTTTTGTGGCAGTCGTGGCGTCGATCGCGCTGTAGCGCGGGGCCGGGGCGGCGACGTCGACCTTTTCCCGCCGGCAGCCCGCTCCGAGGACGCCTTCGACGACGCTCTCGCGCCCGGCTTCCACCTCGACGTCAGCGCCGAGCACGCAGTGCGCATCGCCCGCGCGGATGCGGTAGCGGCCCGGCGGCAGCCCGTCGAAGCGGAACTTCCCGCGCGCGTCGGTCGCGGAGGTGCGCGGAGCGGCGGGCGCCGCGCCCGACGCCTCGACGGGAGCTCCCGCGACGGGATTGCCCTTCGGGTCGAGGACCGTCCCGGTGATCCGGCCGCCCAGGGAAGCGTCGGGATCGGCGGAACGGGCCCGGACGGGAACGAGGAGAAGCGACGCCGCGAAGCTGGCAATAGCGGCAGCCCGACATGCACCAGAGCGCATCCGACGTTCGTTCATGCCGGGATCGTGGCCGAACGCTGGCGCCCAAGGGATGCGACAAATTGCCGCGGGTTTCGCCGCGTCACGGGACCGGAAACCGCTCGGGCGACGCCTCGAACAACTTCCTGCACCCCGCCGAGCAAAAGAAGATCTTCTGCCCCCGGTAGTCGCCCGTGAGCGCGGTCGTCTTGTCAACTTCCATCTCGCAGACCGGACAGATCGGATGCTCCGGCGTCGATACGGGCCTTTGAGCGTACACGGCGTTCGAGTCGGGGTTCTTCCATCCCTGGCCCTGGTACTCGAGGCTCAGCGCCGTCTTCTCGGCCACGTCCCGGCCGAACTTCCGCTCCACGACGTGGAGCGCGAGGTCGATCCCGGAGGTCAGCCCGCCCGCCGTCGCGACGTTGCCGGCGTCGACGAAACGGGCCCCGCGCCTCACCGTGACGTCCGGGAAGTTCGCGGCCAGAAGGCCGTACCCTCCATGATGCGCCGTTGCGGACTTGCCGGCGAGGAGGCCCGCCTTCGCGAGAACGAAGGCGCCGTTGCAAACGGACATGGTGAGTTCCGTCGAGGTCGACTGCTTCTGCAGCCACGCGAGCATGGCCGGGCTTGGATCCGCACCCAGTGCCGGAACCACGATCACCTTCGGCGGCGGCGCATTCGCGAACGAATAGTCGGGGATGATCTGAAGGCCTCCCGACACGCGCAGCGGCGCCGTCGATTCCGCCACGGTGTAGAGGGTGAACGGCGTGTCCTCGCGGTCCGGGACGGTGACGTATTCGAAGACGCCCCA
>DATJPZ010000006.1:0-26150 GCA_035506175.1 Thermoanaerobaculia bacterium | reverse complement strand
GTGGCGCCCGTTCCTCGAGCTCGCGGCGGAGGACTGGGACCGGGTCATGGCGACGAACCTCTCCGGCGCCGCGGCGTTCTGCCGTGCGGTGCTGCCCGGCATGGTCGAGCGCCGGCGCGGGCGCATCGTCAACGTCGCCTCGATTCACGGCATGCGCGGCGACGCCAACGTCGTCGCCCAGAGCGCCGCCAAGTTCGGGTTGATCGGCCTGACCCAGGCCCTCGCTCGCGAGTTCCGCTCGCACAACGTCGCCGTCAACGCCGTCTGCCCCGGCACCGTCGAGAACCGCAAGGACGAGGGCGCCGGCGTCCACCAGGAGCCGCTCGCCGAGAAGCTCTGGCCCCGCGACGTCGCGAAGGCGGTGCTCTTCCTCGCCTCCGACGACGCCGCCGGCATCACCGGCTCCGCCCTCGAAATCTTCGGGGGGACGCATCTGGTGATTCAGCCGTAATCCACGGGCGGCCACAAGGGCCGCCCCTACACCCCGGGGCCGCGGTCGCAACCGTCCCCGCCCGCACGACGCGACCCCACCGTAGGGGCGGGGCTTGTCCCCGCCCGCACCACGGCGAACGCGATCGCACCCGTCCCCGCCCGCACCACGGCAAACGCGATCGCAACCGTCCCCGCCCGCACCACGAGACAAGTATTCAGTGGTGCTGCCTTCCAGGAAGCGAATTCGCCTCGACGAGTGCGTCTACCGCGAGCGTGGCCGCGCTTTCTCAGTGACCATAGGTACCGCGGAACGGTGGCCGGTCTTCCGTGACATCGCATTCGGCCGGGAATGCGTCGAGCTGCTCCGCAAGTCTTGTCGCGATCTTGGCTTCCGGTGCTTCGCATATTGCCTCATGCCAGATCACGTCCATTTGCTCCTTTCAGTGGACGGCGATCACTCCCTTACGCAACTGGTCGGCTCGTGGAAGTCTCGTTGTGCGCTCGCAGCACGGCGAAAGGGCAGCTTCGGGCTATGGCAGCGAAGCTTTTTCGATCGCGCGCTCAGGCGAGAGGAGACTGTGGAAGCCGTTGCCCTGTACATTTTCAACAATCCGGTTAGGGCCGGTCTGGTCAGACGAGCGGCCGACTACCCGCTGTCCGGGTCGTTCGAATTCGTCCTCTAACGGCGCGGGCAGCCACAAGGGCCGCCCCTACACCACACGGACGCGACCGCACCGTAGGGGCGGGGCTTGTCCCCGCCCGCACCATGGCGGACGCGATCGCACCCGTCCCCGCCCCGCCGGGATGGCCGCACCGACCCACTCGGGATACATCGCTGCCCTCGAAACCGTCGCGCCTTCGCGTCGTAATAACGTTTCGGCGGCCTGCCCGTCGCGGCCGCGGTTTGTCTTGGCTACTTAACGGAGGAGGACCCGGATGCTCGGACGTACCATCACCGCGCTCGTCCTGTCGGGCGCCCCGCTGCTCGCCCAGGCGCCCGCCGCCGCCCCCACCGCAGACGAGATCGTCGCGAAATACGCGGAGAAGATCGGCGGCATCCAGAAGATCGAGGCCGTCAAGACCCTGAAGCGCACCGGCAAGTTCCGCGGCGGCGGCGGGTTCGAGGCGAAATACGTCCAGCTGAACAAGCGGCCGGACCTCGTGCGCGAGGAATTCACGTACCAGGGGCTGACCGGCGTCAACGCCTTCGACGGAAAGACCGGCTGGAAGATCGATCCGTTTCAGGGAAAGAAGGATCCCGAGCCGCTCGGCGAGGACGAGCTCAAGGACATCATCGAGGACTCGGTCTTCGACGGCCAGCTCGTCCATTACCGCGAGAAGGGCAACACGATCGAGTTCGGCGGGACCGAGCCGGTGGAAGGCAGCGACACCTGGAAGCTCAAGGTCACCTTGAAGAACGGGGACGTGTCCTACTACTACATCGACACCGAGGACTTCGTTCCGATCAAGATCGAATACAAGCGGATGATCCGCGGCGCCGAGCAGGTGCTCGATGTCTTTCCCGGCGACTACAAAGCGGTCGACGGCTGGTACGTCCCGCACTCCTACGAGCAGGGACGACCGGGAAGCAGCCAGCGCTCGAGCTTCGTGTTCGAGAGGATCGAAGCCAACGTCCCGCTGGACGACTCTCTGTTCGCCAAGCCGGCGGGGCCGGCAAAGTGAGGACCACGACGATGAGATCGCGCACGATCCTCGGAATTCCCGCCGCCCTCCTGCTCGCCTCGGCCGCCGCGATGGCGCAGGCCCCGACGGCGCCGGCGGCCGGGCCCGTCAAGGTCGACTCCGAGACCATCTCCGGCCTCGGCGCCCGCAACATCGGCTCGGCGACGATGAGCGGCCGCATCGCCGCCATCGACGCCGTGCGCGAGGGCGGCCGGCTGACCGTGTACGTCGGCTCGGCGTCCGGCGGCGTCTGGAAATCCGTCAACGGCGGCACGACCTACAAGCCCGTCTTCGACAAGCAGCCCGTCCAGTCGATCGGCGCCGTCACCATCGACCCGAAGAACCCGAAGGTCGTCTGGGTCGGCAGCGGCGAGGCGTGGACCCGCAACAGCGTTTCGATCGGCGACGGCGTCTACAAGACGACCGACGGCGGCGACAACTGGGTCAACGTCGGCCTCGGCGGGACCGAGCGCATCGCGAAGATCCTCGTCGATCCCACGCACACCGACACCGTCTACGCCTGCGCGCCGGGCAAGCTCTGGGCCGACTCCGACGACCGCGGCGTCTACAAGACGACCGACGGCGGGAAAACCTGGACGAAGGTCCTGAAGGGCGGCAACCTCTCGACCGGCTGCTCGATGATCTCGATGGACTCTCAGAATCCGCAGACGCTGTTCGCCGGGATGTGGGACTTCCGCCGGAAGGGCTGGACGTTCCGCTCGGGCGGCGAGTCCGCCGACGCGCCGAGCGCGAGCGGGCTGCTGAAGTCGACGGACGGCGGCGCAACGTGGCAGGACCTGGACGAGAAGTCCGCGAAAGGCCTGCCGCCGAAGCCGTGGGGCCGCGTCGCGGTGACCGTCGCCCCGTCGAAGCCGAACGTCGTGTACGCGTTCATCGAGGCCGTCATCCCGAAGAACGGCCTTTACCGATCCGACGACGGCGGCGCGACCTGGCAGGCGATGGATCGCAGCCAGTTCATGGTCTGGCGGCCCTTCTACTTCGCCAACCTCATCGTCGATCCGAAGAACGAGAACAAGATCTACAAGCCGGACCTGACGCTCATCGCGTCGGAGGACGGCGGCAGGAGCTTCTCGGTCGTCGGCGGCGGCGCGCACGGCGACTTCCACTGCGTCTGGATCGATCCCGAGAACTCGGATCGCCTGATCTCGGGCGACGACGGCGGCGTCTGGTACTCGTACGACGGCGCCAACACGTGGTGGAAGGCGGAGAACCTGCCGGTCTCGCAGTTCTACCACGTGAGCCTCGACATGGACCGGCCGTACCACGTGTACGGCGGCCTCCAGGACAACAGCTCCTGGGTCGGCGACTCGGCGTACCCGGGCGGCATCGCGAACGCGCAGTGGGAGAACATGTACGGCGGCGACGGCTTCTGGATGTTCGCCGACACGGCCGACCCGACGTACATCTACGCCGAGGCGCAGGGAGGCGACATCGGCCGCGTCAACCGCAAGACGCACGAGATCCGGCGCATCCAGCCGCTGCCCGGCTACAAGGAGGGCAAGCTCCGCTGGAACTGGAACGCGCCCATCCACATGAGCCCGACGCAGAAGGGCACGGTCCACATCGGCGCACAGTTCCTCTTCCGCACGCGGGACCACGGCCAGACCTGGGAGCGCATCTCGCCGGACCTGACGACGAACGACCCGGAGAAGCAGAAGCAGGAGCAGTCGGGCGGCGTCACCATCGACAACTCCGCTGCCGAGATGCACGGGACGATCTACGCGATCGCCGAGTCGCCGAAGGACGGCAACGTCATCTGGGCCGGCACCGACGACGGCAACCTGCAGCTGACGCGCGATGGCGGCAAGACGTGGAGGAACGTCGCCGGCAACGTCGCCGGACTGCCGAAGTTCGCGTGGGTGTCGTCGGTCGAGGCGGGCCACTTCGACCCGGGCACGGCGTACGCGACGTTCGACCTCCACACGTTCGGCGACATGAAGCCGTACGTCTACCGCACGACCGACTTCGGCAAGACGTGGACGGCGCTGGCCCCGGCGGACGGCGCGATGAAGGGCTACGCGCACGTCGTCAAGGAGGACCTCTTCAAGAAAGACCTCCTCTTCGTCGGCACCGAGCTCGGTCTCTGGGTGTCGCTCGACGGCGGCAGGCAGTGGGCGCAGTACAAGGGCGGCGACATGCCGAACGTGGCCGTGCGCGACATCGCCATCCACCCGCGCGACCACGCGCTCGTCCTCGCGACGCACGGCCGCGGCATCTGGATCGTGGACGACATCACGCCGCTGCGCTCGCTGACGGCGGACATGCTCGCGAAGGAGGCGGCGTTCGTGCCGTCGGCGCCGGTCGTGCAGCGCATCCCGGCGTTCGGCGGCTGGGTCAACGGCGACGCCGCGTTCGAGGGCCCGAATCCGCCGTCGGAAGCGGAGATCGTCTACTACCAGCGGAAGCGCCACATCTTCGGCGACCTCACGCTCGAGGTCTTCGGACCCGACGGCAAGAAGCTCGCGGACATCCCGTCGTCGAAGCGCCGCGGCCTCTCGATGGCGCGGTGGTCCATGCGACTGAAGCCCCCCCGCGTGCCCACCGCCGCGAGCGCCGCGGGCGGCGGAATCGGCCCGCGCGTGCTGCCCGGCACGTACACCGTGAAGATGACGAAGGACAAAAACGTCTACGAGACCACGATCCACGTGGTCGCCGACCCGCGTTCGAAGCACACGCCCGAGGACCGGCAGGCCCAGTTCGCGCTCGCGATGAAGCTCTATCGAATGCTCGGCGACATGACGTACGCCGTCGACCGCCTCAACGGCGTGCGCGGCGGCCTGCTCGACCGCGCGGGCAAGCTTCCCGCCGGCGACCCGCTCGCGGCGACGCTGCGGACGGACGCGGAGGCGGTCGACGCGATGCGTAAGAAGATCGTCGCGACGACCGAGGGCGGCGCGATCACGGGCGAGGAACGCCTGCGCGAGCACCTCACGGACCTGTACGACAGCGTCGTCTTCTACGAGGGCCGTCCGTCGGCGACCCAGGTCCAGCGCACGGACGCGCTCGGGCGGGAGCTCGCCGACGTGGTGGCGGAGTTCGATGCGTGGACGGCGAAGAACCTCGGCGGGATCAACGAACAGCTCAAGGCGAAGGGCCAGCCCCCGATCGAGCTCCTCTCCCACGCGGCGTGGGAGAAGCAGGGGGCGGACGAGGGCGGCGGGAGCGCGAGCGCGTCAACACGCGAGTCCCGGTTCGAGCGCGACTGATTCATCATCCCCTCTCCCCCGCAATGCGGGGGAGAGGGTCAGGGTGAGGGGGCGCAGGTTATTACTGCAGCGCTACTCGAATAGGAGCCGCGAAGCTCGGTATGGGAACGGTCGCCCAAGGGCCGTCGAACGAGTCGAAGGGAGATGTCGACGAACACGGACCGATTGATCCGTCCTTGCCGAGGTTTTCGTAGCTTTGAATGGTCACCGCCTGGCCAGATCCTGGGACCACGTAGTAGACCAACGTGCCCGCGATGTTGGCGTCCACAACCGGAAGACCGTTGTCACCGCCCAGGCTCGTCCCGGAGCAATCCGTCGACGCGAATTGAAGCTGACCACCCGCAGCCGCCGCCTTTCCGGGGACGATGGGCTGCGTAAGGCCGGTCGTCGTCACGCCAAACGCAACCGAGTCCGTGCCGTTGATCAGAATCACGGTGTTGTTGAGCGAGATCACCGGGCCAATCACCTGACCATTTGCATCGACGAATTTCAGACCGCCGCTCGGTCCAGGAGAACCGGGATCGCCCTTGATACCTTGACTCCCCTGGTCCCCTTTGGCGCCCTGAGGCCCTGTCGGTCCCGGTAATCCAGGAGGGCCTTGTGGGCCGGCCGGTCCGGTGGGTCCGGGCGGTCCGGTCAGCGAAGCCGCCGCTCCGAGCTGGCCATTCGGGTCGATGACCACGGAGAGTCCGTTGGCGACGCTCGCATTCCGGATTCCCGCGATGAAGGTCCTGGTCTGCGCGCTGCCGATCCTTATCGTGGAGCTTTCGGCTGCAATTCCCTGGTTTCCGATGTCGATGTTGGCGATTCCCGTGGTCAGATTGGCTCCCGCGAATGCACCCACCGCGATGTTGGAATCGCCAGTGGTGTTGTTGAGAGCCTGTGGGCCGATCGCGGTGTTCCCGCTTGCCGTCACGGCACTCGAAAGGGCGCCGTCACCGAGAGCGGTGTTGAAGGACCCCGTCGTGCTGCTGTAGAGCGCACCGATGCCAACCGCCGAATTTGAGTACCCGACGGTGCTGCTGGTCAGCGCCGAGAATCCAACGGCAGTATTCCGTTCTCCCGTCGTGTTGCTGAACAAAGCGTTTCGACCGTGGGCGGTATTCGCAGAGCCGCTGACGTTGCTGTACAGAGCAGAGACGCCGGTAGCAGTATTGCTCGAGCCTTCCGTGTTGCTGAACAAGGCAAAGCCACCCAGAGCCGTGTTGTCGAAGCCGGTTGTGTTCGAAAGCAGCGCCTGGACTCCAACCGCGGTGTTCTGGCTGCCGCCCGCATTGCTGGAAAGCGCGTGATCGCCGCTGGCGGTGTTTTGAGATCCCGTCATCGTAAAGTTCCCGGCGCCGCGACCAACGAAAGTGTTCAGGGGGCCACCGCCGTCGTGCAGGAACGGCGAACCATTCTTCAGGATGCTTCCGCTACCGGGTATCGAGGGGTCAGTCGCGAGATTCAGGTCGCCAGAGCCGAGGTTGAGCGTCCCCGTCATCGTGTCACCGGTCTTCTGAACGCCGTCGCTTCCCGGAGGACCCTGAGGCCCCGGGGGCCCCTGCGGACCTAACGATCCCTGAGGTCCTTGCGGACCCGTCGGACCCGGAGCGCCCAGGGGGCCAGCAGGTCCCGTCGGACCTTGAGCGCCAGCCGTTCCACTCTGAGCGAGCAGAGTCCAAGCGCTAGGGTTGTTTCCTGGGGCTGGATTCCCCGGGCCCGAATTCGCCGCGACGGCGATCCAGGTCGACCCGCCCGATGTAACGACGTCATTCGTCGCATAGTTCGCTCCGTTGTCGAACGGACCGCGGAAGTCGAATCCGACGCCCGCAACCCCGGGATCTCCCTGGTCTCCCTTGTCGCCCTTGTCCCCCCTGTCGCCTTTGACACCCGGAGCTCCCTGGGGGCCCGGTGCTCCTGTCGCCCCGTTGGCACCCGGGAATCCCATCGGCCCTGGCGGACCCGCCGACCCCGCGACTCCCGGGGCTCCAGGAGGCCCAGTAGGGCCGGCCGGGCCAGTCAGTTCGACGTCGAGGCTGCTCTCGTGCGCCGCTCCGGTGTTCTCCTTGGAGTTCAACGTGACGTTGATTGCGCTGCTCGAGCTCGCGACAAGCGCCAGCCCGTGGTTCGACGAAGGGCTATCGATCCAGGCCTTGACCGCCTGGGTGACGTCCACGAGCAGGAAGTTCATCTCGCTCGCCGAACTGATCGGGACACCCGACGCGTCGGTGACGCCCAGAGCGGGCATCGTCGCGAAAGTCACCGCGCCTTCGGTCCAGGAACCGTTCACGCGCCGGACGTCGAGGGAGCCGTTCGCCGTCACGGAGGCCACGTAGAGCTTCAGTGTGGCCTTGGCGACCAGGCTGCTCGTGATGCCCGCGGGCAGACTGCCCAGATCGAAGGCGATCAGGGTGGAGCGGGCCGACGATCCGCCCTTGACGAACAGGTTCGCTGCCCCGCCGTTGTTTTGATTGACCGACCCGGCGTTGACCCAGGCGTCTGCGGACAGTCTCGTGTCCGACCCTCGCAGCGGCGCTGACACGAGCGACAACATCGTTACACCAACCCAGCCCGGGATGCCTTTCCAGGATCTACGGCACATGTCGCCTCCTAGCCTTGGGTCTCCAGCCCCCGAATTACGGCAGCTGCCTTGCCGTTCGAATGCACGTCGAGCTTCTGGTGGATCTCCTTGATGTGTGTGTGAACCGTGTGAATCGAGATCCGGAGCCGAGTCGCGATTTCGGCGTACGACAAGCCATCGGCGACGAGAATCGCGACCCGGGTCTCCCCGACCGTCAGGCCGAAGCGAGACCGCAGGAGGTTCGGCGTGCTCGTCGCACCCTTTCGTGGGGGTTCCATCCAGACCGACCTCGGTTCAGGCCGCGAATCCAAGACTCTGCTCACTCATGCGCGAAACGCGGTCGTTCCCTCTCAGATATTCAACGAACGAGCCACAATTCACGGACACGTCGCAAACGCCGCCGTGTCCTGGATCGGCGCGAAAGGCGTATCGACACTGTTCGTGTAGGGGACCGCCGTGCCGGTCAGCGTGTCCGTGACCGTCATGTCGACCCCGACGTTGGTCAGCCCCGCCGCGAAGACCCAGTAGCGGTTGTTGAGACCGCAGCCGTTCAGGACCTTGACGACGAGCTCCGTATTCGCGGAGTCGAAGAACCAGAAGTAACCGGAGTCCGACGTCAGACCGACCTGCTTGCCGTCGCCGCTCGTCCCGTCCGACTTCTGCCAGGATGCGGTGACGCTGAAGCGGTTGTCGCTCAGGCAGAGTGTCGTCGGGCCCGACGTGCAGCTACCCCCGCCCGGATACTTCCCGATCGCGTTGGCGCTGTACTCCGTAAACCAGACGGAGCCGTTCGCCGCCCCAGCGATGTAGGTCAAGCCGGAGTTAGCCGGCGTCACGGCATATTCGGTGATCGACCCGTTCGACGAGATCTTCCCGATGTTGTTGCCGTTGCGCTCGGTGAACCATACCGTTCCTGTGGGGGTCGTGGTGATGCCGACCGGGAGCGAGCTCGCCGTCGGGATCGGATACTCGGTGATGACGCCGTCGGTCGTGATGGCGCCGATGGCGTTGCCGCTGATCTCGGTAAACCACAGACGGCCGTCGCTGCCGGAAGTGATCGAGTAAGGTCCGGAGTTGGCGGCGGCCGGGAACTCGGTGACCGTCCCCGAAACCGTCATTCGCCCGATCTTGTTGAACGGGCTTTCCGCGAACCAGAGGTTCCCATCCGACCCGACCGCGAGTCCGGTGCTGGGACCGGGCACCGGGAAAGGTGTGAAGACGCCCGACGGAGTGACCTGTCCAATCATGCCGGCGTTCGCGGCCGTGAACCAGAGATTCCCGTCGGGCCCCGTCACGATTGCCCATCCCGTAATTCCCGAGGTCGTCGCAAACTGCGTCACCGACCCGGCGGGCGTAATCCGCCCGACGTAGCCCGTCTGGGTGAACCAGAGGTTGCCGTCGGGTCCATTCGTGATCAGGTACGGGCCGTCTCCGGTGGTCACGGGGTACTCGGTCACCGCGCCGGTCGCATCGATCTTCGCGATCTTGTGAACGTCGCCCTCGGTGAACCAGAACGACCCGTCCGGGCCGAGGACGATGCCGGCCACCCCCGCGGCCGCGGTCGGGACCGGAAACGAGGCCGTGGCCTGAGCCAGACCGGCTGCGGCACAAACAAGGGACAGAGCGACGACCACCATGAGACGGGTTACCGGTCGACGGAGTTCACGCATAAACACCTCTCCTCTCACTCGTGGGAATGTCTATGGGCAGGTTGCCAGCGCCGACGTATCCTGGATAGGCGCAAAGGCCGTGTCGACGGGATTTGTGTGGGGTTTCGACGTGCCTGTCTGCGTGTCGGTCACGGTCAGATCGACGCCGACGTTAGTCAGGCCTGCGGCGAACACCCAGTAGTGCCCGTTGAGACCGCAGCCGTTCAGGACCTTGACGACGAGCTCCGTATTCGCGGAGTCGAAGAACCAGAAGTACCCGGAATCCGGGGTCAGCCCGACGCCATTACCATTGCCGCTCGAGCCGTCGGATCTCTGCCAGGCTGCGGTGACCTTGAAGCGGTTGTTGTTGAGGCAGAGCGTCGTCGGGCTCACCGTGCAGCCGGCGGGTGCGGCGCCAGGCACGAGGCGGCCGATCTTGTTGGTCGCGGACTCCGCGAACCAGCTCGATCCGTCCGACGCAACTGCAAGATGTCTGGGCAAGCTGTCGTGGGTCGGGATCGAGTACTCGGCGATCGCGCCCGACGTCGTGATCTGAGCGATTTTGTTGGCCTGGAGCTCCGTAAACCAGAGGGTGCCGTCGGGCGCCGTGACGATGTCGTAGGGGTCACTCGAGGCCGTCGGAATCGGATAGCTCGTCATCGTCCCAGATGTGGTGATGTTCTGGATCGCGTTTCCCTGCTGATCCACGAACCACAGATCTCCGTCCGAGCCACTGGCAATGCCTCCCCCACCACTCCCCGAGGGAATTGTGTAGCTGGCCAGCAGGGAGCCCGAGGGGCTCACCTGACCCACGGCGTGCTGCATGTTCACCCAGAGATTGCCATCAGGTCCCGTCACGACTCCGTATGCCTGGAGTAAGGATCCCAGAGGGAACTCGGTCGCTGCACCGGCCGTCGTCAGGCTCCCTACTTTCGGGGATCCAAATGAGATCGTCGAATACCACAGCAAGCCACCGGGGCCAGAGGTGATCCAGTTCGACGAGCTCGGCGTCGCGAAGGCGGTTGCGACGCCAGCCGTCGTGATCCGGCCGACCTGGGAATTGTTCGTCGTAAGCCAGAGGTTCCCATCCGGACCAACGGTGATGCCCGTCGGATTCGGCAGCGTGGAAGGAAGCGGATACTCCGTGATCGTACCGGTCGGATCGATCCGCCCGACCTGGCCGGCACCGTTCTCCGTAAACCACATCGCTCCGCCAGGTCCGAGCGTGATGCCGTAAGGAGCGCTGTCCGGCGTCGTCACTGGATGCTCGGTGAACTGCTGCGCAGGCAGGCCAGGAGGACGCCCGTGACAACGGCGGCGGATCGATCTCTCATCACTGCGCCCTCCTTCGGCGCTCGGGACCCTCTGCGTTCTAGAGTCGTCGGAATCCGGATTTCGTTACGGCAGCTGGAACGTCTTCATGAGGAACACCGCCATCTGCCCGCGTGTGACGGCATTCGTCGGGCAGTAGAGCGGCGGCCCGACCGAGCACCCGCCGGTCACACCCTCCACGGACAGCTCTTCGACCCAGTCCGTGAACAGGCCCGGGCACTCGACGTCTTCGAAGAGCCCTGTGCAGGTAGGCGGCGTGTACGTCGAACCGTGCTTCGTCTTCAGCAGAAACACCGCCATTTGAGCCCCGGTCACTGGGCTCGACGAGCAATAATTCCAGTGATCCCCTCGTTAAAGAGCTCCTCGATCCAATTCACGGCGAAGGCCGGCGTCGGGGTGCACTCAACATCCGGGAAGACCCCCGTGCAGGGGGGCGGGACGTACGCGGCGCCCAGAGCCATGACAACGCCTGGACCTGATCTCATCTCCATGCCTCCTTCGGTTATGGAGAGATTGTCGCCGCAAGGATCGGCGTGTTACACGAGCCGGCAAGTCCTCACGGACGACCCGCCGAATCTGATCGGCTAGGATTACTACCCAATGGAGGGGAGACCACCCGAGCGCAATCCAGACGCCGGCGTCGATGAGCCTTCGTCGCTGCCGTCAAGCGAGGCGGACCTCGAACAGTTTCGCGTGCGTCTCACGCTCTTCGCGGCGCGGCGTACCCGGAATTGGGCAGATGCCGAGGACATCACGCAAGAGACCCTTCGGCGCGGCCTCGAGGCCTTGAGGTCGAACAGGCTTCGTGACGTCGGAGCTCTGCCGGCATTTCTTTTCGCAACGGCCGTTCACGTGTGTCAGCAACGCGACCGTTCCGCGGGTCGAGCCAACCGCGCGCTCCGGCGACTTGGTGCCGCCGCCGAAGACGTGGCGGAGGACTCGCTGACCACACTCATCACAGAAGAGCGCCTCTCGCGAATCCGAGAAGGCCTCGAACAGCTCGACCGCGATGATCGCGAGGTCTTGACGCTGACCTACGGAAGCGGCCTTCGGGCCGAGGATATCGCCCGCCGTCTCGCAACCACGGCCGGAAACGTCCGGGTGCGTCGGCATCGGGCGCTGAAGCGGCTAAACGATCTTCTCGGCGTAACGCCGGGGCCTAACAGGGAACCTTAAGGACGTGCAGATGAAGGATTTGACATGCCAGGACGTCCACGACCAGGACCTGATCGTGTGCTACCTGACTGGTGAGATGTCGGAACCGGAAGCTGAGCGGTTGGAGAAGCACTTCATAGGCTGCGTTTCTTGCGCAGCCGAGCTCGAGCGCGGCGCCGAACTACGCCTGGCTCACGGCTCGAGGCTGTTCGGCTTAAAGAAGCTGTCTGGCCTGTCGATGATGGACAACCTTTGGACCCTTGCGGCAGCTGCCGCGGCCGTAGCTGCTCTTGCAGTTGGCATTGCGAGCCTGTCCGCGGAGGCCAGGCGGGTCTCGACGCCAGACGCCGTGCGAGCTTCCGCCGGGTCGCCGTTCAGCTTCGACGCTCGCGGCCTGAGCGGTGGCGAAATCCTCGTGAGTTGGAGTCGCATCGACGACGCCGCGATATACCGCATCGAGGTCATCCGCTCCGACGGCGAGCCCGTCTTGACGAGCGAGACGACAAACACTCGCGTCGAAATCAAGGCCGGCGCTCTGCCGCCGCTCCCGGCAGGCGTGTCGCTGTTGATTAGGGTCAGGGCGTTGAACGCTCTGGGACAGTCCGTCGCCGAGCCCGCCTTCCAGAGGCTCGTCGCCGAGTAAGACTGTTCTACTTGCGCGCCGTGGCAACCGCGGGCGCCCGCTGCGCCTTCGCGGCCGCGAGCGTCGTGAGAATTTCCGGATCGCGTTGTAGCACGTGGTGCCCGTATCCGCGCTTCGTCACGTAGTGAACGTCGAGACTCAGATATCCGACACCGCCGGGAAGGTCGTCGCCCCGGTAGTGCCAGATCTCCAGGATCTCGCCGTTATCCTCCGCTCCCAGAGCCGGGAGCACCAGTTGATTCCAAATGTGCGACGTCGAGCCATCGGGCTCCTTCACGGCGTCGACGGTGATCGAAGAATGGACGGCGCCGGCGGTGCCGGTATACACCGGCGTGCCCGGATTCTTCGCGATGGTAGGCACCGAATCACCGTCCGGGCTGAAGTGGTCCTTGCTGCCCAACCGCCGACTCGCCGAGCTCGGCGGCCCGAGTAGAATGAACACCATCCCACGATCCGTCAGGCTTCCGCGCACCTCTCCCCCTTGGCCCAGATAGGAATCCGCAAAGGCGACACGACGTTCATACTCCTCACGGAAGGACCGCCCCTGGGCCGACGTCAGTTCCGCCCGCGACGCCCAAAAACGTTCAACGAACTCGACGCGCGGTTGTGGATCCTTGAGGTCCTCCCACTCCCGTTTCTCGTCTCCGGTCATGATCCAGCGGGTCGGGCCATTCGCCCAGTACCGGTCGATCACCTCGCGCTCTTCGGATTTCATCACGGTCGGGCGGAAACTCCTGTATGCCTCAGCGAGCGAAAACGGCTTTGCCGCGTTCTTGTGCCCGGCTTGATCGAACGTCGCCACGACCTTCTTTGAGTACCTCCCGGCCTCGAGCGTCGCCGTGGGCTGCAGGCGCAAGAACTCCCGAAAGCTCGCAATCGCTTCGCTCGTTCTATCGAGATTCGCTTCGCACACGCCACGGTAGAACGCGACCGGGCCCTCCAACTGTCGTTGAGAGGCTTCGTTGCCTGGCTTGGCGGCGTCTAGCTCGAGCTTCTCGAGGCCCTTGAGGGCCTCCAACCAGGCGCCGCCATTGACCAAGCCTTTGACCGCCTGGAACTGTTCGGTGAGAGACTGGGCCATCAGATTGGCCGGCAAGACGATCGCCACGGCGAGAAGGGCGGCACCGAACCTCTTCATGTCGACTCCGAGATTGCTGAAGGTTCTACCACAACCGCGTTGGAACCACGCTCCAAATGAATCCTGTAACGATCTACGGGCTTCGGCGACCTTAAACTTGGGATTGCTGCACATGAATCGACCAGTCGCCGAAGCCGTGCGAGATCGTCTCTTTCCGTACGTGCTTCTTGCCTCGAGCCTGTTCATCTGGACGGTCTACGCAGCCGGGGTCGAGATTTATCGAGGACCAAGGGTCGTCGTCGAGCGCGTAACCTCCGAGTGGCCCGGTGAATCGGCCGGGCTGCGGCCGGGCGATGGAGTCGAGGGCTGGAGCCGACCCGGCGGCGCGGGCGCCCTCGAGTCCCCGTTCGACCTCGGCCGCGCGGAGATCGAGCAAGGCTGGCGCGGTCCGACCCGGTTGTCCATCATCCGCACCAGTGAGCCGCTGACGATCGTTCTCAACTCGCGACCGTGGGCCTTTTCGACACGCCCGGCGCTCGAGGGTGAACTCCTCACCACGTACGATCGGGGCCGGCGTCTGTTCGAACGACACGCCTATACGACGGCAGCTACCGCGTGGAGATCGGCGGCGGCGACGCTGCGCCTCGAGGGTCAAGAGCTTTGTGCGCTCTGGATGGACCTGCAGGCCGCCGAAGCGGCCTCTCACTCGAGCCATCGGGCAGAGAGTCATGAGTCGTTCGAACGTGCGATTCGTCAGTCTGATGAGTTGGGGGGCTGGTGGCCTCGCGTTTGTCTCCGACTGGCTTATGCATCGGCACTTCGGCGAGAGGGCGACTTCATCGGCTCGAGCCGCGAAGCCCGCAGCGCCCGGGATGTCGCTCTCGAGCACTCCCCCGACAGCCTCGCAATCGTCTCGGCCGAGATGCTTCTGGGAGAGCTCGAAGCCGCCCGCGGGGACGCCGATGCAGCGCGCAACGCCTTCGGTAGAGCTCTTACCATGGCACAGCGGCTCGCACCCGATTCGCTCGTCGTCTCGGACTGCCTCGCCGCTCTAGGGCGGTCCGCTGGCGACACGTCTTCGACTGCGGATTTCCTCGAGCGCGCACTCGTCATCCGCGAGCGGGCCGACTTGAGAGACCTCGAGACGGCGAGGCTGGCCAGTGATCTTGGCTCCGCCAAGTTTCAGCAGGGCGACATCCAGGAAGCAGAACGACTCCACCGACGGTCCTATGACCTGCGGAAACGCGCCGGAACGAGAAACCTCGACCTCGCAGACAGCCTGCACTGGATGGGCAACGTCGCCTGGATGAAGGGCCATCTCGCGGCCGCGGAAGACTACTACCGTCAGGCGCTGATCATCCGGCAGCGCCTTGCGCCCCATAGCCGAGACCTCGCCCGGACGTTGAACGCGCTCGGAAACCTCGAGGGCGCGCGCAAAGATCCGGAGAATGCCGCGCGTTTCCATCGCGAAGCACTCGCCATAGCGGAGCAGAACTCGCCGGAGGACGTGGCGGATCTGCTGCAAAACCTAGGCGAAGACCAGCGCCTTATGGGTCGTTTCGCCAATGCCCAGTCGCTTCTTGAACGAGCTCTCGCTACACACCGGCGAATGCCTCCCGGGGGCCCGCGCGACTCAGCGATTGCGACCAATCTCGTCACACTCGCCGCCGTCGCTCGTGACCGTGGGGACTTGAGCCAGGCCGAACGCCTCGAGAGAAGAGCCCTGGTGATTCGAGAGCTTCAAGAATCGGACACCTTGCAGCTCGCGGAAGACCGCGAGGTCCTCGGCGACATCCTCCTGAAGCGAGGTTCCCTCGCCGAAGCTCGAGCAACCTACGAGGACGTCTACCGTGCGGCCTCGCGGCTCGCTCCGGGAAGCGAGACCCAGGCCCGCGCAATCCATGCACTCGGACGAATCGAAGCCCGTGAGAGCCACCTGTTCGCCGCGTCCGAGGATTACCGACTCGCCCTCGATGTTCTGGAAGCCCGGGAAGAGAGACTCGGAAATGCACCGGAGCATCGGGAGAGCTTTTTCGCCGCCTACTCCGATTTCTACCGCGACTCCGTCGATGCACTCGTCCGGCTCGGCCGCCTCGACAACGCCCTCGTGGTGGCCGAGCGCTCACGCGGTCGACTCCTCAGAGAACTGATGGCAGAACGCGACCTGACCATCTCGGGTGAAGTGCCACCAGAGCTCGACCTCGAACGGAAACGCCTGGATAGCGAGTACGAACGAGCACAAACTCAGCTCCTCGAGGCGAAGTCTTCAGAAGCGGCGCCCCAACTCGAGCAGCTCGCTGAAATACGACGAAGCCAACGGTCCATCGCCGACCAGATCGCTCGGAAGTCTGCCCGCAACACCCTCCTTCGCCCCGCCGCGCTTCACTTCGCCGAAATCCGCGACGCCTTGGACCCGGGGACCACGCTTCTTGTCTATTCCGTCGGTATCGACCGGTCGTTGCTCTTTGTAGTGGAAGCTCGTCCTACCACCGAGACCGCACCTTCCGTCTACGATTTGCCGGTCGGGGAAAAGGCGCTACGGAAGTCTGTTGCTCGACTCCGCAACCTCCTGACCTTGAAGGCCTCGGCGGCAGTCAGAAAAGAAGCTCGGAACCTGTATGACCTGTTAGTGAAACCCGCGGAGCGGCAGGCCTTGCGGAGCCAGCGGCTTCTCATCCTACCGGATGGCCCGCTTCATACGCTTCCGTGGGGGGCTCTCGAAGCAGACGACCGCCGATACCTCGTAGAAAGCAAGCCGATCCACGTTGGAATATCAGTCTCTGTCTACGACGAGCTTCGAGAGGCGCGGAAACACTCCAACGCCAATGCCAACATTCAACTCACCGCCTTCGGAGATCCGAGGTACACGAACTCCCCGGACAACAAACCCGCCGTGAGACGCGGCGGTGGCAAATCCGACGCTGCCGTTCCTCCCGGCGATCCTCTCGCCGACGAATTCGCCGAGCTCGAGGACCCACAGCTGCGCGCCGTCGCGCGCGGGGGATACCGCCTCCAGCCCCTCCCTGCCTCGCGCAAGGAGGTCGAGGAAATCGCTGCTCTCTACGCCCCGAAGTCCGTTGCATATCTCGGCGCCGACGCGACCGAAGAGAAAGCGAAGTCGATCGGCAGGGACGTGCCGCTCATTCACTTCGCCACCCACGCCATCATCAACGAGCGGTTCCCACTCGACTCCGCCCTCGTCTTCACGATCCCGGAACACCCGAAAGAGGGCCAGGACAATGGACTCCTGCAAGCCTGGGAGATCTTCGAGCAGATGCGGATCGACGCCGATCTCGTCACGCTCTCCGCCTGCGACTCGGGGCTCGGGAAGGAGATGGGCGGTGAGGGGCTCATCGGACTGACGCGAGCCTTCCAGTACGCGGGCGCGCGCTCGGTGCTCGCCTCGCTCTGGAAGGTCGAGGACAAGGCGACGGCCGAGCTGATGAAGCACTTCTATACGTATCTCAAGTCCGGCATGACGAAGGACGAGGCCCTGCGCCACGCGCAGATCGACCTGATCCACTCCACTGCGTATTCCAACCCCAGAGACTGGGCCGCGTTCCAGCTCAACGGCGACTGGAAGTAGCTCCAAGAAGATCACGGCCGACGGCGCGAGGACGACGTCGGCCGTGACACAAGGAGTGGCGGCCCTAGAATCGCGGGTGGCGCGGGGTTGGCGTTCGAGTTGGCGTCCTGATGTTCGTCGGGGTCCGGGTGTTGCTGGGCGTTGGAGTCGGGCTCGGGCTGATGCCGAGATCCAGTTTGGCGATCTTGTTGACGCTGTTGTCATCTTCCGTGAACCAGATTGTCAGGTCGAGGGCGACAGCGATTCCGTTTCCTCGGCTGGGTGCAGCGTACTCGGTAATGTCTCCAGCGGTCGTGATCCGTCCGATGACGTGAGTTCCCACCTTGCGCTCCGTAAACCAGAGAGACCCGTCCGGAGCGGAGGCGAGTCTCGCTGGCCTTGACGCCGTCGCCGGCAGGACGAACTCGGTCACGACGCCGCCTGGAGTGACGCGACCAATTGACGAACCGTTGTACTCGGTGAACCACAGGTTGCCGTCGGATCCGGTGGCGATGGACATGGGACTGACGGCTCCCGAAGGAATCGCGAACTCGGTGACGACCCCATCGAGGGTCATCCGGCAAACACGGCTGTACACGCTCTGGGAGTAGGTAAACCAGACGTTCCCGTCCGGCCCTGTCGTAATTCCGTTCGGACCGCCCTCCGGGTGAGGGACTGGAAACTTCGTAAAGATCCCGTCCGTCGTGACGCGGTAAACCGCTCCCATCGTGAACCAGAGATTCCCGTCGGGGCCCGTCATGATCTGACACGGAACTCCCGCCTCCGGCATCGGTATCTCGGTGATGACGCCCGCCGGCGTGATCCTCCCGAGCTGAGGCAACGCAGGCGGAGGTGTGAACACCACGAACCAGACGTTGCCGTCCGGCCCGCTTGTGATGCCGCCCGGAGAGTGGCCCACAGGCAGCGAGTATTCCGTGATCACCCCGGCGCCGTTGATCCGCCCAATCTTGTACTTTAATGCCTCCGAGAACCACATCGCGCCATCAGAGCCCAGGGTGATGTCGCCAGGGGAGCTCGCCGGCGTCGGAATCGGGTACTCCGTGAAGACTTGAGCAGACAGGGTCACGGCGGGGAGGAGGACAACGGCGAGAACCATCCTCCGAACCATTCGCGCGCCCACCACCGACGACGCCCAATTGAAGATCATGGCGGCCAACCTCCTTCGAGTCGATCTTTTGTAAGAGTCGCCGAAGGGGCCGCGGCGTTACTGGCCGATCCACTGAACACAGCCCTCTCCCCGACCGTGCGGAGAGAGGGCGCCCGAAAGAGACCAGACCGGCTAGTCCCGACAGTCGAAGAACTCGGGCCCCGGCGGCGGCTCGAAGCCTTCGTTCGAGTTCGCAAACGCCAGGGAGCTTCCGGCGATGCGCAGCCGGTTGCCCTGGCCGAGGCCGCCCGACGTCGGCGACCAGCTGTCGGCGTAGACGTTCGCGCGCGGGCCGCTGCCGACCGACTGGCGGATCTTGACGCGCACCTCGTTGTCGTCGCCCGGCGACACGCCGTCGACGAACGACGCCGCGCCGTAGAGGGCCAGATCCGAGGTCACCGACTGGAGCCGCGCGCCGCGCATCTTCACCTCGATCTCGTTGCCGGAGCTCGGCTCGGGGAACGGCGCGGACCGCTGGCCGCCGACGGCTGACACGCCGGTATCGAAGCCCTCGATCCGATCGTTGCGCGACGAGAGGCGAAGCGTGTTGTCGGTCGACGCCTGGGACACGAGCCCCGGCAGCGGCGCCGTCGTCCCGCCGATGAGGCTCCAGCCGGCCGCCGTCGGCGCCGCGCTGTCGGAGCGGTAGAGGTTCCCGTGTGACTCGATGCCGACGCTCGCCCCGCTGACCGCATCCGGCCGGCTCACGCCGCCGCTCGCGTTCACGCCGCCGCCGATGACGTTGTGGCGCAGGACGAGGTCGATCTTCGCGTTCGCCGCGAAGTTGATCGCAAAGACGCCGTACCCCGCGCCCGGCGAGCGCAGAATCGAGTCGGCCAGCGTGACCGAAAGCGTTGCGCCCACGTGCGGCGGCGGATCGTCTCCCAGATTGGGGTTGCGCGTCATGACGACGAGGCTCCGGCCGATCGGGCCGGGCGGGGTGATGCCCGGAGGGTTCGGGTTGAGAATGTCGCACTCGAGGATCTTCGCCGTGATCGAATCGCCGGCCGACCGCGACGCGACGACGACGGGATTGCCCGCGCGCCCGCTGAAGTCTTCGATGGCGAGCCTGCGCAGCGTCGCGCCGTCGCCGAGCGTCAGGATGTCGCCGGCCAGAACCGACGTGGCGCGCAGCAGGGTCTTGCCGTTGGGCTTGAACCCGGCCGGCAGGCCGTCCGCGCCGAGCGTCATGACCCCGTCGCCGATGACGGTCGCGCCGTCGGGAACCGTCAGCGCGTTGCCCAGGTCGTACACGCCCGCCCTCACCTCGATCCGTTTGCCGGCGTTACCCGGGACCATGGCCGCCTCGAGTTCCGCCACGTTGCGGACGACGACCTTCCGGGCGTCGGCCCCGAGAGGACTCGGCCAGGCCTGCATCAACCCGAAGGCGATCCCCGCCGCGACAACCGACCGTCCGACGCCGGAAACGACGCGTCTCTCCGACATACGCTCCCCCTTTCGCGGAGAAAGACGGAGCCGACGGCAGAGGACGCGGCCGCGCGTCTCCGCTCTCTCGACTGACTATTCCCGGAGGCGGGGACGCGTTACGGGAGCGCCGTGGAAAATGGCTCGTCAGGGGTCGGTAATTGCAGTGACATCTGATGCGTCATGCTGCGTCCGCCTTCCCGCTCAGCGCCGGGAAGTCGTCGCCTGGAGCGCTGTTCCCTTCGGGCCGACGGCCCAGCCGACCCAGCGCGCGGTGAACGAGGCGGCGTTCATCGACTGTTCGCCGGTCTTCGTCCACGTCCGGCCGGCGTCGTGCGAGATCGCCTCGCCCGCGAGGCCGACGGCGACGAGGTCGTCCTTCGCGCCCGGGACCGGCACGACGGCGGAGTAGAACCCGGTCGCCGAAAGAGGCGCCGGCGTCCACGTGACTCCCCCGTCGTCGGTGCGAATGCCGTTCAACCCGGCGAACTGGGGCTGCTTGTAGTCCCCGCCGGCGGCGAAGCCGCGCTTGCCGTCGAGAAACGCGACCGAAAAAAGGCCCGAGGACGCGTTGCCGTTGGGCGCGGGCGTCTCGGACGCGGACCACGACCGGCCGCGGTCGCTCGTGTGGAACACGCGCGCGATCTTCGCGCCGCCCGTGACGAACCAGGCGTCGTTGCCGCCCTTGAGCGCGAAGAGGCACGTGCCGCTCGCGGCGAACGCGCCTTCGCTCTCGAGGGCCGCGGGCATGATCATGCCCGGGTCCATCGCCCACGTCGCGCCGCCGTCGCGCGTCGAGCGGATGCGGAACTTGCCGTTGACGGGATCGCCGAGGACGAGGCCGTCCTTGCCGTCGAAGAACGCCACGGCGTCGTAGAAGCCGTCCTTCTCGGGATTCGTGTGCGCGAGCGTCCACGTCGCGCCGTCGTCGGCCGACCGGTAGATTCGCGACGCGTCGCCGGGACCGGCGCTCATGAGGACGACTGCGCCGCCGCCGAGCGCCTCGACGTCGCGGAAGTCGAGCGCCTCGCCGCCCGAGGGGGGCGCGACCTTCTCCCATCGCTTGCCGTCGCGGATCCGGAGGACCGTGCCGCCGGAACCGCTCGCCCAGGCCCGCTTCGCGTCGAGCACGGAGAGGCCGCGCAGCTCGGAGGTGGAGGGGGTCTGGATGGGGAGCCAGGTGGCGGCGGCGGTGGCGAAGAGGAGAACGGCCCCCGGCAGGAGCCGACGCCCGGGCGGCGGTGTCGTTCTCCCTCGCGGGCGGCCGCAAGGGCCGCCCCTACCTTGGTCGTGGTCGGAAGGATCGCGCCGGAAACTCCCCATCACTTCTGCCAGAACATCCGCGCGCCGACGACGATCAGGAACCCGGCGAACAGGCGTCGCAGGGTCACGTCCGACACCGGCTGCACGAGCTTCGCGCCGAAGAACGCGCCGAAGAAGAGGCCGGCCGCGATCAGCGCCGAGTACGTGACGTTCAGGTTGCCGTTCTTCCAGTACACCCAGGCCGACAGCGCACCGACCGGCAACAGCAGCGCGCCGAGCGACGTGCCGACCGCCGCGTGCTGGGTGAGCCGGTAGAAAAAGACGAGCGCGGGCACGATGATGAGCCCGCCGCCGATGCCGAACATGCCGGCGCAGACGCCGGCCAGGACCCCGATCAGGAGCAACCCCGCGGTTTGCATGCGGCCTCCTCTACGGCTGGGCCGGAATGGCCAGGCCCGTCTCGTGGACGTCGGTGCCGGAGCGGATCTCGAGCGCCGCGTCCGGCGCGTTGGTCGTGATCGAAGCGACGCCGGAGGCGAGCTGGCTCCGGATCTCCGCGGGCTCGTCGACGGTCCACGGATGGACCGAGAGGTTCGCGGCGGCCGCCTGCGACAGCAGCGCGGGCGACACGAGGTCGTGCTTGGGCCCGATCCCGTCGACCGGCGGGAAGAGCGGCGTCGGCTGAGCCGGCGACGGCAGCGCGACGGGATGGTCGAAGAGAAAGCTCGTCGCGATCGCGGGTGCCGCCTCGCGCATGCGCTTCAGGAACTCGGCGTCGAAGGAGGCGACGAGGCAGCGCTCGCCGACGCCGAAGGCTTCCGCCAGGCGCGCGATGCGGCGAGCCATCGTGCCGTGCTGCATGCCGGCGCTGCTCTTGACCTCGACGACGTAGCGCAGCGCCCGCCCGTACCGGTGAAACACCTGCTCGAGCCTCGGGATCCGGTAGTCGCCGAACTCCGACGGGATCGAGAGCTTCTCGATCTCCCGCCAGGTGAAGCTCCGGACCGGGATGCGCTGCGTGCCGAGGACGACGTCGTCGTCGTGGAAGAGCACCGCGTCGCCGTCGCGCGTCTGGCGGACGTCGAACTCGACGGCGTCGACGCCGAAGCTCTCGGCGAAGTCGAGGCTCTCGATCGTGTTCTCCCGCGCGCGCCGCGGGGCGCCGCGGTGGCCGACGATCCAGACGGGATGGGGCGCTTTCCAGTCGCTCATGGTCGGGAGCGCATTATCTGCGATGTGGCGTATGACGCGGGCGGCCGCAAGGGCCGCCCCTACGTGACCGTCGGACGCCGGGCCGCCGTGGCGCCGATCTCCTCCAGGATCCGGTCGAGCGCGGCGTCCGGATCGGGCGCGGCCGTCACGGGCCGGCCGATGACGAGCAGGTCCGCGCCGTCGCGCAGCGCCGACGCCGGTGTCGCGACGCGCTTCTGGTCCTGGACTCCGGCGCCCGCCGGCCGGATGCCGGGAACGACCGTGAAGAAGCCCGGGCCGCAGGCGTCGCGGATCCCCGGAAGGTCCGCCGCGGAGCAGACGACGCCGTCGAGGCCGCAGTCTTTCGCCAGCAGCGCGAGCCGCCGGGCGATCGCCTCAGGCGCGCCCGCGAGCGGGAGATCGGCCAGCGCCCTCGCGTCGATCGAGGTCAGGAGCGTGACCCCGATCAGCCGCGCGAGACCGCCGCGGGTCGCCGCCTCGCGCGCCGCCTCGAGCATCGCGCGGCCGCCGGAGGCGTGCACGTTGACCATCGCGGCGCCCGAGCGCGCGGCCGAGGTCACGGCGCCGGCGACGGTTGCCGGGATGTCGTGGAACTTCAAGTCGAGGAACACCTTCGCGCGGCCGGCCGCCGCGACCTCGGCCACCAGCGGCGGCCCCTCCGCGACGAAGGCCTCGAGGCCGACCTTGAGCCAGCCGACGCGGCCGGAGAACCGGCGCGCGGCGGCCAGCGCGTCGGCGCGGCTTCCGTAATCGAGCGCGATACAGAGGCGATCGCCCGCGCTCATCCTTCCGCTCCTGCTTCTCCGCCGACGCGCGAGACACGGTGCGCGCGGCCCACGAGGTCGCCGACGCCGACTTTTTTCGAGGCGCAGTACTCCGAGAGCTCCGAGACGAGCCGCCCCGAGATGCCGGGGTCCTTGAAGTTCGCCGTGCCGACCTGCACCGCGGTCGCGCCGGCGGCGAGGAACTCGAGCACGTCGGAGAGCTCGGCGATGCCGCCGATGCCCATCAGCGGCACCTCCGGCAGCGCCTTCGCCACCTGGTAGACCATGCGCACCGCGAGCGGGCGGATCGCGGGGCCGGAGAGGCCGCCGGTGCCGAAAGAGATCCGCGGCTTCGCGGTCTCGGGGTCGAGCGCCATCCCGACGAAGGTGTTCACGAGTGACAGGATGTCGGCGCCGGCGTCGCGGGCCGCGCGGGCCGACTCGACGAGGTCCGGCGCGTTCGGCGACAGCTTCACGATGAGCGGCCGCTGCGTCGCCGCGCGCACCCTCGCCACGAGCGCGCGCGTCAGCGGCGGCGAGTTGCCGAAGAGCATGCCGCCCTGGCGCACGTTCGGGCACGAGATGTTGAGCTCGACCGCGGCGATGCCCTCGGCGCCCTCGAGGGCGCGCACCACGGTGACGTAGTCCTCTTCGAGATCGCCCCAGACGTTGGCGATGACGGTCGCGCCCAGAGCCCGGAGCTTCGGGAGCTTTTCCGAGAGGAACGCCTCGACGCCGACGTTCTGGAGCCCGATCGCGTTGAGCATCCCCGATGGCGTCTCGCAGATGCGCGGCGGGGCGTTGCCGGCGTGGGGCTCGAGCGACAAACCCTTCGTGCAGAGACCGCCGATCGCGGCGAGATTCACGAAGTCGGTGAACTCGAGGCCGTAGCCGAACGTGCCGGAGGCCGTGAGAATCGGATTCTGGAGCGCGAGCGGGCCGAGTTGGACGGCGAGGGGGTTAGACATCGCGGCTCTCGCGGGCGGGGACGAGCCCCGCCCCTACATACGAAATGCAGATCGCACTCCGACCCGCGTAGGGGCGGCCCTTGTGGCCGCCCGCGCCCACGCTCACCACCGGATCTTCTCCGGGCTCAGGATCGGACCCTCCGAGCACGAGACGACGAACGGCTTCTCCGTCCCCGGGATCACGCAGCCGAGACACGCGCCGAACCCGCAGCCCATCTCCGCCTCGGTCGAGAACTCCGACGGCAGCCCGGCCTTTCCCACGACCTTCGCGAGTGCGGCGAACATCGGCATCGGCCCGCACGCGTACGCGCGCGCGTAGCGCGCCCCGGCCGAAAGCCGCCGCGCGAGCGCCTCGGTGACGAACCCTTTCTCGCCGAGCGAACCGTCGTCGGAAGCGAGCACCGTCTGGCCGGAGACGAGCCCGTCGAAGCGCGAGCGGATCGAGAGCTCCTTCGAGTTGCGACCGCCGAAGTAGAAGTCCGCCGCGACTCCCGCGCGCCCGAGCGCCTTCATCAGCGCCGGGAACGGTGCCGCCCCGATGCCGCCGGCGACGATCGCGACGCGCGACCCGCGCGGCAGGTCCGAGACCGTGAACGCGTTGCCGAGCGGCCCGAGCAGACGCGCCGTCGAGCCCTCGGGCAGCTCCTCGAGCGCGGCCGTGCCGCGGCCGATCGTCTTGATCAGAAACTCGACCGTCCCGGCCGCCGGGTCCGCGTCCGCGACCGAGTACGCGCGGCGCAGGTACGGCCGCGAACGGTCGGGGACGTCGACCATCGCGAACTGTCCCGGAGAGACGCTTCGGGCGAGTTCCGGGGCTCGGAAGGTGACGGAAAAGAGGCCGGGCGAGAAGATCTGGCGCCGCGAGAGCGTCGCTCGGTGGTCGGCCTTCACCGAGGGCTCATTCTATTCGAGGCGGCCTTACGCTTCGGCGACGGCGAGGTCCTGGCGGCCGCCGGAGCGCCGCTTCTCGAAGCACTTTTCGCAGACGAGGCGGCCGTCGACCGGCTCGGCCGCGGGCCGCGCGTAGGCGCCGCACCCGTGACAGCGCCGGAGCGCCCGATGGTGGGCGTTGGGCGCCCCACCCGTCGGAGTTTCCCGCTTGATCATTCCGATTCTCCTTTCGCCGGACAGGTCTCGACAGAGCACGACCCGTACCCGTTTCGCAAACGTTCACGGCGCGTCACTTAGTCGCGCCTTCCCGAGGCTCGAATGTCTCCTGGACGGCCGAGTCAGTCCTCTGGCGAGGTCAGAAGGATACCACCCGATCGAGCGCCTGCCGGACGTGCGACGCCTGCGGCAGGATGTAGTCCTCGACGCGGGGCTGGTACGCGACGAACGTGTCCGTCGCGGCCACGCGCTCGACGGGCGCATCCAGATACGAGAAAAGCTCGGAAGAGATTCGGGCGGCGATCTCGGCGCCGTAGCCCCACGACACCGGGTCCTCGTAGACGACCAGGGCGCGCGAGGTCTTCTTCACCGACGCCGCGACCGCTTCCCAGTCGTACGGGGAGAGCGTGCGCAGGTCCAGAATCTCGACCGTCCTGCCCGTCTCCTCCGCGAACGCCTTCGCGGCCTGCCAGGACCGGTACACGGTCGCGCCGTAGGTCACGATCGTGACGTCCGCGCCTTCCTGCACGACCGCGGCCTTGCCGAACGGCACCATGTAGTCGGGCCCCGGGTAGACGCCCTTGTTGTGGGTCTGGCGGTAGAGATGCTTGTGCTCGAGGAAGAGCACGGGGTCGTCGCAGCGGATGGCCGTGCGCAGCAGGCCGTTGGCGTCGAGCGCGTTCGACGGCATCACCACGCGAAGTCCCGGGATGTGCGTCATCAGGACGGCGCCCGACTGCGAGTGGTACACCGCGCCGCCGCCGATGTAGCCGCCGATCGCGACGCGCACGACGGCCGGGCAGCTCCACGTGTTGCCGGACCGCCAGCGCAGGTTCGAGAGCTCGTTGTGGATCTGCATGTAGGCGGGCCAGATGTAGTCGTAGAACTGGATCTCGACGACGGGCTTCAAGCCCCG
>DATJPZ010000005.1:0-39754 GCA_035506175.1 Thermoanaerobaculia bacterium | reverse complement strand
CTCGCGTGGGGCTACGGCGGCCAGCTCCTGATCGTCGTCCCGAAACTCGACCTCATCGCGGTCTTCACGGGGTGGAACATCTACGACCACCCGGAGCTCGAGCCGAAGCAGGCTCTCCGGCGCGTCCTCGCCTCCGTGAGTCGCTGACTCTTCCGCGGTTCCGATATACTTCCATTTTGGAACCAAGGAGGCCGCCGTGGCCAGCATCACCCTCAAGGACCTGCCCGACAAGCTCCACCGGCAGCTGAAGGCGCGGGCACTCCAGCAGCATCGCAGCCTGAACAGCCACATCATCGCGCTGCTCGAGGCAGCGATCGCTCCCCGGAAGATCGACCTCGATGCGCTTCTCACGCGAGCGTCGAAGCTGCGCGCCCGGGTCGGCGGCCGGCTGACCGACGCCGACCTCAGCGACCTGCGGAGCACCGGCCGTCGATGATCGTCGTCGACACGAACGTGCTGGCGTATCTCTGGCTGCCGGGGGACCGGACGACGCAGGCCGAGAGGCTCCTCCGTCAGGACCCGGACTGGAACGCTCCCCTCCTCTGGCGTTCCGAGTTCCGGAGCGTCCTCGCCGGGTATCTGCGCCGCGGCGACCTCGATATCGGGACGGCGCTCCAGATCGCCGAGGAAGCGGAAGACCAGATGCGCGGGCGCGAGTTCTCGGTGCCGTCGTCGGACGTGCTCGCGCGCGTCGCGGGCTCGGACTGCTCGGCCTACGACTGCGCGTTCGTGGTCCTCGCGGAGGAACTGTCCGTACCTCTCGTCACTTCGGACGAGAAGCTCCTGAGGACCTTCCCGTCGGTGACGCGAAAGCTGGCGTGATCCGATGACCCTCGCGAGCGCGCTCCTGCCGTGAACGTGCTGCTCGTCCTCTCCGGTTGTGCGCTCGCTCTCTTCCTCGGCGACCGGCTGCTCCTCTGGATGGAGGAGCGCGGCTGGATCGACTACCGGCGGACGTATCCAGGGCGGATCAACGCGGGCCAGGTCGGCCCCGCCTTCCTCGCGATCCAGGGGCTGCTCGAGCCCGAGAAGCGGCACGCGGCCGAGGAGCAGACCGCCGTGCGCACGGAGCGGGACGCGTCCGGCGGCGAGCCGCCGGAGTAGCGGACCTCCGAAGTCTTCAGCGGACCGCCACCGCCAGCGTGTCGTGGTGCAGTGAGATCAGCGTGCGGAGGTAAGGGCCGATCGCCTTCGCGCCGTCGAAGCCCGCCGCCCGCGCCGCCTCCTCCGCTCTCGCCTCGGGGACCGCCGCGCCCTCGGCGTAGTGCGCCAGGTCGCGGTAGCCGCCGACCGTGAAGAGGCTCCAGGGCGCGCCCGCGGCGCGGACGAAAATGAGGTTCTGCGGCAGATTGAGCCGCGCGCTGAACGCGTTCTCCATCTCCCGCTGCCGGTAGAGCTCGGCCTGCCTGCCCGGGAGCGCCTCGAACATCTCGATGTGAAAGAAGCCGGCCTTCTCGAGTACCCCGCGGACCTCGGACAACGCCGGGCCGTACACGAAGACGTCCTCCTGCCAGGCGACGTCGTCGGCCAGGCGCTGCAGGGCCGCCTTCGCCTCCTCGCGCGCCTTCCGGCGTCCGGCGACCCGCTCGGCCGAGAAGTATTCGACCTCGCTGCCCATCGGGAAGAGCAGCATCAGATCCCAGCGGTCGCCCTGGCTGTGGCGCATCCCCAATGGCGGCTCGTCGCCCGAGCCCTTCAGGCCCGGCCAGCCCGCCTTATAGAGGTCCACGACCTCGAGGAGCTTGCCGGGCGCGGCCTGGAGGAGGGTAGCCCGGTAGAGGAACCCGGCCTCCGGGGCAGGCGCCGCGAGGAGTCGGAGCGCCAGGGCGAGCGAGACGAGCGTCATGGGGTGACCTCCGCGGCCCCATTCTGGAGCCCCGGCGGCCCTTCCGGGCCGGTTTTTCACAGCGCCTGTGCTAACATTTTTTAATTACAGCGATGAAATTCACCCGTGTCGTTGCCCGGAGCTTCTCGACGGCCGAAGCGGCCCGGCTGACAGGCCTCTCGGCCAGGCAACTGGACCACTGGGACAGGAAGGGATTCCTGCGCCCGTCCCTCGAGAAGGCCGCCGGCTACGGGTCGGCCCGGCGCTATTCGTTCGCCGACGTCGTGCGCCTCCGCGTGGCGGCGCGCCTGCGCGCCAACGGCGTCGGCCTCGCGCGGATCCGCAAGTGCGCCGAGGCAATGGCACGGCTCGACCCCGAGGCCGACCTCGGCCGGGCTCGCCTGCTCGTCGTCGGCAGCTCCGTCCTCTGGGCGCGCACCGACCGCGAGGTCGTGGACCTGCTCCGGGACGGACAGCTCGTCCTCGTCTGTTCTCTCGGAGACGCGGTGGCCGAAGCGGCCGGCGCCGTCGAGCGCCTCTCCCGCGAAGCCGGACCCGACGCGCTTCCCGCGCCGCGGGCGCGCGGCCGGAAGCGCACCTCGGGCCGCTGACGCCGCCGCGCCGGGCAGGAGAAGCATGCGGGGAACCGAAGACCTCGGAACGCAAATCAACCGGCTCGCCCGGCTCGGCCGCCAGCGCGATTTCTCGCTCGCGCGGTTTCGCAAGTCGCTCGACGCGGTCGCGCGCAACGGGCAGCGCGGCGAGGTGCTGCGCCAGCTCCTGACGGACTGGACCGGCATCCCGTTCGACGCCGAGGAGGCGCTCGAGCGCTGGGCGGAAGTGGAGCGGCTCGCCTCGGGGCTCCGCGAAAAGCTCGGGCCGCCGCTCGGCCTGCAGACGATCCTCCTCCACCACCTCCACAGCCTGAAGGGGCTCCTGAAGGACCCGCGCCTGGTTTCGGAAGCCGACCTCGCGGTCCTGCGCGTCAACGCGATCACGGACCCGCTGACCGGCCTCTACAACCGCCGCTTCCTCCTCGACCACCTCTCGCGCGAGATCTCGCGCGCCGAACGCGCCGACGGCATCCTGTCGATCGTCCTGATGGACCTGAAGGGCTTCAAGTCGATCAACGATCGGCTCGGCCATCCCGTCGGCGACAGCGTTCTCGTGCGGACGGCGCGCGTGATCCGCGAGTCGCTGCGGGCGGTGGACGCGGGTTGCCGCTTCGGCGGCGACGAGTTCGTCCTCGTGCTGCCGAACACCGACATGTTCTCGGCCCTCGCCGTCGCCGAGCGCGTGCGCGAGAAAGTCGCCGCGATGGCGCTGCCGGCGCGCGGCGGTCTCCCGCTCGGCCTTCACTACGGCATGGCCTCTTACCCGCACGACGGCAAGAGCACCGACTTCCTCCTCAAGGTCGCCGACCTGCGCCTCTACCAGTGCCGCTCGCAGTCGTCGTTCGGCGCGACGGCGCACCGCCTCCACCCGCGCTTCGCTCCGGAAGACATGAGCGTCCGCGTCGAGGAAAAGGGTGCCGGCGCGTGGCTCGCGCCGGTCGTGGACCTCTCCTACGGGGGCCTCTCCTTCCGCGCGCGGCGCCGGGAACGCTGGCCGCCCCGGTGGAAGGCCGAGATCGTCCAGAAGCACGACCCCGAGAAGCACCCGATCCGGCTCCGGCCCATGCACTGGGCTCCCCTGCCGGGAGGCTCGGTGCGCGTGGGCTGCGCGTATGCCTGATCCGCGCCCGGATCGTCGCGCGTGAGCCGCTCCGCCTTCACCGCTCATCGCGCCGCCGCCTCCGGCCTCTTCACCCTCTTCACGCTGATCGCCATCGCGCTCGGCCTGGGCGACCCGCGGCGTCTCGCGCTGGCGCTCGGCGGCGCGCTCGGGGCGCTGCTGCTCCTGACCCGCGAGCCGGTGCGCGACGCGCTCGGCGCCTTCGCGGCGCCGCTCGCCGTCGTGGTGGATCTGTCTCTGCTCTTCTGCGCGATGTCGCTGACGGGCGGCGTGTGGTCGCCGTACGCCCTGCTGCTGCCGACCGGCGTCGCCCTGTCGTGGCACTGCGAAGGCAAGGCCGCGGCGCGCTTCTTCGCGGCCGCCGCGCTCGTCGGCTGCGCCGCGCTCGTCACCATCGGCGGCGTGCCGGTCGACGGCGCCGCCCACCTCTTCCCCATCGTCGGCGTGGCCCTGGCCGCCCCGGCGCTCCTCGTCGCGCTCGAGATTTCCGGCGCCGCGCCGGCTTCGGCGACGACGGCCGCGGCCCCTCGAGCCGAGCCCGAGCGCGAGTCCCCGCCCGCGCCCGCCCCGGTGCGGGTCCCGCGGTCCGCGGCGCCCCTCAGCGCATCCACCCCCGAGCGCGACCGCGAAGCCGAGATCCTGCACGACCTGCGCTCGCCGCTCTCCGTGATCCGCGTCTACACCGACCTGATCCAGGAAGCCGCGCGCCGCGGCGAGCTGCCGAACCCCGACTACCTCGGCAACCTCACGCGCGAGATCGAGCTCGCCGAGCGCCTCGTCGGCACGCCCGCGCCCGTCGCGGCCGAGCCGCTCGAGCGCCTCGAAAAGCCGCAGAACGCCGACCTCGTCGAGATCCTCGGGTCGCTCGCGACCGCGTACCGTCTCGCCCACGGCGGGCGTATCCGCATCGAATTCATCGCCGAGAGGCCCCAGCTTCCGGTCGCCGCGGACCCGGTCGCTCTCCAGCGCGCGTTCCGCAACGTCCTGGACAACGCCATCAAGTACACGCCCGACGGGGGCGAGGTGCGCATCCGCGCCGGCGCCGCCGGGCCCCAGGCCTTCGTCGTCGTCAAGGATACCGGCATGGGGATGAGTCCCGAAGAGAGGGCTCGAGCCTTCGACTACGCGTTCCGCGGCGCCCGCGCGGAAGCCGCCGGCACGCGCGGCAAGGGGCTCGGGCTGGCCGTGACGAAGGAGATCCTCGAGTCCAACGGCGGCAAGATCTCGCTCTCGAGCGAGGCCGGCTACGGCTCGGAAGTCACCATCATGCTCCCGTACCAGAGGGCCGGCCGGTGAAGCGCATCCTCGTCGTCGACGACGACCGCACGATTTCGGCCGCCGTCCGCGAGATCCTTCTGCCCGAAGGCTACGCGATCGACTGTCCCGCGGACCCGCGGTCGGCCCTCGTCCAGGCGATTCGCGACGCGCCGGATCTCGTCGTCCTCGACGTCTCGATGCCGGGCATGACGGGCTGGGAGTTCTGCGCGATCCTGCGGCGGCAGACGGCCACGCGCGAGGTCCCCGTTCTCTTCCTGACGGGCCGCGCCGAGGTCAAGGATCGGATCACGGCGATGCAGCTCGGCGGCTCGGACTTTCTCGCCAAGCCCTTCGGCGCCGACGACCTGCGCCGCAAGGTGCGCTCGCTCGTCCAGGAATCTCACGCCGTGGAGGAAGGATGAAGCCCAGACGCCTCGCCGGAATCGAAGCCGGCCTCGACGCCTTCACGGCCCCGGCCGCGGCGGCGGGCCGCGCGCCCGAGTCGCTCGACGAGCTGCGCCGCGACCGGATCGTCTTCGACGACGTCACGCAGCTGCCGATCCACCCTTTCGACGACCCGTCGAAGGTCGACGAGCGGATCGAGAACCTCGGCGTGATCTACCTGCAGGTCGGCAAGTTTTTCGGCTTCGAGGAGCTCTTCGGCTGGGAGCAGTACGACAGGGTCCTCGCGGCCGTCTCGGCGAACCTTCAGGACGACGTGCGCGCCTCGCGCCTGGCGCCCATGGTGCGGTCGATCCGCTTTTCCGGGTCCGACGGCTTCTTCGTGCTCTACGACATGCCGTCGTCGGGCCGCGGCCGCGGGCCGTCGAGCCTCGAAGAAGAGGCCGCGCGCCTGAGGACGAGCGTCGCCCGGCGCCTGCGGCAGACGCTCGAGGGCGCCGCGGCCGACCTCTTGAACATTCTCGCCTCCAGCCTCGTCGCGGCCGACAACCCGCGCGTGCGCTCCTCGCGCCACGTCGTGCGCACGCTGCAGGAAGCGGTCAAGATCGTCGCCCAGCGCCAGACGAGCGAAAAGCTCGAGCTCTTCGCGGGACTGAAGACCGTCATCGGCCAGCGGCAGCTGCGCCCCGCGTTCCAGCCCGTGCGCCATCTGCCGGACGGCGCGATCATGGGCTACGAGGCCCTGATCCGCGGCCCGCAGGGCTCGAGCCTCGAGCCGCCGACGGTGCTCTTCGCCGTCGCCCACGAGCACGAGATGGACGTCGAGCTCGAGACGCTGTGCCTGGAAACCATTTTCGCCAACCTGCCGCGGCCCGTCGGCGACCGCCGCCTCTTCGTCAACGCATCGGCGATGCTGCTGCGCCATCCCGTGTTCCTCGACGAGCGCAACCTCGCCGCGATCAACCGCAGCCACGGCGACGTCGTCGTCGAGATCTCCGAGAAGGAGATGGTCCGCGACTACGACTCGTTCCAGGAAGTCCTCGCGCTCGTGCGGCGCGCGAACCTGAAGATCGCGATCGACGACGCGGGGTCCGGCTACTCGGGTCTCGAGACGATCCTCCACCTGAAGCCCGACTACATCAAGGTCGCCGACACGCTCGTGCGCCACATCCACACCGACCCGATCAAGCGCGAGATCATCGCGAGCCTCGCCGCCATCGGCCGCCGCATCGGCGCGACCGTCGTCGCCGAGGGGATCGAGGTCGAGGCCGAGCGAAAGACGCTGGTCGACCTCGGCATCGAGTTCGGCCAGGGTTATCTGCTCGGCCGCCCCGCGTTCCAGGTCACCGCGCGGGCCGCGCGGAATTAGGCCGGGCCGCGGCGAGCGCCCGTCAGACCGTCGCGGTCGCGGAAACGGGCTCGTCGGCGGGACGGGGCGCGGCTTTCTTGCGCCGCCCGAGGCGCTCGCGGAAGCGGTCCATCACGATGTAGAAGACCGGCGTGACGTAGAGCGTCAGCGTCTGCGAGAAGAGGAGGCCGCCGACGACGGCCATGCCGAGCGGGCGGCGCGACTCGGCGCCGGCGCCCGCGCCGATCGCGATCGGGATCGTGCCCATGAGCGCCGCCATCGTCGTCATCATGATCGGCCGGAAGCGCACGAGGCACGCCTCGTAGATCGCCTTCTCCGGCGTCATCGCTCCGCCGCGCTGCGCCTCGATCGCGAAGTCGACCATCATGATGCCGTTCTTCTTGACGAGACCGACGAGCATGATGATGCCGACGAACGCGTAAATCGACAGCTCCATCCGGAACGCCATCAGCGTCACGAGGGCGCCGAAGCCGGCAAACGGCAGCGCCGTCAGGATCGTGATCGGGTGGATGAAGCTCTCGTACAGGATTCCGAGCACCATGTAGATGACGACGATCGCGACGACGAGGAGGAGCCCGAGGCCCTGGACCGAGCTCTGGAACGCCTGCGCCGTCCCCTGGAAGCTCGTCTGGATCGTGGCCGGCAAGGTCTGGCGCGCGATCTTGTCGACCGCCGCGACCGCTTCGCCGAGCGACACGCCCGGCTTCAGGTTGAAGGAGATCGACACGGCCGGGAGCTGCCCCTGGTGCGTCACGGCCAGCGGTCCCGTGTTCTGCGTGATCGTCGCGAGCGAGGAGAGCGGGACGAGCTGGCCGGACGCCGACCGCACGTAGAGCAGCGAGACGCCGGCGGAATTGCCCTGGAACTCCGGCGCGAGCTCCATGATGACCTGGAACTCGTTGTTCGGCGTGTAGATCGTCGAGATCTGCCGCGTGCCGTAAGCGGTGTAGAGCGCGTCCTCGATCTTCTGCGTCGAGATCCCGAGGGCCGCGGCGCGATCCCGATTGATGTCGATCGAGATCTGGGGATTGGCGATCTGGAGGTCGCTCGTGACGTCCTGAAGGCCCGGCAGCGTCCGCATCTTCTGCTCGAGCATCGGCGCGAACTTGTAGAGCTCGGCCGTGTCCGAATCCTGGAGCGTGTACTGGTACTGGCTCTTCGTGAGGCTCCCGCCCAGGCGGATCGGCGGCGGCACCTGGAGGAACGCGCGGATGCCCGGGATTTTCGCGATCTTCGGGCGCAGGTCCTGGATGATCTGGTCGGCCGAACGCCGGCGCTCGTCGCGCGGCTTCAGCTGCGCGAGCACGATGCCCGAGTTGCCGACGGCGACGTTGCCGCGGGGCCCGCAGCTCGACAGGAGATTCGCGACGTCGGGATCCGACCGCACGATCGCCGCGACCTGCTGCTGCTTCTCCTTCATCGCCGGGAAGCCGATGCCCTGGGCACCCTCGGTGAACCCGAAGATCAGCCCCTGATCCTCGGTCGGCAGGAATCCCTTCGGGATCGCGACGAAGAGCCAGCCCGTCGCCGCGAGGACGACGGCCGACAGCGCGAGCACCATCTTCGGGTGCCGCAGCGCCGGCCCGAGGGTCCGCGCGTACCAGCCGACCGTGACGTCGAATCCCTTCTCGGTCCACTGGTAGAGCCGCGAGTGCTTCTTCTCGCCCTCGTGCTTCAGGAACCGGCTGCAGAGCATCGGCGTCAACGAGAGCGAGACGAAGCCGGACACCAAGATCGACACCCCGATGGTAACGGCGAACTCGCGGAAGAGGCGCCCGATGACGCCGCCCATGAAGAGGATCGGGATGAAGACCGCCGCGAGCGAGATCGTCATGGAGAGGATCGTGAAACCGATCTCCTGCGAGCCCTTCAGCGCCGCCTCGAACGGCTTCTCGCCGCGCTCGATGTGCCGGACGATGTTCTCGAGCATGACGATGGCGTCGTCGACGACGAAGCCGACCGACAGCGTCAGCGCCATCAGCGAGAGGTTGTCGAGGCTGTAGCCGAGGACGTACATGACCGCGAACGTGCCGACGATCGAGAACGGCAGCGCGAGGCTCGGAATCACCGTCGCCGAAAGGTTCCGCAGGAAGAGGAAGATCACCATGACGACGAGCGCCAGCGTCAGGAGCAGCGTGAAGCGCACGTCGTTGACGGAGTCGCGGATCGAGACCGACCGGTCGTACAGGACGTGGAGCGTCGCCGACGCCGGAAGCTGCTTCTGGAACGTCGGCAGCAGCCGCCGGACGGACTCGGCGACCTCGACGGTGTTGGTCCCGGGCTGCTTGAAGATCGCGAGCGAGATCGACCGCTCGTCGTTGTACCAGGCCGCCGTCTTGTCGTTCTCGACGCCGTCGACCGCGTCGCCGACTTCGGAGAGACGCACGGGAGAGCCGTTGTGGTACGCGACGATGATCGGCCGGTACGCGGAAGCGTCGAGGAGCTGCCCGTTGGCCTGCACGGTAAACGAGGTCAGGGGGCCGTAGAGGATGCCGGTCGGCAGGTTCACGTTGGCGTTCTGGACGGCGGCGGAGACCTCGTCGATGCCGATGCCGCGGCTGGCGAGCTGGCGCGGGTCGAGCTGGACGCGGACGGCGAACTTCTGCGGCCCGTAGACCTGGACCTGCGCCACGCCCGAGACCGTCGAGATGCGCTGCGCCATCATCGTCTCGCCGTAGTCGTCGAGCTGCGACAGCGGCATCTGCGCCGACGTCAGCGTCAGGTAGAGCACGGGCTGGTCGGCCGGGTTGACCTTCTGGAACGAGGGCGGCGCCGGCATGTTCGGCGGCAGCTGCCGCGCGGCCGCGGAGATGGCCGACTGCACGTCGAGCGCCGCGCCGTCGAGGCTGCGCGAGAGGTTGAACTGGAGCGTGATCTGCGTGGAGCCCTGGGTCGAGGTCGAGTTCATGTTGTCGAGGCCGGCGATCGTCGAGAACTGCCGCTCGAGCGGGGTCGCGACGGAGGAGGCCATCGTCTCGGGCGAGGCGCCCGGAAGGGCCGCGGCGACCTGGATCGTCGGGAAGTCGACGTTCGGCAGATCCGAGACCGGCAGCAGCCGGTAACCCATCATGCCGAAGATGAGGATCCCCGCCATCACGAGCGTCGTCGTGACGGGGCGGCGGATGAAGATCTCGGAGAGGTTCACTCGGCCGCCGCCTCGGCGGTCTTCTCGCTCGGAAGGATCTCGACCTTGCTGCCGGGCCGCAGGCGCAGCTGCCCGTCGGTGACGACGCGCTCGCCCGCCGCGAGGCCCTTCTGGATGACGGTGCCGCCGGCCGTCACACGGCCGACCGTCAGCGGGCGCGCCTCGACCGTGTCGTCGGCCTTGACGACGTACGCGTAGTTGCCCTGCTGCCCGCTCTGCACCGCGCCCCGGGGCGCGACGACGGCGTCGGCGAGCGTCGTCAGCGTGATGCTGGCGTTGACGAACTCGCCCGGCCAGAGCGTCCGGTCGGCGTTCTTGAAGGTGGCCTTGACCAGGATCGTGCCCGTCGCCCGGTCGACCGTGTTGTCGATGAACGTGAGCTCGCCCTCGGCGAGCGGCCGGCCCGTCGCCGGGTCTTCCGCCGCGACCGCGAGCGGCGCCGCCGCCTGGCGGCGCCGAAGCTCCGCGAGGTCCCGCTCGGGCACGGCGACCGCCACCCAGATCGGGACGACCTGGTTGATCGTCACGAGCACGGCATCGTTGGCCTTGACGACGTTGCCGGCCTGGACGCTGACCGCGCCCGTGCGGCCGTCGAGCGGCGAGCGGATCGCGCAGTAGCCGACGTCCAGCCGCGCCTTCTCGACGGCGGCCTCGTCGGCCCGCATGCTCGCGGCAAAAGCCGCGGCGTTGGCGCGCACGGCGTCGTACTGCTGCGCGGTGACGTAGTCCTTCTTGACGAGGTCGGCGTAGCGCTTGACGTCGGCGTCCGCGTTCTCGCGCTGGGCGCGGTCGCGGGCGAGCGCGCCTTCGGCCTGCGCGAGCGCCGCCTCGTAGGGACGCGGGTCGATCGAAAAGAGCAGGTCGCCCCGGTGCACGTCCTGCCCGTCGCGGAAGTGCACCTGGAGAATTTCGCCGTTGACGAGCGCGCGGACCGACACCGTGTTGTAGGGCACGACGGTGCCGATGTTGCGGATCTGGACGGGCACGGCCTTCTGCACGACCGTGCCGACGCGCACCGGCACGAGCTCCGGCGGCGGGGCCTTGCGGGCCCGCGCGCAGGCCAGGGAAGCGGCCAGAGCGAAAAGGAGGAGCGCCCGGGTCGCGGCCGTTCTCATGGGATCTCCGTCTTCGTCATCGTGGCGCCCGTGATCTCGGCCGCCCGCGGCACGAGGGCGCCGGTCGCGTGGGCGAGCTCGGCCATCGCCAGGAACCAGAGCGACCGCGCCTGCACCTCCTCGGCGCGCGCGGCCGCGAGCGAGGCCTGCGTCGTCAGGAGGTCGAGGATCGAGCCGACGCCCGCCTTGTAGCGCCCGTCGGCCACGTCGGCCGACTGCGTCGCGCTCGCGAGCAGGTCGCGCGTCGTCTGGACCCGCTGCGTCGCGGTCTTCATCGCGTAGTAGCTCGCCCACACGTCGAGGATCACCTGGTCTTCGACGCGTTCGGCGGTCGCGCTCGCGGCGTCGGCTTCCTCCTTCGCCTTCTGCGTGCGGTAGGCGACGTCGAAACCCGTGAAGATCGGGATCCGCAGCAGGAGGAGCGCCGAGTAGTTCGACGAGACGGGGTCCGGCCCGGGCGCCCACAGGAATGTCTTGCCGAGCGTGCCCGCGGTCGAGAGCTTCGGCAGCCCTTCGGCCTGCACGGACCGGATCTTGCTCTGCGCCGCGAGCGCCGTGAAGCGGCTGGCGGCGAGGTCCGGCCGTTCGGCGGCCGCCTTCGCGATCAGCTCGTCGACGCCCTTGCGGACCATGTCGAGCGGAAGCTCCGACGGCAGGTCGCCGACGTCGACCGGCAGATTGGCCGGGACGCCGACGGCCGTCGCGAGCGCGCCCCGGATGATCTGGACCTGCCCCTGCGTGTCCTGCAGGTCGAGCTCCGCCTGCGACACCGACGTCCGCGCCTGGAGGACGTCGGCGATCGTCGCGACGCCCGCGCGATGGCGCTCCTCGGCGGCGTCGAGGCTTCGCCGCGCCTCGTCGAGGCTCGCCTGCCGCGCGATGACGAGCGCCTTGGCGTTCAGGTACTGGTAGTAGGCCTGGGCGATCGCGAGGACGACGTCCTGGATCGCGGCGTTGTGCGTCCAGTTGGCGGCGTAGAGCGCGCGGGTCGCCTGCTCGACGTCCGCTTCGCGGCCCCCGGAATCGAAGAGGAGCCACGTCGCGGCGACCGAGGGGCCGTACGTCGTGTCGAGGATGTTGGCGAAGCCGGGGCCGTTCGCGAACGGCGTCTTCTGGCGCAGGAGCTCGCCGTCGACCTCGAAGGTCGGGAAATACAGCGAGCGCTTGGAGCCGACTTCGGCGGCCGCCGCGCGGGCCGAGGCCCAGGCGGCGCGCGTCAGCGGGTTGGCGTGCAGGCCGACGTCCACGAGCTGCGCGAGCGAGAGCGTCGTGCCGGGCTTCAGGTACTCCTCCGGGATCACGGGCGCGGTTTTCGCCGCCGGCGGCGCGGGCATCGCGGCCTTCGCCGGCGGCGCCCACGGCTGCGCCGGCGCGGCGGACACCGCGTCCTTCACGGTCTTTTCCGGAACGGCGGTGCAGCCCGCCGCGGCGACGAGGAGCAGGGCGACCGGCGCGCGCCTCATGGCGCCACGGGCCGCGCGACTCCGTGCCGGAAGACGCTCATCAGCTGCGCGACCAGGTCTTCCAGCCGGTCCGTCGAGGTATGAAACAGGTTCATCGAGCGCACCATCCCGAGAAAGAGGTCGGCGCCGATGCGCGCGTCGATGCCGCGGAACTCGCGCCGCTCGATGCCCGAGAGAATCGCTTCCTGGACCACCCGCAGGATCGGCTCGCGCCGTTTGATCAGCTCCACCTCGAGGGACGGGAAGCGCTCGTCGCGCTGGAAGAAGGGCAGCAGGTACCGCCGGTCCCAGAAGCGCTCGAGGATGACCGCCGCGATCGCCTCGAGCTTTTTCCCGGCCGACTCCTCCGCCCGGGTCTTCTCCTCGAGCTCCGCCGACAGCGCCTCCATGACGTGGACGACCGTGGCGAAGTAGAGCTCTTCCTTGGTTTCGAAATAGCGGTAGATCGTGCCTTTGCCGATTCCGGCGTCGGACGCGATCATGTCGATCAGCACCTCGTGGAAGGGACGGGCCGCAAAGACACGCGTCGCCGCGTCGAGGATGGCCCGTTCTTTGACCTGCGTCTTTGCCCTAGCCATTCTTAATTCCGGTACTGACCGGTCAGTTCTACCTCGTACGAGCCTGCCGTGAACAGGGTTTCAGTCTCGAAAAGAATTTGCCCCCATTCAGAAACTGTATTAGATTACTTAACGTAGTTAAGTTTTGGAGGCTGGTTTGGGTACTGCCGAAAGACGCGAACGCGAACGCCACGAGCTGCGCGGCCGGATCCTGGACGCCGCCCGCGAGCTCTTCGCCGAACAGGGCTACGACGCGGTCACGATGCGCAACATCGCCGACCGCATCGAGTACTCGCCGACGGCGCTCTACTTCCACTTCAAAGACAAGCAGGACCTGCTGCGCGAGCTCTGCGACACCGATTTCCGGAATCTCGCCGACGGGTTCCAGAAGATCGCCCGGCTCGCCGACCCGATCGACCGCCTGCGCCAGATCGGCCGCGCGTACGTCGAGTTCGCGATCGATCACCCGAATCACTACCGACTCATGTTCATGACGCCGCATCCGGAGGGCATGACCTCGGCCGACAGCCGCCTCGCCCGCGGCAATCCCGAGGAGGACGCCTACGCGTTCCTGCGCGCGACGGTCGTCGAGGCGATCGCCGCGGGCCGCCTGCGTCCCGAATGGAAGGACGCGGACCTCGTCTCGCAGCTCGTCTGGGCGGGCGCGCACGGGGTCGTCTCGCTCCACATCGCCAAGCGCGGCGACGACTGGGTCGAGTGGCGCGACACGCGCAGGACCGCGCACGCGCTCATCGAGATCATGATCCGCGGCCTCGTCGAAGGCCCCGAGGAGAAGTGACGTGGTCGACCTCGCGACGAAGAGCCTGCTCCACGACAAGCTGCGTTTCGCCATCACGGTCTGCGGCGTGGCCTTCGCCGTCACGCTCGTGCTCGTTCAGGTGGGCCTGTTCCTCGGGCTTCTCGACAACGCTTCGGTCACGATCGAGCACACCGCCGCGGACCTCTGGGTGACGTCGAAGAACACGCCGAACGTCGACTTCGCCCACACCTTCCCCGAGGGCGCGGTCCAGCGCGTGCGCTCGGTTCCCGGCGTCGAGCGCGCCGACAACCTCATCGTCTGGTACATGACGCTGACGCTGCCTTCCGGCGCGCAGGAAGCGTCGCTCGTCTACGCGCTGGACGACTTCCGGCAGTGGAACATCCCCTGGGACGTGGCCGAGGGCGACCTCTCGGACCTCGGCCGCGGCCAGTACGTCTTCATGGACGATTCCGCGACCCGGCGCTTCGGGCCCTTCCACGTCGGCGAATACCGCGAGTACCTCGGCCAGCGCATGAAGATCGTCGGCCGGAGCCGCGGCGCGCTCTCGTTCTCGACGACGCCGATCTCCTTCATGGACCTCTCGCGGGCCCAGAAACTCTCGCCACAGCAGCTCCAGGCGCACACGACTTACATCCTCGTCAGGCTCGCGCCGGGCGCGGACCCGGCGGCCGTCAAGGCCGAAATCCGCCGGCGCCTGCCCTACAACGACGTCTACACGAAGAAAGAGTGGGCCCGGCGCTCGCGCGACTACTGGGTCAAGTCGACGGGCATCGGCCTGAACATGTTCCTGACCGTCTTCCTCGGCACGCTCGTCGGCGTCGTCGTGGTGGCGCAGACGCTCTACACGTCGACGATGGAGCACATCAAGGAATTCGGGACCGTCAAGGCAATCGGCGGCGGCAACCTCGACATCTACCGGATCCTCGGCAAGCAGGCCTCGATCGCGGCGATCGCCGGTTTCGTGCTCGGCGCGCTGATGGCGTTCGCCCTGCGGCCCGCGATCGCGAAGATCAACCTGAAGCTGATCATCCCGCCCGAATTCACGGCGATCGTCTTCGTCGGCGCCGTCGTGATGTGCCTCGCCGCCGCGATGATCTCCTTCCGCAAGGTCGCGTCGATCGACCCGGCGCTCGTCTTCCGAACCTGAGGACCGCCATGAAAGTGCTCGAAGCCGAAAGCGTGACGAAGGAATACCGCGAGGGCCAGGAGAGCGTGACCGTGCTCCACGGCGTCTCGCTCGGACTGTCGCGCGGCGAGATCGTCGCGCTCGAGGGCCCGTCGGGGTCCGGCAAGACGACGCTGCTGTCGATCCTCGGCTGCATCCTGACGGCCTCGTCGGGGCGCGTCGTCGTCGACGGCGAGACGATCGACCCGGCCAGGCCCGGACGGCTGCCCGAGATCCGCCGGCGCTCGATCGGGTTCGTGTTCCAGCAGTTCAACCTCTTTCCGTCGCTGACCGCGCTCGAGAACGTCGAGTACGCGCTGAACGTCAAGGGCGTGAAAGGCAGCGGCGCCCGGACCGAGGCCGAGCGCGTGCTCGACGCCGTCGGTCTGTCCGACCGGAAGGAGTTTCTCCCGCGCGATCTCTCGGGCGGCCAGAAGCAGCGCATCGCGATCGCCCGCGCGCTCGCCGGCAAGGCCCCGATCCTGCTCGCCGACGAGCCCACGGCCAACCTCGACTCGCACATCGGCACGCAGGTCCTCGAGATGTTCCGGGTGCTCGCGAAGAAGGAAAACCGGGCGCTCTTCATCGTCACACACGATCCGAAGGTTCGAGCCGTCAGCGACCGGGTCCTGAAGATCCGGGACGGCCTGGTCGAAGCGCCGCCGGCAGGGGCGGCTCTTGCGGCCGCCCGCGGGCGGGGGCAAGCCCCGCCCCCGCAGGATTCGCCCGCTCACGCCACGCTCTGAACAGGAGGTCCACTCGTGAAGAAGAATCTCTGGAATCGCCTTCTCTGGCCCGCCCTGGCGCTCGGCCTCCTGGCCGTGGCCGCCCTCCAGGCCCGGGCCGCCGCGGGGCCGTCGCGGACCAAGACCGCCGTGGCGTCCGCGGCCGCTCCGGCGCCCCTCGCCGACCACGTGGCCGCGGAGGGCCGGGTCGTGGCCTACCCGGGCGCCGAAGTCGTGGTCGGAACCGATCTGGCCGGAACCGTCGTAATCCTCAAAGTGCAGGAAAAACAGCGCGTTCGGAAGGGCGAGCTCCTGGCGGAGCTTCGCTCGGACGACCACCGGGCCGCCCTGGCCGAGGCCCGGGCCCGGGTCGTCGAGGCCGACGCCGAGATCCGCCTCGCCGAGGCGGATCTCGAGCGCGCCCGATCGCTCTGGCAGAAGGAGGTCGGCTCCCGCCAGGCGCTCGACAAGGCCGAGCGCGACCTCGACACGGCGCGGGCCCGGAGGGCCACGGCGGTGGCCACGGCCGAGCGCCTCGAAGCGGTCCTCGCGAAGACGCGGATCGTCTCGCCGATCGACGGCGTCGTGACCGCGCGCCACGCCCAGGCGGGCGAGACGCTCGAGGCGGGCCAGAAGATCGTCACGATCGCGGACCTGACGAAAACGCGCGTCGAGGCCGAGCTCGACGAGTTCGACGCGGGGCGGGTCGCGCTGGGCGATTCCGTCCGCGTCCGGGCCGAGGGCTGGGACGGCGCGTGGAAGGGCCGCGTCGAGGAGATTCCCGACTCGGTCGTCGGCCGGCGGCTCAAGCCCCAGGATCCCGGCAAGCCCGAGGACACGCGCGTGCTGCTGGTGAAAGTCGCGCTCCTCGAGCCCACACCCCTGAAACTCGGCCAGCGCGTGGAGATCCGTATCGACAAGCCCTGAGGGAGGCGGCCAGATGCGCGAGAAAGTAAAGAAACTCCAGTGCCGGGGCGCCGACTGCGGCAGCGATGTCGCGCCGTCGGACTCCTCCGGCGAGCGTGACTTCCTCGGCGAGCGGCTCGCGCTCTTCGGCCGGGCGACGTTTCTGGCGTCGCTCGGCTTCTTCGTCGCCGGCTTCCTGATCCACGCGTTCTGGCCGGGCGTCGGGGAGCCGGCGCCGTCGCTGTCGCAGCCGATGATGCTCTTTCACCTGGCGGGCGTCGCGGTGTTCCTCGTCGTCTGGCTCGCCGCTCGACAGCCGCTCCTCTCGGAACCGGCGCTGCGCCGCCTCGACGTCGTCGGGACGTTCCTCGGCGTCGGCCTGCACGTCGCCATGACAACGACGATGCCGGTCGGCTGGCGTCCGGAGATGCTGGCGCTCCTGATCGCCAACTCGATGCTGCTCTACCGAGCGGCCACGATTCCGAGCCCGGCGCCGCGGACGGCGCTCGTTTCGTCGCTCGTGTCGCTCCCGATCCCGGTCGAGGCCTACTTTCTCTACGCCGCCGGCGGCCCCGGCGGGACCTCGCGCGGCGCGGCGGTGTCCTGGGCGCTGCTGTGGGCGGTCCTCGGCATCGTCCTCTCCACCCTCGTCTCTTACGTCACGTTCCGTCTGCGCTCGAGCGTGACGAGCAACCGGCGCCTCGGCCAGTACACGCTGACCGAGAAGCTGGGCGAAGGCGGCATGGGCATCGTCTACCGCGCGGAGCACGAGATGCTCCGGCGCCCGACGGCGATCAAGCTGCTGCCGCCGGGCCGCGCGGGCGAGGAGAGCCTCCGGCGCTTCGAGCGCGAGGTCCAGCAGACGGCGCGCCTGACGAACCCGCACACGGTCTCGATCTACGACTTCGGCCGCACGCCGGACGGCCAGTTCTACTACGTGATGGAGTATCTCGACGGCGTCGACCTCGACACGCTCGTGCAGGAGGCGGGACCGCTGCCGCCCGCGCGCGCCGCGCGCATCCTGCGCCAGGTCTGCGACGCGCTCGCCGAGGCCCACGGCATCGGCCTGATCCACCGCGACATCAAGCCGGCCAACATCCTCCTCTGCGAGCGCGGCGGCTCGCCCGACGTCGCCAAGGTCGTGGACTTCGGGCTCGTCAAGGACCTGACCGGCGTCAGCGACCCCAAGCTGACGACCGAAGACGTCCTGCGCGGCACGCCGCAGTACATGGCGCCCGAGGCCATTCGCGATCCGGGCAGCGCCGATCCGCGCAGCGACCTCTACGCGCTCGGCTGCGTGGCTTACTACCTGCTGACGGGCACGCCCGTCTTCGCGGGCCGCGGTCCGCTCGAGACGATCCACCACCACCTGCAGACCGAGCCGGAGGCGCCGTCCAAGCGCCTGGGCCGGGCCGTTCCCGCCGACCTCGAGGCCGTCGTCCTCTCGTGTCTGGCCAAGGATCCGGCCGAACGCCCCGAGAGCGCGCGGGCCCTGGCCAGGGCGCTCGACGCCTGCCGCGACGTGCCGGCCTGGGACGAGAGCGAGGCCGACGGCTGGTGGCGCGAGCGCGCCCGCCGCAAGAGCGCCGCCCGGACGGCGTGACGCGCGCCCGCGTTACGATCCCCGGGTGAGCTGGCTTCGGCGCGCCGAGCGCGCGGCGTGGGTGATCGGCGTTCTTCTCGTCGCCCTCTGGGCGGCGGCGAAGATCCATTCGGCCGTCGGCTCGAAGAAGGACCTCGAACGCTTCCACGAGGCGAGAGCCGCGCGGCCGACGGCGCCGGCGGCCGGCATGGCCCGCGCGCTTCCGGGCGAGACGCCGCCCGACTACAGCCTCTGGTCCAAGGAGCGGATCAAGGCGTACGAGGACTCGCTCCGGCAGAAGTCCACCGACCCTCTCGGCGTCCTGCGGATCCGGAAGATCGGCCTCGAAGTGGCCGTCCTCGAGGGAACCGACGACTTCACCTTGAACCGCGCCGTCGGCCACATCGAGGACACGGCCAGGCCCGGCGAGAGGGGCAACGTCGGGATCGCGGGCCACCGCGACGGCTTCTTCCGGGGATTGAAGGACGTCGTCAAGGGCGACACGATGGAGCTCGAGACGCTCTCGGGCACCGAGACCTACCGAGTCGCCGACATCTGGATCGTCAAACCCGAGGACGTGCAGGTCCTCGACCCGACGCCGGAGCCGGCCCTCACCCTCGTCGCCTGCTACCCGTTCTACTTCGTCGGCCACGCGCCGCAGCGCTACATCGTCCGCGCCGTCCGCGAGAGCGCGGTTCCGGCGAGCGCGACCCGCTAGCGCGTGTCGTCCCCGCCTCCCCGGGCTCCGTACCTCGCGCTCGCCCACCGCGACTACCGGCGGCTGATCGTCTCGCAGCTGCTGTCGCTGACGGGCTCGCAGATGCAGGTCGTCGCCATCAACTGGCACGTCTACCTGCTGACGAAGTCGCCGCTCGCCCTCGGTTTCGTCGGCCTGACGCGGGTGGTACCCATCGTCGCGTTTTCGCTGTGGGGCGGCGTCGTCGCGGACCGGCACGATCGCCGGCGCATCATGATCGCCACCCAGGTCGCGATGACGGCGGTCGCTCTGGCGCTGTGGGCGACGACGGCGTTCAACCGCGAGACGCTCTGGATTCTCTATACCTTGAACGCGCTGTCGGCGTCGGCCGTCGCCTTCGACGGACCGTCGCGGCAGGCCCTCATCCCGCGCCTGGTCCCCGCCGGGGACCTGCCCGGCGCCCTGTCGCTCAACCTCTCGGTCTTCCAGGCGTCGCTCATCGGCGGACCCGCGCTCGCGGGACTCCTCATCGCGCACGCCGGATCGGGGACGCACGGCCTGTCGCTCATCTACCTCTTGAACGCCGTGTCGTTCGTCGCCGTCATCTATGCGCTCGCGACGATGCGCACGTCGGGGGCTCCCGAGCCCGGCGCCCACGAGGCCGAGACGTTCGCGGCGCTGCGCGAGGGGCTGCGCTTCGTCTTCACGACGCCCCTCATGGTGTGGACGATGGGGCTCGATTTCCTCGCGACCTTCTTCTCCGGCGCGACGTCGCTGCTGCCGATCTTCGCGGACCAGGTCCTGAAGGTCGGCGCGCGCGGCTACGGCATCCTCGCGGCGGCGCCGGCCGTGGGCGCCCTCGCCGGCTCGCTCTACCTCTCGATCCGGCCGCTGCCCGCGCGCCAGGGCCGGATCTTCCTGTGGTCGGTGGCGGCGTACGGCGCGGCCACCGTCGTCTTCGGGCTCTCGCGGAGCTTCTGGCTGACGCTCGCGGCGCTCGCCGGCGTCGGCCTGTCGGACGCCATCTCGACCGTCATCCGGCAGACGCTCCGCCAGTTCATCACCCCGGATCGCCTCCGCGGCCGGATGACCTCGGTCAACATGATCTTCTTCATGGGCGGTCCGCAGCTGGGCGAGCTCGAGGCCGGATTCGTCGCCTCGCTCTTCGCCTCCGCGATCGTCGGCGTCACGGTGTCGGTGGTCTCCGGCGGCGTGGCGACCATGGCGATCGTCGCGGCCGTCGCCGCCGCCGCTCCGGCCGTGCGCCGGTACGACTTCTTCACGAGCCGCGCGGCCTCGTCGGGCCCTTGACGCCGTCTTAGTGTACTAGTACACTAATACTGTGCTGCGCGTCGACCCGAAGGACCCCGCCCCGATCTGGAGCCAGATCGAGGAAGGCGTCCGCCGCCTCGTCGCCTCCGGAGCGCTCAAGCCCGGAGCCGTGGTGCCGTCGGTCCGCGACCTCGCCAGGGACCTGAAGGTCAACCCCGCGACCGTCGCGAAGGCCTACCAGCGGCTGACCGAGGCGGGCGTCCTCGTCGTCCGCCGCGGCGACGGCACCTACGTCGCCGAGGCGCCGCCGGCGATGAGCCGCGCCGAGCGCTCGAAGATCCTCCGCGAGGCGGCGACGCGGTACGCGAGCCTCGCCGCCACACTCGGCGTCGACGAGGCCGAAGCCGCCGACGCGCTCGCGTCCGCATGGAAGAAGGGGGGCAAGCCGTGAGCGACCCCATCCGGATCGAGGCTCTGACCGTCCGGTACGGACGCGCCGTTGCCTGCGCCGACGTGTCGCTGGCGGTCGAGACCGGCGCCGTGTACGCCATGCTCGGCCGCAACGGCGCGGGCAAGTCCTCGCTCGTGCGGTGCCTGCTCGGGCAGCAGAAACCGACGTCCGGCCGGGCGCTCCTCTTCGGCAGCGACTCCTGGACGACGCGGCGAGCCGCCATGGAGCGCACGGGCGTCACTCCCGAGGAGCCCGACGCGCCGCCGGCGATGACGCCGCGCGAACTCTCCGACTTCTGCCGCCGCGTGTATCCGCGCTGGGACTCCTCCGCCGTCGCGGCGCGGCTCGACCGGTTCGGCATCCCGCCGAAGACGCCGTTTGGCCGCCTCTCGCGCGGCCAGAAGGCGCAGGTCCAGCTCGCGCTCGCGCTCGGCCACTCTCCCGAGCTCCTCGTCCTGGACGATCCCACGCTCGGCCTCGACGCCGTGGCGCGCCGCTCCCTGTACGACGAGATCGTCGGCGAGCTCGCCGACCGCGGCACGACGGTCTTCCTGACGACGCACGACCTTTCCGGCTTCGAAGGGCTCGCGACTCGCGTCGGCATCCTGAAAGAGGGCCGGCTCGTTCTCGACGAGCCGCTGGAGACCCTGAAGTCCCGCTTCCGCCGGATCCGCTACGGCAACCGCCTGACCGAGACGCGCACCGCGTTCGGAACCGAGCTCGACGCCTTCGACGCCGTGCGCGTTCTCGTCCGCGGCTGGGGCATCGACGCCGTCGTCTCGAACTTCGACGAGGCCGCGTTCGAGCGCTTCCGCGCGATCGACGGCGTCGAGAACGCGGCGGTCGAGGCGCTGCCGCTCGAGGAGATCTTCCTCGCCGTCGCGGGCGAGGAGAAGGGAGACGCGGCATGACCGCCTTCGTCGCGATCGTGCGAAGGGAGCTTCGAGAACGTTGGCAGGTCCTCGTCGCGGCGGGAGTCGCCGCGTTCATCCCGATCGTCCTGCCGGCGCTTCGCCGCCTGCCGGCTGAAGCGCGGGGCTGGACGTCCCTGCTGATCGCGCTCGTCTTCGCTCTCGGAATCGCGGCGTCCCTCGGCGCCGCGAGCCTCGTTCCGCGCATCGCGAACCGCCGCATCGCCTTCGACCTGGCGCGTCCGGTTTCGGCCGGGGCGATCTGGACCGGCAACGTCACCGCCGCCGCGATTCTGGCGCTGGCGGCGGCCGCGATCGTCTGGATCCCGTCGCACCTCGCGGGATCGCCCACCGTCTGGAGCGAGCTGTTCGAGGACCCTTCCCTGTCGCGCATCGGCATTCTCGCGGCCGTCGCCGGAGTGCCGGTTCTCTTCGCCGTCGTCCACGGAGTGAGCCTCATGTTCCGATCCCGGTCGGCCCGGCTCGCTCTGGATGCGGTCGTCGGCGCAGCCTGTGTGCTCGGCGTCTCGGCCGCGGTGTCCCGGCTGCCGGAGTTTCTCGCGGCCGGGCCCCGGATCCTCTGCCTCTCCGGCGTCGGCGTCGCGGCCGGGGTTGCTTTCCTCGTTGCGGGACATGCCTCCGTGGCCCAGGGACGAACCGACATCCACGCCGCCCATTCCGCGCTCTCGACCGCTCTCTGGACGACCCTGGCCGCGGTCGTGGCTGCCGCCCATCTTTACGCGACCTGGGTGATGTCGGCCGGCCCTTCGGCGATCGCGGCCCACGGATTCTGGGTCCGGCCCGCCGACGCCGGTCCCTGGGTCGAGATTTCCGGCCGTGCCCGTGGCGCGGCGGCCACCGGCCTCTACAACACCGCCACGGGACGGTTCGAACGGACGCGAACCGTCGACTGGCGGGGCCCGACCCTGTCGGGCAACGGAAAGCTGGCCGCATGGGTGGAAGGAGGCGACCGCGGCGCTCCCGCGCATCCCCTCCGGGTTCGGTCGCTCGACGACCCGGGCGCGAAGCCGATCGCGACCCGGCTGCTCATCGAGGGTTATCCCGCGCTGCTCGAGCTCTCGGACGACGGCTCGCGCCTGGCCACGTGGCACCGCGGCGTGCTCTCCGTTCACGACCTCGTCGCGCAGCGAACGCTCGTCTCGGCGAGCGTTCCGATCGGCGAGCAGGAGGAGATCCGCGGCCTGTTCGTCGGGCCGGACGTCTTCCGCGCCTACCGGGTCGGCGATCGGTCCATCGACATCCTGCAGCTCGACGCGGGAACGCGAAAACTCGAGCGGCTGGGCCGGATCGAAGGCGTCGCCGGCCGCTACTTCATGACCGACGCCTCCGGATCGCGGCTCGTCAAGGTGGGACCGGGGATCGGTCTGTACGACGGCGCCAACGGCGCGCTCCTGGCGACGCTCGCCGACTCGCCGAGTCGGTATCGCTGGCCCTGGATGCTGCCGGACGGCCGCATCGTCATGACGGACGACGCGAGCCGGCTACGCGTGTTCGACCGGGACGGCCGCGAACAATCGACGCTCACGCTCCCTCCGGAATGCATCGGGGCAACCGCGGTTTCGAGAGTCCAGATCGGCGGCGAGGTCGCGCCGGACCGATTCGCCTTCGGGTGCACCCGGGACGCTTCCCACCGAACGCTTTGGCTCGCCGATCTTCGAGACGGCTCGATCCGAAAGGTCGCCGACGGCCTCTCTCCCGTCTGGGCGTTCGGCGCACGGCCCGCGCTCGGCAGCGACGCCGCGAAGCTGTTCTACGGACCCGACCAGCGCTCGCTGGTGCGCTTCGATCCGCTGACCGGCGAACGGAGAGTTCTCCTCGGTCGAACGCCCTAGCTCTGTTATGGTCCCCGCAACGTGTCCGCGGGATTCTCTCGACAAGACGGGGTCCTCGTGTGCGACGGCGTCTCGCTCGAGGCGCTCGCGCGCACGCACGGGACGCCGCTCTACGTGTACAGCGCCGGCACGATCGAGGAGAGCTTCCGGCGCTTCGACGCGGCCTTCGCGCCCGCGCCGCATCTCGTCTGCTACGCGGCCAAGGCGAACTCGAATCGCGCGATCCTGACGCGCCTCGCCGCGCTCGGCTCCGGCGCCGACGTCGTCTCCGGCGGCGAGCTCGCGCACGCGCTCGCGAGCGGGATCCCGGCGGAGCGGATCGTGTTCTCCGGCGTCGGCAAGACCGACGCCGAGATCGAGGCCGGCGTGGCCGCGGAAATCCTCGCCTTCAACGCCGAGTCCGAGCGCGAGATCGAGAAGATCGACGCCAGCGCGCGGCGCGCGGGAAAGGTCGCGCGCGTCTCGCTCCGCGTCAACCCGGACATCGACGCGCACTCGCACCCCCACATCTCGACCGGCCTGAAGCAGAACAAGTTCGGCATCGACATCGCGCGCGCGCCGGAGATCTTCGAACGCGCGCGGCGCTCGTCCGGCGTTCGCCTCGTCGGCCTCCAGGCCCACGTCGGCAGCCAGATCTTCGACATCGAGCCGCTCGCCCGGACGGCACGCGATCTCGCGGCGCTCGCCGGCACGCTCGCCGCCTCCGGCTTCGCGATCGAGCTTCTCGACGTCGGCGGCGGCATCGGCGTCGGTCCCGGCGCGCCTTCCCCCGAAGCGTACGCCGCGGCCGTGCTGCCGCACCTCGGCGGCCGCGGCGCGCGCGTGCTGATCGAGCCGGGGCGCGCGATCGCGGGCCCGGCGGGCGCGCTGTTGACGCGCGTCCTCTACGTCAAGCAAGAGCGCGGCAAGACCTTCGTCGTCGTCGACGCCGGCATGAACGACCTCGTGCGCCCGGCGCTCTACCAGGCATGCCATCCGATCGAGCCCGTCCGCGCGGCTTCAGACGGGACCGCCCGAATCACGGCCGACGTCGTCGGACCCGTCTGCGAGTCCGCCGACTGTTTCCTGCGCGACGCGGAGCTGCCCGCCCTCGCCGAGGGCGACCTTCTCGCGCTGCGCGACGTCGGGGCGTACGGGTATGCGATGGCGTCGAACTACAACTTCCGGCCGCGGCCCGCCGAGGTCCTCGTCGAGCAGGGAGCCGGCCGGCTCGTCCGCCGCCGCGAGACGTTCGAGGACGTCTCGCGCGGCGAGATCGCCTAGCGCACGGGTACAATCGGCACGACGATGCGGCGCCTCGCGATTCCGGTCCTCGTGCTGTGTACCTTCGCGGCCGCGCTCTCGGCCGAAAATCCGCCGCCCGTCCTGAAGATGCCCGGCGCGGCCGACCGTTCGATCGCGCCCGAGTCGCTCCTCGGCAATCGGTCGCGCGACGTGCGTCTCGAGGATTCCTCGGGCGACGTGAAGATCTACCACGGCGTCCCGCTCCTCGAGGTCCTCGAGCAGAACGGCCTCGACCTGAAGACCATGGCCGGCCAGCGCCGCACCGCGGCGGAGGTCGCCCTCGCCTCCGCCCGCGACGGCTACAGCGTCGTCTTCTCGATCGGCGAGCTCATCGCCAACCGCGCCAACCCCAGGGTCTTCCTCGTCGCCGAAAGCGCCGCCGGTCCCCTGCCCGAAAACGAGGGCCCCGTCCGGCTGATCGTCTACGGCGACGTCGTCCGCTCGGCCTACGGCCTGGCGCGGATCGAGCTGAAGGCCCTGGCCGAGAACCCGAAGGCCGAGAAGAAGTAGCCGGGAGCCCCTCTTCAGGGGGCGGGCAGGTGATGCTAGACTCCCCCGCCCGCGGTGGGTGTAGCTCAGCTGGTTAGAGCGCCAGACTGTGGATCTGGATGTCGAGGGTTCGAATCCCTCCACTCACCCCATGGATTTCAGGAGCGGCTCTTTGCGCCCGTAGCTCAGTCCGGATAGAGCGTTAGCCTCCGGAGCTAAAGGTCGCGCGTTCGAATCGCGCCGGGCGCACCATATTTTCCAAGGACTCAGCTGGCCCCTCCCCTGCCTCGGAACCCCCGTTGTCCGTGTCGGGTCCCTGTTTGCGGAGGGGGACAACGTTTTTCCGCCTTCGGCCGTGAACCGCGCCTCGACCCTGCCGGGGGGCCTCCCGTGTGCTTCCTGCCACGGGCCGCCTCGTCTCCTTGATACATGACCTCTTTATTGAGGTCCTATGACCTCTCATGAGGGTCCCATCTCCTTTTGGTCTGGTCGCGATTCGAAGTGCCGGCCGACCGAGGGTTGTCACCCCGAGCCCCCGCTACTTCGCGCGACGCGAGCTGCGGGCATTCCTCAACCGGCTGGCGGAACCCGAAGACCGCCTGAAGAAGGCTGTTTCAACACTGCGCCGCCGCCGAAGGACCGGTCAGCGTCTGTGAAACGAACCAGAAGATCCGCCCTCCGAACACGAATGCTCGATTGCCCCTCTCCTGGCGGTCGGGCGGATAATCGGCGACAGCATCGGGAGGTCGCGTGAAGAAACTCGCCGCCATCGCTGCCCTCTGCTCTCTCGTTTCGTCCGGAATCCATGCCCAGGAGGTTTCGACGGGATCGCTCAAGTACCTCTCGACCGTCTCCGTGATCGTCTCGAACGTCGAGAAGGATGCCGAGGCCGCCGGGTTGTCCGTCAGCCAGCTGACGGCGGACGTCGAGCAGAAGCTTCGGCAGTCTCGTCTCACGATCATCGAGACAGGCAAGAAGTCCGACGGGCTCATCTACGTGAACGTCAACGCCATGAGGGTCAACCAGTACTTGTGGGCGTACCATGTCGAGCTCGTCCTGGAGCAGGGGGTGGTGCTGACCCGCAGCGGCTTTCCCTGCGTCGGTCGGACGTGGTGGACCGGGACGCTCGGCGCCGCCCGGCCGCAGGATTTCGTCACGGGCGTCCGCACCGCCGTCGGCGAAGCCGTGGACAGCTTCATCAAGGACTATCGGGCCGAGAACCCGTAGCTGAAGGTCGCGCGCTCGAATCGCGCCGGGCGCACCATATCTTTCAAGGGCTTAGCCGACCCCTCCCCGCTTCGCCTGGCCCTCACCTTCCATTCCTTGAAACAAGCCGTAGACGTTCTACGTACACGGTGGTAGACGGTCTACTACAATGACCAGAACGCCCGACGATCCGCGCCTCGAGCTCCTCCAGGGGACCCTGGACATGCTGGTCCTCCGGACTCTCCAGTGGGGGCCCCGGCACGGCCACGGGATCGGCCAGGCCATCCGCCGCCAGTCGGAGGAGCTGCTCAAAGTCGAGACCGGGTCGCTCTATCCCGCCCTGCACCGGCTCGTGAAGCGTGGCTGGCTGAAATCCGAGTGGGGCGTGAGCGAGGCGAACCAGCGCGCCAAGTTCTACCGACTCACGCCCGCCGGCAGGGCCCAGCTGATTCGCGAGCAGGACCGCTGGTCGCAGCTCGTCCGCGCGATCGGCCGGATCATGAATCCGGCGCCGGCGGCCGAGGAGTAGGCCATGCGACCCGAAGACCGCGAGATCGAAGAAGAAATCCGGAGCGCCCTGGAGCTGAACATCCAGGAACGGATCGAGCGGGGCGAGGATCCTCAATCCGCCCGGCGCGCCGCGCTCGAGGAGCTGGGATCCCTCCAGAGGGCTCGCGACTCGATGCATCGCGTCTGGTACGGCCGCTGGTTCGACGCCGTGATGTCGCTCTTCCAGGAGATGCGGATCGGCATGCGCTCTCTCCTGCGCACCCGGGGCCTCGCCCTCACCGTGATCGTGACGCTCGCGCTGGGGATCGGCGCCAACGCGGCGATCTTCAGCGTCGTTCGGAGCGTGCTGCTGCGTCCGCTCGTCAACCGCGACGCGGACCGGCTCCTCTACATCCGTCAGACCGCGCCCGGCATCGGCACCGAGAACATGAACTTCTCGATGCCGGAGATCCACGACCTCGCGTCGCGCGCCACGACGATCTCGGCCTTCGGCGACTTCTCGACCGTCGAGTTCACGCTGATCGGGTTCGGCGGAGAGCCCCGCGTCGTGACGGCCGGCGTGGTCAACGGATCGTACTTCGACGTCATGGGCCTTCGCCCGGCGCTCGGCCGCTTGATCCACGCCGGCGACGACGGACCGAACGCGGCGCCCGTCGCGGTCCTGACGCACCGGTTCTGGACGACCGTGCTCCACTCCGACCCGTCCGTCGTCGGCAAGGTCGTCCGGCTGGGTCCCGGCAGCGCGACCGTCGTCGGCGTCCTCGAGCCGTCGGTGCCGTACCCGACCGAGACGCAGGTCATCGCGAACGTCGTGACGAGCCCGCACCACCTCGGGGCGTTGATGCAGAACGAGCGCTGGCACCGCATGACCGAGCTCTTCGGGCGGCTCGCGCCGGGCGCCACGCTGGAGGGGGCCCGCGCCGAGCTCGCGGCCGTCCACGCGTCGATCGTGCGCGCTCATCCGGAATCCTACGCGCCGGGCGCCCGGGTCGGGCTCGAGGTGCGGAGGCTCCGCGACCAGATCGCGTCGCCCGCCCGCACGATCCTCCTCCTGCTCCTGGCGGCGGCTGCGGTCGTCTTCGTGATCGCGTGCTCCAACGTCGCGAACCTGATCCTGGCCCGGTCGGTCCGCCGCGAATCCGAGCTCGCGGTTCGAGCCGCGCTGGGCGCCAGCCGGGGCGCGCTGCGGCGCACCCTGCTCGCGGAGAGCCTCGTCCTCTGCATCGTCGGCGCCGCGCTCGGCCTGCTGCTCGCGAGGCCGCTCGTGGCCCTGGCGGCCCGCTACGCCGCCCGCTTCTCCGTGCGCGCGCTGGAGGCCCGGGTGGACGGCAGCGTGCTCTGGCTCGGCGCGGGGCTGGCCCTGGTGGCGGCGGTGCTGCTGGCGTACGTGCCGCGGCTGCCGTCCTTCGACCGTTCGAGCGCCCTGAATCCCGCCGTCGGCGGCATCCGGATCACGCCGGGCACGAGCCGGCGGCTCAGGATCTTCGCGACGACGCAGATCGCATGCTCCTTCCTGCTGCTCGTGGGAGCCGGCATGCTGGTCGCGACGCTGAACGCAATGTCGACGGCGAACACCGGCTACGACATGCGGCAGGTGCTCGCGGTCGACGTCCCGCCGCCGGCGACCGGCGCCGCGGGCGACGCGACCGAGCACTTCTTCCAGGAAGCCACGCGGCGGATCGGCGAGCTGCCGGGGGTCGACGGCGTCGCGTCCGGAATGGTCGTGCCCTGGCGGGACGACTTCCGACACGTGAAGATCCAGTTCGGGTTCGAGGGGTACCAGCCCGCCCACGGCGAGGAAAACCCGAACTGCATGTTCCGGCCCGTCTCGCCCCGATTCTTCGCGGTGCTCGGCGTCCCGTTCGTCGCCGGCCGCGACTTCACGGACCGGGACGGCCCGGATTCCGAGGCCGTCGCGATCGTCAGCCGCAGCGTGGCGCAGCGGCTCTACCGGAACGGAGACGCCGTGAACCGGCACCTCTGGTTCGACGAGCGCAGCGGCATGCCATCCTCGCCGCGCCGCATCGTCGGCGTCGTCGCCGACGTGGACGACGAGAACGTCGTGCAGGTGCCGACGATGACGGTATACCTCCCGTGGCGGCAGCTCGGCGAGCCGAGCCGCCTCTTCGTGCGCGCCGCGGCGGACCCTTCCGCGCTCGTGCCGGCCGTGACCCGCACCCTCCACGACATTTCCGCCGACCAGGCCGTCGAGCGGCCCTCGACGCTCGAGGACGTGCGCACCCAGGTGCTGACGCCGGAACGACTGAACGCCTTCGTGTTCTCGGCCTTCGGCGGCATCGCGCTGCTCATCGCGGTCGTCGGCGTCGCGGGCGTGCTGGCGTTTTCGGTGGGCGCCCGGACGCGCGAGTTCGGCGTCCGTCTCGCGATCGGGTGCCAGCCGAGCCAGCTCAGGACCGGTGTGCTCCGCGAGGGCGCCACGATCGCCGCCGCGGGAATCCTGGCCGGCAGCCTCGGCGGGGCCGCGCTGGTGTGGGCCGCGAGCCGGCTGTTCGGCGTCACCCGGATGCCCGGCGTGCTCCCGATCGCCGCCGCGGCGGCGCTCCTCGCGATGGCCGCGGTCGTCGCGTCATTCGTGCCCGCCGTCCGCGCCTCGCGCGTGGACGTGAACCAGGCGCTGCGATCGGAGTGAGGTCCGCGTTCGTTCCCCGCGGGTGCGACAAAGCACGATCCCGCCGGCTACGGCAGAAGCCCGGACGAGTTTCGACATCTCCTCCGGGCCGCCGTCGCGTGCCGCCGGCTCCTCTCCTCCTCTCCGGAGCTGAGGGTCGCGCGATCGAATCGCGCCGGCGCACCACTTCCCCGCCGACGACGCCGACGCGGCGATGCGCCGCGGGTCACTCCGGCCGCGGGGCAAGCTCCAGGAGAATCTCGTTGCGCCGGAGGAACCAGGGAGTCCAGGGCGGGTTGTAGCGAGCGCTCACGGGCTCGCCGATCACTTTCTCGCCCTTCGACGTCAGCCAACGCCTCAGCTCGGCCTCGCCGGCTTCGAACCGCTCGGCGTTCCAGCGCCCGGAGAACCGGATCGCCCCCACGCGGCGCTCTCCGATCGGCCGCAGGTGAACGGTCGGGTCGTTCGGGACGGGGAGGCGGTCGAGGGAGTACTCCCGGGGCATGGTGAAGGCGACGGCCCAGGCCGTCCCGCGGCGCTCCTGGGCTACCGGCGCGGTCATGGCGATCCTGCTTCCGGGAGCCTGCTGCGAGACGGGCACCGTCATGGCGATCCGCCGGCCGCCGTCGTTGGCGCCGAAGATGTAGCTCGCCAGCCGACGGAACCCGGCATTACCGGCGACGCCCCAGTCTCCTTCCACGATGGTCTCGGCAACGATGACCGGTGCGTACTCCCGGATCTCGAAGTCTCCGTCGGCCACGATGACTCGAAACTTCGGCTCCTCCACCCCGGAAGCGGTTCCCGGAGCGGCGAGGGCCCAGACTGCCAGGAGGGCTCCGGTGACGGCCGGCTCTCTCATTGGCACTTCGCAAGTCCCCGGGACACGCCGGTCCCCGGCGTCATGACCAGGCCCGCGCGCTGGCGACGATCGCGGCGCTCACCGCCGCGGAGAGGGACGCGCCCCACGCCATGTCCACGAGGGCCGCAGAGACCGGGAAGTCCCTGAGCAGCGCGAGGCCCGTCAGGTCGAACGCCGCATACGCCGCGAGGCCGAAGAACGCGCCGTACCCGATCGCGCGCCCGACCGACTGGCGCTCCGCGGCCGGCGCCGCGACGAAGACGACCAGCGCCGCGACGTAAACGAGGTAGAACAGCACCGCCGGCAGCCACTGGACGTCGGGGCGCATGAGGTGGCCGATCTGCCGCTGGTAGAAGCCCTTCGCCACGACGCCGAGCCAGACCAGATCGATGGCGAAACACGACACCACGCCCACCGCGTACATCTTCAGGAAATCGAGCGCCGTCATGGCAACACCGCCTGGCCCTCCCGGGCCGGTCGAGATGGGAACCGCGCACCCATCACGCGCGCCGGGCCGTCCCGCCGGCCCGTCATGGCCTCGCGGCGGTCCGCCGCAGCCGGTAATGCCCCACGCCCCACTCGCGGCCGCCCCGGTAGCCGAACAGCTCCTCGCACGCGAGGAAGAAGAGCCGCCAGCGGTGGTACCAGAGGGCAGCGTCGGCGCCGTAGTGCGACCGCAATACGCGCTCGACCTCGCCGCGGCGCGCCTCCAGGTTCTCGCGCCACGCGGCCGCGGTCCGCTGGTAGTGGGTGCCGTCGATCCACCAGTCGGCCTCGACGCGCAGGCTCTCGGGCGCGGCTTCGGCGAGGAGGCCGTGGCTCGGCATGATGCCGCCGGTGAAGAAGTGCCGCCCCATCCAGTCGTCGCCTCCCTCGGTCTCGAACGTGTACGGGTGCGAGGCATGACAGAACACGTGGATGAAGAGCCGGCCGTCCTCGCGCAGCCAGCCCGCCGCTCGCTCGAGGAGCCGTCGCCAGTCCCGCATGTGCTCGAACATCTCGACGCTCACGATGCGATCGAACCGGCGCCCGGGTTCGAACGCGTTCATGTCGGCCGTGCGCACCTCGAGGTTGCGCAGGCCGCGCGATTCGATGAAGGCCCTCTGTGTCCTCGAGTTCGACACGGCCATGATCCGCGAGGCGGGATAGCGCCTGGCCATGGACGTCGACAGGGAACCCCATCCGCAGCCGAGCTCGAGGACGTCCTGTCCGTCCTGGAGCGCGGCCCGCTCGCCCGTGAGCGCGAGCATGGATTCCTCGGCCTCGTCGAGCGTGCGGACGCCCTCCGGCCAGATGGCGCTCGAGTACTTCATGTTCCGGCCCAGCACGAGCGCGAAGAACTCGCTCGGCACCTCGTAGTGTTGGGCGTTGGCCCGGTCAGTCGCCTCCGCGATCCTCGAGCCCGCGACCCGCGCGAGAAAGCGCTCCGCGCCGCCGTCCGCCTTCGCCTCGCGCAGGCGCTCCGCGCAGAGGGCCCGGATGGCCCGCCGCACGAGCGGCGTGGGAACGAGACCGCGCTCCGCCAGAGCCACGCCGGCGCTCATCGCTCGACCCTCCGCGGCCGCCAGGGGATGAACGCGCTCGTGCTCCGCTGGTAGGCCCGATAGGCGTCGCCGCGGCTCCGGAGCGCCTGGCGCTCGGTGTACGGAATGCCCGTGAGGCGAAAGAGAAACAGCAGCATCGCCGCGGGGCCGAGGAACGTCAGCGGCCGGGCGTGCCCGATCAGCACGTACGCCCACCAGTGCAGCCACTCGAAGAAGTAGTTCGGGTGCCGCGAGAACCGCCACAGCCCCGCGCGGCACACGCCGCCGCGGTTGGCGGGATCGGCCCGGAACCGCGCGAGCTGCCGGTCGGCGATCCCCTCGCCCAGGATGGCGGCGAGCCAGACCGCCGCGCCCGCGGCCGTCCAGGCGTCCGGCGGGCCACCGCGCATGGCCGCGACGAGCGGGATCACGAACAATGCCGCGACCGGCACCTGCGCGGCGTACAGGACGAGGAAGCGGCGCCCGGCGGCGGCGCCCCATCGCTCCCGCAGCGCGCGGTAACGTCCGTCTTCCGGCCGGCCCGCCAGCACGCGATCGCGCACGAGGTACACGCCGAGCCGGAGCGCCCAGATCGCGGCCAGGCCTGCCACGAGGAGCCGACGGGCGAGGTCGCCGTCCCCGACGAAGGCGGCGCCGGCTGCCCCTCCCGCCACGAGCACCGTCCATCCCGCATCGACGGTCGAGGCGTTGCGCGTCCGGAGCTGCACCGCCCAGAGGAGAAGCTGCAGAAGCAGTCCCGCCGCGGAGAAGAGGATGAGGGCGGTCACGCGGCCCGCTCCGCCGGCGCGGGCGGCACGGCCGCGACGGGGCGGCCCGCACCGGCCCCGGCGGCGTCCCGCGCGTACACCAGCTGCGCCGCCCCGATGGCGCGCTCCAGGAATCCTCCCTCGCAGTAGCAGAGGTAGAACTCCCAGAGCCGGACGAACCGGTCGTCGTAGCCGAGCTCCGCGATCGGGCCGCGACGGGCGAACAGGTTCTCGCGCCACCGCCGCAGCGTCTCCGCGTAGTGGAGGCCGATCTCGTCGGCCCGCACGGGCGCGAGGTCCGCGGCCGCCGCCGCGGCGGCCAGGACCGAGGGCGACGGGATGCCGCTTCCCGGAAAGATGTAGCGCTTGATGAAGTCCACCTCGCGCCGCGCCGCCTCGTAGCGGTCGTCGGGGATCGTGATCGTCTGGATCACGGCGCGCCCCCACGGTGCCAGCAGCCGCGCGCACTGCCGGTAGAACGTCTCGTACTGCTCGTGGCCGATCGCCTCGATCATCTCGATGGAGGCCAGCTTGTCGTACACGCCAGCGAGGTCGCGATAGTCCAGCCCGAGCAGCGTGATGCGGTCGCCGAGGCCGGATTCGTGGACGCGCTGCCGGGCCAACGACAGTTGCGCCGGCGAGATCGTCGTCGTCGTGACGCGGCAGCCGTACCGCGAAGCGGCGTGGATCGCGAAGCCGCCCCAGCCCGCGCCGATCTCGAGCAGGTGGTCGGACGGCCGCAGGTCGAGGAGCTGCGCGATGCGGTCGTACTTCGCCACCGACGCCTCGGCCAGCGTGGCATCGGGGCGCTCGAACAGCGCGCAGGAATACGTGAGGGTCTCGTCGAGAAACTGGGCGAAGAACGCGTTGCCCAGGTCGTAGTGCGCGCGGATGTTCCGGCGCGCCCCGCGGCGGGAGTTCGCGTGGAGCGCGTGCAGCCGCCGCCGCAGCAACCCGGTGAGCGAGGCGGCCCCCCCTTCCAGCCCGTCCAGGGCCTCGCGGTTGCGCAGCATCAGCCGGACCACGCCCGTCAGGTCGTCGCTCGACCACCAGCCCGCGGCATACGCCTCCCCCGCCCCGACCGCGCCGCCGAACGCGACGGATTCGTGGAACCGCGGGTCGTGCACGCAAATCGTCACCGGCTCCGCAGCGGGATCCCCGACGGAAACGACTCCGCCCGCCTCGCGCACGCGCAGGCGGCCGTGCTCGAGGCGCGACAGGCGCCTCAGGGTCGCGCGCCTAGCGAGTGCCGACAGCAGGGACATCGGATCTCCGGTGGGCCGGGTGTGGATGGAAGGGGACGCGGCGCAGCCACAGCCGCAAGGCCTGAGAGTAGATGCCGGCGAGGACGGACGCCGTCATCCAGGGATGGCGCGCCAGGCAGCCGGCGAGCACCGGTCCCGTCATCGGCGCGCGCCGCAGGAGCAGCGTGGCGTCGAACACGCGCTCTCCCTCGCGAAGGTTCGTCATGTGGACGCGGAGGCGGTCGCCGGGCGTGTCGAAGCGCCACTCGTACCGCTGGTCCATCGGCATGAACGGCGACACGTGGAACGCCTTGTCGAAGCGGGCTTCGTGCGCGTCGCTCGCCGGATTCGCGCGCACGACGTAGGCGTGCCGCTCGCCCCAGGGCGTGTTCGTGATCTCGGCCACCATGGTCTGGAGTTGCGCGCCCGAGGGCTCGAAGCAGTAGTAGAAGCTGACCGGGTTCTGGACGAAGCCCCAGTACCTCAGGTGAGTCAACAGCCGGATCGGCCCGGAGGGGCGCTGCCCGGTGCGCTCGGCAACGAGGTCCCGCACGGCCTCCGCGAGCGGGACCGACGGGCTTCCGAGGTAGTCGGCGCGACGGAACCAGGCCGGAGCGAACCGACGGGCGGACCACAGCCAGCGTCCGTCGAAGACGGCCGGCAGCTCGTCCAGGTCCAGGTAGAGCATGAACATCCGGTATCGGAACTCGTGCCGCGCCGGCGTGAACCGGCGGTGCCGGATCGTTCCCCGGTACACCGCGCTGTTCACGCGGCCTCGCTCTCCGGGCGCGACGCGCGCGCGATCTCGCGCACCACCTCGAGCCCGCTCACCACGCCGTCCTCGTGAAAGCCGTTGCCCCAGTATGCCCCGGCGAAGTGCGTGCGATTCCGGCCGCTCACCTCGTCGCGCCGCGCGCGCGCCGCCACGCCGGCCACCGTCGCCACGGGATGGTGATAGGTCACCCGCCCGATCACGCGGGCCGGGTCGATCCGATCCGCCGCATTCAGCGTCACGCAGAAAGTGTCCGGCGCATCGAGCGACTGCAGCATGTTCATGTTGTACGTGACGGCGGCCGGCGCATCGGGCTCGCCGGTGATGCGGTAGTTCCAGGCGCCCCACGCCGCGCGGCGGCGCGGCAGCAGGCTGGCGTCGGTGTGCAGGACGACGTCGTTCGACTGGTACGGCAGCGCGCCGAGCACCTCGCGCTCGGCCGGCGACGGGTCCGCGAGCAGGGCGAGCGCCTGGTCGCTGTGACACGCGAGGACCACGCGGTCGAACCGCTCGCCGTCCACTTCCACGCGGTCCGCGAAGCGCTCCACGCGGCGGACGCGGTGCCGCGTCCGAATGCGGTCCGAGAGCGGCGAGATCAGCGCCTCCACGTAACGCGACGACCCCCCTTCCACCGTGCGCCATACGGGCCGATCGTCCACGCTGAGCATGCCGTGATTCTCGAAGAAGTCCACGAAGAACCGCGCCGGCATCTCCAGGACGCGGGCCGGAGGCAGCGACCAGATGGCGGATCCCATGGGCACGAGATACCAGTCGCGGAACGGCCCGGAGTAACCGCCGGCCGCGACCAGCGCGCCCAGCGTGAGGCCCGCGTCGCCGGCGCGCACGAGGCGCCGCGCCGACCGATTGAAGCGCAACACGTCGGCCAGCATCCTCAGGAACGACGGGCGCAGGACGTTGGCCGGCTGCGCGAAGAGTTGTCGGGCCGTCGAGCCGTTGTACTCGAGGTCGGCCCCGTCGTGGCGCACGCTGAAGCTCATCGTGCTCGGCCGCGTGCGGACCCCGAGCTCGTCCAGGAGCGCCATGAAATTCGGGTAGTTGCGCTCGTTGCAGACGATGAACCCCGAATCCACCTGATAGCGCCGCCCGCCGGACCGGACGCTCCAGGTATGCACGTGCCCGCCGACGCGGTCGTCCGCCTCGAAGACGGTCACCTCGTGGGACGGGTGCAGGCGGCGCGCGGCGACGAGCCCCGAGACGCCGCTGCCGACGATGGCGATCCGCATCATCAATCCTCCCGCCCTACCGGCACCGGGCACGGCCCCGGAGCACGCGACGCCGGGGCAACACCGCCGCGGTGCTCACGGAAACGCACGCGCGCGACCGCTTTCGCCATGTCGCCTCCGTCATGCCTCATTCCGCGACTGACCCGCGTGGGTGCGAAGCAGGGCTCGCCAGTGGTCGAGGTCCCTCACCCTGATCAGCCCCCGCGCGTTCGAGAGCCGCGAAGCCCCCGCGCCGCCGACCAGCAGCGGGACGTGCCGCGGGAGCAGCGTGCGCAGGGCACGCAGCTCGGGGTCCACGTCGGCCGAGTCGGTCGCGACGCTCAGCGCCACGAGGCGCGCGTCTCCCTGCTCGGCTCCGGCCGCAATCTGCGCGGCCGGCAGATCGGACCCGAGCCAGGTGACGTGCCACCCGTCGTGGGCCGCCGCCGCCGCGGCGATCATCGCCCCCAGCGCGTGGGGCTCGCCGCGCGGCGTGGCGAGCACGACCCGAGGCGCGTCCCCCGGCAGCTCCAGCGCGCGTGCGAGCCCGCCGAGGGTCTGAACCAGCGTCGCCGACGCCGCGTGCTCCTGGGCGACCTCGATCCGCCCTTCGTGCCAGGCGTCGCCGATGTCCACCAGCAGCGGCCCAACCACCTCCTGGAGAAACGGGACGGCGCCCAGCGACAGGAGCGCCCGCCGCAGCAGCGACTCGAGGCGCTCGGGTGCGAGCTCCCGCACGGCCGCCATCGCCTGTTCCCGGTACGGGCCGGATCGCCCGGGGCGGGTGCTGGCGCGCTCCGCGTCCTCGGCCACCATCCGCCGCAGCTCCTCGGTGGACAAGGACGCCAGCGCGGCTACCGATCGGCCCGCGCCGGCGGCGTTGTGGACGAGGGTGAGCCGCTCGACGTCCGCGTCGGAATAGAGACGACTCCCGTCCCCGGCACGGGAGGGTCGAACGAGCGCATAGCGCCTTTCCCACGCCCGAAGCACGTCGGTGCTCAGTCCCGTCCGCGCGGTGACGACACCGATCGGGTGCCGGGCCGCGTCCACGGTTTTCGACGGTCTCATCGGCCGCAACGCTATGGTCTTGTACATGATTTGTCAAGTCATTTGACTAAACAGGGACTGGACATCTGCTGAGATGGTTTCCGGGCATGGTGAGAGGAATCGACTCCGTTTTCATCGGACGAGCAGTGCGCGCGCGGCGCGGACGCTCAGCCGTTGACGACTCTGTTCCTCAATCGAGGGCCAGCGGTCTGGCCACAGGCAGCGAGCATCGCCCTATTCCGGGCCGGAACCGCCGCCGAAACCCCCGAGCCCAACTCGTCGGTAGAGCCACTCGGTCGTCCGCTGTCGCCGACCCCCCCTCGGGAGCTTCCGGAGCCAAAAGTCGCCCATGCGAATTGCTTCGGGCGCGCCAACTTCGTCAGGCCGGACGCGACGCCAAGCGCAGACGCGCTCTTCTCCCACCCGAACCGGAGCGTCGCGTCCGCCAGGCCCTCCCCTTTCCACCCGCGGCCGCGGGAGCAGCGGCCGGGTGAGGAGGCGAGCCGTCATTTGGCGGCGTAATCGATTGGCGCGCTACGACCAATGACGACCGAATCGTTCGGGCCGACACGCTCCATCACGCAAAACCACACCCTGGGAGGCTTCGCGAGCCTGGCATTGGTCCACACACGAGCGAGCGGATACGTGACGACGACCGATCCTTTCGCCGCCGTCAGGATCGGGTGATCCGCCAACCGACGGTCACTCTCGCTCTCGACCGCGACGCCGTTCGTCCCCTCGAACTGTGTCAACAAGTAGTAGGTGTCGCCCTTCAGTTTGAACTTCTCGATCGTGAACTGGACCGTGGCTTCGATCACCGACGACTGCTGGAGCTCCGAGCCCGCCGGCGGGGTGATCGCGATGACCGCGACTTCGGCGGTCGACGCGTCCTGGGCGCCCGAGCCGCCCGTGGCGCAGGCCGTCAGCGCAGCGATGACCCCGAATACCAGCAATCTCACGTCGTCCCCTCTTTCCGATCTCACGACCGGGCGTCATCCGTCGATGGAGTGCCCGGTGGCTTCCCTGATGGCCGGAATGATACGCCCGGCCTTCGTGGTCCTTCCGCGTCGAGAGCTCAGTTCTTCTCGAGCAGCGCCGTCCAGTGAACGAAGAGGTCGAACGGCGGCGAGCCCAGGTCGGCGGTCAGGCTGGTGACGAGGAACCGCTGCCCGTCGGACGACACGTCGTAGACCGATCCTCCTCCCGGATGAATCGCGAAGAGGGGAACCGGCGTGCCGGCGTGGAACGTCGCCTCCGCGGTGACGGGAACGCCATGATCTTGAAGTCCAGGCTCAGGAAGTACAGTTCCTTTCCGTCCCTTCGCCAATTCGGCACGCCGCCGCCGCCGGTCGAGACCTGCCAGGCTCCGGACCCCGAGGGAAACGGGCGCACTCCGGCGACGACGACAGGTGCGGCGGCAGGACCTTGACCGCCACGTCGCGGCCCAGGCGCGTGTCCCGCGCCCGATAGACCTCGCCCATGCCTCCCGCGCCGAGGGGCGACACCACCTCGTAGGGGCCGAGCCGCGCGCCGACGCTGAGAGTCATGGGGTGAACGTGGAGCGGATTGTAGCGCCGACACGATGACGTCCTGCCGGGGCGCCCGGCTGCGAAGCCCGGTTCATCGCGAATTCAGCGTTGGCCGGGGCCGTCCGACCTTATAGGCTCCTGGCTCCTGGCACTCACGATTTCCGCCGGGACGGGAGGTCCGACCCATGAACGCATCGAGACGCTGGCACTCGGTTCCCGCGGTCGCGGCGACGGTCTTCCTTCTCGGCGCCGCGGCGGGACGGGCGGAGGGCTCGAAGATCCCGACGTTCGCGGCGACCACCCAGGCGCCGACGGCCTACGGCCTCGGGGACTACACGGTGACCACGATTTCCGCCACGTCGTTCACGGCCGACAACACGAACTACTTCACGACGCTCTGCTGCCTCTCCCGCGGCTTCAACAACGGCGACGGCGAGTTCTACTCGAACGTCGACGTGCCCGCCGGCGCCGTGATCGACTACATCGGGCTCGAGAGCTATTCGACGTGCGCGGGGGTCGCCGGCGTCGAGCTCTGGGAAGTGACGCACGGCTTCACGAGCGGGATCGCGACTTTCTCGAGCACGTCGCACGGCTACGCCACCGATTACAACGCGAGCCCCATCGGGTACTTGAACGTCCAGAACAACGGAAAGGCGCTCGTCGCTCAGGTCGAGCTGAGCTCGGCCTGCGCGAACTATCCGGCATTCACGTGGGTCGAGATCTGGTGGCGGCGGACGGTCAGCACGGCGCCGGGCTCGCCGACCTTCAACGACGTGCCGGCGAACGACCCGGCTTTCCAGTTCATCGAGGCGCTGGCCGCCTCCGGGGTCACCGGGGGCTGCGGCGGCGGAAATTACTGCCCGGACAATCCGGTGACGCGCCGCCAGATGGCCGTCTTCCTGGCCAAGGCGCTGGGGCTGCACTGGCCGCACTGAGCCTCGCTTCCCGCGGCGCTCGCTGCGACCTCCTGCGATAAAGTCTCTCCCTCGACCGAGGAGACCACTTGCTCGGAACAACCGTCTCTCACTATCGGGTCGTGCGCGAGCTGGGATCGGGCGGCATGGGCGTCGTTTACGAGGCGGAGGACACGCGCCTGCGCCGCAACGTCGCCCTGAAGTTTCTCTCGGTGGCGCTGGCGCAGGACGCGCCGATGCTCGAGCGCTTCGAGCGTGAAGCGCGCGCGGCCTCGGCGCTCAGCCATCCCGGGATCTGCACCGTCCACGCCATCGAGCAGGACTCGGGGCGTTCCTTCATCGTCATGGAACTGGTCGAAGGCGAGTCCCTCGCGACGCGTCTCGCCGGCAACCCGATGGAGATCGGACAGCTCCTGGATCTCGGGGTCCAGATGGCCGACGCGCTCGAGGCGGCGCACGCCAAGGGCATCGTGCACCGCGACCTCAAGCCCATGAACATGATGGTGACGCCGCGCGGCCAGGTGAAGATCCTCGATTTCGGCCTGGCG
>DATJPZ010000004.1:0-12315 GCA_035506175.1 Thermoanaerobaculia bacterium | reverse complement strand
CCGCCAGAAGCGGTCCCAGAAGCGGGAGTTCAGGTGCGTCGTGTCGTCGGCGAGAAATCCGCCATCGGCCGAGAAGAGGAGGCGCGGGCGCCGCTCGGCGGAGGCGATCGTCACGTCGGCGTTGGCGGCGTCCGCAGCGGCTTGGGCGGCCGCGATCTCCGGCGCGCCGGCCCAGGCCCCTTCCGCGGCGGGTCCCGGCGCCTTCGGGGGCGGCAGCGGCGCGAGGACGAGCGGTCCGGCCGGATCTCGGCCCATCAGCTCGTTCAACGACAGGCGCGCGTCGTCGGCGCGCTGTTCGGCGTCGGCAACGGTGGCCTGCTCGAGCTCGATGCGGACGTCCGTCTTCAGGAGGTCGGCCGACACTCCCTGGCCGGCCGCCTGGCGGCTCTTGAGCGAGCTGCGGTAGGTGGCGAGCTGCTCGAGACCGGCCCGGCGCACCTCGATTTCGGTGCGGACGGCGACGAGCTCGCTGAAGCGGCTTCGGACCTCGAGCTCCACGTCGTTCTGCGCCATGCGGTAGCGCGCGGCCGCCGCTTCCTTCGCGGCGCCGGCCCGGGCGACGCCGGCCTTGAGCGCGCCGCCGGCGTAGATCGGCTGGCGCACCACGGCCTGGAGGCGGGCCTCGCCGAGGTTGGTGATGGCCTCGCTGTAACCGGGCGGCGCGTAGATGAAGTCTCCTTCGACGGCGACCTTCAGCCACCGCTCGGCGCGGGCTTCGCGCTCGCGCTCGGCGGCGAGGCTCACGTCGATCGCCGGCATCGGCAGGCGCGCGTTGGCGGCGAGCGCCTCGACGATGGCGCGCTCGACCGTGAGCGGCTCGTCGCCGCCCACGACGGGACAGGCCGCCGCGAGGGCGATCAGGGCGGCTCCGATCGCGCGGCCGCCCCTCCGCGTCACGCGTTTATGGCACATTGAGAAAACTCATGACGTCGGCGCGCTAAGATCCGCGCGCGGCCGGGGCCGCATCGAGGTGAGCATGCGCCGCAGTCGTCTCGCTCTGCTGGTCCTGACGTTCGCCGCGACGGCGCTCGCCCAGGCCGGCCCTCCGTATTCCGTCTCGAAGAAAGTTCGCGTCGGCGGCGACGGCGGCTGGGACTACCTGACGGTCGACGCCGCGGCGCGGCGATTGTACGTGACCCGCGGGTCGCACGTCATGGTCTTCGACGCCGACACGGTCGCGGTCGTCGGCGACATTCCGGACACCGCGGGAGTCCACGGCGTCGCGCTCGCGCCGGAGCTGTCCCGGGGCTTCACGAGCAACGGCCGCGCGGGCACGGTGACCGCCTTCGACCTGAAGACCCTTCGGCCCGTCGGCGAATGGAAGGTCACGGGCGAGAACCCCGACGCCATTCTTTACGACGGCTTCACACGGCGCGTCTTCACCTTCAACGGCCGCTCGGCAAACGCGACGGTGCTCGATGCGGCGACCGGAACGGTCGTCGCGACGCTGCCCCTGGGCGGAAAGCCCGAGTTCGCCACGACGGACCTGGCGGGTCGCGTCTACGTCAACATCGAGGACACGAGCGAAGTCGTCGCGCTCGACGCGGCCAGACCCGCGGTGCTCTCGCGGTGGCCGCTCAAGCCCTGCGAGGAGCCCTCGGGGATGGCGATCGACCGCTCGAGCAAAACCCTGTTCGTCGGGTGCGGCAACAGGCTCGCGGCGGTCGTGGACGCGTCGAGCGGAAAGATTCTCGCGACGCTGCCGATCGGCGACGGGGTGGACGCCAACGCCTTCGACCCCGGGACGGGCCTCGCGTTCAGCTCGAACGGCGAGGGCACCCTGACCGTCATGGGCCGGGATGGGGCGGGGCACTATGCCGTCCTCCAGAACGTGGCCACCGAGAAGGGCGCGCGGACCATGGCTCTCGACGAAAAGACCCACCGGGTGTTTCTCGTGACCGCCGAATTCGGGCCCCGGCCCTCGCCGACGGCGGAGCAGCCACGGCCGAGGCCTCCCGTCGTTCCCGGCTCCTTCACCGTCCTGGTCGTTTCGCGCTGACCGCCGCCGCACCGGCGGCGGTCCGGGCCCGGTTCCATGGGCCGGAACTCCAGCGGGCGATCCGGCCGCGAAGATGAACCGAGGATAAAGGCGACCGACCCTGAAAGGGGACGCGCTCTCGCGCCGTATACTCAAACGTCATGCGGGTCCTCGTCGTCGAAGACGATCTGCACATGGCGAGCCTCCTCGGGCGGGTACTCCGGGAATCCGGATACGCGGTGGATCTCGTCGGAGACGGGACGGCCGCCGTGGAGCGGGCCTCGGCCACGGATTACGACCTCGTCATCCTCGACATCCTGCTGCCCGGCCTCGATGGGTTCGGCGTCTGCCGGCGCCTGCGCGCGGCCGGTTCTTCCACGCCGATCCTGATGTTGTCCGCACGCTCGGAGATCGCCGACCGCGTGCGAGGGCTCGAGATCGGCGCGGACGACTATCTCCCCAAGCCGTTCGCGGTTGGCGAGCTGCGCGCCCGGGTCGGCGCCCTGCTGCGGCGCCGGGCACTGCCGACCCAGATGACGCTGACTGTCGGGAACATCCGCCTCGATCGGGCCAAGCGGCTCGTGGACGTCGACAACCGGATGGTCGAGCTGACCGCCAAGGAATACGCCCTCCTCGAGTACCTCCTCCTGAACCGCGGCCGCACGGTTCCGCGGCGCGAGATCGCGGAACATGTCTGGGCCGACTCGTTCGACCCGACCTCGAACCTCATCGACGTTTACATCAGCCGCCTCCGCCAGAAACTCGACCCGGCGCCCGATCGCGGCGTCTCCTTTCTGACGACCCGGCGCGGCGAAGGCTACTTCGTCGCGGACGATCCCGAGAGGCCCGCCTGAACCGGCTGTCCATCCGCTGGAAGCTGACGGCCTGGTACGGCCTCGCGCTCTGCGTCATCCTCGTCCTGCAGTCCTTCGTGTCCTACTTCCGCTACCGCGCGTTCGCCTACCGCGCGTTCGACACCGACCTGGCCGACAACCTCCGGACGCTGCAGCGAGCGTACGCCGAGGAGCTCAAGGAGACGGTCCGCAAGACCGGCGAAGACCCGCTGCGCCGCGCGGCGCGGGAGACCCTGGATGCCTATCGCCTGAGCGGCATGGCCGCGGAGATCCGCGACGGCGCCGATGGCGCGACGCTGCTCGGCATCGTCTCGGAAGACGGCGCCGACGACGCGCCGAGCTTCCTGCCGTCTTCCCGGTGGCGGGAGATCGCGCGATCCGATGCCCTGGTCGTCCTGCCCTTGCGCGGCGAGCTGCGCGGCGCGATCCAGACGACCGCGGTCGGCAGCCGCGGCGACCGCGTCACGATCGCGGTCGCGGGGGACGCGCGGCCTCTCGTCGCCTCGGTCGCCACCTTCCGGCTCTTCCTGATCGAGCTCGCCGTCGGCGGCGTGCTGCTCGCGGTCGCCGGCGGCTACTGGCTCGCGAAAAGGACGCTCCATCCGATCGCGGCGCTCACCGACCAGGTCGAGGGCATGGCCGCCTCGACGCGGGCCGGCGCTTCCCACCGGGTGGCCGTCATGAATCCCGACGACGAGATCGGCCGCCTGGCGAGCGTCTTCAACCGGCTGCTGGCGCGCATCGACGCCTCCGCCCAGCAGGTGCGGACGTTCATCGCCGACGCCGCGCACGAGATGAAGACGCCCGTCGCGATCGTCCGAACCGAGGCGGAGTTGTCGCTCGGCGCCGATCGGAGCCGCGAGGACCTGCGCGAAGCCCTCGCCGCGATCGCCAACGAGAGCGAAAGGCTGTCGCGCCTCGTGCGTGACCTGACGCTGCTCGCCGAAGGACAGGTTCTCGAGCAGCCGGTCGAGCGGCGCCTCGTGGATCTGGCCGAGCTGGTGCGGGACGTCATCCACGGTCTCCGGAGTTTCGCGGCCGAGCGGCGCGTGCTCGTCGGGACCGAGTCGCGGGGATCCGTCGAGTACAAAGGCGACGAGCGGCTGCTGCGGCAGATCCTGAGCAACCTGGTCGAAAACGCGATCAAGTTCTCGCCGCCGTCGACCCTCATCGACGTGCGCGTCTCGCATACCGTGCGCGGCCACGAGATCGAGGTCCTGGATCAGGCGCCGACGCTCACGGCCGAGGAGCGCGTCCGGGTCTTCGAACGGTTCTACCGGGCGGCGGCATCCCGCGGCTCCGGGGTCCCCGGCAGCGGTCTCGGCCTCGCGATCGTCGAGTGGGCGGTGAAGCTTCACGGCGGGACGGTTTGCGTCGAGCCGCGCCCGATGGGCCGGGGCAATCGCTTCGTCGTCGTGCTGCCGCCCGAGTCGGAGGCCTCGCCCGAGAAGATCGTGGCCGACGTCCGGGCGGCGGCCGGCGCGCGCCTCTCCGGCGCCTCCTGAGTCCAACGCCGGCGGTCCATCCGGCAATCGGTTACGCTATCGCGAGCGGGGCCGTAGCTCAGTTGGATAGAGCAAGAGTTTCCTAAACTCTAGGTCGCCGGTTCGACTCCGGCCGGTCCCACCACCGAAACCCGTCCCGTGCGGTGCCTACGGCCGCCGCCGGCGCCCGTCGAGGTCGCGGATCCTGACGAGAAGGGCCGCGATCGAGACGCCGATCAGGCCGAGCGAAACGAGGAGACCCTGGCGGCGGAACGCGCGTTCCTTGCCGAGCCGGACGGCCTCGGCCTTCGCGGTGCGGGCGATCGTGAGGCCCCCGGCGACGGTCTGCTGGACCGCGTACGGATGAAAGCGATGGACGTCCGCGCGGGCCCGGGTGAGGGCCTCGTCGGCGCGCGAGAGATCGAACTGGGCCCGCGTGACGAGCATGCCCGCCTCGGCCTCGCGCCGGAGAGCGGCCTTCGCCTCGTCGGTCGCATTCTTGAGCGTCGTGATGTCCTGATACATGGCCGCCGCGGCCCGCGCCCCTTCGGAATCCTTGTCGTGGCAGGTGCCGCACTTGCCGTCGGGCCCCGTCGCGAGGAAGGCGTCGGTCGGGTGGACGATCTCGTGATTCTCGTGGCAGGTCACGCAGCCGGGGAGGCCGAGGTCCTCGAAGGCCTTGCCGTGCGGGCTCGCGGCAAACTGCTCGGCGAAGACCGCATGGCACGTCCCGCAGACGTGGGCGACCGAGGCCACCTGCGGGGGTGCCGCTCCGTGGTTTCCGTGGCAGGAGTTGCAGGTGGGCGACGAGAGGTCGCCCTTCTTCGTCATGGCCTCGAAGTGAACGCTCTTCGCGTACCGGGCGTAGACGTCGGAGGGAAGCTCGTGGGCGCTCATCAGCGCCGCGTCGCCGTGGCACCGGTTGCACGTCTGGGCGATCCGCGCGGGAAAGACCGGAGACCGGGAGTCCTTGACGCGCAGGATCCCGTGCGCGCCGTGGCAGCTGGCGCAGGTCGCGACGCTCTCATCGCCCCTCGCGAGCGCCTTCCCGTGGCCGCTGGTGCGGTATTCGGAGAGCTGGTCCACGCGCAGCGAGGGGTCGAACCGCTTCATGAACGCGGGATCGCCGTGACAGCCGCCGCAGATGGACGGGACGTCCCTGGGCGCGGGCTTTCCCCGGAACCCCCTCTTCGCGTCGTGCGCCGCGTCCATGTCTTCGGTGCGCGGGTCGCCGCCGTGGCAGCTGGCGCACGTCAGGTTGGCCCTGGCGTGGACGTCTTCGGAAAAGAGCCGGGCGGGTGGACTGACCCGGGCGTCGTCGAGGGCGAGGTGGCAGGTGACGCAGCCGATCGATACCGGCGCGGTGGCGGCCGGCGTGGCAGCCGGCGGCGCGCCGCCGTCCGCGCGCGAAAGCGCCGCGGCCGCGACGAGCGCTTCGGCGGCGAGGAGAGCCCTTCTCACGGCGCGACTCCCGGTGGCGGCCGCAATGCGAGGAGCGTCAGCACCAGCGCGCCGGCGAGCGCGGCCGCGGCGAGCCGGTTCCACCAGGGCGAGGGCTCGCCGCGCGAGGCCTTCCGGTCCAGGAGCGGCACGAGAACGAGCCCCGCGCCGAGCGCGCCGAAGGCGAGGACGCCGATCATCTCGCCGGGGACGCCGCCGATCTCGGCCGGGAGGTACTTGAGCGCCTGGAACATCGACAGGAAGTACCACTCCGGCCGGATGCCGGCGGGCGCGGGGGAGAAGGGGTCGGCCTTGACGCCGAGCTCCCACGGGAAGAAGGCTGCGAGCGCCGCGAGCACGCCGACGGCGACGAGCCAGCCGACCATGTCCCGCAGGAGAAAGTCGGGCACGAACTTCATCGTGCGGTATGGCCGCTTCTCGACCGAGGGCGGGACGCTCATGCCCTTCTGCTGGACGAGGACGAGGTGGACCGCGAGGAGCGCGGTCGCCGTGGCCGGCAGGATCGCGACGTGGATCCCGTAGAAACGGGACAGCGTGGCTCCCGTGACGTCGGACCCGCCGCGCAGGATGCGCGACAGCAACGCGCCGACGACCGGGAGCTGGGCCGGGACGTCGGTGCCGACCTTCGTCGCGAAGAATGCGAGCGTGTTCCATGGAAGCAGATACCCCGAGAACCCGAACCCCAGCGCGAGAAAGAGGAGGAGGACGCCGCTGATCCAGGTCAGCTCCCGCGGTGCCCGGTAGGCTTTCAGGAAGAAGACCGAAACCATGTGGAGGACGACCACGCCGACGAACAGGTTCGCGCCCCAGGAGTGAATGGAACGGATGAGCCAGCCGAACGGAACCTCGGCCATGATGTATTGCACGCTCTCGAAGGCCTCGGCGGCGCTCGGGCGGTAGTAGAGGAGCAGCAGGATTCCCGTCGCGGCCTGGACGAGGAACAGAAAGAGCGCCATTCCCCCGAGGTAATAGAAGAGGCTGAAGCGCTGGATCGGGACCTCTTTCTTCTCGGCGAGGTGTGCGAGCGCCTCGAAGCCGAGGCGGTCCTTCAGCCAGCCCAGGGGTGAACCGGGAGCGGGCGGCTCAGGCGCGGCGGATGACAACTTTCTCCCCCCGCACGGCGACATCGAGGCGCGTCAACGGCCGCGGCGGCGGCCCGGAGATGTTGGTGCCGTTCGTGTCGTACACGCCGTTGTGGCAGGCGCACCAGATGTCGCTGCGGTCCTGGCGGAACTGGACGGTGCACGCCAGGTGGCTGCACGTCGCCGAAAGGGCGCGCAGCTCGCCGGCGGCGGTGCGGAAGAGGAGAACGGGCTTGCCGGCGAAGGGAACGATCCGGCCCGAGTTGGGGGCGATGTCGGCGGCCCGGACGTCGAGCTCGACCTCGGAGAGCGAGGGCTCGGACGTCGCGGGCGGGACGAGGTACCGGAGAACGGGGTAGAGGAACGAGACGCAGGTCGCGCCGAGACTCGTTCCGAGAAGGTAGCTCAGCCACTTCCGACGCGTCTCCGAAGGCGCCGCGACGTCCATGAGGTCGCTTGAGGGTAGCGCCGGCCGGGGGCGCTGACGTGATCCGCTTGCATCAGACCCGCCGGAACGGCGCGTCCGGGTTCCGCCGTCTTAGAGGACTTTCTTCGACCGCAGCTCGTCGAGGATCGTCCAGACCAGCAGGATCATGGCCAGGAGGAGAAGCGTCGGCCCGAGGAACATGAACGCGGCGAAGAGGTAGGCCGTTTCCTTGATCAGGAGCGCGATCGAGAGAACGACCGCAATCGCCGTCAGGGCCACGGCCCAGCGCAGGCGCTGGAAGCCGTGCGACGTGACGTCGCCGACGTTCCGGCTCACTTCGAGGCCTGCTTCGCCGGCGCCGCCTCTTCCGCGTGATGCGCCGGGCCATGGCAGTCGAGGCACGAGTCCTTGCCGGACACGAGGTTCGGAATCTCGTCCTTGTCGTGCTTGGCGAGAAAGTTCTGCGCGCCGTAGTGGCAGCCGAAGCACCGGATGTTCGAGTACGGCTTGCGGATCTTGATCGGCTTTTCGTACGTGCCGGTCGTGTTGTAGTAAACGTGGCCGAGCCCCTCGAGCTTGGCGCTGACCGTGCCGAACATCCCGTAGTCGCTGTGGCACGTGTAGCACTGGTTGGTCTGGATGTAGCGGTTCTTGTAATGGACGGCGGCCAGGGAGTCGCTTTTCGGGTTCTTCAAGTCGGCGACGTGGCTGTCCATGGCGTGGCACGCGCCGCAGGCCTCGACGCTCATGGACTCCTCCATGCCGTGGGCCGTGGCGAGGAAGACGACCATCACCGGCAGGACGAGGATCGCGCCGAAGAGCATCGCCTTGGAGGCCGCGGTGACCCCTTTCGCGCGGGCCGAGCGCCAGATCCAGAGCAGGAGAACGAGGTTCAGGACGGCGACGACCAGGCCGACGCCGCGCAGCCACTCGCTGGTCGTCCCGACCCAGCCGTGCGGCTGCGGCACGCCGAAATCCTGGGGCCCCGCCAGAAGCGGCGCTGCGGCGACCGCCAGGAACGCCGCAGCAGAGAACCGCCGGCTCACTTCTTGTTGCCGGGGTAGTCCTTGGCCCAGGCGCCGTCGACTGCCTTGGCCTTTTTCGCGTCCTTCTGAGCCATGAGCCACTTGCCGAGGTCGTTGAGCTCGTTCTGTCCTTCGCCCTTCTTCGGGAGGGCGACGGTGTGGCAGGTCTGGCAGTTCTTGGCGTCGACGCCCGCGGCCTTGGCCTGCTTCTGGATATCCATCGTGGCCGTGGAGGTTCCGGACAGGCCCATCCACGCCAGCGCGACGAGGAGAGCCGAAGTGCCGCCGATCCGGGTGCCGCGAGAGCTCATGGGGAGTACCTCCTTGGAAGAAGAGTCTAAGGCTGCAGGGGCGCCCTGCCAAGCCCTAAGGGCGCCAGTGGAGACCCACGTAGTAGCGGTTGCCGTTGTAGTTGGCCAGCGGCCCGGCCTGGTCGAAGGCGATGCGCTCGTCGTACTTGTCCTGCATCCACTCGAAGTCGAGGCCGAGGTTCTTCGTGAAGAAATACTCGGCCAGGACGCGAATCCGGTCCACGGTGAAGGGGATCGACCCGTTGTTGTTCATCCAGAGGTAGGCGGCGTCGAGGGAGAGGCTCTGCCACACGAAGTGGACGCCGCCCTCCCAGTTGTGCCCGAATTCCTGCTGCTCCGTCGGGGCGACCGAGAAGTCCTGCGGCTCCCGGATCAGGATCTGCCGATTCGTCAGGAATTCCCCGCCGGCGCCGCGGATCGTGAGCATGTCCTTCAGGAGCGTCACCTCGAAATCGCCCTGGAACTCGCGAATCCTGGTGCTGTAGCCGATCGTCACGATGTCGTCGTCGGCGTGAGTCTCGCGGAAGATCGCGCCGACCTTGAGGATGTCTTTGAAGTTCCAGAGACCCCGGAAGTTGTAGCGATCCCGGTGGATGTAGTCGGTGCGGAAGATGGGCTGGTCGGCCTCGTCGTGGTGGTAGTCGGCGGTCAGCGTCACGCCCCACTGGGAGAAGGTCGCGCCGCCGCCGTAGGTGTTGACGCGCCGTTCGTAACGCCCGCCCTGGCCGCCCGGGATCACGATCTCGGCGGCGTCCGGCGTGGCGGTGACGTTCTCCTGCGTCTGTGTCCAGCCGGCGTTCACCGAGAAGGGGCCGAGCATCCGGGCGTTGACGCCGGCGTTGTAGACGCGGTCCATCTCGTCGACCTGCGTCTTCGCGGTGATTTCCTGCAGGAGGTTGCCCGTGCTCTGGCCGGCGTAGGTGACGGTGTCGAGGTAGAGGTCCGAGATCAGCGCCGACCCGTCGAGGACGCGGCTCTTCTCGAGCCAGCCGCCGACGACCTGGACGTTGTTCGTGACCGAGAGCTCGGCCTGGCCGGAGGCCCTCCAGTAGTCCGTCCGCGCCTTGGAGTCCACGGTCTCGGCGAGACCGGAGAAGAAGCGGGCGATCTCGAAGGAGACGAACTTGCCGAGGTCGCCCTCGACGAAGTTGGTCTCGTCGCTCGCGTCCGCCTTGACGAACGTGCCGATGATCTTCAGGCGGCCGAAGAGGTTCGCGGACAGCCACGCGTTGGTCACGGGCGTGTTGACCTTGTCGTGTTCCGTGTTCGTGATGGTCTGCGCCGTGATGCTCTGGCCGATGATGGGCGTGGTCACGTTGCCGCTGCCCGCGCCGGGGGAGAGGGTCGTCACGTCCTGCCAGCTGTACTCCCGCCAGCCCTGCGTGAACCCGGCCTGAATGTTGTTCCAGTTGAAGCCGAGACCGATCCGGTAGAGCTGGTCGACCGAGTGGACCTGCTCGTCCATCAGGAAGTCGTTGCCGCCGACGTGGTAGGTCGTCGTGCCGGGCCCGTCGTAGACGTTGCGGGTGTAGCCGAGCAGGGGGCTGATGATCTTGCCCGGCAGCAGGTCGAGCGTGACGTCGTAGATGTTCCGCGTGCGGTTCCACGTCTGCTGCCCCGGGATGATGCCCTGGTCGATGAACGGGTTCGCGAAGGCCGGGAGCGCGCTGTAGAGGTCGGTCTCGCGCCAGGTGAAGTTCAGCCGGAAGGTGTCGGTCTTTCCGGCGAGGAACCGGAACTGCCCGGCCGGGCCCGCGCCGATGTCCGAGCCCGTGATCTGCAGGGTGTCGAGGAACCCGAGCGACCCGGGGGCGTAGTCGAGCGACCGCAGCAGGACGCCCGGGCGGTCGTTGATCTGCGTCCGGTACATCTGGTCGTTGCCGCTGACGTCCACGAAGCGGTAGCCGAGCTCGATGTCGACGGGAATCGCCTGGCCCGAGAGCGCCGCGGCGCCGAGAAAGAAGATCGCCGCGGTCGGGAGAGCGAGGAGGCGGAGGCGTCTCACGGCGGGCCTACTTCAAGAGCTGCGGCGACACGTTCGAGCCGTGAACGGCGACGTGGCACGTCGTGCAGTTGCGGTAGCGGGGCAGCGTCAGGTCGTGGAACGACGGCGGCTGCGACCCGTAGGTCTTCGGCGGGGGCGTCTGCGAGTGGCACGAGAGGCAGAGCTGGTCGACCCGCGCCCACAGGAGCATGTTCGGGTTGTTCGACCCGTGGGGCTGATGGCACGAGAGGCAGTCGCCGCCCGAGCCCGTGACGTGCTGGAAGACGAACGGCCCGCGCAGGTCGGCGTGGCAGCTGAGGCAGGGAAGCTCGCCCTGGACCGTCAGCTTCGTGGTCTCGCCGCGCGTGGCATGGGGGGAATGGCAGTCGAGGCACGTCATCCCGCCGCGGTTCAACCGGTGCGCGTAGGGCTTGTTGTCGAAGGAGGCGGACTCGGTGGTGTGGCAGCTCGCGCACAGCGTGCCGGGCGCCTGGGCGAGCAGGAACGGGCTCTTCGGGATCGCCTTGTGGATCGAGTGGCACGTCAGACAGTTGACGGCGGCCGTGTTGGCGTGCACCCCGGTGTCGAATGAATTGTGTGCGCCCTTCGCGTTCTGATGGCAGGCGCGACAGTCCTCGGAGCCCTTGAGGCCTTGGGGTTTCTGGATGAGGCTGGCGTCGCCGCCGCCCTCGACGTGCTTGGTGCCGTCGCCGTGGCACGTCGCGCACAGGTCGTTGACGTCTCCATTCTTGCCCCCGAGGGCGCGGGCGTGCGGGTTCTTGGCGAAGGCGGCGACGAGGTCGGTGTGGCAGTCGCCGCACTTCGGCAGCGCGGAGGCGGAAGTCGCGCTCGGCGCCGGCGGGGCCGCCGATGGCAAGGGGGTCGGCGTCGGCGTCTGCCCGACGAGGAAAGATCCCCAGGCCAGGGCCAGAGCGGTGCCAGACACCGCCCGGAGGAATCGGCGTCCTTTCCGCTCTTTCATCGGCTCAGTGCGCGTGGACCTGGTCGACCGAGAAGGCGCCGTCGGTGCCGTGGCACGTGGCGCAGGCTTCGGCGGCATTTCCGTTCGGGAAGTTTGCCGTCATCGTGAACGCGTGCGCGGCCGCCGCCTGCGTGTCGTGGCAGGCGAGGCAGGCGGTCGCGAAGTGCTGCATCGGGGAATACCAGTCGCGCGCCGTGGTCGTGGGCAACAGGCCCGGGGGCGGCGTCTCGCTCACCTGCTCGGTGCCGACGCCGTTCATGGTCGTGTGACAGGTCTGGCAGTCGCGCAGGTCTCCCGGGAAGCGGACTTCGTTGAAGTTGTTCACGCTGCCATGGAAGCCGTAGATCGTGAAGTCCTGGGTGAGGTTCTCGCCCCGGTGGATCTTGTGGATCATGCGCTTGAAATCGATCGACTCGGCCGGGAGGAGGTCGGCCGTCCGCTGCGACGAGTCGTCCGCGTTCGGGTTGTGGCACATGACGCACATCTCGGTGTTCCGGCGGAAGTTTCCGTGCAGCATGAGCGCGTCGTGGCAGGTGTTGCAGTTGGCGACCTCGACCACCTGGCGGCGCGGCGCCGCCTGCGCGTCGGTGACCGCGGCGTAGAAGACCGGGTTGAACGTCGACTCGTTGACCGTCGGCGTGTCGCTCGGGGCCGGGTTGAGGGTGATCGTCCGGCGCGCCTCGAGAGAGAACGCCCACGTTCCCGTGGCGTTGGCCGGGATCGCGGC
>DATJPZ010000003.1:0-14965 GCA_035506175.1 Thermoanaerobaculia bacterium | reverse complement strand
CGGCCTCGTCCTCTATCGCTTGAGCTACGCCAGCGGCAACCCGATGGTCTACACGCGCGAGCAGGTCGACGCGAACTCGCCGTTCGTCTGCGACGACGCGCCGGTCGACACATTTTTCTACGAGCAGGACATCGAGGGCGGGACGGCGGGCGGCAGCTCGGGCTCGCCGGTGTATCTCGGGGATCTCCGGGTCGTCGGCCAGGAGTACGGGGGCTGCGGCCTCAACAAGGACGACTGCGACAGCGTCAACAACCGGACGGTCGAAGGCCGCTTCGACGCGACGTTTCCGGCGATCCAGCAGTGGCTCCAGCCGGGCGCCGCGGCGCCGTGCGTCGCCAACGCGACGACGCTCTGCCTCGACGGCGCGCGCTTTCGCGTCACCGCCTTCTACGCGACGTCCGCGGGCGCCAGCGGCACCGGCATGGGCGTGCCGCTGACGGGCGACTCGGGCTACTTCTGGTTCTTCTCGGCCGACAACATCGAGCTCGTCGTCAAGGTCCTGACGGGATGCTCAACGAACCAGCATTTCTGGGTGTTCGCGGGCGGCCTGACGAACGTCGGCGTGACCCTGCTCGTCGAGGATACCGTCGCCGGGACCTCGCAGACGTACACGAACGCGGTCGGCAACGCCTTCCAGCCGCTCCAGGACACGCAAGCGTTCGTCTGCCCCTGAAAGCTCGCCTTCGCTCGCTCGGACTCGCGAACCCTGGTCGCGAGGCGACCTTAAGGGGAGGACCCCGGAAGACCCGCCCGGTCCCGTTATACTCCGCGTCCCATGTTTCTGGACCTCACGGAGGAACAGCGGCTCCTGCAGGCCTCGGTCCGGGAATTCGCCGAGGAGGTCGTGCGCCCGCGGGCGGCGGCGATCGACCAGTCGGGCGATTTCCCGCGGGACACTTTCGCGAAGGCCGGCGAGCTCGGTCTCGCGGGTGTGTCCGTGCCGGCCGAGTTCGGCGGGTCGGGGATGGACGTCGTCTCCTACGCGATCGTCATCGAAGAGATCTCGCGCGCGTGCGCGAACATGGGGGTCATCCTCTCGGTCAACAACTCCCTGGTCTGTGACCCCATCGAGAAGTTCGGCAACGCCGACCAGAAGGAGCGCTTCCTGACGCCGCTCGCCCGCGGGGAAAAGCTCGGCTGCTTTGCCCTGACCGAGCCGGATGCCGGCTCGGACGCGGGCAACCAGAAGACGCGCGCCGTCCGCGAGGGGGACGTCTACCGCATCTCGGGGCAGAAGGTCTTCATCACGTGCGGCTCGAACGCCGACGTGTGCCTGCTTTTCGCGATGACGAACCCGGAGAAGAAGGTCAAGGGGATCTCGGCGTTCCTCGTCGACGCCTCCGCGCCGGGTTTCGACCGCTCGCACCACCAGGTCAAGCTCGGCGTCAATGCCTCGGGCACGGTCGAGATCTTCCTGACCGACGTGAAGGTCCCTGTCGCGGACCGGCTGGGCGAGGAAGGCGACGGCTTCAAGATCGCGATGTCGACCCTCGACGGCGGCCGGATCGGCATCGCCGCGCAGGCGGTCGGGATCGCGCAGGAGGCCTTCGAGGCGGCGGTCGCGTACGCGAAGGCGCGTCGGGCTTTCGGGCGCCCGATCGCAGACTTCCAGGTGCTGCGTTTCTATCTCGCGGACATGGCGACCGAGCTCGACGCGGCGCGTCTCCTGACCCGCAAGGCCGCGGCGGCGAAGGACGCGGTCCGGAAGAACGGCGGCCGCTACTCGATGGAGGCGGCCACGGCCAAGCTCTTCGCCGCCGAGATGGCGCAGCGCGTGACGACGAAGGCGCTGCAGATCCACGGCGGCTACGGCTACACCAAGGAGTACCCGGTCGAACGGAACTTCCGGGACGCGCGGATCACGGAGATCTACGAGGGCACGAGCGAGATCCACCGCTTGATCATCGCGCGCGAGATCTTCCGCGACGCAGGGCTGACGATCGGATGAGGTCCAGGCTCGAGTTCGGGATCGTGCGGGCGGGGCTTGCCCCGGCCCGCGCCGAGGAGACACGTCGTGCGGGCGGCCGCAGGGGCCGCCCCGACGGCGCGTAGAGAGAGGACATGGGTCAAACCAGAATGTTTCGAGACCGCGTGGTCTCGATGGAGCAGACCTTCGAGGGAGGCGAAAAGCACCTCCCCCTCCTGAAGGACATCTGCGGCGAGGCGCTGCCGGGCTTCACGCTGCGCGAGCACTCGCTCGACCACGAGCGCGACCTCTTCGTCATGGACTTCGACGGGCCGGACGGCGCGCGCCGGCGGGTGTGCTGGACGCGCATGGTGCTGTTCGACGCCGAGCGCATCCCGACGCTCGAGTCGGATCCGGCGGCGGCGCTGCGCGCCAGGATCGTCGAGCTCGTCCGCTCCCAGGCGGCGCGGCCCGAGATCCTCGTGACGTTCCGCCACCTGGAAGAGGGCTGGGTCGACACGCCCGAGCCTCGGCGCGAGGGAGGGCGGCGCCGCCGGCGGGGCCGCGGCGGGCGCGGGGGTGAACGCGGAGAGCGGGGGAGAGAGCGCGCGGGCGGCGAGGGGGGGCGGCCGCCGGGAGGGCCGCGCGAACCTGGCCGCGACCGCGATCGTCGGCCGGGTGGACAACCCGGTCAGTCGCCGCAGCCCCGTGGCGGGGCCCCGGGTCAGCGGCCCGGCGGGGGGGAGCGCCGTCCGGGCGGAGGCCCGCCGCCCTCCGGCGCCGAAGCGGGCGCGCCGGGAGCCGGGAGCGGCAAGCGCCGCCGCCGTCGCCGCCGCCGCGGCGGGCGCGGGCCGGGCGGTGGACCGCCGGGCGCACCCTCGGGGCCGCAGGGGCCGAGACCGTGAACTTCGAGCCGACCGAGGACCAGAAGCGCATCCGCGAGGCGGTGCGCGAGTTCGCCGATGCCGAGATCGCGCCGCACGTCGCCCGGTGGGAGAACGAGGATCGCTTTCCGCGCGAGATCCTCGGACGCCTCGGCGAGCTCGGCGTCATGGGGATGATGATCCCGGAGTCCTGCGGCGGCGCCGGCGCGGACGCCCTCTCCTACGTCTTCGCGATCGAAGAGCTCGCCCGCGTTTCGGCGTCGACCGCCGTGATCGTCTCGGTCAACAACTCGGTCGCCTGTTACCCGATCTGGAAGTTCGGCAGCGAGAAGCAGAAGGCCGAGATCCTGACGCCGCTCGCTTCGGGGAAAGCGCTCGGCGCGTACGCGCTCACCGAGCCGCAGTCGGGCTCCGACGCGGCCAATCAGAAGACGACGGCCGTTCGCGACGGATCGGGCTACACCTTGAACGGCGCGAAAGCCTGGATCACCAACGCCGGCGAGGCCGACTGGTACGTCGTCATGGCGATGACCGAGGCGAGCGCCGGCACGCACGGCATCACGGCCTTCCTCGTTTCCGCGAAGGACCGGGGGCTCCGGGTCGGCGCCGCCGAAGACAAGATGGGGCTGCGTTCTTCGAAGACGGCGGCGATCTACTTCGAGGACCTCCGCCTCGGCGAGGACCGCCGTCTCGGCGCCGAAGGCCAGGGGTTCACGATCGCGATGACCACGCTCGACCACTCGCGCATCGGGATTGCCGCGCAGGGAATCGGCATCGCCCAGGCTTCCTACGAAGCCGCCGTCGAGTACGCGCGGACCCGCGAGTCGTTCGGGAAGAAACTCGCCGAGCACGAGGCGATCGCGTTCCAGATCGCCGACATGCGCGTCCAGCTCGACGCCGCCCGCGCGCTGACCTATCGCGCCGCGCTGCGTTCCGAAACGCCGGGCGTGCGCTTCTCGAAGGAGTCGTCGATGGCGAAGGTCTACGCGACCGAGGCCGCGAACGCGATTGCGGCCCGCGCCGTCCAGATCTTCGGCGGCTACGGCTACTCGAAGGAATACCCCGTCGAGCGGTACTATCGGGACGCCCGCGTCACGACGATCTACGAAGGGACGAGCGAGATCCAGCGCATCGTCATCTCGAAGAACGTGCTGGCGGGGCGCTGACGATGACGAACGACGAGCCGCCTTTCCCGCCCGACGACGAGGCGACCGAGCTCGACCGGGAGCCGGGGCCGGCCCCCGCGCCGGAGCCGCCGCTCGCCGAGCTCGCCGCGGCCACGCCCGAAACGGACGACGAGAGCGAGATCGAAGAGGACGTCGAGCCCGCGGCGGTCGCCGTGACGGGCATGCTGCCCGAGACTCCCCGGGCGCCGGCGGCGCCCCGTCGCCCGGACCTGGCCGACCGTCGCGAGCCGCTCTACCGCGAGTGCCGCGGCTATCGCCTGAGGCTCGATCCGCCGGACCTCGCGCGTCTGCGGGAGTTGCCCGGCTCGCGCGGCAAGACCGACACCGAGATCGGCGAAGCCTTCTTCGACGGGCAGGGCGATCGGCTCGCGGCGTCGATCGTGGACGACGTGCCGTCGGGAAACGAGCTCCGCGTGGTCGTCGACCCCTACTCGCGCCAGGCCTTCCTGGCGCTGGAGAACCGCATCCGCGGCATCTTGAGTTTTTAGGGCAGGGATCGGCCCGCGGGAGCCGAAGCGCCGCGCGGGGATCAGGGTCGCGGTCGAGCCAAGCTCGGCGAGCCGCGACCCGGTCGCGTCAGCGAGATCCCGAGCAAGCTTCGGCGACGGTCAGATGTCCGCCGTGACCACGATGCGCGTCGCGCGCGAGAGGCGCGCCTTCTTCTGGTGCGGGTCGATCTCGACGGCGATCTCGCCCGGCCCCGTCCCGGCGGAGGCGAGCACGTCGGCCCACGCCTCGGCGCGGGAGCGCAGAAAGTCTTCGGCGACGGCCGGTTCCTCGCGCCCTTCGAAGTCGGGCAGGCTCTTCAGGCGCTCCACGTTGGCGGGGTCGAGGACGAAGGCGAAGCCGTCCCGGCTCGCCCGATAGGTTCGGTCCCGGGTCTGGGAGTTTGTGTCCATGTCGGGAATTTTAGGGCATTCGACCCGCTTTTTCGCCACGATGAGATTTTCGAAACCGGCCCTCCGGCTCTTCGTCCTGGCGGCGGCCGTCCTCGCGGCCCCGGCGCTCCCGGCCGAGACGATTCGCAATCACTTCGACGCCGACCTGGTGACGCGGGCGCCCGGCTTCTTCGACGTGGCGGTTCTCGGCGCGCCCGGTCCGGCGCGCTGGCTCGTGCTGGTGGATTTGAACCCGCCTTCGGCGCCGAACAAGCTCTCGCAGGTCGAGACGCAGCGGCCGGTCGATTCGATCGCCGCCGCGATCCGGCGGACCTACGCGTTTCAGGATGGAACCGTCTCGACCTGGACCAAACGCGGCGGCAGCCGCGCCGGCCTGCTCCTGCGCTTCCAGGACGACAGGAACTTCGTCGTGCTCCTCGTCGACACGACCGGGGGCGAAGTCGTCCTGACGTCCTATCGCGACGGGAAGGCGACCGAGCTCGGCCGGGGCCGCGTGAGTTTCGAGCGCGAGTGGGAGAAGTTCGCCGTCGTCGCGAACGGTCCGGCGCTGACCGCGCTCTTCGACGGCCAGAAGCTCTTCGAGGCCCGGGACCCGAATCCCGCGAGCGGAAGGACCGGGCTCGCGGCCGCGGGACCGGGCGATGCGTCCTTCGACGAGTTCGTGCTGGAGTTCACGCCGAAACCCTGAACCGGGAGCCGGGTACGAGGGGCGAACGGCTCACGAGCCCGGCGCCACCGAGTCGGCGAACTGGAAGCGGCCGCCGACGACCTTCAGGACGACCGCCGGCTTGATCGGATTGCGGTCGGCGTCCATGGTGATCGTGCCGGTGACTCCGGCGAAGTTTTTCGTCGCGGCGAGCGCGTCCCGGACGCGGCGGCCTTCGGTCGAGCCCGCCCGCGTGATCGCGTCCGCGAGCAGGCGCATCGCGTCGTAGGAGGTCGCGGCGATCGAGTCGGGCTCCGCGCCGTACCTGGCCTTGTAAGCGTCGACGAACCGCCGGACGGCCGGCGACGGGTCGTCCACGGAGTAGTGGTTGGAGAGATAGGCCCCCTCCATCGCCTCGCCACCGATCTCGACGAGCTTCGGCGAGTCCCAGCCGTCGGCGCCGAGAAGAGTCGCCTTCACCCCGAGCGACCGGGCCTGGCGCGCGATCAAGCCGGCGTCGGTGTAGTACCCGGGGACGAAGAGGACGTCGGGGTTCGACGGCCTCAGCGCCGTGAGCTGGGCCGAGAAGTCGCTGTCTCCCTCGGCGTACTTGGCGTCGGCGACGATCCGGCCTCCGGCCGCGATGAAGGCCGTCCGGAACGCGTCGGCGAGGCCGACGCTGTAATCGCTCCGCGCGTCGGTCAGGATCGCGGCCGTCTGCGCCTTCAGGTTCTTGCGGGCGAACGCGGCGAGGACCTTCCCCTGGTAGGCGTCGATGAAGCAGACTCGGAAGATGTAGTCGCCCTTCTTCGTCACCTCGACGTTGGTCGACGAAGGGGAGATCATCGGGACGCCATAGCTCTGCGCGATCGGCGCCGCGGCGAGCGAGCGCGACGAGGCGTTCTCGCCGATCAGCGCGACGACGTGGTCGCGCGTGATCAGCTTCGAGGCGGCCGACGCGGCCTCCGAGGCCTCGCCCCGGTCGTCCTCGGCGAGGAGCTCGACGGGCTGGCCGAGGACGCCGCCGGCGCGGTCGATCTCCTCGACCGCGAGGAGTGCTCCGTTCCTGCCCGAGATCGCGAACGTGGCGGTCGGCCCGGTCAGCGCGCCGAAGAAACCGACCTTGATCCCCTGCGACGGGGCCGGCTTCTCGGCGCCGCACGAGATGCCGAGGGCGGCGAGGAGGACGACGGCGGCGATCCGGGCGCGCGGCATCGGCGGCGATTCTAGTGGAAGCGCGGGATAGGATCCGGCCGCGGAGGAGCGATGTCACGAATTCCCCTGGTCGGCCGTTCTGCCGTCAGCGGCGCCGCCCGCGAGGCCTTCGAGCGCAAGATCGCCGAGCGCGGCAACATCCCGAACATGTACCGCGTCTTCGCGCACCGGCCGTGGCTGCTGACGACGATGGACGCGCACTTCGCGGCCGTCATGGGGTCGGGGACGGTGCCGGTGAAGCTGAAGGAAATGCTCGCCCTCCAGACGTCGCTCGAGAACGCGTCGCGCTACGGCGCCGCCTCGCACACGGCGCCGGCCGAGCGAACCGGCTCGACGAAGGACCAGATCGCGGCGCTGCGCGACTTCGAGTCCGGGCCGTTCACCGACCGCGAGAAGGCCGCGCTCCGCTTCGGCGTCCAGATGACGCGGGACGCCCATCGCATCCCCGACGCGACGTGGACGACTCTCCGGGAGCACTTCGCCGAGGCCGAGATCGTCGAGCTCGCATCCGTCGTCGGTCTCTTCGCGTATTTCAACCGGTTCAACGACGCGCTCGAGCTCGAACCGACCCGGCCGGGCGAGGGCGTGGACAGCTGACTTTGGCGGGCGCGCGACCTTGATAGGCTTACGCGCCCTGAGGTTTGACGCATGAGCTCGATCAAGTCCTACGACCTTTGCATCATCGGCTCCGGCCCCGGCGGCTACGTGGCGGCGATCCGCGCGTCGCAGCTCGGGATGACGGTCCTCGTCGTCGAGAAGGAGCCGCGCCTGGGCGGCGTCTGCACGCTCTGGGGCTGCATTCCGACCAAGGCCCTGCTCCACACGGCGGACGTCCTCGAGGAGGCGCGGCACGGCGGCGACGTCGGCGTGGCGGCCCGGGAAGTCCGGCTCGACATGCCCGCGGCGTTGAAGCACAAGGAGAAGATCGTCCGCCAGTCCACCAACGGCGTGACGTACCTGATGAAGAAGAACCGCGTGGACGTGGCCGCCGGCTTCGGACGCCTCGTCGCGCCGGGCCGGGTCTCCGTCACGGGCGCCGACGGCGCGGAGACGGCGTTTCTCGCGAAGAACGTCATCGTGGCGACGGGCTCGACGCCGCGCTCGCTGCCCGGCATGGACATCGACGACAAGTGGATCCTGTCCTCGACCTCGATGCTCGAGCTTTCCGAGGTGCCGAAGTCGCTGGTCGTCATCGGTTCGGGGGCGGTGGGCGTCGAGTTCGCCTCGATGCACGCCCGGTTCGGGTCGAAGGTCACGATCGTCGAGGTGCTGCCGCGGATCGTGCCGGTCGAGGACGAGGAGATCTCGCGCGAGCTCGCCGCCGCGTTCAAGCGGCAGGGGATCGCGGTGTATCCCGACACGCGCGTCGAACGGATCACCAAAGGCGACGGCGGCGTCGAGCTGCTCGCTCGCTCGGCCGGCGACAAGACCGAGACGTTCCGCGCCGAAAAAGTCCTCATGGCGGTGGGACGCCGGCCGCTGACCGAGGGGATCGGGCTCGAGGCGCTGGGCGTCGCGACCGAGAGGGGCTACGTCAAGGTCGACGCGATGATGCGGACCAACGTGCCCGGCGTCTACGCGATCGGCGACGTCCTCCCCACGCCGGCGCTGGCGCACCTGGCGTCCGCCGAGGGCGTCGTGGCGGTCGAGCACATGGCGGGAAAGAACCCGCCGCCGATCAACTACGACCAGGTGCCCGGCTGCACCTACTGTTCACCCGAAGTCGGCTCGGTCGGCCTGACGGAGGCGAAGGCGCGCGAGCGGGGCCACGACGTCGTCGTCGGCAAGTTTCCGTTTTCCGCGGTCGGCAAGGCGCGTATTCTGAACGCGGCTTCGGGCTTCGTGAAGATCGTGGCCGAGAAGAAGTACGACGAGGTCCTCGGCGTCCACATCATCGGGCCGGCCGCGACCGAGCTCATCGCGGAAGCCTGCGCCGCCATGAAGCTCGAGACGACTTCCGAAGAGCTGGTCCGCACCATCCACGCCCACCCGACGCTCTCGGAAGCCATCCACGAGGCGGCCGAGGCGGTGGGCGGACACGCGATCCATATCTGATCGTCGCCTTCGCTCGCTCGAAGTCTGCGCCGCTTCGGTGCTTCGCACCGTGCGGCGCACCGGCGGGCGGCTCCCCAAACCACGGCTCGCCGCCCGCCTGACTCCTTCCTCTCGCTCCGGCTCCTGCAGCGTGAGCCTCCTCCCTCCCTTCGGTCGGGAGACTACTCACGCCGCAACGTTTTCTCTCGTCGGTCTCGAAACCTGCGCGCCGCGCCAAAGTTTCGCGAAGTCACCGAGCGAAACGACGCGCGCCGCGGGAGCGGGAGCGAGCGAGGGGATCAGGCGGCCGGTCGAGGGATGTCCCCGAGCCGACCGCTGGTGGCGAAGCCAGATCCCCGAGGGAGTGACCGCGACGTTATTGCGGGGGATTCTGCCCGTTCGTCATCGCGGGCGCCGTCGGGGGCGAGCCCGGCGAGGACTGCGTGGCGTTGGACGGGGCGTAGGCGTAGGTGCGCCCGACCTGGTAGTCGTTGGGCGAATTGCCGAACGCCTGGGTCTGGCCCGGGACGATGTCGCTGTAGAAGCCGGGGCCGCCGATCTGATTCTCCTTGGGCGCGGCCGCTGCGCCCGCGGCGGCCGCCTTGGCCTGCCCGGCGGCGCGCGCGTTCTGAGGGCCGGCCTGTGTCGCCCCGCCCTGCATCGCGAGGTTGCCGATGGGAATGACGCTCGCGGCGGCGTTCGAGTCTCTGGCACTTCCCGACGCGATCGGCGACACGCTCTTGACGCTCGACCGCGGCATGCTCACGAGCGTGCCGCTCGGATAGCCGTGGAAGACCACCATGTTGCCCTTCGTGACGGGCAGATCGCTCGCGATGATCGTTCCCGATGGGATCAGTGTGATCTGATAGAACTTCTGCTCCGCTCGGAGCGTGAAGGCGCAGGCGAGCAGGACCGCAACCGCCGGTGAGCGGTACCTCATGACCGACCTCCTTCCGAAAGGGTACCACGGGGGTTCGAACGGGCCGATCCGGGTGCCGGAGGTACAACCCGCGGCAACCCTACGCCGTATGAAGGAGATAGCCCCTTCGACCGGGCCGAAGTCGAGATTAGAATGGCGCCTCGAAAAGCAAGCCCCATGAGCCAGGAATCTCCCAGACCGGCCGATCTGTCGGCCCTCCGCATCCACCGCGAGCCCGAGCGCCGCGGCGGCTCGAAGGGCTGGCTGCTCGTGGGCGCCGTGGTCGTCGTGGCGGCCGGCGCCGCCGCGTACCTCCTGGCCGGACGGGGCTTGCGGCCGACGAAGGTCGAGGTCGTCAACGCCTCGATCGTGAGCGAAGGCCAGGCGACGACGCTCCTGACCGCGTCGGGCTACGTCGAGGCCGAGCGCAAGGCGGACCTGTCGCCGAAGATCACCTCGCGCATCACGGAGCTCAACGTCACCGAGGGGACGCACGTCAAGAAGGACCAGGTCATCGCGCGCCTCGACTCGACCGACCTCGACGCGCAGCTCGCCGAGGCGAAGGCGAACTGGATCAACGCGGAGGCCGAGCGCGCGCGACAGCAGAGCCTCTACGACCAGGGCCTCGCGCCGAAATCGGCGTACGACGCGGCCGTGGCCAACGAAGCGGCGACCCGGGCGCGGGTGCGCTACGTCGACGCGCTGCTCGACTACACGATCATCCGCGCGCCGTTTACCGGCGTCATCACGGCCAAACGCGCCTTCGTGGGAGAGGCGGTCTCGCCGTACGGCTCGTCGCCCTCGGGCGGCGGCTCGGGCGGCGCGATCGCGACGATCGTCGAGTTCTCGTCGCTCTACGTCGGCGCCGACGTCAACGAGGCGAACCTCTCGAAGCTCGCCCAGGACCAGCCCGCGGAGATCACGCTCGACGCGGCCCCGGACAAGGTGTACCACGGGCGCCTGCGCCAGATCGTGCCGGCCGCCGACCGCCAGAAGGCCACCGTCCGCGTCAAGGTCGCGTTTCTCGACCCCGACGACCGGGTGCTGCCGGATCTCTCGGCGCGCGTCAGCTTCACGGCGCAGTCCACGCAGGGCAAGGAGGCGCGCTCGCGCGTCGTCGTGTCGAAAGCGGTGCTCACGACGGTGGACGGGAAGACGGGCGTCTACCGCGTGCTGGACGGGCGCGCGGCCTTCACGCCGGTGACGGCGGGCGGCGACGTCCAGGGGCAGGTCGAAATCACGCAGGGGCTCAAGGGCGGCGAGCGCCTGATCTCGCTCGCCGGCGGGGTGCGAGTCAAGGACGGCGAGAAAGTCCGCGTCGAAGGAGGGGAGAACTGAGATGGCCGAGACGCTGATTCGCATCGACAAAGTGGAGAAGGTCTACCGGCGTGACCAGATCGAGATCCCGGTGCTGACCGGCATCGACCTGGACATTCCGGAGGGCGAGTACGTCGCGTTGATGGGCCCCTCGGGCTCGGGCAAGACGACGCTGCTGAACCTCATCGCCGGCATCGACCAGCCCACGCGGGGCCGGATCGTCATCGGGGGCCGCGACATCGCCACGCTCGGTCAGACCGAGCTCGCCCGCTGGCGGTCGCACACGATCGGCTTCATCTTCCAGCTCTACAACCTCCTGCCCGTCCTGACGGCGTTCGAGAACGTCGAGCTGCCGCTCCTGCTGACCCCGCTCAAGCGCGCCGAGCGCCGCAAGCACGTCGAGACCGCGCTGTCGATCGTCGGGCTCGCTGACCGGATGGACCACTACCCCCGCCAGCTCTCGGGCGGCCAGGAGCAGCGCGTCGCGATCGCGCGGGCGATCGTGTCGGATCCCCGGATCCTCGTCGCCGACGAGCCGACCGGCGACCTCGACGCGAAGTCCGGCGACGAGATCCTCGAGCTGCTCCGCCGCCTGAACGAGGAATTCGGCAAGACGATCGTCATGGTCACCCACGACCCGAAGGCGGCCGCGCGCGCTCACCGGATGGTCCACCTCGACAAAGGCGTGCTGCACACCGACGAACGGACGGAGGCCGGGACGGGGAGGCGGGCATGAAGTACTTCCGCCTCGTCTGGAAGAACGTCTTCCGCAAGAAGCTGCGCACCTCGCTGACGGCGAGCTCGATCGTCATCGTGCTGACGCTGATCGTGATTCTGGCGTCCCTGCTGCAGGCCATGCAGGCGGACCCGTCGGGCGGCCGCGGGGCCAACCGGCTCGTCGTCCAGCACGCGACCGGCCTCGGCAACTTCCTCCCGCTGTCGCAGCGGCAGCGCATCGAGCAGATTCCCGGCGTCGTCGCCGTGTCGCCGGAGCTCTGGTTCGGCGGCGTGTACAAGGACGACAAGCCGGAAAACTGGATCGGTCAGCTGACGACGGACCCCGACATCTACTTCGACAAGATCTTCGACGACGCCAGGATCGACCCGGCGGTCAACGCCGAGTGGAAGGCGACGCGTAACGGCTTCGTCGCCGGCGAGAGCATCGCGAAGAAACACGGTTGGAAGAAGGGCGACCACATCGTCCTGAAGGGAACGTACATCCCGCTGAACGCCGACCTCGTCTACGTCGGCCCGTACACGGCCGGCGACGAGTCGAACATCTTTTTCCACAACGAGTACCTGAACCAGTCGGACTGGGTCCTGGCGAACAAGGTCACTGGCCTCTACTACCTGAAGGTCGACAACGGCGAGGACGTGCCCCGGGTGGCGGCGGCCATCGACAAGATGTTCGAGAACAGCGACGCGCCGACGAAGACGCTCACCGAGAAGCAATTCCAGCTCCAGTTCATGGAGATGATGGGCAACGTCAAGCTCCTGATCAACGGCATCTCGATCATCATCCTCTTCGCCGTGACGCTCATCGTGGCCAACACCGTGGCGATGTCGGCCCGCGAGCGCGTGACGGAGATCGCGGTGCTGCGCACGCTCGGCTTCGGCCGCGGGCACATCCTCGGGTTCATCCTGTCGGAGTCGGTGCTGATGGCCGTGCTGGGCGGCCTTCTCGGCGTCCTGCTGGCGAAGTTCCTGATCATCCCGGCGTTCCTCGCGGTCCTGAGCAAGACCTCCGTGTCGATCTGGCTCGTGAATTTCCGCGTGACGGGCCGGACGTGGGCCATGGCCTGCGCCGTCTCGGTCTGCGTCGGCATCTTCGCGGGTTTCATTCCGGCGATCCAGTCGTCGCGCCTCCGGATCGTCGACGGTCTGCGGAAGGTGGTGTAGCCGTGGCGATTCCCCTGAAGTACAACTTCCGCAACCTCGTCGCCCGGAAGGCTTCGACCGGCATGACGACGTTCGTCATCGGCCTCGTGGTCGCGGTCTTCCTGTGCGTGCTCGCGCTCGTCCAGGGCGTGACGCGGACGCTGTCCGTGACGGCCTCGACGCGCAACGTCCTCGCGATGCGCGTCGGGTCCCAGGCCGAGATGCAGAGCGTCATCACGCGGGACCAGGCCGACCAGATGCAGGCGATGCCCGGCCCCGAGCGCGACGCCGCGGGAAGAGCGTACGTTTCGCCCGAGCTCATCACGCTCATCAACATCCCGCGCGAGGACGGCAAGTCCTTTTCGAACGTCCAGGTCCGGGGGATGGCGCCGATCGGCGTGGACATCCGGCCGGGCGTGAAGATCGTGGACGGGCGGATGTTCAACGCCGGGACCAACGAGGCGATCGTCTCGCGGAACCTCGCCAAACGCTTCGCGAGCATGAAGGTCGGCGACACGCTCAAGACCGGCAGCTACCGGTGGGTCATCGTCGGCCTCTTCGACGCCCAGGGGAGCGCCTACGAGTCGGAGATCTGGACGGACGTGCGGGATCTGCAGCAGCAGACCAAGCGCGACATGTTCTCGTCGGTCTTCGTCCGGCTGCCGGACTCGGAGGCGGCCAATCGGTACATCGAGACGATCAAGGGCGACCAGCGCCTGAAGCTCGAGGGCAAGACGGAGCGCCAGTATTACGACGAGCAGATGATCACGGGCGCGCCGATCAAGGCGCTCGCGTTCATCGTCGGCTTCTTCACCGCGATCGGCGCCTCGTTCGGCGCGATGAACACCATGTACGCGCAGGTCTCGGCGCGCACGCGCGAGATCGGGACGCTGCGGGCCCTGGGATTCTCGCGCCGGTCGATCCTGCTCTCCTTCGTTCTCGAGGCGCTGATGCTCTCGCTGATGGGCGGCCTTCTCGGCGTGGTCTTCACGTTCCTCGTTTTCAACCTCTTCCTGACTCATCCCACGGGGACGATGAACTTCCGGACGTTCTCCGAGGTGCTCTTCAACTTCCGGATGACGCCCCCGCTGATCGCGGGCGGTCTCGCCTTCGCCCTGGCGATGGGCGTGATCGGCGGCTTCTTCCCGGCGGCGCGGGCGGCCCGGCTGAAGATCACGACGGCGCTCCGGGAGATCTGATGCGGGGCGCGAGGGCCCGCCCGCGGCGGTTGATCGCGGGAGCCGTCTTTTTCGCCGCTGCCGCCGCCGCGCGGGCGGCCATTCAGACGGTCGTCATCGGCGACCTGTATGACGGCGGCACCGTGAACCTCGGGCCGGGCGACACGCTCGAGATCCGCCTGTCGCCGGGACAGGGCTGCGCGTGGCGGCCCGCGTTCGACGACCCCAACGTCCTGAAGCCGGACCCCGAGGCGCCCGCGGGCACGTTCCGCTACAAGACCCTGACGGCCGGCTCGGTGAGCCTCGGCCTCGCGTGCCTGAGCGCGGCGGACCCGCAGGCGCCGGCGGGCGGCCTCTTTCGCGTCCAGGTCGTCGTGAAGGACACGGCCCTGCCGCGCGGCCTGCTGCTCGAGGCGCCGGACAGCGGCTCGGACATCTTCATGGCGCAGGGCGAGTTGCTCCAGGTGCGCCTGCCCTCGACGCCGTCGACCGGATTCGGTTGGTTCGTGTCGGTCAACGCGCCGTCCGTGCTCCGCCCTCTCGGCGAACCCAGGTACGAGCCCCCCGGCAAGGGCGCCGCGGGAGCCGCGGGGACGCAGACGTTCGAGTTCCGCGTCGCCGGCGGCGGCGGCGCCTTCCTGGAGCTCGTCTATCGCCGCCCCTTCGAGAAGGACGCGCCCCCGGCACGCCGCTGGAGTGTCTTCGTGGCGGCGGCCGCCGTTGGGCCGTAAGCCGTCGCCTTCGCTCGCTCGGAATCTGGCGAGCCCGGGACTCGCCGTTGCTCGCCCGGCTCGCCACCGGCGCTCGGCTCGCCCAAAGGGGCTCGACTGACCGTCGCCTTCGCTCGCTCGGAATCTGGCGAGCCCGGGACTCGCCGCCGCTCGCCCGGTCTCGCCACCGGC
>DATJPZ010000002.1:0-5601 GCA_035506175.1 Thermoanaerobaculia bacterium | reverse complement strand
CCGTGAGCTTCTGAGCCGCCGCGGCCCGGCGCGTTCGGGTTACCCTTGGGCCGGACCCCGGACGGAGGACCGATGTTCTGGCTCGCGAGACATCGTGCGCGGAGGTACCTGCGGGGGTCCCTCTTCCTCGCGCCGACCGCGAGCATCCTCCTCGCGCTCGCCGTCGCGCCGGCCGTCCGGTGGATCGACGACCGGACTCGGTGGACGCTCCTGGGCTTCGGGGCGGCCGGCGCCAGCGCCGTCGTCTCGGGCCTCTCCTCGTCGCTCCTCGCCCTGATCGTCTTCGCGTTCAGCATCCTGCTGCTCGCGATCCAGATCGCCGGGGGGCAGCTCTCGCCGCGGATCATCGCCACCATCTTCCGGACGCCGTTCCTCAAGGCCGCCATCTCGGTCTTCGTCTTCTCGTACGCCTACTCGCTCGCGGCGCTGTCGCGGATCGGCGACCGCGTCCCCCAGCTCCCGGTGACGCTCGCGATCGCGGCGAGCCTCTCGAGCCTCGCGCTCTTCATCTACCTCGTGCAGCGCGTGGGCGAGGCCTTCCGCCCCGGCACCCTCATGACGTACGTGGCGGCCGAGACGCGGAAGGTCATCGGCGCGATGTACCCGCGGCCGTTCGCGCCGGGGGGCGACCACGCCGTCCTCGCGCTCGACACGAGCCGGCCCGACCGGGTCGTCGTGCAGGCGCAGTCCGCCCACGTGGTCCTCGCCTTCGACGCCGAAGGGCTCCGCGCGATCGCGACCCGCTGCGGGTGCGTCGTCGAGCTGGTGCCGCAGGTGGGCGACTTCGTCCCGGCCGGCGATCCGCTCTTCCGGCTCTACGGCGCGGGAGCCCCGGCGGCGCGCGAGGCGGAGCTCCGCAGCCGCGTCGCGTTCGGAGTCGAGCGGACGATGGAGCAGGACCCGGAGTTCGGGTTCCGGATCATCGTCGACATCGCGAGCAAGGCCCTCTCCCCCGCGATCAACGACCCGACGACCGGCGTCCTCGCCGTCGACCAGCTCCACCACCTGCTGCACCTCGTGGCCGGCCGGCAGCTCGACACCGGGGTCGTGCGGGACGAGGCGGGCGAGGTTCGCCTCGTCTACCGCACGCCCGACTGGGAGGACTTCGTCGCGCTTGCGGCCACGGAGGTCCGGGTCTACGGGGCGACGAACCCCCAGGTCACGCGCCGGCTGCGCGCGATGTACGACCACCTGCTGCGCGTCGTCCCCGAAGAGCGGGCCGAGGCTCTCCGGCGGGAGGTCGCGCTCCTCGAGGGCACGCTCGAAGCCGCCTGGCCGAGGCCGGCCGACCGCGCCATCGCCGGCGCCGCCGACCTCCAGGGCTTCGGCGGCAGGCGTCCGCCGATCGCCGGCCCTGACGTCTAGTCGGATCCTCCCGGCCCCGATCGCCTTGACGAAATTCGCGTGGTTGTGCCGGCCCGCAACCCTCTTCAGCGCCTCACGAACGAGACGTCGAACGTCTGTCCTTGCAGCGCCTGGAAGTATTTTCCCGTGAGCGTGTCCGTCGCGGGGTCGTAGACGAGGCGGTACGTGCTCCCGGGATAGTTCGGGGCGCGCAGCTCGACGAAGAGCGTCGCGGCGCCTCCCTCGGTGAACGCCTCGGCTTTCGCGACGTGGATCGGGTTCGGGTTGAAGTACGCCGCGTCCGCGCGCCCGTCCGCGGCGACGGAGCGGACCTCGAGGACGTAACCGCCGTCCTCGCGCACCCAGCGCCCGGCGAGCCGGTCGTACGCGGACGGCGCGGGCGCGGGCTCGGTCGAGACGGGCGCCGGCGCCGCCGGCGCCGGAGCGGCCGTCGCAGCCGCCCGCGCCGCCGGCTCGCCGCTGCGGGAGCGGCACGCGGCCGCAAGAACGGCCAGGACCACGATCGCAGGAGCTCGAGTCGCTCGCACGTTCACGCCGGCCTCGCGGGCTCGTCGCTCGCGACGAGACGGTCGCCGAGCAGCGCGTCGGCGCCGAGCCCGAAGCGCTTCAGGCACTTCAGCGCGGCGGGCTGGGGAACGTCGAGGGCGCGGACCCGCTCCGGAGGAAGGAAATAGACCGCGCCGGCGTTCGGGGTGGGCACGTCGGGAACGAAGACGGCGGACAGTCCGCCCGCGAGCCGCTCGACGAGGAAGGCGAGCTGCCACGCGTCGTCCATGCGCGCGAGGACGACCGGGTAGACCCTGCGCTTCTCGATCCGGAACCCGCTCTCGATCGACGCCTTGACGTACTCGAAGCCCGGGACCTCCGAGAGGACGGAGGCCTCGAGCTTCTCGAGGCCCTTTCGCACGGCGGACGTCTGCAGGACGAGCCCCGCGAGGAAGCACACGAGGAGAAGCAGCGCGACGGCGAGGAGCGTCTTCGTCGAGCCTCCCGCCCCCGCCGTGATCCGGGCGGCGAGCGGCCTGACCACGGGTCCCGCCATGCTCACGGCCTGCTCGACGAGGATCCCGATCAGGACGACCGGCAGGAGCAGAAAGACCGCACCCAGGAGAACCGTCCGCACGAATCGCGAGAGAGTCTTCACCGTCGAGCCTAGAAGCCGACGACGAGCCCGAGGCGCGGGCCCGCGTAGAAGTACACGGCCCTGACCGTCTCGTCGCCGGTCTTGTACTTCGTGAGAGAGAACTTCGTGTAGTCCGCCCCGCCGACGAAGCCGACGTTCTTCCACGGGTACCAGCCGAACGAGAGGCCGGCCTCGAAGACGCTGCCGCCGATGTCCGCCGACGAGAAGCCGATCGCCCGGAGGTAGAAGTCCATCGTCCAGTTCTTCGAGAGCGCCCCCTTCACCCCGATGCCGAGGAGCGGCGCCGGGACCCCGACGCTGATGCCGTTGAAGTCGGTTTTCCCCGTGACCGTCCCGTTGGGGTCCGTGAGGAAGGCCGATCCGTTGAGGCCCATCTCGAAGTGCTCGTACGCGACCGAAAGGCCCATCCAGACCTTGATGTTGTCCGAGCGGAGGATGTCGTAGTGCCAGCCGACGTACGCGTACGTGTTGTTGAACTTCCCCTCGACCGTGAGGCCCGCCTTGTACGTGAAGCCGTTCCAGACGACGTCGCCCTCGAGCGAGCGTGCGCCCGACCGGTCGAAGGCCGCGTACCCGAACTCGATGTAGTTGCGCCTCGAAATCTGCCAGGTGCCGTCGGCGCGGAAGTCCATCTGCGTCACCGGGACGCCGAACAGCTTCTCCATGTCGACCGTGGTCCCGAGCGCCAGGATTCCGCCCCGGCTGACGCTCAGCGCGGCCTGCGTGTCGAACGAGTTCCACACGCCGGCGAGCTGGATGACGACGGGCTTGTCGACGGCTTCCGGAAACTCGGAGAAGGCGTTTTCGGCGGCGAAGGCGGGAGCGCCGAGCGCCAGAAACGCGAAAAGGGCGAGACCTGCCGCGGACTTCTTCATGTTGACCTCGTTTCTCTCACTGGATCGGCCCGGTCAGTCGTGCGAGCCGTGCGCCGAACCGGAACCACCACGGCTTGCGGTCGTACTCGCCGGGGTCCATGACCCTCGACGAGGTGAAATCCGTCTCGAACATGCGCTCGACGTCCGCGGCGAAGGCCGCGTCCGTGACCACCGCGGTGATCTCGAAATTCAGCCGGAACGAGCGGTTGTCGAAGTTGGCGGTGCCCACGGTGGCGGTCGACCGGTCGACGAGCATGACCTTCTCGTGCAGGAAGCCCGCCTCGTACCGGTGGAACTTCGCGCCGGTCGCGCCCGCGTCGTCGAGGTACGCGTAGGCCGCGAGGCCCACGAGCGGGTTGTCGGCCTTGTCGGGGATGAGGATGCGGACGTCCACGCCGCGCAGGCACGCGAGCTGCAGGGCGTCCGTGATGGGCTTGTCCGGGACGAAGTACGGCGTCGCGATCCAGACGCGCTCCGTCGCCGAGTTGATCGCGTGGACGTACATCAGGTTCGCGGTCTCGAGCGCGTCCGCCGGGCCCGACGGCACGACGAGGACCGGGACGTCTCCGGCGTTCGAGAGGACCGGATTCCAGTTGATCTCGAGCCGGGTCCCGGCCGCCCAGTGCCAGTCCTCCGCGAACGCGAGCTGCGCGCCGAGCGCAGCCGGGCCCTCGATCCTCACGTGCGTGTCGCGCCAGGGCCCGATCTTCGGGTTCCGGGAAAGGTACTCGTCGCCGACGTTGAGGCCGCCACACCAGGCGACCCGGCCGTCGACGACGACGATCTTGCGATGGTTCCGGAAGTTGACCTGAAATCGGTTCTGCCGGCCTTTCCGGGTGTTGAACTCGTGGACGTCGATCCCCGCGGCGCGGAGCTCTTCGACGTAGGCGCGCGGGAGGCCGGCGCTGCCGAGCTCGTCGTAGAGGAAGCTCACCCTCACGCCCGCTTTCGCCCTCGCGATCAGGCGGGCCTTGAGGTCCCGGCCGATCGCGTCGTCGTGGACGATGTAGTACTCGACGAGAACGTACTCCCGGGCCGAGTCGATGCCCTCGAGGATGCTCTCGAACGTGGCGTCCCCGTTCACGAGGAGTCGCACGGCGTTCCCCTTGAGGAAGGGGATCCCCGCCAGCCGCTGGGCCGCCCGCGCGGCGGGGTCGACCTGCATGTCCGGGACGCGGAACCCGGCCGCCGACGCCACGGCTTGCTCCGTGACGCCGGCGACTTCCTGCATGTTCTCGCGGCGCGCGGCCACGTAGCCGTGGAAGCGGCTCCGCCCGAGCACCCAGTACGCGGGCACGGCCACGTACGGGAACGTGACGAGGGAGACCGCCCACGCGATCGTCCCCTGCTCCGTGCGCGTGTGCATCACCGCGTCGATGGCGGAGAGGACCCCCAGCACGGTGAAGACGACGACGACGGCCGCGAGCATTCCTCGTTACCCTGCTGGCCTAGGCGCCGGCTTTCGCGCTTTCGAGCTTCAGCCTCGCCTCCAGCACCTCGAGCGCCGCTTCCTCCACGTCGTCCAGGGCGATGTTGGCCCAGGCGACGCAATTCGCGGCGTAGTCGAGGGCGTCGTTGTACCTCCATTCGGCGTCCTTCACGGTGATGGCCTGTTTTCCGGCCGCCACCTTCGCCGCCACTTCGGCCTTCTTGGCGGCGACGTCCGCTTTCAGCTGAGCGACTTTCCCCTGGAAAGCGCTCTTTGCCTTCGAGGCCTTTCCGGCCACGTCGGCCTTGGCGGCGCCCGCCTTGGAGATGAATTCGCCTTTCGCCTTCTCCGCGGACGACCTGGCTTCCGCCAGGTGCGCTTCTATCTTGGCCTTGCCTTCGGCCTGCGCGCGGGCGAGCTTGTCTTCGACGCCCTTCGACTTGGCGGACAACGTGGCGAGCGCTTCTGAGAGTTTGAACGACATTTGAGGTTCCTTTCTGTTGCTTCGTTGTTTCGGGGACGGGTCGGTCGCCGGCTGTCTTCGAGCGCCCTCAGTTCGCGGGCGCGATGGCGCCCGCCACTTTTCTCGCCGCCGAGCCGATCGACACCATCGAGAACCCGCTGAAGACGAGGTTGATCCCCACGAGCGTTCCGATGGCCCAGATTCCCGAGAGAGGCCATTCCCAGAGGAGCAGGAGCCCCAGAAGGAGGCCCATGCACGCGCTGAAGAGCATCCAGCCCCACCCCTGCACGGGCTTCACCTTGAAGGCGAGGACGATGCCGGCGAT
>DATJPZ010000001.1:0-8240 GCA_035506175.1 Thermoanaerobaculia bacterium | reverse complement strand
GTTGAGGCTGTTGGTGACCCGGTCGTACGCCCCGAAGAACCAGAGAGAGTCCTTGAGGATGAAGCCCCCGATGTCGGCGCCGTAATCCTCGTTGGAAAACCCGAGCGGAATCCCGTCGGGCGTCTGCGACTCGGTGTGCTTGCTGCTCGCCTGCAGGCTGGCGTTGTTGAAGTAGCCGAAGCCGTCGCCGTGAAACTCGTTGCCCCCCGACTTCGTGACGACGTTCAGGAGGCCGCCCGTCGAGCCCGCGAATTCCGCCTCGTAGCCGCCCGACTTGAACTCGACTTCCTGAATGAACTCGAAGTTCAGCGTCTTGCCCTGGCTGCCGAACTCGACGCCCGTCGTGTTCGCGCCGTCCACCATGTACGTGTTCTCGAGGCCCGTCGAGCCGTAGACCGTGATCGACTGGTTCCGCGTGTCCGATCCGTCGGTGCCGACCCCGGCGTCCAGCTGGGCGACGCTCGCGTAATTGCGGCCCGTCGGCAGCGCCTGAAACACCTTCGAATCGATGTTGCGGCCGCTCGAGCTCGAATCCGTCGCCACGGTGCCCGCCTCCGCCGTGACCGTGACCGATTCGGTCTTGGTCTGGACGAGCTCGAGGTTCAGCGTCGCGGACTCGCCGAGCGACAGGGGAACGATCTGCGCCTTTCCGGAAAAGCCCTCGAGCGTCGCGGTGATCGTGTAGCGCCCCGGCGGCAGGAGCGTGAGGTTGTAGCGCCCCTGACTGTCCGAGACGGTGACGCGCGAGCCCTGCAGGTTCGGGCTCTTCGCCTCGACCGTGACGCCCGGCAGCGCGGTGCCTCCCGTCTGTACGACGCCCCGGATGCTGCCGGTGGTCTGCGCCGACAGCACGCCGGCGGGCAGGAGGATGCTCAGGACGACCCCGGACAGCCGAGCGACGGCCTTGGTCATGACAGGGCTCCTCTCCGTAAGGGTTAAATTGCCTCTAAAGCTATGGTCGGGGCGCGGGGCCTGTCAAGCGGACCCGCGATCGCGGAGCGCGGACGGCGCGGCTATTTGCGGGGGCGGTCGAGGAGCTTGACGATGTCCTTCAACTCGCGCAGAACGCTGCGGCGGTCGAAATCGCTCGAGGCGGCCGCGGATGGGCGGGCGGGAGCGGCTTCGCGCGCGGCGGTCGGAGCCTTCGGCAGCGCCGGCTGAGCGGCAGCCTTCGGCGGCGGGGGCGGCGCCTCGGCGCGCGTTGCGGGCGCCGGCGCGGGTGCGGCCTTGCGCGGCTCGGGGCCCTTCTGCACCGCGATCGGCGGAGCCGGAGCGAGACCGTCGTCGAACCGTCCCTCGACGATCTCGGACTCGAGGCGCTTCTTGGCGCCCGCGACCGTGAACCCCTCGTCGTAGAGGAGCTCCCGGATGCGCGCGATGATCCTGACGTCGCGCGCGGTGTAGAGCTTCGCCGTGCCCTTGTCCTTGCCTTCCGTGAGCGCGGGAAACTCGGTCTCCCAGTACCGCAGCACGTAAGGCGCCACCTCCGCGATGCGGCACGCCTCGGCGGGCCTGTAGACCTCGGCCTCCCCCTTCGCCACGGCGTTAATTTAACCCGAACGCGCCTTCCGGCGGGAGGACTTTGAGCGCTTCCGCGAGGGCGCCTCGTGCCGCCCGGAGCGCTCCCGGACGCGCAGACGGATCGGCGACCCGGAGAAGTCGGCGGATTCGCGGAGCAGGTTCTCGATGCGGCGCTCTTCGGAGAAGTGCAGCGGCTCCGCGCGGCTCGCCACCAGCGCGAACGTCGGCGGCGCGACCGCGGTCTGCGCGACATAGAACACTTTGAGGTTCCTGCCCGACGCGGTCCGCGGCGGCTTGTCGCGCAGCGCCCGGCCCAGGATGCGATTCAACTCGCCGGTGGCGATGCGGCGGTGCCGGTTCTCGGCGACTTCGGCCGCCGCCGCGAGCACCCGGGGCACGCCCCGCCCGGTCTTCGCGGAAGTCAGGAGGATCGGCGCGTGCCGCGCGAACGGAATCTGCGAGGCCAGGGCCTTCCGGAAGTCGTCGGCCGTGCCGACCTCGCGCTGGCCCGCCAAGTCCCACTTGTTGGCGACGAGAACCAGTCCTCGCCCCGCCTCCGCCGCGTAGCCGGCGATCGTCGCGTCCTGCCCCGTGGGCCCGAGGCTCGCGTCGACGACGAGAAGCGCGACGTCGCAGTCCTCGATCCGCTTGCGGGCCTGGACGACCGAGAGCACCTCGGGGCCCTGCTCGGTGCGGCCGCGCCGGCGGATTCCGGCCGTGTCGACCAGTCGGAAGCGCCGTCCGCCCGAGGCGAGGCTCGCGTCCACGGCGTCGCGCGTCGTCCCCGCGACGGCGGACACGATCGCCCGGTCTTCGCCGAGAAGCGCGTTGACGAGCGAGGACTTGCCGACGTTGGGCCGGCCGACGACGGCGAGCGCGATCTCCGCGGGCTGTTCGGCCGCCGGCTCTCCCGCGGGACGGCCCGCCGCGGTCAGCCGCTCGCCGATCGCCGCCTGCAGATCGTCGACTCCGATGTCGTGCTCCGCCGACACGCCGTAGACCTCCGGAAACCCGAGTTCCCACGCCTCGACCTCGCCGTCGGCGGCCTCGCGCCGGTCCACCTTGTTGGCCGCCACGATGCAGGGCCGCCCGGCCTCGCGCACGACACGGGCCGCGGCGCGATCGCCGGCAACCACGCCGGCCGACGCGTCCATGACGAGGATGACCAGGTCCGCCTTGCGGATGGCCCCGACGGCCCGGTCCCTCACCGCCGCGGGGATGTCGTCGCGGCCCTCCGGGTCATAGCCGCCGGTGTCCGCGAGCAGGTACGCGCGGTCGTCGGGCAGCTTCGCGGCCGCCTCGACGACGTCGCGCGTCATGCCGGGCAGGTCGTGGACGATCGAGCGCCGGCGCCGCGCGAGGCGGTTGAAGAGCGCCGACTTGCCGACGTTCGGTCGCCCGGCCACCACGACGCGGAACGGGGCCGTGGTCACTTGCCGGCCTTCGGCAATCCCCCTTCAAGGTGCAGCTGATACGTCGGGTTCACGAAGGGGTGGACATCGGGGAATCGGGCGAAGATCCAGCCCGCGAAAATCTCCTTGCCCTTCTCGAAGACCGTGATGCGCGCCGCCGGGTTCTGCTCCTCGACGCCCTGCGACGTGATCGCCCCGCCGCCCATGGTGAACGACGGCAGGTAGGCGTCGGCGCGGACGACGAGCGACGGGTCGGGCAGCGGGACGCCGCTGCCGAGCGGGATCTCGAGGACCCCGGTCTTGCCGTCGGACTTCTGCGTCCACGACAGCCGGATGCCGCCAAAAGCCGCCTGGACTTCGGGGGGCACCTCGAGGCGCGTCGGCACGTCCGCGCCGGAGCCCCCTCCGGGGCCGCCGGCGACGCCGGCCGCCTGGCTGGCGGCGGCCACGTCCACCGCGCGTTCGTGCGAGATGGCCATGCGGACGTTCGGATCCGGCCGGCCCCGCTCGCGGCACGCCGCCGCGACGGAGACCGCCAGAACGACGACGAGGCCGAGAGTCCGCGAACCCGTCATGATTTCCTCCGGCGGCCGGTCCGGCCGTAGGCGATCGGCGCCGGCGCGGCGGGCTTCGGCGCCGGCCTCGGCGCCCGCGCCGGCGAATCCTCCGCCAGGCGGAAGTCGAGTCGGCGCCGCACTTCGTCGATCGCGACCAGGCGCACGCGCAGGGCGTCGCCCAGCCGGAAGGTCTTGCCGGAACTGCGCCCGCGGAGCCGGTGCTGCTTCTCTTCGTAGACGAAGAAGTCGTTTCCCAGCGCGGCGATCGGCACGAGCCCCTCCACGAAGAAATCCCGAAGCGTCACGAACACGCCGAAGGATGCCACACCGGTCGCGTAGGCGTCGAAGGACCGACCGACCTTGTCCTTCATGAAGACGATCTTTTTCCAGAGGAGGCTCTCGCGCTCCGCCTGCTCCGCGCGCCGCTCGCGCTCCGAGCAGACGGCGGCCACTTCGCGCAGCCGCTCGTTGACCGTTTCGAAGTCCTTCGCGGGAACCGCCCGTCCCGAGGCGAGCAGGCGCGAGAGCTGCCGATGAACGACGAGGTCCGGGTACCGGCGGATCGGCGAGGTGAAGTGGCCGTAGTACGGCGCCGCCAGCGCGTAGTGCCCGCGGCACTCCTCGCTGTAGACGGCCTTGCGCTGTGCGCGCAGCAGCAGGTCGTGCAGCAGCCGCTCCTCGGGTTTGCCCTCGATCTCCGAGAGCAGCCGCTGGAACTCTTTCGGCGCGAGCTCGGCGAGGTCGCCCTTCAGGGCGTAGCCGAAGCTCTCGAGGATCTCCTTCAAGTCGACGAGCCGATCCGGGTCCGGCCGGTCGTGGACGCGGTAGATCGCGGGCTGCCTGGCGAAAAGCAGCTTCTTCGCGACCGCCTCGTTGGCCGCCAGCATGAACTCCTCGATCAGCCGATGGGCGACGTTGCGCGACTCCGGGACGATCCCGACGACGAGGCCGGCGTCGTCGAGGACGATGTCGGCGTCGGGCAGGTCGAAGTCGATCGAGCCGCGGGCTTCCCGCCGCGCGCGCAGGAGCGCCGCCACCTCGCCCATGAGCCGAAAGTCCTCGAGGTAGTCGCCGTAGCGCCGGGGGTCGTCGGGCCCCGGCCCCTCCTCGAGGAGCCGCGCGACCTCGGTGTACGTCATGCGATGGCCGCTGCGGATGACCCCCTTCGCGAACTCCGCGCCGGTCACGCGCCCCTTCGGGTCGAGCTCCAGGATCGCCGAGAGCACGAGCCGGTCGACCCGCGGGTTCAGGGAGCACAGTCCGTTCGACAGGCGCTCCGGCAGCATCGGCAGGACGCGCCCCGGAAAGTAGACCGACGTGCCGCGCGACCGGGCCTCGTCGTCGAGCGCCGTCCCCTCCTCGACGTAGTGCGAGACGTCGGCGATGTGCACGCCGAGGCGGAAGCCGTGGGGGGTCCTCTGGACTTCCACGGCATCGTCGAAGTCCTTGGCCGTCTCGCCGTCGATGGTGACGATGCGGCGCTCGCGGAAATCGCGCCGTCCGAGAAGGTCCTCCTCGCGCACTTCCTCGGGGAAACGCTCCGACTCGGCCACCACGGGCTCGGGGAATCGCGGCGGGAGGTTGTGCGAGCGCAGGACGATCTCGATGTCCACGCCCGGGTCGCCGAGAAACCCGAGCTTCTCCTCCACTTCGCCGTGGGCGACGCGCTTCGAGTCGGGGAACGCCGTCAGCCGCACCTCGACGATCTCCCCCTCGCGGGCGCGCTTCGTCTTGCCGTCGGCGATGCGGATGACGGCGTCGAGCTTCGGGTCGTAGGGAACGACGGTCCGCCTCCCCTCGCTGGTCTCGAACCGCCCGACGACCCGCTCCCGCGCCCGGTCGAGGACGCGGACGACCGTCCCGGAGGTCCGCGGCGCCTCGCGCCCCCGCCGCGGCGTGGCCCGCGACCGCTCCTCGCGGGCGAGGACCGTGTCGCCGTCCATCGCCCCGTGCATGCCGGTGCGGGGAACGAAGAGATCGTCGCCTCCCGGCACGAGCACGAAGCCGAATCCCTCGGGCCGCACGGTGATCCGCCCGGCCACGAGGTCCGTGAACTCGATCGCCGAGTACTTTTCGCCCCGCACCTGAGCGATCTCGCCGCGGCGCTCGAGGGCGTCGAGGCTCTCCCGGAAAGCGTCCTCCTCGCCGTCGGACACGCCGAAGGACTTCTTCAACTCGCCGAAGGACAGGATGCGGGAACCCTTCTGGCGAAGGCGCTCCAGGATTTCCGAGTCGCGGGGCAGCACGCGCGGGAGTCTATCGCCCCGGGGTCACTCGCTCCGGTCCCCGGGCTTCTCGACGAAGACTCCCGGCGTCGTCGGGTTCCTCGGGCGGCGGCACGACCCGGCTCTCCCGGCCTCCAGGCAGCAGGGGCACGGGCGGTTCCCGGGGGAGGTCCGGAGGGGGCATCGAGGGCGCCTTCCGGTCACTCGACGTCCGAGAGCGGCGGCAGGTGCGGGTACTCGCGATGTTCGGTGTCGCCACCGCGCCGGGCCCGTGCGAAGTCGTCCACTCTCCCGGCAAATTCCCGCAACGCCCGGGACGGGCGAACCTCGGCGGCGAGCTTCGCGAGGCCCATCTCGAGGAGCCGCGCCGCGGAGCCCGGCGCGCCGCGCTGGTCCTTCAGAAGGCCTGCGGCGATCTGGATCAGCCCCTGCAGGAAGATCCGCCGCGGCCCCGCCGCTTCGCGCCAGACTTCCTCCCACGCGTCGTGCGCCTCGAAGAATCGGTGCGCGTTGAAGAGCGCGCGCCCGTTTTCGAGCCGCGGGTCGATGGCGCTGGCGCCGCCCTTCATTGCCGTGTCGTATAGTCCTGACGGAAGAGCGTGCCATGAAACCCGGCGTTCTCGCGCTTCTCGTCGGCATCGGCGTCGCCTCGCTCCATCGGAGTCCGGAGGCACCGGCCACCCCGGCGAGCGTCTCCCCGGTGCGCGGCGTTCCGAGCTCCCCCGGCGGCGCGATCCAGGCACTCTACGCCGGGGTCGACGGGCATCAGGCCGACGGCACCAGCTCGAACGTCAACGGGGTCCTCGAGCCGGGCGAGACGGTCCAGATTTCGCCCTTCTGGACGAACACGCTGGGCTCCGCCCAGGCCATCACCGGGTCGGCCTCGAATCTCACCGGCCCCCCGGGCCCCGCGTACGCGCTCCCCGACGCGTCCGCCGACTACGGCACCGTCGCCGCCGGATCGACCGCCGACTGCGCCGACGCGACCGGCAACTGCTACCTGCTCACCGTGTCCGGCACGCGCCCGGTCGCGCACTGGGACGTCTCCTTCAAAGAGACGCTGAGCGTCCTCGGCATCTCCACCACGTGGACGATTCACGTGGGCAACAGCTTCACGGACGTCCCCACCACCCACCCCTTCTACGCCTACGTCGAGCAGCTCTTCCACCTGCAGGTCACGACCGGGTGCGGAACCGGGCTCTATTGCCCGTCCGCCTCGGTGACGCGGGCGCAGATGTCCGTCTTTCTCCTGAAGTCGGAGCATGGCTCGGACTATGTGCCCCCGACCTGCATGGGCATCTTCGCCGACGTCCCGTGCCCGAGCCAGTACGCCGACTGGATCGAGGAGCTCTCGAACGAGGGCATCACCGGAGGCTGCGGCGGCGGAAACTACTGTCCCGACAACCCCGTCACGCGCGCGCAGATGGCGGTGTTCCTCCTGAAGACGCAGCAGGGCTCGGCCTACGTGCCGCCGACGTGCATGGGCATCTTCGCGGACGTCCCGTGCCCCAGCCAGTACGCCAACTGGATCGAGCAGCTCTACAACGAAGGAATCACGGGCGGCTGCGGCGGCGACGACTACTGCCCGAACTCCCCCGTCACCCGCGGGCAGATGGCCGTCTTCCTGCTGCGGACTTTTGCGCCGCTGGCGCCGCCCGTGCCGACGCCGACGGCTTCGCCGTCGCCCACCGCGACCGTCACCTCGACGCCGACCCGCACGGCCACGGCGACCCGAACGCCGACGAGCACCGGCACCGCCACGAACACGCCGACCGCCACCCGAACGCCCACGGCGACGACGACCGCGACGGCAACGAGAACCTCGACCGCCACGGCCACCGCGACTCGAACGGCGACCGCGACGCGCACGCCGACGAACACCCGTACGCCGACGAACACGCCGACGCCGAATACGAACCACAAGGTGCAGGTGGGCGCGGGCGGCACCAACTTCGTCGACTCGTCGAGCGGGACCTCGACGACCACGATCACCGCGGGGACGATCGTCGAGTGGGATTGGGTCGGCAGCACGCACTCGACGACATCCGGGACATGCAACGCGACCAACTGCACACCGGGGCCCGTCGGCATCCCCCCGACCGAGCTCTGGGATTCCGGTCAACACACCACGGGATTCGTCTTCACCCGCCAGTTCAACACCGTAGGAACCTTTACCTACTTCTGTACGGCTCACGGGGTCATGATGCAGGGCCTCGTCAACGTCCTCCCGCCGACCCCGACACCCGGCGGCCCGACCCGGCGCTGAGGTTCTGAGTCCCCAGCCTCCGAAACTTTCGCCTCGTCCCGTCGTCCCAAGAGCCAGGGGGGTAACCATGACTCGTTTCGCCGTCCGGCTCGCCCTGCCTCTGACCCTGGGCCTGGTTTCGCTGGCCCCGCCCGTCGCCCGCGCTCAGGCGAGGGGCCCGGAGACGATCCACGGCCGCTGGCTGGTCGACTTCCGGCGGGACGGCTCTCTCGACCTGACGCTCAAACGCCGGTCGAGCTCGGGCTCGGACAACTGGAGT